>NZ_JAFREG010000003.1:0-394488 GCF_017377615.1 Faecalibacterium sp. Marseille-Q4896
TGTTCGGCTGGAACGTAACGGACTGTAAGATTTGCTTTGAATACGGGCTTTATTACAGTCCGGTCAGCACGCCGGCGGACTTCCGCTCATTGGCCCCGATTGTATTGGAACAGGCATTGAAGGAATCGGGGACGCAGCTGCTGGAACCTTATCTCTCCTTCATCCTCTATGCGCCCCAGGAATACCTTTCCAGGGCTTATCATGATGCACCGAAATACTGTGCCACCATCGAAACGGCCCAGGTAAAAAAGGATGAAGTTGTCTTTACTGGCGAGATTCCCGCCCGCTGTATACAGGCATACCGTACTGATCTGGCCTTTTACACCAACGGGCGGAGCGTATGCCTTACAGAGCTGAAAGGATATCAGGCCGCTGTCGGTCAGCCGGTCATCCAGCCCCGCCGTCCAAACAGCCGCCTGGACAAGGTGCGCCATATGTTTCAGAAGGTAATGTAAAGATACATAATCGTCAAGACGGCAACAATCAGAAGTTATGGAGGGTAACAATGGAATATAGTAAGGAAGATTTAATGGAAGCAAAAAAGCAAATTTGGGGAGTGGGAGAGAACATGGGAACAGAGGAAAGTAAAAAAATCTGGGAGGAGAACGCACAATTTTGGGATAATGCAATGGGTGACGAATCTAATGAATTTCACAGAGAGGTAGTGCGTCCCAAAGTAACGGAACTTCTATCTCCTAATCCTGCGGATTACATTTTGGATATTGCGTGTGGCAATGGAAATTATTCTTCGTATCTTGCACAAAGAGGCGCTTCGGTTGTCGCTTTTGATTACAGCAAAAAAATGATAGAATTGGCTAAAAGACGGCAATCACAATATGCAAAACAAATTGAATTTTGTGTGGCGGATGCGACCGATAGAAAAAGTATATTAGAATTAAAAAGAAATCGAGCCTTTACGAAAGCAGTTTCTAATATGGCAATTATGGATATTACGGATATTGAACCACTTCTTATGGCTGTTTATGAACTGTTGCAGGAAAGCGGAATTTTTGTCTTTGCAACGCAACACCCTTGTTTTGTCACGTTGACTGAAAAATATATGACACCGCACAGTTACTATGATATAGCGATTGAAGGGCAACCGAAAGAGCAGATTTATTATCATCGTTCCATACAAGATATTTTTAACCTTTGTTTTAGAGCTGGATTTGTCATTGATGGATTTTATGAAGAATGTTTTAAAACCAACAAAGAAATTCCTATGGTAATGATAGTAAGGCTTAAGAAGGTAAAACGTGATAGCTTAAAATAAATTCAAGTTTGTCGGGTAAATAGCAAACCCAGCCGAGCCAGTCAACGGTCAAGATGAACGGCGCATATGCGCAGCCGTTGACAGCCCCGCCCGCCTTTGCTGGTAGGCAATCAAGGGGCGACAGCAAGAAGTGCCACCGCCCCGCACTATTATTCAGAAAGGGGAATTTCCATGACCGACCAGATAGCCTATCAAGAATATATCCAGCGCAGGTACAACGCCTTTTGCAAGACTGTTATCCGCTGTGCCGCCTTGGACAAGATTTTGAAGCTTAAACGGCAATGGGAACGGCAAGTTTCCCTTGACTATCTGATGAACGAGAAGTTTGTCCAGTTTGCCGCGTCGGAGCCGGACGAGGAATACCCATTTACCGTCTGCGGTCAGACCGTCCTGCTCTGCAACGCCGCCCTTGCCGACGCGATCTCTGTTTTGCCGGAGCAGACGCGGGAAGAAATCCTGCGCTATTACTTTCTGCGCCAGCCGCAGCGCGTGATCGGCGCGTGTATTGGCCGGTCACGCAGCACAGCGGGGCGGCATATCCAGCTTGCCTTGCAGCGGCTACGCGAAGAAATGGGGGTGAGCCGGTATGAGTAGACTTCTCCCCTATGAAACAATCCTCAAAGCCCGTGAGGGCGACCCAGAAGCCGTGAACGCTGTCCTGCTCCACTACGCCGGATATATCCGCTATTTCTCAAAAGTGAACGGGCAGGTCAACGCCGAGGTGGAGGACTATGTAAAGCAGCGGTTAATTGACTGTCAATTCAAGTTCCGGCTTGACGAACCACCGGACAAGTCATAAAAACTGAATACCAGCCGCCACCGACGCGGCCAGCGAAAGCAGTAAGTCTTGAAAAAGATTTACTGCTTTTTTTGTTGTCCGGCTCCGCTCCCGGCCATTTTGCCCCCTGCCGGTTGTAGTAGTAAGCGAGGAGGGAATTTTTCTGCCCTGGTGTTTGGCATTTGGAGCATTTACCCGTAGTAGAGGGCAAAGAGAAAGGATTTCTCCAACACCGGGTAGAAACCACTGCGTCCGGTGTCATTTTAGCGAAAGCGGGCAGGAATGCCCTTTACAGGATTAGTAGTAGCAGAAAAAGAGAAACAAACTTTTGTGGTTGCAGTTTTCCAAAAAAGTGGCGGACGGAAGTGAGAGAAAGTTTGCAGTCACGGAGAGCAAGTTTCTACCACGGTGCCAAAATCCGCAATTCTGCGGTTTTGTCCCTCGCGGGAAACTTGTTGGGGAGTGCCTTCCCCAAACCCTGCTATGGCGGCTTGCGCCGCAAAAAGATTTCCGTTCGGCAGGCCGTTTTTTTGCGAGAACTGCCCCGGAAATACCTAACAGACCAGCCTATTTTTTGTGATAAGTGAAAGGAGGTTTACAGCCCATGCCGAAGCGATACAACACGCCCCACCGCAGCCGCGTTGTGAAAACCCGGCTGTCCGAAGATGAATACGCCGACTTCACAGCGCGGCTTGCGCCCTATGGTATCAGCCAGTCCGAATTTCTCCGGCAGGCGATACGGCGCACCGCCATACGCCCAATTATCCATGTGTCGGCGGTCAATGACGAGCTGCTTTCCGCTGTCGGGAAACTCACAGCCGAGTACGGCAGGATCGGCGGCAACCTCAACCAGATTGCCCGGTATCTGAACGAGTACGGCGTACCCTACAATGCGCTGTCCGGCGAGGTACGCGCCGCCATAGCCGACCTTGCCGCCCTCAAGTATGAAGTCTTACAGAAAGTAGGTGACGCGGTTGGCAACACTCAAGCATATCAACTCTAAAAACGCCGACTACGGAGCCGCCGAACAATACCTGCTTTTTGAGCATGACGAGTTTACCATGAAGCCCGTCCTTGATGAAACCGGCAGGCTTATCCCCCGCGAGGACTACCGGCTGTCCACGCTGAACTGCGGCGGGGAGGATTTTGCCGTTGCCTGTATGCGGGCAAATCTCCGCTATGAGAAAAACCAACGGCGGGAAGATGTGAAAAGTCACCACTATATCATCAGCTTTGACCCACGGGACGGCCCGGACAACGGCCTGACCGTAGACCGGGCGCAGGAATTGGGCGAGAAGTTTTGCGCCGAGCATTTCCCCGGCCACCAAGCCCTTGTATGCACCCACCCGGACGGGCATAACCACAGCGGCAATATCCATGTGCATATCGTTATCAATTCGCTGCGGATAGAGGAAGTCCCGTTCCTGCCCTACATGGACAGGCCAGCCGACACGAAAGCCGGGTGCAAGCACCGCTGTACCGACGCGGCCTTGCGCTACTTCAAGTCCGAAGTCATGGAGATGTGCCACCGGGAGGGGCTTTACCAAATTGACCTCTTGAACGGCAGCAAGAACCGCGTCACAGACCGGGAGTATTGGGCGCAGAAAAAGGGACAGGCCGCGCTGGACAAGCAGAACGCCCCCATGATTGCAGGCGGTATCACGCCCCGGCAGACCAAGTTTGAAACGAACAAAGAGAAGCTGCGGCAGACCATACGCGCCGCGCTATCTGCGGCGACCTCATTCGAGGACTTTTCCTCTCTGCTGCTGCGGGAGGGCGTGGCCGTCAAGGAGAGCCGGGGGCGGCTGTCCTATCTCACGCCGGACAGGACAAAGCCCATTACCGCCCGAAAATTGGGCGACGACTTTGACCGCGCCGCTGTCCTTGCCGTTTTGGAGCAGAACGCCGCCAGAGCCGCAGAAAAGGCCGCGGCCATACCCGACGAATACCCCCGGCGTGGGAAAGCTGGCATACAGCCCACAAAAGCCCCTCAAACCGCCCCGAAACAAGACGGTGTGCAGCGGCTTGTGGACATTGAGCAGAAGAAAGCCGAGGGCAAAGGCCGGGGCTATGAACGCTGGGCGACCATGCACAACCTCAAACAAATGGCCGCGACGCTGAATGTGTATCAGGAATACGGTTTCACTTCCCCGGAGCAGTTAGAAGCCGCCGTTGATACCGCCTATCAGGAAATGCGCCAGACCAGCGGCAAGCTGAAAACGCTGGAAACCAAGCTACAAGGGAAAAAGGAGTTGCAGCAACAGGTACTTGCCTACGCTAAGACCAAGCCCACCCGCGAGGGGCTGCGGGCGCAGAAATCCGAGAAAGCCCGCACCGCCTACCGGCAGGCAAATGAGAGCGATTTTATTATAGCCGAAGCCGCCGCCCGGTATTTCAAGGCGCATGGCATTACCAAGCTGCCCGCCCGGAAAGCGTTGCAGGCCGAGATCGAGCAGCTTATCTCCGAGAAAGACGGCCTGTATAACACCTATCACGAACAGAAACAGCGGTACACGGAGTTGCAGACCGTCAAGCGGAATATCGACCAGATTTTGCGCCGGGAGGAACCCCACCGCAGAAAGGAGCAGAGCCATGAGCGATAACCTGCCCCGCATGGACTACCGCCAGCACCGGCGGGCGCGGCGGCTGGTGCATGAGTGCTGTAACTACGACGGGGGGAACTGCCTGCTGTTAGACGACGGGGAGCCTTGCGTGTGCGTCCAGAGCATTTCCCTTTCCCTCATGTGCCGGTGGTTCCGTGTGGCTGTCCTGCCCCTTGACGGGGAGCTGGCCGCAGCCCTCTTGTACCGGGGGAGCCGGAAACGCTGCGCCGTCTGCGGCGCGGCCTTTGCCCCCAAATCCAACCGGGGGAAATACTGCCCCAGCTGCGCCGGGCGCATGAAGAAAATCAAAGCTGCCGAGCGAAAGCGGAAACAAAGGCATAAATGTCACGCTTTAGAGCCTTTCAAACCCGCATAAATCAAGGCTTTTTTCGTGGGTGTCAAAGGGTGCGCGATACATTTATCCTTTTCCCCGGAAACGGCGTTCTAAATGCGTACAAACGCTCCAAATCCACCCAAAGGAGGAACCATGTCAGACAACCGAAAATACTACTACCTCAAGCTGAAAGAGAATTACTTTGACGAGGACGCTATCGTGCTGCTGGAAAGTATGCAGGACGGCATCCTCTATTCCAACATTCTCTTGAAATTGTACTTGAAATCGCTGAAAAACGGCGGGAAGTTGCAGCTTGATGAAAATATCCCCTACACCGCGCAGATGATTGCCACCATTACCCGCCAGCAAGTCGGCACCGTAGAACGAGCCTTGCAGATTTTTATGAAGCTGGGGCTTGTGGAGCCGTTACAGAACGGTGCGCTGTATATGAGCAACATTGAACTGCTTATCGGCCAATCCTCTACCGAGGGGGAGCGGAAACGGCGGGCAAGGCTGGCTTTGCAGGAGCAGAAAGCCTTGCCAAAGGCCGGGGCGGACAAATGTCCACCATATCAAGCGGACATTTGTCCACCAGAGATAGAGATAGAGAAAGAGATAGAGATAGAAAAAGAGAGAGAGCGAGAGTTAGATACGGGACAGACCGCCCGCGCCGCCTATGGCCGGTATGGAAATGTCTTTCTTTCGCAATCAGAACTGGACGGGCTGAAAGCAGACCTGCCCGACAAATGGAACTACTACATTGACCGGCTATCCTGCCATATCGCGTCCAGCGGCAAGCGATACAAGAGCCATGCCGCCACAATCTACAAATGGGCGCAGGAGGACGCAGCCAAGAAAGCCCCGAAAAAGGGCATACCAGACTACTCATGCAAGGAGGGCGAGAGTTTATGAAGAACGAAATCAACGCTGTTTTGGAGAATATGACGGCCACCACCCCGGAGCCGGAGGACTACACCGGCGAGGACGGTTTACTGTACTGCGGCAAGTGCCGCAAGCCGAAAGAAGCCTATTTTACGCCGGATAAGGCCGCTATTTTTGGCCGCGACCGCCACCCGGCAGAGTGCGACTGTCAGAGAGCCGCCCGCGAGGAACGGGAGGCCGCCGAGAAACGGCGCAGGCACCTTGACACCGTGGAAGAACTGAAACGCCGGGGCTTTACCGACCCCACTATGCGGGACTGGACTTTTGAGAACGACAACGGCAGGAACCCGCAGGCCGGGATTGCCCGCCGGTATGTGGAACACTGGGAGGATATGCGAGCCGACAATATCGGCTGCCTGTTCTGGGGCGGCGTGGGAACCGGGAAAAGCTACCTTGCGGGCTGTATCGCGAACGCCCTCATGGAGAAAGAAATCCCCGTCCACATGACGAATTTTGCCCTTATCCTGGGTGACCTTGCCGCCAGCTTTGAGGGGCGCAACGAGTACATTTCCCGCCTTTGCCGCTATCCGCTGCTTATCATTGACGACTTCGGCATGGAGCGCGGAACCGAGTACGGGCTGGAACAGGTTTTCAATGTGATTGACAGCCGTTACCGCAGCGGCAAGCCGCTGATCGTCACGACCAACCTCACGCTGGACGACCTGCGGAACCCGGAGGACACCGCCCATTCCCGGATTTATGACCGCCTGCTTTCCATGTGCGTCCCGGTACGCTTTACCGGCGACAACTTCCGGCAGGAAACCGCGCAGCGGAAAATGGAGAGCATGAAGAAACTGATTACCGACTGAAAGGAGTATTGCCTATGGCAGATAACAAGCAGCACGACACCCGCACCGCCCGCCGCCCCGACTGCGTGACGGAAATCCGCATGGGCAATTCCGTCCTTGTCGTGTCCGGCTATTTCAAGAAAGACACTACCACCACCGCCGCCGACAAAATGGCGCGGGTACTGGAAGCGGAAGCCGCTGCTACACAAAAACCGGCGATTTGACAAGCTGTAAAGAAGCGGATTTGACACTTTTGCCGCTATACAACCAGCCCTGTTCCGTGGTACAATGAAACCACGGAATAGTGGGGCTGGCTGTCGGAAACGGAGGATTTTATGTTAAGACAAGCCACCCAAAACCTCATTACCGCCCTTTATCCGCGATTGTCCCATGAGGACGAATTGCAAGGCGAGAGTAATTCCATATCGAACCAAAAACGGATACTCGAAACCTTTGCAAAACAGAATGGCTTTACCAACCTGCGCTGGTACACCGACGACGGCTATTCCGGCGCGAACTTTCAAAGGCCCGGTTTTCAAGCCATGCTTGCAGACATTGAAGCCGGGAAAGTGGGTACGGTCATCGTCAAGGACATGAGCCGGTTAGGGCGAAACTACTTGCAGGTGGGATTTTACACGGAAATGCTGTTCCCCCAAAAGGGAGTGCGTTTTATCGCTGTCAACGACAATGTGGACAGCGCAAACGGCGGCATGGACAACGATTTTACCCCTCTGCGAAATCTGTTCAACGAATGGCTGGTGAGAGATACGAGCAAAAAAATCAAGGCAGTTAAGAGAGCAAAAGGCATGAGCGGCAAGCCCGTTACCAGCAAGCCGGTATATGGCTACCTCATGGACGAGGACGAGAACTATATCGTTGACGAGGAAACCGCGCCGGTAGTCAAGCAGATATACCAGCTTTGCCTTGCCGGGAACGGCCCGACCAAGATTGCCCGTATGCTTACGGAGCAGCAAATCCCCACGCCGGGGACGCTGGAATACCGCAGGACGGGCAGCACCCGCCGCTACCACCCCGGCTATGAGTGCAAGTGGGCGACAAACACCGTTGTTCATATCCTCGAAAACCGGGAGTACACCGGCTGTCTGGTAAACTTCAAGACGGAGAAGCCCTCTTACAAGGTCAAGCACAGCGTAGAGAACCCCATCGAGAAGCAGGCCATTTTCCCAAACCACCATGAGCCGATTATCGACACGGAAACATGGGAGCGCGTGCAGGAGTTACGCAAGCAGCGCAAACGCCCGAACCGCTATGATGAAGTGGGGCTGTTCTCCGGTATGCTGTTCTGCGCCGACTGCGGCCATGTGATGTACCAGCAGCGGTATCAGAACAAGAACCGCAAGCAGGACTGTTACATCTGCGGCAGTTACAAGAAGCGCACCCGCGACTGTACGGCGCACTTTATCCGCACCGACCTGTTGACCGCCGGTGTCCTCTCCAATCTCCGGCAGGTGACCGAATACGCCGCCAAGCATGAGAGCCGCTTTGTGAAGCTGCTTATCCAGCAGAACGAGATCGGCGGCAAGAGAAAGACCGCCGCAGCCACGAAGCAGCTTGAACAGGCGCAGGAGCGCATTTCCGAAGTGAGCCGCATAATCAAGCGGCTGTATGAGGACAATGTGAACGGCAAAATCAGCGACGAGCGTTTCATGGAACTGTCGGCAGACTATGAGCAGGAGCAGCGGGAACTGAAAGACCGCGCCGCCGCTTTGCAGGAGGAACTGGACAAGTCGCAGGCCGCCACCGTCAACGCGGAAAAGTTTATGGGGATTGTCCGAAAGCACCTTGCCTTTGAGGAACTTACCCCCACCCTCTTGCGGGAAATGATTGAGAAAATCGTCGTGCATGAGTGCAGCTATGACGAGAACGGCACCCGCAGGCAGGATATTGAGATTTATTACAGCTTTGTCGGCAAGATTGACTTGCCAGAATAACCGCCCGACCTATCCGACACAATGGCCAAGTGCCGGATAGGAACGGCAAAATTTTTTACACTTCTATTACTTCTTTATCGCACATCAATAAAGAGTCAGGGTATGAAGCAGCTGATGGCTGGCGGCGGCGTTGCCCTGATCGGTATCACTCTGGTGCCCCTGCTGTCCGGTCTGTTCGGCTAATTCGCTCTCGCAATAAACACAGTTTGATCCATAAGTACACCAGTAAATTAACTCTCGCCGCAGCTTATGGCGCTTTAACAAATGGATTTCAGGTGTGTACAGGGTCGCTTTTTTCAAACCAAAGGAGATTTTACTATGGAATTCTTTAACAGCGCAGTGGACGTTCTGAAAACTCTGGTCGTGGCTCTGGGCGCTGGTCTGGGTGTGTGGGGTGCCGTGAACCTCATGGAAGGTTACGGCGGCGATAACCCCTCTGCCAATGCTCATGTACGGTAGAGAAGCACAAAGCAAAACAAGGATAGCCAGCCCTGCCACTATTCCGAAGTCAGGGGAACGCAATAGAAAAATTCATAGCTGTATGCTATACTTAATTAGCATTTGAACATATCAAGCTGACACAGCAATCTCTTTACTTGCCGTTAATGCGCGTCTACCAATAGTCCGCACAAAGCAAGAGTAGCGTAAAGGTATAAAAATTTCAAACTTCTTTGTAACGAAATTCCGATTTCTCCGTCTAACCTATGAAGCTGAAGGAGGTGATGACAAGTATGGACTATGAAAAGCTCTATAAAGCCTACTATTTACAGGTATACTCGTATACTATTTCTCTTGCCAAAAATCGTGAGATAGCAGAGGAAATCACGCAGAACACATTCTATAAGGCTGTTTCTACAACATCACAATTCAAAGGTAAGTCAGATGAATTGACATGGCTCTGCTCCATAGCAAAAAACCTTTACCATGATGAAATGCGAAGCCGTCAGCGAGTAGCTGATGTGAGTGAAATCAATGACTTGCCATCAAATGAAAATGTTGAGAACTCAGTTGCAGATTCTGACATGGCGTTCCGCATACACCTCGTTCTTCACCGTTTGGAAGAACCATACAAAGAAGTCTTTCAGCTTCGCGTATTCGGGGAACTATCTTTTTCACAAATCGCTGCAATTTTTGGAAAAACAGAATCATGGGCGAGAGTTACTTATCATCGTGCAAAGCTAAAAATTCAAGAAAGGATGGATGAAAAGCATGAGTAAACAATGCGATATTGTTCGAGATATTCTTCCGCTGTATGTTGACGGTGCTTGCAGCGAAGCAAGCGCAGAGATGGTAAAAGAGCATTTGAACGCCTGTGCTGACTGTAACGCAATTTATCAGAAATTGCTTTCTCACACGAGCGAAGATGTTCTTCACGAAGAAAGCGAAAGCGTTATTATGCGCCATGAGGCAAAAGAAAAGCAGAGAGGCAGAAAAAAGATAACGATTGCTGTTCTCATTTCCATCGCTCTTTGTATCATTGCAATTTTTACAGCTCTCTTTCTGTTACCTATAAACATTGCTTATGAGCCTGTCAAAATCGACTTCCCATTTGAGGTTGAAGATGTCGAAAACGTTGAAATGTACCACTATGACGGAGTGCCTGCATCAGCAGAAAAGAAAGTAGTTGTTGCTGAAAATGATATAAAGACCCTGTATGATAAGTTCAAGGGCTTATCCCTAAAAGACAAAACGACTGAGGAAACTGCCGGAGCAGATGTGACCAGCTTTAGATTTAACCTCTCAGATGGAACAAGCTACGATTTGATTTACTCCTGCTATGGGGTTAAAAACGGCGAATTGAAGTCATCAGCAGGCGGTTTTAAGTATTTCACAAGTGCGGATATCGGCTCTTATTGGAACAATTTGAATACGGAACTTGAGGCAATTCCTATCAATGAGAGTGAATTGCCGTGAGCAGATAGCAAACCCAGCCGAGCCTGTCAACGGTCAAGATGAACGGCGCAAATGCGCCGCCGTTGACAGCCCCGCCCGTCTTTGCTGTTCGGTAATCAAGAGGGCGACAGCACAAGATGCTGCCGCCCTCTGCCATTATTCAGAAAGGGGGATTTTCCATGACCGAACACGAAAAGTATCAAGAACATATCCGGCATACACACGATGCCTTTTGCAAGACTGTTATTCGCCACGCTGCCATAGACGCAGCCCGGAGCATACGGAGCCGCCGCAAGCGGGAAATCTCGCTTGAATATCTGATAGAAGAAAAACACTATCCATTCAGTACCACAGAAAAATACTTTGCGGAGCAATCCGGCATGACCAGCTATCCGCTTTTCGTCTGTGGTCAGATGGTGCTTTTGGAAAGTCCAGAGCTTGCCGCAGCCCTGTCCGCACTATCACAGATGGAACAGGAAATCATTTTCTTGTACTACTTCCAACGATTGACGCATAGGGCGATTGGACGGAGATATGGACGGGCTGGCAACACAACCGGGCGGCGTATTCAGATGATTTTACGGCGGCTACGGGCAGAGTTGGAGGGTTTGTCCTATGAGCCAGCTACTTCCCTATGAGACAATCGTTAAGGCAAGCGAGGGCGACCCGGAAGCTGTTGCCGCCGTCTTATCCCATTATGCGGGATATGTCCGCTCTTGTGCGAAAATGGACGGACAGATTAACACGGATATGCAGGAGCATATCGTCAGGCAACTGATAGAAAGCCTGTTGAAGTTCCGCTTTGACCGCTAAACAGAAAAGTTGTATAATTAGAGCCTGACAAATTAAACTTCAATGAGGGTAGAGCAAATGGAACAGATTATCAATTATAGAGACATACCCACAGATAAAAGGATTGACATATTAAATGCTCTTGAGCGAATAGGTTTTTTTCCGGCATACGGCGGCGTGAGAACAATGCAGCAAATTATGGAAAAGTCAGTTCCAGGTTCAGGCCCACAATTCTATTTCGTTTTCCGTGAAAATGAGTTGATAGGGTACAATTTTCTCATTGGGGACACTAAGAAATATAAAGCGTTCCCATGGCTTGCTATTAGCAATATGGATGAGCAGAAGTTGACTGTTTGTGAAGAACTGATGAAAATACAAATTGCCTTTTTTGAAGAACTCGGAATGCAAAAGATAGCAGATCATTGCGTTAGGATTATGGAAGATTACAGAAAAGGAATTGGAAAGCAGAAAGAAAGCGATTGCAGATAAATTCCATTTGAAAAACGGCTGACAATTTAATACCGCCGCCCATCACAGCGGCAGATAAGCAGTAAATCTTGAAAAGGTTTACTGCTTTTTTTGCGCCCATTTTCAAAAATCTTTGGCAAACCACACCGCCGGATTGTTGTAGGGAGCAGACAGGGAAAACAAAAAAATTTCCGCTGCGTTTGCCAAAACGACCCCTTTTCACCGTTGTAGTGGTGAACAGCGGGCAGAACACGCCGCCGCAATCGCTATATTGGTGGAGCAAGCCAGTATATCCGCAAACCAGAGCCGCAGAGGAAAGCGGTAGTTTTTTAGAGCAAGATTCTACCACGGTGCCAAAATCCGCATATCTGCGGTTTTGCCCCCTTTGGTAAATCTTGTTGGGGAGTGCCTTCCCCAAACCCTGCTCATGCGCCCTGTCGGGCGAGAAAGGAGGTCGACGCTTGAAGAAAAAATACAACACGCCCCACCGCTGCCATGTGGTCAAAACCCGCATGACCGAGGAAGAATACGCCGACTTTACCGAGCGGCTGAAACACTATGACATGAGCCAATCCGAATTTATCCGGCAAGCCATTACACGGGCGACCATTCGCCCCATCGTTACCGTTTCCCCGGTCAATGATGAACTGTTGTCCGCCGTTGGCAGGCTGACCGCCGAATACGGAAAAATCGGTGGCAACCTCAATCAGATTGCCCGCGCCCTCAACGAGTACGGCACACCATACAACGCCCTGTCCGTTGAAGTCCGCGCCGCCATTTCTGACCTTGCTGCCTTGAAGTTTGAAGTCCTGCGAAAGGTAGGTGACGCTGTTGGCAACATTCAAACATATCAGCTCTAAAAATGCGGACTATGGCGCAGCCGAGCAGTACCTCACCTTTGAACATGACGAGTTTACCATGAAGCCCACCCTTGATGAAAACGGGCGGCTCATGCTCAGAGAGGACTATCGAATAGCCACGCTGAACTGCGGCGACGAGGATTTTGCCGTTGCCTGTATGCGCTCCAATCTCCGCTATGGGAAGAACCAGAAGCGGGAAGATGTAAAAAGCCACCACTACATTATCAGCTTTGACCCACGGGACGCGGTGGACAACGGTTTGACCGTAGACCGGGCGCAGGCGTTGGGCGAGGAATTTTGCCGGAAGCAGTTTCCCGGACACCAAGCCATTGTCTGCACCCACCCGGACGGACACAACCACAGCGGCAATATCCATGTGCATATCGTTATCAATTCTCTGCGGATAGAGGAAGTTCCGTTCCTGCCTTACATGGACAGACCGGCAGACACCCGCGCCGGGTGCAAACACCGCTGCACAGACGCGGCGATGGAATACTTCAAAGTCGAAGTCATGGAGCTGTGCCACCGGGAAAATCTCTATCAAATCGACCTTTTGCATGGCAGCAAAAACCGCATTACCGAGCGTGAGTATTGGGCGCAGCGGAAAGGGCAGGCAAAGCTGGACAAGGAAGCTGCCGCCTTGCCAGCCGAGGAGCAGCCAGCCAAGCCCACGAAGTTTGAAACAGACAAGGAAAAATTGCGGCAGGCCATACGCACCGCGCTGTCCTCTGCCACAAGCTATGGCGAGTTCGCCGCCGTTCTCTTGCAACAGGGCGTGACTGTCAAGGAGAGCCGAGGGCGGCTATCCTACCTCACGCCGGACAGGACAATGCCCATTACCGCCCGCAAGCTGGGAGATGATTTTGACCGCGCTGCCGTTCTTGCCCTTTTGGAACAGAACGCCCACAGAGCCGCCGAGCAGACCGCAACCGTACCCGAATACCCCCGCAACATAAGGGAGCGTTTGCAGGGCAAAAAAGCTGTCCAAACCACCCCGGAAAAGGACGGTATTCAGCGCATGGTTGACCGGGCAGCGAAGCGAGCGGAGGGAAAGGGCGCGGGCTATGACCGCTGGGCGGCAGTCCACAATCTGAAACAAATGGCGGCTACCGTTGCCGCCTACGGGCAGTACGGCTATTCGCCGGAGGAGCTGGACGCAGCCCTGGTATCTGCCAATGCGGATTTACAGGACAGCACCGCCAAGCTGAAAGCCCTGGACGCTGCTATCCGGGAGAAAAAGGAGCTTCAGACACAGGTGCTTGCCTATGCCAAGACCAAGCCTGCCCGTGACGGTCTGAAAGCACAGAAAACGGAGAAAGCCCGCAGCACCTATCGGGAACGGCACGAAAGCGATTTTATCATAGCGGACGCTGCCGCCCGTTATTTCCGGGCGCATGGCGTTTCCAAGCTGCCAAGCCATAAAGCCCTGCAAGCGGAAATCGAGCAGCTTACCGCCGAAAAGAACGCCCATTACAACGAATACCGGGAGAAAAAAGCCCGTGTCAAGGAGCTGCATACCGTGAAAAGCAATCTTTCTCAAATCCTGCAAGGCGAGAAAGACAGAGAGAAAAAGCACGAACATGAGCGTTAAAAACCGCCCCGAAACGATACCAAAACAGGGATATGCCCTGCACCCTATCCGCAATACTGCCCACCTTTGAAACGGGGCGCACAGCGCAGGAAATCCCCGAAAATGACACCGAGAAACTACATTTTTACCGACCTATCCGCTTATACCAGCGGAAACGGCAGAAAGGAGCGAGAAATGCCACGCATGAGCAAAAAGCGGCGGTTGGAATGGAGCTTTTTCCTCAACCACCGAAACCGTATTACCTACAATGACCTTTGCCGGGGCTGCACACACGGCTGCAAGCAGAGCTTCCGGGCGATTATCGTCCTCTGCCCCCGGTATTTCTCTAAGAGATGGAAACACAGGGAGGACACCGCCAATGGCAGATAACCGCAAATATTACTACCTCAAACTGAAAGAAAACTTCTTCGACAGCGATTCCATTGTGCTGTTGGAGGACATGAAAGACGGGATTTTGTATTCCAATATCCTCTTGAAGCTGTACTTAAAATCGCTGAAAAATGGCGGCAGATTGCAGCTTGACGAGCATATCCCCTATACCGCCCAGATGATAGCCACGCTGACCCGTCACCAAATCGGGACGGTGGAACGGGCATTAGCCATCTTCCAGCAGTTAGGGCTTGTGGAGCAGCTTGACTGCGGGCTGCTTTATATGACCGACATCGAACTGATGATCGGTCAATCCTCTACCGAAGCGGAACGGAAACGCGCCGCAAGGCTTGAAAATAAGGCACTTTTGCCGCCGCGGACAAATGGCGGACATTTGTCCGACATTCGTCCACCAGAGATAGAGATAAAGAAAGAGATAGATATAGAGTTAGAAAAAGAGGGAGAGTTAAAGGGACAAGCCCTCGCCCGCAGCTGTGGCAGATATGAGAATGTATTTCTGACTGATACGGAGCTTTCCGAACTGCAAGCGGAGCTACCCGAAAAATGGGCGTACTACATTGAGCGGCTTTCCGGCTATATCGCGTCCACGGGCAAGAAATATAAAAACCACGCCGCCACTATCCGCAGATGGGCGGCAGACGATACCGCAAAGGCTGCCCCGAAACAGGGCATACCCGAATACACCTGCAAGGAGGGCGAGAGCTTATGAGTAATCTGTTTACAGAACGAGTTTTGAATATGACGGCTGTTACCCCACAGCCGGAGGACTACACGGGCGAGGACGGACTGCTTTACTGCGGCAAGTGTCACACTCCGAAAGAAGTCTACTTCCCGGAAAAGCAAGCCGCCCTGTTTGGGCGTGACCGCCACCCGGCAGAATGTGACTGCCAGAAAGCCCAGCGTTTGGAGCGTGAAGCCGCCGAACAGCGCAGAAAGCACCTTGACACCGTGGAGGACTTGAAACGCCGGGGATTTACCAATCCTACCATGCAGGAATGGACTTTCGCCAACGACAACGGGAAATGCCCGCAAATGGAGATTGCACACTTCTATGTGGAGCATTGGGAAATCATGCGCGAGGAAAATATCGGCTATCTGCTATGGGGCAAGGTCGGCACAGGAAAAAGCTATTTTGCCGGGTGTATCGCTAATGCCCTCATGGAGCAGGAAGTCGCTGTCCGCATGACGAACTTCTCTGCGATTTTGAATGACCTGACCGCCAGCTTTGAGGGGCGCAACGAGTATATCGAGCGTCTTTGCCGTTTTCCTCTGCTTATCATTGATGATTTTGGAATGGAGCGCGGCACAGAGTACGGTTTAGAACAGGTCTACAATGTGATTGACAGCCGCTACCGCAGCCGCAAGCCCTTAATCGTTACCACCAATCTGACATTGGACAGCCTGCAAAATCCGCTGGACACCGCCCATGCCCGGATTTATGACCGCCTTTTGGAAATGTGCGCCCCTATCCTCTTTACGGGAGAGAACTTCCGCCGTGAAACGGCGCAAGCCAAGCTGAACAGACTAAAAGAATTGATGAAATGAAAGGAGTTGCCTATGGCAGAGAACAAGCAGAACACCACCCCGGAACGCCGCCCGGACTGCGTGACAGAGATCCGCATGGGCAACACCGTCCTTGTCGTTTCCGGCTTTTTCAAAAAAGATACCACCGACACCGCAGCCGATAAGATGATGAAAGTGCTGGAGGCGGAAGCCGCCGCAGGACACAAAGCCCAGCTTTCGCCCTAACGCTACAAGCCGCACAGAAAAATCGTCATTTTACCGGGCGGTAAAGAAGCAGAAGCCGCTATACAGACAGCCGCCCCATGTGGTATAATCGAAATACGGAATAGTGGGGCTGGCTGTCGGAAACGGAGGATTTTATGTTAAGACAGACCACCCAGAAAATCACTGCCCTTTATCCAAGACTATCCCATGAGGACGAGCTGCAAGGCGAAAGCAATTCCATTTCCAACCAGAAGCGTATTCTTGAAACCTACGCAAAGCAGAACGGTTTTTCCAATCTGCGCTGGTACACGGACGATGGTTATTCTGGTGCGAACTTCCAAAGACCGGGCTTTCAATCCATGCTTGCGGATATTGAAGCCGGGAAAGTGGCTACTGTTATCGTAAAGGATATGTCACGGTTAGGGCGAAACTACTTGCAGGTGGGAATGTATACCGAGATGATTTTCCCACAAAAAGGCGTCCGCTTTATCGCCATCAACGATGGAGTAGACAGCGCACAGGGCGACAATGATTTTGCCCCTCTGCGGAACATTTTCAACGAATGGCTGGTGAGAGATACGAGTAAGAAAATCAAAGCTGTAAAACGGTCAAAAGGCATGAGCGGCAAGCCTGTTACGAGCAAACCCGTGTACGGCTACCTCATGGACGAGGACGAAAACTTCATCATTGACGAGGAAGCCGCACCCGTGGTCAAGCAGATATACCGTCTGTGCCTTGCCGGGAACGGTCCGACCAAGATAGCCCGTATGCTGACCGAGCAGGAAATCCCAACGCCGGGAACGCTGGAATACCGCAGGACGGGCAGCACACGCCGCTATCACCCCGGCTATGAGTGCAAATGGGCGACAAATACCGTGGTGCATATCCTTGAAAACCGGGAGTACATGGGCTGTTTGGTGAACTTCAAGACGGAGAAACCGTCCTACAAGACCAAGCACAGCATAGAAAATCCCATTGAGAAACAGGCAATTTTCGAGAACCACCATGAGCCTATCATCGACACCCAGACATGGGAGCGTGTGCAGGAATTACGCAAACAGCGCAAGCGTCCGAACCGCTATGATGAAGTGGGCTTGTTCTCTGGTATGCTCTTTTGCGCGGACTGCGGCAGCGTCATGTATCAGCAGCGTTACCAGACCGATAAGCGGAAACAGGACTGCTATATCTGCGGGAACTACAAGAAGCGCACCCATGACTGCACCGCACATTTTATCCGCACCGACCTTTTGACTGCGGGCGTTCTCTCCAATCTACGGAAAGTGACGAGCTATGCGGCAAAGCATGAAGCCCGGTTTATGAAGCTGCTGATCGAGCAGAACGAGGACGGCGGCAAACGCCGGAACGCCGCCAAGAAAAAGGAACTGGAAGCTGCCGAAAAGCGTATCGGTGAACTTTCCGCTATTTTCAAGCGGCTGTATGAGGACAGCGTAAGCGGTCGCATTTCTGACGAGCGTTTCACGGAGCTTTCGGCAGACTATGAAGCCGAACAGCAGGAATTGAAAGAGCGTGTTGCCAGAATACAGGCGGAGCTTTCCAAAGCACAGGAAGCTACCGTAAACGCAGAAAAGTTTATGAACATTGTCCGCAAGCACATGAACTTTGAAGAACTGACCCACACCCTCTTGCGTGAGTTTGTAGAGAAAATCGTTGTGCATGAGTGCAGCTACGATGAAAACGGCACACGCAGACAGGATATTGAGATTTACTATTCTTTCGTCGGCAAAGTGGACTTGCCCGAATGACCGCCCGCCCTATCCGATATCAAAGGCAAGTATCGGATAGGAAAGGCAAAATTTTTTACACTTCTATTACTTCTTTATCACACATAAGCAAAGAGTCAGGGTATGAAGCAGCTGATGGCTGGCGGCGGCGTTGCACTCATCGGTATCACTCTGGTGCCCCTGCTGAGCGGTCTGTTCGGCTGATCTTTTCCGGGCGGCGTTTGCCGCCCTTACATATTACTTGCAAGCAGCTTTCAGCCCCACCGTGGCAAACGGATTCTTTATTACAAAGGAAGCTCATTGCAAAACGAATATTCACTGTTACTTGAAATGGAGGCGATTTTTATGCAGTTTCTGACGCACATTATCTTTTTGCTCAACCTGCTCAAGACCCTGATCAATCATTTTTCTTGATGGGTGGTGGCACTGAGTGGAAACAGTTCTCAAAGCAATCTCCGATTGGATCAAGTCACTGCTGACAGCGGCAATCATGTCCAATCTCAACGGCCTGTTCGATGATGTGAACACCCAAGTGGGCAGTATCGCCCAGCAGGTGGGCACCAAACCATCCAGTTTTGAACCGCGCGTTTTTGCTATGATCGAGGCGTTGTCCCGCAATGTGGTGCTGCCCATTGCAGGCGTGATTTTGACCTTTATTGCCTGTTATGAGCTGATTCAGCTCATAACAGAGCACAACAACATGGCACAATTTGAGCCTGCATTGCTGATGAAATGGATCTTCAAAACTGCCATTTCGGTCTGGATGATCTCCAACACTTTCGACATCATCATGGCGGTGTTCGATGTGACGCAGCAGGTGGTGGCAAATTCCAGCGGCATCATCAGCGGCAACACAAGGGTCAACGACATTGGTCTTTCCATGCTGCAATCCAGCATGATGAGCATGGACGTAGGCCCCCTGTTCGGGTTATTCTTGCAGTCCTTCTTTATCGGTATCACCATGCGCATCCTGTCCATTGTGATTTTTGTCATCGTCTACGGAAGAATGATTGAAATCTACATGATGGTCAGCCTTGCCCCGGTGCCCATGGCAACATGGGGCAACCACGAACAATCCCATGTAGGGCAGAATTATCTTCGTTCTCTGTTTGCGCTGGGATTTCAGGGGTTCCTGATCCTGATCTGCGTGGCGATCTACGCTGTTCTGCTTCAGAATGTCGCCATATCCGGGGATGCCATCAACTCGATCTGGAGCATCGTGGGGTATACCGTGCTGCTCTGCTTCTCGCTGTTCAAGACCAGCTCTGTCGCCAAAACTCTGCTGGGTGCCCATTGATTCGGAGGTGAAATTTTGGCAGCTTATATTTCCGTGCCGCGTGACTTCAGCAAGGTGAAGTCCAAAGTGGCCTTCAACCTGACCGCCCGGCAGCTCGTCTGTTTTGGTGCAGCGGCAGTCGTTGGCGTGCCGCTGTTCTTTATTCTGCGGGATACCGCAGGCAACTCTGGCGCTACACTTGGCATGATGGCGGTGATGCTGCCCATGTTCTTTCTGGCCATGTACCAGAAGAACGGTCAGCCCGCCGAAAAGATTCTGCGGTACTACTTTCAGGCGCGCTTTGTTCGCCCGAAGGTACGTCCGTACCAAACTAATAACTATTATTCGATTTTGATGAAGGAGGGTTCCAGTGATTCCGTTTCTGAAAAAGAATAAGGATGGCAAAAAGCCGCCCAAGTCCACGGTGCCCCGCACGGCACAGGAGAGCATCCCGTTCCAGCGGATGTTTGAGGACGGCACCTGCCGTGTCCGTCCCGGCTACTACACCCGCACCATCCAGTATCAGGATATCAACTATCAGTTGGCGCAGCAGGAGGATAAGACCGCCATTTTTGAGGAATGGTGCAGTTTTCTCAACTTTTTCGACAGCTCTATCCACTTTGAGCTGTCCTTTGTGAATACCGCCACCGATTCGGCAGACTTCGAGAAGTCCATCCGCATCCCGTACCAGCAGGATGGCTTTGACGATGTGCGCGCCGAGTACAGCCAGATGCTGCGGCAGCAGCTTTCCAAGGGCAACAACGGCTTGACAAAGACCAAGTTCCTGACCTACGGCATCGAGGGCGACAGCATGGCGCAGGTCAAGCCGCGGCTGGAGCACATCCAGAACGACCTGATGAACAACTTTCACAGGTTGGGCGTTCTGGCAAAGCCGCTGGACGGTACGGAGCGCCTGCGGCTGATGCACGGGATGCTGAACATGGACGGTGCCAACAAGTTCCACTTCAACTGGAAAGACCTTGTAAAAAGCGGCCTTTCCGTAAAGGATGCCATTGCACCCACTGCACTGGCGTTTAAGAACAGCCGTACCTTTCAGATGGGCGGCATCTTCGGGGCGGTCAGCTTCCTGAATATCACGGCTTCTGACCTGAGTGACCAGTTGCTGAAGGATTTTCTGGACATGGATTCCAGCCAGATCGTTACCATGCACATCCAGTCTGTTGACCAGAACAAGGCCATCAAAACCATCAAGCACACCATCACCGAACTCGACCGCAGCAAGATCGAAGAGCAGAAAAAAGCCGTCCGCGCCGGATACGATATGGACGTGCTTCCGTCCGATTTGGCGACTTACGGCAGGGATGCCAAGGCACTTTTGAAGGAGCTGCAGAGCCAGAACGAGCGGATGTTCCTTGTCACTTTTCTGGTTTTGAACACCGGCAAGACCGAGCAGGAACTGGAAACCAACGTGTTTCAGGCAGTCAGCATTGCCCAGAAGCACAACTGCGAACTGTGCCGGCTGGATTTTCAGCAGGAGCAGGGGCTTATGTCCTCGCTGCCGCTGGCTGACTGCCAGATCGAAATTCAGCGCGGCCTTACCACCAGCAGCACAGCGATTTTTGTTCCGTTCACCACGCAGGAACTGTTCGACAATGGCAAAGAAGCCCTCTATTATGGCCTGAATGCCCTGTCCAACAACCTTATCATGGTGGATCGCAAAAAGCTGAAAAACCCCAACGGTCTGATTCTGGGCACTCCCGGCTCTGGCAAGTCGTTCAGCGCAAAGCGAGAAATTTGCAATGCTTTTCTCGTCACGGATGACGATATTCTTGTGTGCGATCCTGAGTCGGAGTATGCTCCACTGGTGGAACGTCTGCATGGGCAGGTCATCCATATCAGCCCTTCCAGCACCCAGTATATCAACCCGATGGACATCAATGCCAACTACTCCGAGGAAGATAATCCGCTGGCTTTGAAAGCCGATTTTATTCTTTCCCTTTGCGAACTTGTAGTCGGCGGCAAAGAGGGGTTGAAGCCTGTGGAGAAAACGGTCATTGACCGCTGCGTCCACAAAATCTATGCTCCTTACTTTGAGCACCCCTGTCCTGAAACCGTGCCGATGCTGGAAGATCTCTACAATGCTCTGCTGACGCAGGATGAGCCGGAAGCCCATCATGTTGCAGCTGCTCTGGAAATCTACGTCAAGGGCAGTCTGAATATCTTCAACCACCGCACCAACGTGGATATCGACAACCGCATCGTCTGCTATGACATCAAGCAGTTGGGAAAGCAGCTGAAAAAGCTCGGTATGCTCATCGTGCAGGATCAGGTCTGGGGCCGTGTGACCGCCAATCGCTCCGTTGGCAAATCGACCCGATACTACGCCGATGAGTTCCACCTTTTGCTGAAAGACGAGCAGACAGCCGCCTATTCCGTGGAGATCTGGAAACGTTTCCGTAAGTGGGGCGGCATCCCGACAGCCCTAACGCAGAACGTCAAAGATTTGCTGGCAAGCCCCGAAGTATCGAACATTTTCGAGAACTCGGACTTTGTGTATATGCTGAATCAGGCCAACGGCGACCGGCAGATTCTTGCGAAACAGCTTAATATTTCGCCCCATCAGCTTTCCTATGTGACCCACTCCGGCGAGGGCGAAGGGCTGCTGTTTTTTGGCAATGTCATTCTTCCTTTTGTGGATCATTTTCCGAAAGACCTTGAGCTGTACCGCATCCTGACCACCCGCCTGTCGGAAGTTGTGGAGGCAAAACATGAATAAGAAACAGCCGAAACTGAAATTTGAGGAGGACAAGGAGCGCACTGCAACACGCTCCCCTCCGAAAAAGGAAAAGATGGAGCAGACCCAGCCCCGAAAGAAACTGAAACTGGATGCCGACAAAGCTGCCGAAAAAGCACAACATCTACGCTTTGGCAAAGCCGAGATCACTCCGGACGAAGCATCCCGCATGACAAAAGCCCAGAAACGAGAGATGTACGCTTCGGCCATTGCCCGGTCTGCGGCTCACCGGGAAGTTGACCAGTATGAGGATGATAATGTCGGCACGCAGGCTCTCAACGAGGGACTGAAAACAGAAGAATCTGCTGCGGATTTTTCCAAAAGCCGCTATTCTCGTAAGCTCAAGAAGAAAGCCAAGCTCCAAGCAAAAAAGAAGCTCAGAGCTACAAAATCTTCTGCCCATGAGCCGGACAAGGTACAAAATGCAGGAGAGGCCAACGTCATTCATAGTGACAGCGGCGAGGGTGGTTCCAACTGGCTTTCCCGGTGGCGGCAGAAACAGGACGTTCGCAAAAGCTACTATGCTGCTGCCCGGTCGGGCGGCACCGCAGCACAGACCGCTGGCGGGCAAAAGACCACATCCAGCGGTGCATCTGCCACTAAGTCCGGTGTAGAGCAGGTCATTGATAAGGGCAAGTCGGCTGTCAGCACTGCCGTCAACGGCATTGCCAATTTTGCAAAGAGCAACGCACACGTTTTGGTGATCGTGGGCGTTTTTCTTTTGCTCCTGCTGCTGGTCATGTCGGCATTTTCGTCCTGTTCCATTCTGTTCTCTGGCACCACGCAGGTATCCGGGCAGACCATGTACTCTGCCGAGGACCGGGATATTCGTGGTGCAGAACAGGACTACAAGAAGTTGGAAAAGGAACTGGACAAAAAGATCAAGCGCATCCCCACCGACCACCCCGGCTACAACGAGTATCAGTATCATTTGGATGCCATCGAGCATGACCCGTGGCAGTTGACCTCTTTTCTCACGACTCTGTATGACGATTACACCCGGTCGGAGGTACAGGGCAAGCTGAAGGAAACCTTCAAGAAGCAGTACAAGCTGACCACATGGGTGGAGGTGCAGATACGGTATAAGACCGTGTGGGTCATCAGCCCGGCAGGAATCCCAATTCCTACGCAGGTGCCCTATGAGTACCGCATCTTCCACACCAAGCTGGTGAACCGTGGCTTGGAGGTAGTCATCCGGGAGGAACTGGACAACGACCAGTGGAAACGGTACGAGATCTTTCAGGATACCTTGGGTGGCAGACCCTACCTGTTCAACGGCGGTCTGCCGCCCGGTGGCTCCGATGGCTCCGGCGCACCGGGCATCGACTATCAGGTGCCGGCAGAAGCACTGACCGACAGCGAATTTGCCGCCATCTACAAGGAAGCCCAAAAGTATGTGGGTACGCCCTATGTGTGGGGCGGCTCCACCCCGGAAACCGGCTTCGATTGCAGCGGCTACGTCTGTTGGGTTTACAACCAGAACGGCTACAATGTCGGGCGCACCACGGCCAACGGTCTTTGGAATAAATGCCAGCACATCTCCGAAGCAGAAGCAAAGCCCGGAGATCTGGTTTTCTTCAAAGGCACCTACGACACCCCCGGCATGAGCCATACTGGAATATATCTCGGAAACGGTATGATGGTCAGTGCCGGAGACCCCATCAAGTACGCCAATATCCACTCGTCCTACTGGCAGAAATACCTGTCAGGATTCGGGCGGCTATCCAAATAACAGGAGGACAATATGAGCGAAAAACTCGATAAACTGCGCGCTTCACTGGAAAAAGAGAAGGAACGGCGCATCAAGATCAACAATCGCATCGAAAGTCTGGAGCGGCGGATTCAGGAGGCCGAAGCCGCCGAGGTCAACGAGATGGTGCGCACGGCCAAGGTCACGCCGGAACAGCTCGCCGCCCTGCTGCGGCAGTCAGCCACCACCACCCCGAACCCGGCTGCGCTGTCCGCAGTCGGTGCCACATTCAGCAAGGAGGAAGATTCGGATGAAGATGATGAATAAGGTCGGCGCACTGCTGCTGTCGGCAGTGCTGTGTGTCGGTATGGCGGCTCCCGCATTTGCCTATGGCGGCGAGCCTGTTGAAGAAGTCGAGCAGCCTGTCCTGACGGACAGCAGCGAAGAAGATGCTGTTACCGTCACGGACGAAACTTCCGGCGCACTGACCCCGGAGGGCAATCTGACGCTGGTGGATGACTACCACACCAATTATTCGGACGGCTCCGGGCAGCAGTTCATCACGCTGGTCAGTAAGTCCGGCAATACGTTCTATCTGGTCATCGACCGCAACGCCAAGGGGCAGCAGACTGTTCACTTTATGAATCTGGTGGACGAAGCCGACCTGCTGGCACTGATGGAAGAAGATGCCGCTGATGCTTATACCGCTGAAAAGGAAGCGACGGCGCAGGCAGAGCAGGAGCGCAAACAGGCCGAGGAAGATGCGAAAAACGCTGCGGAAGAAGCGGCGGCATCCAGCACGGAACAGGCTGGTGGCAGCAAAGTTACGAAGTATGCTGCCACATTCTTAGGCGTTCTGGCTCTGGTCGGTCTAGCTGCTGGCGGTAGCATCTACGCTTTTATGAAGCAGAAGCAGAAAAAGCAGGCAGAAAAAGAAGCCCTTGACCCCGATGCAAACTACACCGAGGACAAGGGCGATTTTGAAATTCCTGTGGAGGATGAACCGGAAGAAGCCGGTGAGGAAGATACCGAACCCATCTGATTTTAAGGCGGCGTTTGCCGCCGTACATATTGCAATCAGAAACAGATTGGAGGGATTCTTATCGCAAAATTGATCGTGGCGGAAAAACCGTCCGTAGCCATGTCCTACGCCAAGGTTCTCGGTGCCACCAAACGTCAGGATGGATACCTTGAGGGCAACGGTTATCTGGTAAGCTGGTGCGTGGGTCATCTGGTAGAGCTGGCACCGCCCAATGTCTACGATGCCAAATACGTCAAGTGGAGCATTGCAGACTTGCCCATCCTGCCGCAAAAGTGGCAGTATCTGGTGTCTGCGTCCACCAAAAAGCAATTTGGTGTCCTGCAAAAGCTGATGCACCGCCCGGATGTGGATAGCATCGTGAACAGTTGCGATGCAGGATAGTGCGGTTGGGTGACTCAAGAGAAAGAAAAAAGAGACCTCATCTCGTCAAAAAACTAAATCATAAAAGCATCAAAGAGGGCATTCAAATGAAACAAAATCGAATTTTTGACCAGAATAGTTCTCAAAAAGCACGTTCTTGGCACTATAATATGGACACCAACCGAGCGGAAGCCCAGTTCGCTGATGGCTCTGCCATTGCCATTGACTGCCTTGCCATCGAGGACGAATACGGCAATACCCCGGCACAGCGAGCTGAACTTGATTGGCTACTATACAACAAGCCCTTGGAGTGCGTCCAGCTTGTGCTGAGTGGTGAGATTGAGCATTATCTCTCACTTGGCTGTGACCATGGCAAACTGAAAGACTAACCTCTAAATAGGCCAAACAACCCGCTACTTGCAGTCGCTGCAAATGGCGGGTTGTTTGCTTATTTTAAGTTTTTCCTTTGCTCATAGTAGTGCAAAATCAATGTAGTGCAAAATCAATGGCCCAACGGTCAAAGAAATCACAAATATCAGGCAAATCTACTGGTTTCTTATAAATGTCATTCTAAAATTCAATGGATTTTGCTATTTCTAGCACTTGTTTTTTCGACACGAAAGTCGATTTAACCCTATATTTTATGTATCTCTCGATGATTTCAAGTTTGCCATTTTGGGGGCTTGATTATTGAGAAAATTCTAAATTCCAAAAAGGTCTATCATTTTCATCAATCGCATCGTTATTGAGAATAAGCACTGCACCACCACTTAACAGAGGAGGCAGCTGTAAATAGCTTATATTATTTATTGAGAAAATGAAACGCTATTGCAACAGTTGAATACTGTATATTTTATCAAATTGATACGGATCTGATAGCAACACCTTACCGTTTGATATCACAAGAATGCTTTCGCCTTCTTTAAGATACGACAACTGAAGATTTCCTTTCAAGTAGTTTGATACGCCATAAATTATATAATTGTCATCCGTATCATATAATTGATTTTTTGCAGTCGCATAAATACAATTGTTCTTCAGGTCAACTTCTTCAATTATAAGTTCCGATTTTTTTCTTCCGAATGTATTCGATTGAAATAGAATGCAGAGAACCACTGCCACAAATGCTATGCCAACCATAATCTTCCGTTTGCATTTCATTTTATCAACCTCTGTATGAAAGGAACAGCGTATAAAGCGATTGTGTTATTCTCAATGCCCCTGTATAAGAAGTTGGATATGAAGAACCATCAATTGTGCTTCCATCTTTATGGATTCCGATAGCTACATACCCAGCTCCAGAAATATATTCTACAAGAGGACCACCACTAAAGCCACCTGTCAAATCCCAATCGCCCTTGAGATATTTTGAAGTCTGACTTCTAATATACCCAGAAGATTTACACATCCGATATCTCGCATCGGCACCATTTATTTGGCTCGGATAGCCATAAGCATACACCAACTGTGATGATGAATAATTGCTAGACTGCCAATGTAACCCAAGCCATCCCGTTTTCGTTCCTAAATTATTCTTGAGCGTAATAATCGCCCAATCCTCCGAACTTGTTCCAGCAAGATAAGAATCACTAACAATCATCGAACTTGCCGATACATTTTCGCTTCCAAAAGGTTTACTATTATCAGATCGAGCAGGTGCGACATTTACCGACTTAACGTAGGCTTTTTCCTTTATACTGTATAGATTTATACTGTATAGATTATGTGCTGCTGTTGCAAGTGCATTAGGCCCAATCATAAATCCAGAACCATAATTTGTCCCTCCATTATTGGTCGTTATCTGTAGGCATACCGTACTACAATATGGTGTTGCCGTTGGATTATCAACAACAGTGATATCATTGCTTCCGATAATCGCATACAGATCGGATAGATCAATATCCGAAATCTTTCCATTTGGAAAATAGCCTGCAGTTGTCTCTCCATCCGTGAAGGAATTGGTTTCAACTATAATTTCCTCTATAGATTCTTCTTTTGTATCAAAATCGTATCTATGGTATCTCTCGATATGAGATTTGCTTCCATCACTTTGATTATCTGCAAAAGCAGTCAGCCCAGAGTTAAGCTCCATTGAAGAAAGAGCCACAATCCCACTTGCTTTCAAAAAAATTCTACGAGATATTTTTTCACTAGCTATTTTAATTTTCCTTCTTTACTTTTAGAGTATACACAAGATTTCTTATACATCAGTTGCTCTGCATTGGAAACACCTCCGTAAAATTTTTCATACGTTAGAGCCATCCTTATTTTAGATTTCAACTTTTACTTTCGCAAAAAAATAAATACCACTGATTTTTTATCCAATAGCCGTGCTAAGATTTATCTCTATGGGATTCAACACATGCGTCTGCTGGCACAACCAAGCCCAATTGTTCACTGTAGTAGTAAACAAGTCGTCATAGTTGTTGTCATATGCAAAATCAAATGTGTCATGAACGGTAATCAAGTAATACATTATAGAATTACCAATCATGAAGCCTGTTCCAGAGGTGCTTACCCTATGCAATGCATAGAATAAATCTGCATTATCAGACTTTTGAATTGTAAAAGACCAACTTCCTCCACTAAAATCTTTCAAGCCACTATTAAGTACTTTGTTTTTATAATTATTAAAAACTGTTGTCGTGTTTAACTTGTCAAGCAATGGCGTCGAAGAATCCGTCACACTCTCAGAATAGTCAATATTATATACAGAGAATTCAACCATAAGAGCCGCACATTCATATCCCTTATCCCGTGCAATTTGCGCAGCTGCCAACCATGCAAGCTGTGTATTATTTAACAAATTTCCAGATGCACGTGTTTGATCTTCATCTTTCATCTTATCGATAAACTTATTTAATTCATCTATCGACATTCCCGAAAAATCAACATGATACTTATCATTCATGCTTTGAATAACAGGATTGCTAGCTTTACGGCTGCTTATGTTAGCAGCATAAGACACAGTATTTATCGAAAACAAAAAACACACTGAAAGAATTAATGATACGAACCTCTTCATAACGAACCTCCTTAAATTCTGTACTCTACTATATAAATTGTGTGCTTCTCATCATCCCAGACAACGAGACTAAAATTCACATCTTCAGAATGTAAAAGCAATGTATTCATTTCGGCTTCCGAGCGTAGTTCCTTATGCTGACTATTATCATAAAGAAAAAAATTTCCACTTGCAATTTCAGGAATCACAAAATCTAATCCAAAATATGACGACACATTTTTTAATATAGAAGATATGGTTGGAGAATCATTAATTTTCTCCCATGAATCGAGTTGATGAATAATTTTGGCTGCATCCACATCGTAGTATACCGCTAACATTATCCCATCATTTTGCAATCCGCCATAAGCCTCATATATCAACGATTCAGAGTATGTTGCTTTTCCAATTTTGAATTGTTTCAAATAATCTCGTTTTTCATATTTGCTTTTTCTTCCAAGCATAAAGCCCAAAAGCAAGCACAGTGCGACTATAGCTAGGTATCGGATAACTCGCGTTGGTCTCGCCTTTATAATTACCTCACACCTTTCTAACTTGCTGAAATATATAACAAACTCCACTTATCTACTGGTACTTCCGGTAATGGTTTCGCTCCGTCCATCGGAATAGCTAAAGGTCGCAGAATACTCAAGCCTATAAGATTTTCCGGGCTTAGTGTTAAAGCTACTGCTCACCATGCAGGTTGAGGTCGTGCTGCTGTTTGAGCAGCTACTTACTTTTTGCCATGTTCCAATTGTCCCCTTTTCATAGAGAACGCCTGAAACGCTGATTTTCTTTACTCCAGTTCGAGTCTGGGCATCAACCTGATAGTATGTTTGGTAAATAGATCCGTTGACCGTACTATCGCCTACATACCGTTCAGACTTTTCAGCGGCCATTGCGGTGCAGGCAAAGCTCAAGAGAATCACCGCTGAAACAACAATGGACAACAAACGCTTTTTCGACATAGACATACACCTCCGTTTTTTTGCTCCCATCAAGAGCCTTTGTATAATCAACGCAATTCGCATTCGCTTCGTTTCAATTTTCAGGAGAAAATTTTTCAAATTTTCCATCTTTGTAAGTTCAGACAAAAAGAAAGCCAGACATTTGTGAACTCTCACAAGTGTCCAGCTTTCTTAACGGATACCTTCCGCAATTTTCATAATCTCATCGTATGGAATGTTTCCCATAACGGTATGTGTAATCCCCCGATGTTCCCAACTTAGAGTATAAACATTCTTTCCATGTTCATCCGTACTGGTTCCAAGTACACCATCTGCTTCTCCGACCTTTACGGTTTCGTACACTGTATGCTCATTATCAAACAGGGACTGCTGCCCTGGCTGGATAATTGAGCAACGGACTGTGTAGCTTTCCTCTGTTTCTTTTGACGAGTAAACATGTAAAAAGTTTTCTGCTCGCTCAAATTTCTGCACATCGTCCATTTCAAAGCCGTTCGGCACATAATGGTCGCTGTATCCATCCGGGAGCCACTCCAGCGGTTCGCCATCCACCTGATAAGTCAGCTGCATCTCAATGGGCAGAAATTTTTGAATCATCGTATAGACTGCCCTGCGGAAATCAGCGCTGACCGCAAGAGCACCAACCGTCAGCATTACGAGTGTCAATGCCGCAATTAGTACTCGTTTCAACACTGGGTGGTGCTTTTTCTTCTTTAAGGCCTCTGTCATTCGTTCGTCCCATTGGGACGTATCTGGGTAGATTTCCTCAAACTGCTTTGGCGTTGGAAGCGAATCCAGTTCTCTTTGCGCATCTGCACGAAGTGCCATCATCAAAGCCGCATCAAATGAAATGTCTGTCCGCTCACTCATGGCTGTTCATCTCCTTCCATAATAGTTTTCGTCCTCGAAAGAGCCGTGTTCGTACCACTTCATCCGTTAATCCCAGCGATTTTGCAATCTCACGGTTTGTATATCCCATTGCCAAAAGGCGTAGCGGATCACGGTACATCGGTTTCATTTGGCCAATCAGTTCTGTTAGACGTTCAATGTTATCGGTGCTAACTGCTGCATCATCCGGCACCGGAGCGGCATCTGGTTCGTTTGGGACATCTTCCAGCAATTCTTCTCGTTGTTTGCGAAGCATATCATATGCACGGCTTCTACTACAACTAACGAGATAAGCAGCGAGTTCGTGACAGTTTTCTCGATGAATTTTAGAAAAATTTTTTGCAACGTACAAAAATACCTCTTGTAGCACATCCTCTGCCAGATACGAATCATCCATGATTTTGTAAGCGGTATGGTAAACCAGCCGTTTGTATGTATTGTACACCTCGGTAAAATCTTCTTCAAAGTTTCGATCATCAAGCACACTTAGATATAACGCAAGCAACGCAGTCACCTCTATTCACATTGATTGTGTGTAGTGTACCACGAACCAATAAAAATGTCGAATACAACCAACTTTTGAAAAGGAGCGTGATGCCATTGACCCAACCGAAAACCGATCTCGCCTATCTCCGCAGCGAGAAAGCCAAAGCAGAACAGCAGCTGCGCTACTACCAGCACCGGGAGAAAATTCTGGAACACCAGATACCGGAGCTGACCCGCAAGGCCCGTGTGCATCGGCTGTGTACCCGTGCCGGAATGCTGGAAAGTTTTCTGATTGCGCCGGAAGAACTCACCAACGATCAGGTGATGGAGCTGCTGAAAATTGCGTTCCGTCAGCCGGAAGTTGCGCTGGCTCTTGCAAAGATGATTCACGACCTGCACGAAAGCCGCAGCGTTCCGCACCCTTTAGAATAAAGGGCGCAATTATACACCGTTCCGGTGAAATTGCGGTCTTGCAGACGGCTCGATGAAATCGAAGCTGGCGTTTGTGCGCCAGCCCGATTCCATCCCAAGGAAAACTGCATTTTCCTTGCGCTGCTTTGCAGCTATCCTTTTGCGGCTCCCGCCTGAGATCGAAGCGCATGGCACTCCGTTCTAAGGCGGCGAGCAAAACCGAATACAATTCCAGACCGTTCACCAAGAGCAATCTTGCTGGGCGGTCTTTTTGTTTGGGGGTGATGCCTATTCCGTGTCCGCATTTCAAAATTACCATCGTCAAGCGCAGCCAAGGGCAGTCCGCTGTTGCCGGGGCCGCTTACCAAAGCGGCGAACGGCTGTTCAGCGAGTACGACCAGAGAACAAAATTCTACAACAAGAAGAAAGAGCTTGTCCACGCTGAGATCATGCTGCCATCCTATGCGCCGCCCGGATATGCAGACCGGGCGACCCTCTGGAACGCCGTAGAAGCTGTGGAGAACCAGTGGAACTCCCAGCTTGCCCGGCGCATCGTGCTGGCGTTCCCGGTGGAGGTGCCGAAGGAGCAGTATTTGTCCATGATAAAAGAGTTTTGTCAGGAGCAGTTTGTTTCCAAAGGGATGATTGCCGACTTTGCCATCCACGACAAGGGAGATGGAAACCCACACGCTCACATTCTGCTGACGCTCCGGGCAATAGATGAACACGGCAAGTGGCTCCCGAAAGCCAGAAAGGTGTACGACCTTGACGAGAACGGTGAGCGCATCCGGCTCGCTTCCGGCAACTGGAAGTGCCACAAGGAAAACACGGTGGACTGGAACGACCAGAAGTATGCCGAGGTCTGGCGGCATGGCTGGGAGACCATTACCAACCGCTATTTGGAAGCGGCTGGCCGCCCGGAACGTGTTGACCTGCGCTCCTTTGAGCGACAGGGCATCCAGCAGATACCGACCGTGCATCTCGGTCCCGCCGCACACCAGATGGAAAAGCGTGGAGTGGAAACTTTTCTCGGCAACCTGAACCGGGATATTCGCGCCGCCAATAGCCTGATGCAGTCCATCCGCAGTGCGATTCGTGGGCTGCAACGCTGGATCGCAGACCTGAATGAAAAGAAGCAACTTCTTCTGGACGCTCTGGAAAAGGCGAAGGAACCCACGCTGTCCGATTTGCTGGTGAACTACCTCAACCTCCGCAACGAGCAGCGCAGCGATTGGTCTGGCAGGGCAAAACTGAAATGCACTGTCCGAGACTTTGAAGAAGTCAAACAGGCGGTGGACTACCTGAAAGCCCATTCCCTGAACACCATCGAGGATTTGGACACTGCAATTTCTAACCTGAACCAGACCGCCGCTCCACTCCGCAGACAGTTGAAGCAGAACGAAAACCGTATGCGGGCAATCGCTCAGATCAAGGATGCTGCCGCCGTCCATGCCAAGCTGAAACCTGTCCATGATACCTTTATCAAGAAGAACTTCAAGCTGACCAAGGACGCTTATGCCGCCCAGCACAAGGACGAGTTGGAATCATTCAACAAAGCCGTCCGCACCCTGATGAAGCTGAACGGCAGCACCGCGGTGGATGTTTCGGCATTGGATGCCGAATTTTCTGCGCTGCAATCCGGCAGCGCAGAACTGCGTACCAAACTGGAAACCTTGCAGCCGGACGTCTCTGCCCTGAAAAATATCCGCAAGTATATTGACATGGTGCTGAATAAGCAACAGCTTTCCGCACCGGGCGGCAAGACCCCGGAGAAGCAATCGGTGCTGAAAAAGCTGGAAGAAGCCAAGGCGGCGCAGACCACAAAGAAAACGGAAACGAAAAATCACACACAGGAGATTTAAGGAGGGAGCAGCATGACCTACACCCAAGCCCAGATTGACAAAGCCAATGCGGTGGATCTGGAAAAATTTCTCCGGGCACAGGGCGAAACGCTGGTGCGCAGCGGAAAAGAATATCGCTGGAAAGCCCACGACAGCCTGACCATTTGCGGAAACAAATGGTTCCGGCACAGCCAGAGCAAGGGCGGCTTGCCGGTGGATTTCGTGATGGAATTTTACGGCAAGTCTTTCCCCGAAGCGGTGCAGATGCTGACCGGAGAGCCGGGCGAAGCCCAGCCGGAGGCTGGTCCCGCCCCCTCTCCGGCGTTTCGTCTGCCGCTGCGGAACGTCACCAACGCCAACATCCTGAACTATCTGACACAGGAGCGGAAACTCAGCCCCTCGCTGGTGAACTTCTTTATCGCTGCCGGAGATATTTATGAGGACGCCGCCCACCACAACGTGGTCTTTGTGGGGCGGGATGCAGACGGGCATCCCCACTACGCAAGCAGCCGTGGGATTCGGGAAAAGTTTCGGCAGGATGCGACCGGTGCAGAAAAGGCGTTTGGCTTTGCCCACCGTGGCACTGACAAGCAGTTGCTGGTCTTTGAAGCCCCCATCGACCTGCTGTCCTTCATCGAACTGTTCCCGAAAAACTGGCAGCAGCACAATTATCTGTCGCTGAGCGGGGTGTCGGGCAAGGCGCTGCGGCAATTCCTCTCGGAACGCCCGGACGTGGAGCGGGTGTTCCTCTGTCTGGATGCCGACAAAGCCGGAGAGGATGCCTGCAAGCGGCTGACGGCGCTGCTGCCGGACACGGTGAGCGTGACCCGCATCCAGCCCTGTATGAAAGACTGGAACGATGTTCTGGTGCACCGGGCAGAGATCCCGAACCGCAATTATTTCAAGAGCATCGTGCTGAAAGAGCCGTCAAAACCGGAAACTGTGAAGATTATCCGCATGAGCGATGTGGAGCTGACCCCGGTGGAATGGCTCTGGAAACCGTATCTGCCCTTTGGAAAGCTCAGCGTGTTGCAAGGCAATCCCGGTGAGGGCAAGACCTATTTTGCCATGCACCTTGCCGCTGCCTGCACCAACGGAAAGCTGCTGCCCAACATGGAGCGCATGGAGCCCTTCAACGTGATCTACCAGACCGCAGAGGACGGTCTGGGCGATACGGTCAAGCCCCGCCTGATCGAAGCAGGTGCAGACCTTGACCGGGTGCTGGTCATTGACGACAGCGAGGCGCAGCTGACACTCTCCGATGAACGAATTGAAAAAGCCATTGTCGAGAACAACGCCCGACTGGTCATCATCGACCCAATCCAGGCGTATCTCGGTGCCGATGTGGACATGAACCGGGCGAACGAGGTGCGCCCCATCTTCATGCGGCTGGGACAGGTAGCGCAGCGAACAGGCTGCGCTATTTTGCTGATTGGGCATCTGAACAAGGCCGCTGGAATGCAGAGCTTGCAGCGGGGCCTCGGCTCCATCGACATTGCTGCCGCCGTGCGCAGCGTCATGTTCATCGGCAAGCTGAAGCACGACCCCACCATGCGCATCTTGACCCACGAGAAAAGTTCTCTTGCCCCGCCGGGAGCGTCACTGGCGTTCTCTCTGGGGGACGAGGGTGGCTTCCGCTGGGTCGGCGAGTACGACATTACCGCAGACGAGATGCTGTCCGGCATCGAGCCGCAACGGGAAACCAAGACCCAGCAAGCCAAAGACCTGATCTGCACCCTGCTTGCCGGAGGAAAGCAGGTGCTCAGCGAGGACATCGACAAGGCTGCACTGGAAAGGGGCATCCCCGGCAGAACTGTCCGGGATGCAAAACGGGAACTGGGCGATGCCCTGAAAAGCAAGATCGTGGAAGGCCGCAAGAAGGTCTTTTGGATGGAATAAGCCATTTGACTGGCAGAAAAATTTGGCTGGCAAGAAAATCATGGTACACCCACAGTTGCCAGTCTGCCAGCCAAATTCAGAAAATGACGATAAAAGGAGAAATTCAATGGAAAATCAGAATTCGAGTTATTCGGTGCAGATCGGTAAAACCACCTTTATTGTGTGCGTGAAGCAGTCCGAAACTGCCAAAAAGCCGATTGAAAAGATGTTCAAGGATATGTGCAGACACGAGGTCACACGGGACTTCCTTGCAGACAACCTGATGAATTTAGAAAAATTACCGAAAACCTCTTGACGAAGTCCAGCCCGAAGGAACCGGCTACCGTGCGCGCACACGTTTTGCCAAGTTCTTTAACCTGCCGGAGCTGATGAATATGTTCAAGGAGGCAGCGGACATCAAGACTTCCGACCAGTTGCATCTGCCTGTTCCGGAAGCCAAGTTTGAAACTGTCGTGGTCAAACCTTCGGAAATCCAGCAGGACATGGTGAAGTCCCTGAGCGAACGTGCTGCTGAGGTGCATAGCGGTGCGGTTGACCCCTCGGTGGACAATATGCTGAAGATCACCTCGGACGGACGTAAAATCGGCCTTGACCAGCGGCTGATGAATCCGCTCACCCCGGATGACCCGGACAGCAAGCTGAATGCCTGTGTCGACAATGTTCTGCGTATCTGGAACGAAACCAAAGAGGATAATCTGACGCAGCTGATTTTCTGCGATATGTCCACGCCCAAGGGAGACGGCTCGTTCAATGTCTACGATGATATTCGCACAAAGCTGCTTGCCGCCGGGGTGCCGGAATCGGAGGTCGAGTTCATCCACAACGCTGATACTGAAGGTAAGAAAGCGGATTTGTTCTCCAAAGTCCGCAGCGGCAAGGTGCGTGTCCTGCTGGGCAGCACTGCAAAGATGGGCGCAGGCACCAATGTCCAGACCCTGCTGGTGGCCGTGCATCATCTGGATGTAGGCTGGCGACCGTCCGATATGACCCAACGCAACGGCCGAATCATCCGTCAGGGCAACAAAAACAAACAAGTTTACGTCTATAATTACGTCACGGAGGGGACATTCGACGCCTACCTCTGGCAAACGCTGGAAAACAAGCAGAAGTTTATTTCGCAGATCATGACGAGCAAATCTCCGATGCGCTCCTGTGATGATGTGGATGAGCAGGCTCTTTCGTATGCCGAGGTCAAGGCCCTATGCGCAGGCGACCCGCGCATCCGGGAAAAGATGGATCTGGATGTGCAGGTAGCAAGGCTCAAGGTGCTGCGCTCGGATTACCAGAACCAAAAATATCGTCTGGAAGATAAGCTGCTCAAGCATTACCCGGAGGAAATTCAGAAAGCGAAGAACCGTATTGCGGCTCTGAAAAACGATGCCCAAATCGCAGACGCACACCCGCAGGATAAGGAGAACTTCTGCGGCATGACGATCAAGGGCATGGTGTTCGATGAGAAAAAAGCAGCTGGTGAGCGGCTGATGCTCGCCTGCAAGGAGATGCCGAATGCGGATATGATGCTGCTGGGCACCTATCGCGGCTTTGAGCTGAACATTCGCTTTGACAGTTTCAAGAATGAGCATCAAATCGTTCTCCGCGGCGAGCTGAGTTATCCGGTACCGCTGGGCGATGACCCTCGCGGCAACATCGTCCGTCTGGACAATGCCATCGGCAATTTTGCCGACCGCATTGCCGATGCTGAGGCCGCACTGGATTCTCTGGAACAGCAAAAGCAGGCCGCAGAGGTTGAAATCGCCAAGCCGTTTGCGCAGGAGGAAGAACTGCAAACCAAGTCTGCCCGCCTTGCAGAATTGGATGCGCTGTTGAACATGGAGCATCAGTCCAGCCGGACAGAACCCGAAGCGGAAGAAAAGCCGGATGCCCGCCCCTCTGTGCTGGCAGCTCTGGAAGAAAAGGCTGATAAAGTGGAGCCTGTCCGACCATTCAAATCTTACTTGGATAAGGATGGTGATGCCCGGTGAACGACCGTCGCGACCAGCAGCTCCATTTCCGGGTCAGCAAAGTCGAACTGGAACGCATTCGTCAGAAGATGGAAAGTTGCGGTATTTTGAGCATTGGCTCTTATCTGCGAAAAATGGCTCTGGATGGTTACTGCCTGAATCTTGATTTACCACAGCTGCGTCGGATGGCGTACCTTCTTCAGAATTGCAGCAACAACCTGAATCAGGTGGCGAAACGGGCCAATGAAAGCGGGCAGTTCTATGCCGCCGATTTAGAGGACTTGCGTAGTCGGTTGGATGAGCTGATAGCTATTGGCAAGCAACTTCTCGCCAAACTCACCGAACTCTAAAAAATTTCCCGCAGTAGGAGGCTGCGGGTTTACATAACGGTTGACATCCTTGCAAGGCAAGGGGCGATACCTTTATAATAGGGGCGAAAAAGAAAGGCTGGTGTTTGATATGAGGTTTTTATTCAAGATGATGCTTGCCCCGATCTCTCTGTTCGTGGCTTTTCTGGCTCTGATGGCAAAGTGGCTGCTTACTCTGTCCAGCTATGTTGTCGCGCCGTTGATGCTGTATATCTTTGGCTGCGGCATCTACACCGTCTACCGCCAGACTTGGGATCAATTTCTGATTCTGCTGGTTGCCGAATTTCTCTGCTTTGTCCTTTTTGTCGGCGCAACTGCAATGGTGGAGGGCGTTGAGAAATTCAGCGGTTGGCTCCGGGACCTGATTTGATTTTGAATCTTCTTGCCGCCTTCGGGCGGCTTTTTCATTTAGGAGGTGATCTGCTCTGGCTGCTACTCGTCTGATCGCACTGCATCAGCACAAAGGAAAATCTATTGCCGCCTGCCTGAAAGACCGCACCAACTATGCACAGAATCCTGACAAGACTGAAAAAGGCGAACTTGTCAGCAGCTATCAATGCAGCCCGCTTACTGTGGACGAGGAGTTCATGCTCACAAAAAAGCTGTACGAGCAGGCCACCGGGCGCAGCCAAAAAAGTAACATTATCGCCTATCAGATACGGCAATCTTTCCGGCCTGGTGAAATTACGGCTGAAGAAGCAAACCGCATCGGTTATGAGTTGGCCTCCCGGTTTCTGAAAGGCAAACACGCTTTTATCGTTGCAACGCATACCGATCGGGAACACATCCACAATCACATTATCTATAACTCGACCACTCTGGACGGCACAAGAAAATTCCGGGATTTTTTCTTTTCCGGTCTGGCAGTGCAGCGGTTGAGCGACCTGATTTGTCTGGAGCATCAGCTGTCAGTCATTGAAAAGAAGCCTTACCGGGAACGGCAGAAGCGCATCACTTACCCCCCAAAGGAAAGCAACCGCGACCGGCTGTGCAGTGTAATCGACGAGATTTTGCAGCAGAAGCCCACCGACTACGAAGATTTTCTGCAAAAACTGGAACAGCAGGGCTATGAAATCAAACGCGGCAAATACACTTCCGTTAAAGGCGCACGGCAGAAACGCTTTATCCGGTTCAAGACACTGGGTGCCGGGTACAGCGAGGATGAAATCAAAGCAGTCATTGCCGGAAAAGCCGAACACCGCCCACATCAGAAGCAACCTCCCAAAGAGCAGCCGTTCCAGTTGCTGGTTGACATTCAAGCAAAACTTGCCGAGGGCAAGGGCGGTGGATACGAGCGTTGGGCGAAGAAGCATAACCTGAAAGAGATGTCCAAAACGCTGATTTTTTTGCAGGAGCAGAAAATCGGCAGTGCGGATGAGCTGAAAGAGCGTGCTGATGCTGCACTTTCTCGCCATCACAAACTGGGCGATTCCATCAAGGCCGCCGAGAAGCGTATGGCAGAAATCGCCGTCCTCCGGGCGCACATCGTCAACTATGCCAAGACCCGGCCTGTATACGATGCTTACCGTAAATCCGGGTACTGCTCCAAATTTTTGGAAGCGCACCGGGAAGAAGTCACGCTGCATAAGACGGCGAAAGCCGCTTTCAATGAATCTGGCCTGAAAAAGCTGCCCAAAGTGAAAGACCTGAATGCAGAGTATTCGGCTTTGCTCACCAAGAAAAAAGCACTCTACCCAGAGTACCGAAAGGCGCGGGATGAGATGCAGGACATCGTAAAAGCGCAGAAGAATGTGGAACTGTTCTTTGCGGAGGAAAAGGACAGCAAAGAAAAAGAGCAAATCCGATAAGCCAAGACCGCCGAGAGCCTGACCTTTTATGGTCGGTTCTCGGCGGTCTTTTTTAGTTTATATAGCAGCGATCTTGTGTTACGAGCCAGTCCTCGCACAACCGCTGGGCTTCATCCATGGTTTTGCAAGTGCAATTGAACAGTCTGCCGTGCAGCGAACAGTAAGTATACCGAACTTTCGGTACGCCGTTTTCGTCCTGAAATTTCGTGTAGCGTTCCTCACCGGGCATCAGGTAAAGCTGTTCCATCTCTGCATCCGTCCTCTCTTTTTCGTGTGTCAGGCACACAACGCATTCATTTTACCACGGATGCCATGACTGCGCCATTGACGCTTACACCAAAAAGCATTCGGAATTTTCAGGGAGAGTGTGCATTGACACGCAATAGAAGCGTTCCGCAGGAATGCGCAGCCTGCATCCACCGGATGCAGAACATAAGGGGTTTGGGCACAGCCCAACAAGCATTTTGAATTTGATTTTTAGAAATCGGATTCAAAAATCGTGCCGTGGTACCACGGCGCACTGCTTGCAGAAGCTTTGAAGAAAAAGAGTATCAGACGGGAGTATAGATATAAATGTTGCGTCCCATCTCTCCCGTTTCAACATCGAAGCTTCCCGATGCCACTAGTTTTCCGTTATGAGTTATCTCAACATAAATATCCCAAAGGCCAGCAGCCTCCCAATATGCTTTCGGCGATTGACGAATCTCTACATTAAGGTCATCCGGAACTCCCAAATCTTTTGCAATGATTCGCAGTTGCTGATCTGTAAAGCTATCTCCCTGAGATATTTTATCTGTGGGGTCGTCCCATTCGCAGATGTAGGCGCATCCGGCATCAATTATTCCATCTGCATCGTTCCATGTTCCATCTTGAAACTTTTCATAGAACATTGCATAGTGCTCAATACCATCCTGATTGCTCGGCTCACCAGAATGCCAGTTTGTATAAGATGTGCTGGTTCCATTGACCCATTTCCAGTTTCCTTCAGAGCTTTCATCGCTGAATCCAAAGTAGGCATTCTCATACCCTTTCGCTTTCATTGCGCTGTAGAGAAGGAAATTTTCCGTTGACGATTCAATGACCGCTAGATGACCTCCTTTCCACTCGCAGCGTTTCTCTGCCTGCTGCCATGTGATTGGGCCAGACTCCCATTCCGATTCGGGCAATGTATAGAACTCATAAAGGTGTCCTGTGTAACCTTCGACCTGTGTTTCCTCGGCTGCATCGGATGCTTCCCATTCACAAATGTAGCCGCTCTGTTCATATGTATTGCTGTTTGCCAAGTCGTTCCACTTTACCGGCCACACAGCCACACAACTCTCGTCTGCCACAACATTGCTGGAGTTGTTCGGCTCTCCATCGCCCCAGTTCTGATATTCCCATGGTTCACCTGTCACCCAGCACCACTGACCGGCAGAATTTTTATAGCCGCCGATCCAAAGCTTACTGTTCTGAGTATTCAGACTTTCAATCAGTTTCTGTTCCTCTGGCGAGGTAATGGTCACAAGATGGCCGCCTTTTGCTTCGCAGGCAGCTTTTGCCTGTTCCCACGTGAGGGTATCATAAAAAATACCATAAGAGTGTTGCTTCGGCTCCTGTGAAATATCGACCTCTAACACATTGGCATTTTCGAATCCCGGATAAAAAGGATACCCCTTTAACCCATTGTTTTCTACAACTCTCAGGTACTCTACTTCTTCCTGATTTCTTCCATTTGGGTCGGTTAATCTAAATTCGTAAATTCCCGGTGTTAGATCGATTTGAAATGCCTCTGCTTCTCGAATAGTGTAATCATACGCTACAATTTTCTGCACATTTTCATCGTACTCCCGTGGTAATATATCCGTATCCAACTGAGCAATATGCAAATCATAATTATCACATAATGTTCCATCCCATGCATAGACATAAAGTTTAGCCTGACCATCAATCGATACCACACTATTCTCGTTTTCGTCAAGAAATAAAGAATTTGGAATACCTGCTTTGATGCCCATAGCCCAATCCACCGTTGCAACCTGCCTTGCTGTCAGCATTCCTGTCTGGCACATAGAGTAAGCAGTATAGACAAGCACATTACGGAATTCACTGAAGCTGATATCAGACTTTGAAATCCCATATAGTGATTTGTAAAAAAGCTGTGCCAAATCATAGGTAGAAAGAGGTTCATACTTTGTTTCGTCCACAGACGGCTGCGTCATAAGGTACGCTGCGTGAGAAATTACTGTGCAATTAGAATGCACTCCCCCATGATCAGAAAACTGTGCTTCGGGATCATAATTTTGTGACTTGCGCCAGTTTTCATCCTTGTATTTCGTCGGATAAGGTAGTCCATCCCCCTGAAGTACGCTGGATGGGTCAGCCAGATTCCGCTCAAGCTCACCCACAGTCCCAAAAATCCATGAAATATCTCCGTCAAGCCACTTCAAACTGGTTTCAAGTGGGATATCCCAATGCCTGAGAATATCCGGATATAATCTTTTAGGAGAGTCATTATACCAATCTTCAATTATTTCTCCCATAATATCCGAAATCGCCTCCATCAAGGCACCAGATTCTCCTTCATATGTCATCCGGCTGATGGATTGCTCAACTGCATGTGTGACTTCGTGTCCTAAAGTATCTATTGTCGGCGAGCAGGTTGCTCCAACAGAAATTCGCGTGAAAATCTTGCTTCTCCCATAACCTGCTGAGGCATTATTCGAATCCTTACCTCCTCTATGATCATTTGCAACGATTGCCACTGCCTTATTGTCATCGCCAAAGGCATCATATCCAAGCACGTCACGATAAAAATTGCTGACGGCCAGCAATTTTGCAAGTGCTACGATGGGTGTTCCCATGCCATCCGTCAAAGAGGCAATATCAATCGGCAAAAGTTCCGTTGCAGGCATACCACCCAATGCCTCTGTAGAGATTGAAATTCCGCCTTTCCCGATTTTTTTATAACGCTCACCGTTCTGGGCAGTCAATACGACTTGCCTCCAGCTTCCGCTCGTTGTATATTTTTGATTATTCAGTGAAACCCATTCGTCATCATCATCCCCATCATATATTGCTGTCGTTCCATCATCAAAAATTATTCTAAAATCCACCTCAATATCCCGATTCTCAGCATTATACAAGTACACATTTGTAAAGCGATTGCTGCTGGATTCATTATCTGTCAATTCATTCGAAAAGGTCTTTAGAGCCCTTCCATCTACAGCTGATAAAAACACTGACTCCCACGAATTGTTTTGATGAACCGATATTTTCCATGCCAATTCAGGATTTGTTTTGTCCAGTGAAAATATCACCAAATTGTTTACATAGATATCCGCTTCTCCCGGATATAACCCTGCAACTATTTTTTCAGCGTCATTTTGGGTAATTTTAGCTTCAACGGAAAGATTTTCAATCGGATAAAATCCGGAAGTCAAAAGTGCAGCTTCACTGTCTGCGTCAGCCGATACGGTAACTTTTCTGCCATACACCGGTATTCCCCGGTACACCTGCGGAAAGCTGTAATATGTATCTCCCAATACTGTGCTGCAATCCGCAGTCCCAAGCTCATCCTCTACTGAAACAATTCCAAGAGTATCCGCCACATCATTGATTGCGTCTCTTGCAGTGGAAGGATCTGTGATCTTTCGCTCCGTAAAATGGGACGGCAGAACAATTCCTGTTCCATTCACCGCAGAGACTTCTTGAACAGTTTCAGTAGGCTTAGACGACAAATTGCTGAAAATCAAAAAAGCCAAAATCGTTCCCAGAAACAGTACAAGAATGCCAAGCAGGGCAAAGAGCCATACCAAGTTGTTCTTACGGCGTTTTCTGTGCATATGGTCCGCAGTAGATTTTTTCATAATGATATTCCTTTGCTTGAGTTACCGAAATTTGCGATGCAATAAAAAAACTGGAAGAATGCCATAAGTTAAAGCTCTGCGATACTTCGCAGAAGCCTAGAATTTACAGATAGAATGCAGCGAACAGATCGCCGATTCCATAGAAGAAGTCACCGAGACTGGTAAAGCCCCAGTTGCTGCCACCAGACATTGTGTGGGTATAACCATCGGAGTAAGTATATACACCGTTTTTCTTGGAAACGACAGCACCATGGGACTGCTCAAGCGTTTTGGATTCGCTTTCCCATTTATCGTAGTAGGTGCTACGGAACATACGTCCGAAAGCATAGCAGACCTGAGAAATGATACCGCCGCCCTCAACACAAGACATTTCACTTTCGTTCAGTGCCATATAATTAGCGGGCATCTGAAGTTTGCTGTTTGCCATAAAGCAACACTCCTTTTATTTTGTGCCTTCTTCCAGTTTTTTTATTGCACCCCTTTCTTTCTATAATTTTCTGATCTCAGCCTTTATATCTTGCCAATAGAACCGACGTATTATCGTGCCCTCCGGGAACAGCAAGTGCCGTTTTGACCATCTGTTCCGCCGCCTGTTTCAGATTTCCCGTCACGGCCAAAATTCTGCACATAGTGCTGTCCGGCAGATAGCGGTACAGCCCGTCCGTGCATTGAATGAGCACATCTCCCTTCCGAAGCTGGAACGGCATCCGGTTTCCGCTGATCAATGTCAGCTCCGAAATCCCAAGATAGCTTGTCAGAGCAGCACGCTGCGGATGATGCAGTGCCTCATCCTGTGTTATGCTGCCCTCCAGTGCCATTTGGTCAAGCTGGGCACCAAAATTGTGATCGATGTTCAACTGCTCTAGCGTACCATCTCTATACAGGTAAATATGGCTGTCTCCTATACTGCACCAGAACAGCTTCCCGTTACGGAGAAACACTGTCGTCAGAGTCGTCCCCGCTTCGATTTTCTGGTTGGCCGGGTCCCGGAGATTCTTGACTTCCTCGTTCAGTCGTAGTGCTGCGCGTCCCATCTCCGTAGGAATATCTTCCGCCTGAGCGTGTTCCAGCAGGTATCTCGTTACCCCATGCGCCGCCAAAGCACTGGCACGTTCGCCCCCGGTAAGCCCGCCCATACCGTCACACACAGCGCAGACTGTGCAGAAATCCCCAAAATCAAAGCATATCGAATCCTGCTGGCTTTTCCGGGTTCCAATCGACGTATAGCTGGCGATCTCCGCCTGACTCGTCTCATAGGCGTCGGCACACATCGTTTTTTCTCCTTCGTCTTTTACGGGTATCAGAAGAGTCTGTGTGATATCATCCATCGCTTCGGGAATGGTATTGGCTTCCTCGCCTGCCTTTTTTCGCTTGAACAGGGACATCACGTTTCAATCACCACCTTGAATGTGTACTCGGGCGACACGACACAAAAAATATCGCCATCTTTCAGTGTATACGATTTTTCTTTTTCCATTGGCTTTCCGTCCGCCAGATAGGTGCCATATTTGGACAGGTCCCTGACGATAAATTCCCGCTTGGGCTCGTTGTAAAACACCTCGCAGTGATTCCGGCTGATCTGGTTATCCGCTGGCATCATCACGTCGCTCGTCGCCAGACGCCCGACCTTCACCGTGCGATTCGGCTCGATTATCCACCGCCGTCTGGAAATGTGACCACCCGATTTCCGCATCGTCAGCTCCAGATATGCCAGCCTGCGTTTTTTCGGATGGAAGAATGCGGCCAGGCCCTTCGGCTCTGGCATATTCTGCTCCTCAACCTGACACATCTTCTCCGAGTCGTCGGAAGTCTCGACATGAATTTCAGCCTGCTTCGATGCCTTTGATTTCGGCATCAGTGCCCCCAGATCGATGTCGTAGTCCTCCGGCCGGACGACCTGTTCCAGTGCATCCAGAAAATCAAGCATCCTGCGATAACGGTCGTGGTAGTCGAACGCCAACGCCTTGTCAATCACGTCCGACAGCTGCCGGGAGACAGCGGGACACAGCTCGTGCAACGGGGGATAGGAGGCTCCTTTCGCACGGCTCAGTGCGTCCAGCATCTTGCGCCCTGACACGATAAAGTAGAAAGTTGCGGCCAGTGCGTAAATGTCCGTCCACGGTCCCTGACACGGTTTCTGCGTATACTGCTCGTAAGGGGCGTAGTTCGGCTTCAGGTAAATTTTTCTTTCTTTACTATCGCTCCCCTGACGGAACGAGCGTGCCGCGCCGAAATCGATGAGCTTTATTTCACCGTCCTGTGTGATAAGGATATTTTCCGGGCTGATATCCCCGTGGATCATGCCGAAACGATGGACTTCTGCCAGTGAACTTCCGAGCAGGAACAGCATCTGGAGTGCCATCTTGAGCGTCTGCTTCGGATTATGATTTTTTCGGAACACCCGCAGATTGCAACCCTCAATCAGCTCCATTGCAAAATATGCCGTCCCGTTTTCTTCAAAAAAATCCCGAATGTCAACGACAGAGATATTTTCTCGAAGCTCCTGAAGGGCGCATGCTTCTTCAATGAACTGCTGCTTTCCCTCTTCATACTCAGGCCGGTTTTCTTCATCTGCCAGGATGAGGGCACCATCTGGTGTCCTCCCCTGAAGCAGACCGGACGGGAAGTACTCTTTGATGCAGCAGCGTAGGCCGCTCTGCATATTCTCAGCAAGATACGTAATTCCGAAACCGCCCTGTCCCAAGCTCTTGCCCAACAGGTATTTTTCTTTCAGAATGGTGAACGGTGCCAGATAGTCTTTCACTGCAGAAGATTCTTCTGCATGATACCCGCAGTTCCGACACTCCCCATGCTCCATCGCTTCCTGAAAGCAAACGGGACAAAGTTTTTCTTCCAGACCCGCCATCTTTTATCTCACCCCGTCCTAATACTTTCCCGGCTCAGATTTTGAACTGGAAGATTTCGTTTCCGAGCGTGATATACATACCATTCGCCAGCGTCACTGTATTGCTGCCCAGAATTTTCTCGTCGCCCACGAACGTGCCATTTTTGGAGCCAAGGTCCTGAATGGTGCAGACACCATTACGGCAGCTAATCTTCGCATGGGCACGGCTGATAATCGGGTTGGAGACGATGATGTTTGCCTGAGAACCCTTGCCGATCACAACCTCTGTGTTATTGTAGATTGCAAAACTCCGGTTCGTGTTCATCTGGATCAAAGAGGCCACGACTGTCATCGAGTTGTCCGTTGCCGGCACGGTTGTGGCATTGCCGTCATCGACCAGATTCGTCTCGGCATCCCGACTCGGATCGTTGCTGTTCCAGTCGTCCACGAACGCTTCCTCGTCTTCATGCACCGCATAGCTAACGATCACGGAAGCCACGGACATGATTGCGGTCAGTACGAGGAGCACAATCAGAATCATAGTCAGTGCAGGGGCAACACGGCTGGTTATCGAAGTGTCCGTCGGATCGATGGAAAATTTACCCGCAAACACAAAGAAGTACACTGCCAGCAACTCGATGATGCCAATCAGGTTCGCCGCCAGTGCGCACCAGCTTATCGTGAACACACTGGCAATAGCCGCTACGACGACCAGCACGAAGAACAGTACCAACAGTGCCACGCAAATTTTAGAGATATCATCCGGGGCATCACTCATGGTTTCAAGATTTACCAGCCTTGCCTTCTGCAAATCGGGACTGACAAGATAGGAAAATACACTCGTACTGCCTTTTTCAACGAATTCATCGATCTTATCGGAGGTAGTGCCCGCACCGAACTGAAAATTCAGCTTTGCTTCTTCTTTCATCTGTTTAAGCTCAGAAGTCATGGTTGCAGGGATATCCTTAAAGGTCCCCTTTTCCGTTTTCATCTGGTATCTCAGCTGATATCCCGGCACAAAAAGTGCCACAAGCAAAATCACCGTTGCAATCCACGAAAGAACCGCTCCAATTTTTTTGCCCTTGGGGGCATCCGCAAAGAATGTTGCAAATTTTCTGTTGTCCTCCATAATAATGTCTCCTTTGTTTTACAATATTTTATCCGCCGGAGTAGAGTGTTCCAGCAAGATATCCTTTATTACCTTTTTCCCCGCAGTCTGCGTAGCCTTTTTCCATAATGGGAAAAGACCTTTTTTCTCTCTGACCGCGCTGATAAGGATGCCTGTGATATTGTCCGTCTCTTTTCGTTTCATGCAGAGCTGTGCTGTTTCTTCCAGAGCCTCATGTAACTTTTTCTCCTTGGAAGAATACCTGCAGCTCTTTTTTATTTCAGCCTCTGTCACCTTGCGGCGAAACCCGTCGCAGCAGATCAGAAACGTCCGGTGCGGCAGAACCTCACCGGAAAGATAATCCGGTTTCACGTCTTTGCCCGCTCCCACGCACTGAAGCAGGAGGCTTTGTCTCGAATCTTTCCGGGCCTGTTCCGGTGTCAGTTTTCCTTCGGTAAGTTCACGCTGGACGATGGTATGATCTGTCGTAAGTTGCGTGAGGGTATCCGAAATGATATATGTCCGGCAATCTCCGACATGGCAGATGTAATACCGACCTTTCATAAAAAGAACAGCTTCCACTGTCGTTCCGCTGCGGAATCCGGCCTTTTCGGAGTAGTCTTTCAACCGGATATGAAGCGATTGGATAAGATTGTCCCAGTCATCGAACAGCTCCGTCTCCGGTTCTTCCTGTTCATATAGTTCCTCGACACGCTCATCGAACCAGTCCCGGAAGGCTGTCACGACCGCTGCGCTGCTCCGCTCGCCCATTTTCAGTCCACCTACGCCGTCGCAGATCACTGCGAGGACAGCTTCATCGTCCTGAGTCTGACCTCGTTGCACCAGAAGGAGAGAATCCTGATTCGTTTCCTTCTGTATTCCGATATCGGAATAATATGCGGCACAATATTTCATGTTCCTTTTCCTGCTTTCTCAGCGGTATTCGTGTTCGATTTCAAGAAGAACCATTTTCTTCTTTTTGTGCAGCAGAACGCTCCCGACCACGGCCAATAAAACAGCAACCAGCACCAGACAGATACCACACACCACCATGATTTGTCCAACCGTCATTTTCTCCACCTCTTTTACTGCCAGTTGTTCCGTGCCATGCGGTCCAGCTCATCCATCTGCGGGTCATACACGCCGGATGCCTGCTCTGCACGATAGAGTTCAGCAGCCGTTTCGTAATATCCCAGCGTTTTCGTGTAGGATGCTCCGTTCTGCAAATCAAGTTCGCCCTGAACAAAGGCGAGCCATTTATACACCCGGTAGTCCTTGGGGTAATCGTTTTTCAGTGCCTGAAGCATCTCCATCGCTTTGGAGAAATCATGTAGCTGATATTGCAACATTGCGATATTCAGCCGGACTTCCAGCGTGGTGTTTCCGTTTTTCTCCAGCTGCTGATAGGTTCGCAAGGCATCTTTTTGATAGCCGGGATTCCCGGTCGCTTCCGCCTGACGAATATATGCGGACGCCAGCTGTCCGGCCAGCGCGTTGTAATATCCATCGGGGAGCTGATCAATGCCCTGATTCAGGAGATTGATTTCCTCCGAAAGCATGGAGTCTCCGATATCCTCACAGATCGATGCTGCCAGACGGTACGCGCGTGCAAGCTGGTCGTTGCCGTCCGCCGAGCCGATTGCCTTACGGGCGGCATCCAGCGCATCCGGCAGGTCTCCCTGTTTTCTCAGAAGCTCGCTTTGAACGACCTGATAGGCACCGCTTTGTTCGGCGTCAGGGACAGCTTTCGCCATCTCTGCAAGGACCTCATCCGCGCCAGAATAATCGCCCAGCTGAATCAGGGCGGTCGCCTCACCCTGATAATAGCTCAGGATATCAGGAGAGTATCCTATCGCTTTCTGGTACATCGTCGCAGCCGATTCATAGCTTTCCAGCTCGTAGTAGGCCTCCGCTGCCACGTTGTACAGGTTTGCCACGCTCTGTCTGCTGTAATATTTCAGCTCACGCGACTGCGTCGTTTCCACTGCATCGATGCACTCCTGATACTTTCCCTGCCGATAGAGAAGGACTGCCTGTTCCACATATGCTTCCAACTGGTCATCGTAAATCGCGATAGCCTGCTGCAGGTCCTGCTCCGCCTCATCAAAGCGCATTTCATCGGCGGCCGTCCGGCCTTTCCGCACGAGGGCGTCATAAGCGGCGTACCGTTCCACGCCGATTCGCTGTACGCCAAACAGGATAGCCAAAGTTCCTGATACCGCAAGGACAAGAGAGACCGCCGCCACAACTCGTTGAGAATGAACCACCTTTTTATAGCGTCCGTCAATTGCATGGATATCCTGCAGCGCCCGGAGCATTTCCTGTGCGTCGCAGAAGCGTTCTTCCTGCCTTTTCTTCATCGCTCTGGCGATGATGAGCAAAAAGCTACGGCTGAATTTGAGTTTATAGCTCGTGATGGGCCGAACATCCTTCAGCGAATGGCCGGGCTGCTGCCCGGTGATTGCATAGTATAGAGTCGCACCGATGCCATAAACGTCCGTCCTCTTGCTGATAGTGCCATAACCACCCGCATTGGTTGCTTGCGCCGCCGTGACAGAATTGCTCACACCTCTGCCGGACGGGCCCTTGTTGGATCTGACATTCTGATAGGCGAACGCATCTTTGTATCCTCGCAGCGGCATGGTTTCTTCAAGCGGAACCGTCTCGATCGTATCGGGCGATGCTCCCGGACGGGTATACTGTTCCGGTGCCGCATAGCCCGGCGTTGCGCCAATTGCCAGTACGCCTTTTGAAAAAACAAGTGATGTGTTGAAATCGATGACGCAGATATCTTCGTTGGGCGTTATCATAATATTGCTGGGCTTGATATCACAGTGCAGAATCGGAGGTACCTGCGAGTGCAGATAGGCGATTACCTCACAGAGCTGGCAGGCCCACCGGTATGCAAGCTTCTGACTGACCGAGCCGTGCGTTTTGACGTAGTTTTGCATGTTCTCGCCCGGTATCATGTCCATGATAGTATAGACATAGCCGCTCGGGCTTTCAATCACGTCATAGATTCTCGGAAGATACTTGTGCTTCAACGTTTTGAGGATATTGGCCTCCGCGCGCTCGTCCATCCGTCCCTTGAACTTCTGTTTTACACGCTTGATGACGACATCAACATCCAGACTGTCTTTGTGCGCGCGGTACAGTGTGCCCATCCCGCCCTCGCCAAGAGGTCGGATCGAACTGTAGCCGCTTCCAAGATCCGCCGCCCATTGACTGGTTTCGTTATAATTCATGCACATTCCTCCACACGACTTTTAAGACGGAAATTCGTCTTTCAGACTATCAAACTCCGATTGAATCTGCGACCAGTCAAAATCATCGCTTTCGCCGCTGTCCTGCGACGGGTCATAGGTAGGCGCCGTCACTGTCCCGGACGATTCGGTTCCCTGTCCGCTTCCCGCGCTGCCGAGGCCCTTTCGGAGAGCCTCCTGAGCCATCGAATTTGCGATGCCGGCCGCTTCGCCGGTGAGTCCGCTTTTTTCCACGACCTTGCTTGCTGCGCTGTCCGCTGCTTTCTCGGCCACCTTTTGGGTGACCGTCTTAGCGTTGTCTTTCGCATCAACCTTGACACTTACAGATGCCGATTGCCCCGATTCATCCTTCAGGAAATCATTAATCTGTACCGTCAGCGTGCAGGTTCCATCCGAGTTCGTTTTGATCTTGGTATCGATGGTGTTGAAATCGACGCCATTTGTTTCCGCATTCTGGAGCAGTTTCTCAATGCCGATTTCATCGTCTAGTGCCGCATAGTGTGCTCCCAGCAGGGCATAGGGGTCGGCATTCTGCGGGTCTGCCGCAATCCACGCCTCGCCCACGTCTTTTGCAAAGACCGAATTCAAGTCATTCCAAAAGTGTTCCGAAAGCATCTGGAAGGGAACGTTTCCACCACCGCTTTCAAAGACCAGCTTTGCATCATCCAGAAATCCTGGAAGAAAGTCCGCCTCGTCATCAAACACTTCCTGCGCCTGTTCAAAGACCTTGTTTGCCTCATCGGCTTTTCCCTGTGCTGCATAAGCGGCATACAGGCCCGCATAGGCTTCCTTGTTCGTCGGGTCGTGCTGGATGATATCGATATACTGCAAGATTGCGTTATCATAATCCAGCGAGGTCAAGTAGTTCGTTCCAAGATTCAAGACCTTGGCTAGCGAAAAGACCTCTGCCGTCTCCGAATCTGAATCGGTGGATAATGTTGCCATCGAGCTTCTCGGACTGCATCCTGCCAGTACTATTGCAGCCACTGCCACCAGTGCTGCAACGATGATTTTTTTACTCTTCATTGTCTGCTCCTAAAGCCGGACTCCTATCATCTTCGTCCGCCGCTTCTATCAGCTGAAACTTATTTGCACCATCTGCCAGTGCGACAATACTTTTCCCGGACACATAAGTCGGCACATTATAAGGAATACGCACCCCATTGACGAATACCCCGTTCCGGGAATGGTCGGTAACATTAAACCCAAGATCCTTTCCATTATATTGAACCGTACAGTGAATCCGGCTGATTTTTTCGCCTCTTACGATAAGCGACACCTCCGCTGGGTTCCGACCCAGTTCCACCGATCGTCCGGGTATCAGCTCAAAGCTTCTGCCCGCCAAACTTCCGGTCAACCCAGACAGTCTCCCCCGCATACAGGGCGGGGGAGGTTTCGTGTTGGGGTTGTCGTGCACTTCCGTGCGCTTTTGCCTGCTCCGCTCATATGCCTCAGCCAGTCGGTTCGTATCCTGAATTGCTCGATACATTGCGACGAGATATCCAAGAACCGGAACCAGGATCATCCATACAAAGAAGGTTTCGCTGTCCTGCCGGACCTCCACATCGTATTCCGCCGCATTGTCACAAATGCGATCCACGATCTCCGCAAGCCACACATATTTGTACACGCCGAATGTCAGGACACTGAACAGCATCATTTTTTCGACGCCCACCGTATGTTTTCCATCCTTTTCGCACAGAATGTTGACATCCTTCGCCCACAAGTCCATGAAATAAAAATGGTAGACCGAAAACGTCACGAAAGACAGCAGCACATACAACAGTAAGCTCCGATCCTGCTTCACCTCATCTGTTCCGCGATCCTGATTCGTTCTTTTTCTGCGTCTCTCAGGCATACTGCATCACTCAGCTCAGCCGGATGATATTGTTGTTATCGCCCAATGCAAGCTCCGTTCCCCGGGTCAGCAGCACCGGAGAATTCGCAGGGAGGCGGCTTCCGTTTACGTAGGTGCCGTTGCTGGAAAAATCGGTAACACGATATTTCTGAACCTGACTGTTGAACATGACCTCACAGTGGCGGCGGCTGATCTTCTGCGCACCCTGAGAAAAAACGATCTTCGCATAGGCAGGGTCTCTGCCCAGAATGACCGGCTGGTTCGGCTCCAGCGGATAGCTCGAGCCCGCATACATACCGGCGACCCCCTCCAGAGCTGCTCCCGCAGCTCTGGAAGCAGCCGGGATATGAGAAGTCGGCTTCTTTCCACCGGTGCTGCCAATCCCCATCAATTTTTTCGGATCTACAGCAATCGTCATTCCGTTGCCGTCAGTGGACGGTTTGATGTCATCCACCATGACCGGGCGGCCCTTCATTTCTTCATAAACAAAAGCAGTTGCCATCATCTTGTACGGTGCAACATACAGGACAGAAAGAATACCGCCGGTAAGCAGACTCAGAATATTCCAGCCGAGATAGCTGAGGTCAAAGACAAACAGGTCGAATTTATGACCTTCCGTCATTACCTTGCAGCGTTCCATAACCTGTTCTGCATTCAGCTGCGGATGATCTGCCTGCACCAGAGCCATAGGCCAGAACTGATATGAACGGTAGGCCGCAACAACGAGAGCTGCAATCATGCCGATCATCACCAGCAGCATTGCCGCCAGATAACTCCGAGAAGCCGCTGCAACAACAGCCGCCAGCAACAGCGTAGCAAACTGGATCAGAACCGGGATCCACATGATCGTCAGCATCCGCACTCCTGTAACAAGGGCAAATTGCATAAAGAAATCAAATGCATCAAAGATGCAGGTGACTTTTGGTCGGATTCCATTCTTCCGCAGAGAAAGATAGTACCGGTATCGTGCCACTTCAAACGGCCCGGCAACTGCTCCACCGGCGATAGCACCGACGAGCGTTGCAATCGGAGTAATCAGCACATAGGCAATGATGATTCCCGCCAGACCAAACAGCTTGAACGGTGCCGACACAACCGCCGACACGACCCCAATGCCGCCTGCGATCATCGCACCCAGCAGGACACTTGTGATTGCCGCAATCACCCGATACAGAATCTCCATGCCGACCATTCCGGACAGATTTCCGTTTTCATTCAGAACACGTTTTGCCTTTTCTTTATTTCCAGCCCGATTTATCACAACGATTCCCCCTTATTTCGTTTTACCAGTGGAATTTTTCGCTGCACAAGGGAACAAACATCAGTTTCGTGTCGCCGATGCTGAGCTGGTCCATGGCCTTCAGCTCAATTGGGTTGAGCACAAGCTTATCGTTCACATAGAACAGCTCTTTAGAGCTGCCCGGCTGCGCAAGATACACATTACTACGCGGATCATACACAACAATCGCATGAGAGCTGCGGGAAACCGTGTTGTCGCCAAGGATGCAGACATCCATCTCCGAAGAACGACCCACAAAATTGCGGCCCTGATGCAGACGATAGTCGGTTCCCTTATTCACACCTTCCGTGCAGACGAGCCAACCAACAACTGGTGCCGACTTTTCTGTAGCACCGTCCAACATATCTGCAGTTACAGGGAGCGTGCGGTCATCGTCATCGGGGATTGCAGTGCTCAGAGGTTCAGTCGCTACGCTGGGACCCGGCTGAGACACCGGGACGTCCAAAGGAACCGTCGTCTGATCCGGCCCAACGTTCACACCTTCCATGCCGCAGAAGGGGCAGCTGCTGAACCGGGAAGCATCGTAGTGGTGGCCGTTGGGGCATTTCATCAAATTCATAATAAAGTCCTCCTCAAGTAAAAAGTTTGTTATATTCTCAGCAGACGAATTTCTGCCGTAGAATCAAAAGTTCCCTTTACACCCGAATCTATACGGTGTACAACAATGCACAGGTGAGTTGTTGGGATTATTTTCTGTCGCAGAGTAGCCCACTCTGCGATAATGGCGAAAAAGCAACGGTAATTCGTTTGGCAATTCGGATTGACGGCTTATTTGACGGAAATAAAATCTGCCAGCTGTTCCATCGTTTCCCGCTTCAGCTCCAACGAAGGATGAACATATCGATTCATTGTGATGGTAACAGATGAGTGTCCTAAAATCTCACTCAGAGTTTTGATGTCGATTTTTGCTTCCACACAGCGTGTGGCAAAAGTGTGCCTTAAAACATGAAAATTCCTTTTTTCCAATCCACAGGCATCCAAAATCTTGTGGAATCTTCGCTGAATGCACCGCGGTTCGATAAACTTCGAAGGAGAACCGCTCAAAAAGAATCCGGTGTGACTCAGGGAATAGCGCTCCAGAAAACCGAACAGCAAATTTGAGATTGGGATATTCCGATTAGCGGAGCTGCTTTTGGGAGATGCAATCTCGATATGTGTTTTTTTGCTCCCAGGTACCCGATTCTGGATACGTTGCATCGTCTGACAGATATAGATATTCCTTTCCGAAATCGAGATCTTTTCCCACGTCAACGCACACAGCTCCCCGATACGTATTCCTGTCAGTAGACAAAGAAGAATCCCCAGATTCAGAGCATCGGGATGTTCCTCTAGATATTGCTGCAAAATCATCTGCTCTGGGAGGCTTAAAATGGGCAACGACTTTTGCGTCTGCTTGACCCTGATATCAAGAACCTTCGAATCTACGAATATACCGAGTGTTCCTGCATAATTCAGAATGCGACGCAGAACAGAGAGCACATCCGAGATTGTCTTGGGAGAAAGACCGGTTTTATCCTTTTTTCCGTGCAGTTCAAGGTGTTTGCAAAGCTTCCTTACCATTTCTTTTGTGATCTTCTCGATTTTTACTGTCTGGAATGATGGCATGAGATAGCATTCGATTAGCGTCCGATAACGAATGTAGGTGGATTCCTTGAAGTTAATGGAAAAGGCGTCAAGCCACTCCATGGAAACAAGTTCAAATGTACTGTTTCTGGTTCTTTCCTCGCTTCCGGATGGTTTACCTTGGAGCTGGAGCGTGTGCTGTAGATCACATCGCACTTCGCGGTAGGAGGAAGCATACAGATAACCATATTTGGGCTTTCCCAGCGCATTTCGCGACTTTATGTAGCGTGCTTCCCAGCGGCCATCCTTCCTTTTATAAATGTTCAATCCTTTTCTTGACACAAAAACCTTCCTTTCGTTGACGGCTTATTTGACGGAGCATACAATCGGATTGTATCGAATTTGTTGAAATTGTCGAGTAAGTACGACATTATTTTCTTTTTTTCAGAATTTCAGATTGCTTTCTCTTGACCATCCGTGTAATCGGCGGTAAAATTCAATTGAATCATCCTGTCGCAGAGTGGGCTACTCTGCGACAGGAAACATAAACCATGAATGTAAAAATTCATGGTTTTTATTTTTTCCATTTTCTTTTAGTCTATCACAGGTAGTTGATTATATCAATTAAAAATAATAGATTTAATCATTCGGTTTCAGCTATGCTCTCGACTACAATAGAGTTGAGAAGGATGGTGGTGGCCATGTACGAAGAACAGTTTTCTAAGAGGCTTACTGAGCTGCGCACACAGAAGGGTGTGTCTGCAAGAGACATGAGCCTCTCAATCGGGCAGAATCCCGGCTATATTCGTGCAATCGAAAGTGGTACTGCCTTTCCGACGATGGCAAATTTCTTTTACATCTGCGAATATTTCAACATTACTCCACAAGAATTTTTTAATTTCGGCGAGGAAACCTCCAATGGAATGAATGCACTTGTTGACCAGCTAAAACAGTTCGATGCCGAGCAGATCAATGCACTTACGGCTTTTATAAAAACAATCGTAAAAAAGTAAATTATCAAAGAACTTAATACTTGGTAAACCTACCGAAAGATAGGGCAACAAAGCCAAATGAGTCTAAAATCTCATATACGAGGTCATGGCAGCTGGTTGCTTTTTGAATGGGATAATTTTATCCCTCTACCATGTTAGAACCGTCTGTGAAGATTTCAACTCACAGGCGGTTTTTGTTATTTAAAAGCAAAATGATGGGGCATTCTTCAGCTTATGCGGTGGAGAGATAGCTTTACATAGCAGCATCCGGGATTCACCGTATTAAGCGGAAGAATGCCCGGATGCTGCTTTTTATTCAGGAGGTGTCTGTTATGCGGCAATCTGATTCGGTGAGCGAAGAACTTGACACGGAGAACGTTCAGTGTGCGCTTGATTTTGAGAACACAATGAATGAGCTGGAGACACAGTTATACTATCGCCATCTGCCGCCGAAGGAAGTTGCTCTGCGGGTCATGGAAGCGGCCTGTAAATTCTATGATGCCGACTGGTGCGGTCTAATTCAGGTTGATCTGGATTTGGGGCTGTGGAAGCCGCTCTGGTGGCACAATGAATGCCAAGAAGATAAAACCACTATCCTTACAAATGAGTTTGAATCGTCTGAATTTCTCGACCGCTGGGTAAAGGCAGTGCGCAGAGGAACCCCGATGGTCGTTTCTGATGCAGAAGATGTCAAGGACACCTACCCGGACGAATACCGGTTGTATGAGCGCTTAGGTATTAAGTCCGTCCTTGCGATTCCACTGGAACCACGGCAAATCGCCCTGATTGCCGTGCGCAACCCTCAGCGGTACACCCATCAGACCAGTATGCTTAAACTTCTGGCCTATGTGTTACTGGCGGCATACAACGATAAGCGAATGGCTGACAGTCTGAGCATGGCATTCTCGCCAGAAAATATCAAGAGCAGCCATGATGTCTTCATCAGCTTGTTCGGAGAATTGAAAATCCACACTTCCCACGGTGTCCTGCCGGAGTCTGACCTGAAATCTCCTAAAATCAGCCGTCTGCTGACCTTTATGCTGCTTTCCAATAAGAAAGCCCTTTCATCGTTGGAAATCGTACAGGAAATCTGGCCAGAAGAACTGGAGGATAAGGACGAACCCGGAAAAAAGGTCAAACAGCTCGTTTACCGGCTGCGGCAAGCATTCAGCATTATCTCGGATGAGCAGCTGATTCTCTCCACGCCGTCTGGCTACCAATTCAACCCCGACCTCCATATCACGACCGATTTTCAGCGGTTCGATGAGTTGTGCATTGCAGCCGCAAAAGCCACTTCTGCTATAAATAAGGTGAGATTGCTCGAAAAAGCGGCATCATTGTATCAGGGCAAACTTCTTTCTGCTGCCAATGGCGAACATTGGCTGGTTCACTACGCAAACCGATACCACCTCGCATTTATGAGTACAGTTAATGAACTGCTGAAGCAATTGATGGACTTCCACGCATACGATCTGCTTCATCGGGATGCTGCACTGGCCCTGACCATCGCGCCGGAAAACACAAAAGCCTACTATTGGCTTATTCGCTCGTACCAGAAGCAGCACATGGACGAGATGGCAGCGGGCGAGCTTGCGGCTGCAAAGCAGAAACTGCCCGAAGATGAGTATCAGAAACTGCTCATTTCGCTCGAACGATAAAACAACGTAGTTTCGCTATATGACTTTCATGTGACCTTCATGCGACTTCTGCGTGACCCGATTTTTTCAAAAATCGCCCCATGTGACTTTCATAAGACCGTCATGTGACTTCTGTAAGACCCTCGTGTGCTATGATAGCAAGGCAAAGCCTTGTTGTCTGGCTGCGAAGGCTTTATTTTTTGTCCTTTTTTAGCCGGATAAACCGCTTTTGACCTGTAACGAAGAAAAATATATCGAAAGCCTGAGATGCATTAAAGGCTGAGGATACTCATATTGCTTTCCATCTACGGATGGAAAACAGTGTCTGTACCCTTTTCTTTAATGCGTCTCTTTTTTTGCGCCCAAAGAAAAGCCAGTGCCCTGTCCAGCAGTGAGGTGTCCTCATCCTCCGCATCCAGCGGAAAGGACACTTCATGTTTCTTTTTGCCCTCTTTTCGTGGCTGGAACTGGCCGCAAAGTATCCCTAGAATCTCCAAATTTTCAATTTTTTACGAATTATCGAAAATTTGGAGGTCAACAATGGAATTTAATAACGGCAACGAACGTCGAAAACTGAACAAAAAGTGGGAACGGCTGCGTGTGCAGTACCAACAGGCGGGAATGAGTGAAGATGCAATCCAAGCCATGTATGATTTTGATTTGGGCGTTCTCAATAGTGAGCGTTCCTACGTTGCAAACACACTGGCAATCGTTGACGATGGTGATGACAACACGGGAAGGAAATCTTCTGACTTTAAGCAGTATGAAAAGGCAATTACTGTAACCGATACTTACCACGAGACCCGGACTCGGTTTGCATGGGTAGGCGAAATCAAAGACAAGCGTTTGCAAGAAGGGTTAGAAAAACTCTCCGATGAAGAACTTCGGCTTATCACGCTGTATTTCCGCGACGAATATAGTACCGTAGAATTATCTAAAGTTTATGGCATTGCACAGCAAAATATTAGCAAGCGAATCTTGAAAATTACTAAATTTTTGAAGAAGTTTGGATTTTTAGGTGTAGATTGAGGCTTCTCGATGGCTCGTAAGTGAGGGGACAATTCACCAGACGGCTCTCGCCGCTGGTGATATGTCCACACTCACGGACCTTGAAAGCTGAATAGTTCAATCATCTGGTACTTCAAGATAATGATACTTCTGTTCAACGCAGCCCGGTCAGCGTTAGGCGGGGTGGCTGAGATGCCAATGGAGCGGTACAAGCCCGCCGCCAGATGATTCCCCACTCTCAGGGAGCCGAGGGCGAATATGAGAGAACTTTATTCATATTTTCATCGCACTGCCAAATCGGCAGAGCAGTGATCTGCAATCCCAACACGATTCCCCAACGAATAACACGTTGGTTTGCAATAAAGCAGGAGCGGTCGGATGCCGTTTTCGGTCTCCGACAACTCCTGTTACTTTTACTTATCCATATCTATCCGCAAAACAACTACCCGACATAGGAGGACATCTCTATGGTTGAATTGAATCCTACCGTGCGGGAGCAGGAGATCTACGAGGAAATGGAGCTGACCCCGGAAATGGTCAAATCCATCCGAACCCTCTGCGCGACCTGCCTCCGGCACTTCGTGGAAGCTAAGGCTTTCAAAATTGCGCTCGTGCCCAGCCCTGACAAGAGCATGGACACCTGCACGGTCTGCCAGACCAACCGTGGGCATGACTATGTTGTTATGCACCGGTAAGTCCGGCACTGCACTTTGTCACCGGGGAGGTGATAACACACCCCATTAAAATGAATGCCACCATAAATTGAACGAAGCCCGCTGCCAAGAAAAAGCAGCGGGCTTTGTACATAACAAAACATGGAGGTAAACATTTGCAGCAAAACTGGAAGTTCCGGCGCGGAGACATTTACTACGTCCAATTCGGAAACACAAGTACCGGCTCGGAACAGCACGGCGACCGCCCTGCGGTCATCATTCAGAATGATGTGGGCAATACCTACGCACCGACCCTCATCGTTGTCCCTCTGACAAGCAATACGGAAAAGAAAGTAACTCAGCCGACACACTGCTTGTTGGAAAACGAAGGGCTGTCTATGTCCTCTATGGCTCTGGCAGAACAGATCTTCACCATCGACAAAAGCCGCATTTTGAAATACTTAGGGCATCTCGCCCCGGAAGATATGCAGCGGCTCGATTATGCCTTGAAGAACAGTCTTGCCTTGAACCCACTGGGCAGCATTCGGAAGCTCAAGCCCATCATCCGCTCCACGGCAGCGTATGCGCCGCCGGAAGTAGTGGATGGAAAGCCACCCATCTATCCCTACACACCCATCAAATCGTCCTTTGAGGACGCAGGGAGCGTGGAGGAAATGATGCTGTACACCGAGCTGCAATCCGCTGTTCATGCCATGATACAGCGGCTCGAATACAGCTTTACCTTTAATCCCAGCCTGCTCACCATCCCGAAGCGTAAGCAGCAGGTCAGTGAGATTTTAGCAGAAGCCGAAAAATACATCTGGAGAATCCGGGAGGAAATGCAATGCGACTGAGCAACACCAACAACTTTTCCGCATCTTTCAATGTGGCCACTCCTTATCAGATGGTGGTCATTCACAGCAGCAAGCTAATCTACCCGCGCGAGCTTTATCAGCGGGGCATCCAGCGTAAGCGCGTTGAGCTGATTGCAAGAGACTTCAATGAATATACGGCGAATGAGCCGAAGGTCAGCTTTCGCAATGGCCGGTATTATGTAACGGACGGTCAGCACACCATTGAAGCGCGTATCCTGCGCAACGGTGGCAAAGACCTCCCGATTCTCTGCAAGGTGTATACGGGTCTGACGATGCAGCAGGAAGCCCTGTTCTTCGCAGAGCAAAACGGTCACGCTGCACCGCTGACGGCGGGCATCAAGCTCCGTGCCAAGGTCGTGGGCGAGGATGCTCTTTCCATGGCATTCCTCGCAGCCACCAACCGGGTGGGTCTGGACTTCAACTATGACAGCTTGCAGTTGAGCGACTACCGCATCAGCTGCGTAGGCACTGCACTCAAGCTGTACAACCAGATGGGCGAGAAAATCTACTGCGAGGCTCTGCGGCTGATTGTGGACGCATGGGAGGGCAAACCCGATTCCTTCCGTGCCGCAGTCCTGAAGGGTGTGATGTACTTCGTGGAAGTGTATCACGGTGAGTTCAACGAGGAACGGCTGATCCGTGCCCTGCGCAGCGTCCATCCCATGGAAATCTACCGCACCGGGATGGACAACCCGGCAAAGCTGCCCGGATGGAAGAAATACGTTTTCCCCATCTATGCGGCGTACAACGGCAAATCCCGTAAGGATGCCCTGCCGATGAAGTTCTGACATTTACAGGAATCTCTCCTTAAAGACAATGGGCATCCGCACAACGCAGATGCCCATTGTTACATATTAAGACAACAGCATTTATTCATAATAGGAGTTACAATCTTATGATCGATAAATTTTCACAGGTCGCAGAGAACCTTCCTGCGGCTGACCGTGATGCCGACCGGCAATATCATGTAATCAATGGCTATCCTGTTGTTTTCAGTTTTTCCAAAGAACCCAACCCGGAAGCATTTGAGCGCATTCGGAACATCCTGCTTGCCACCAGCTATACGAAGAAGGTAGGTTGACATCATGGACGAATGCAAAACCAAACGCTATACTGAGTGCGGTAACGGGCGGTGCTACAAGCCGAACCATTGCCGGACGTTCTTTGACAACGAAATAAAGCCTGTCCCCACTTTTGTTATGAAAGTGAGGAATTTACAATGACAGAAAACAACAACCGCGTCTGCTGCTTGTACCGCGTTTCCACCGATAAGCAGGTGGATTTCACTTCCAACCATGAAGCTGACCTGCCCATGCAGCGAAAGGCTTGCCATAAGTTCGCTGAATCGAAGGGCTGGGTCATCGTCCATGAAGAACAGGAAGAAGGCGTGTCCGGCCACAAAGTCCGGGCCGCCGCCCGCGACAAGCTGCAAATCATCAAGGACTATGCCCGGAGGGGCAAGTTTGACATCCTGCTGGTGTTCATGTTCGACCGTATCGGTCGTATCGCAGATGAAACTCCCTTTGTTGTGGAATGGTTTGTACGGAACGGCATCCGGGTATGGAGTACCCAAGAGGGTGAGCAGCGTTTCGACAACCACACTGACAAACTGCTGAACTACATCCGATTCTGGCAGGCGGACGGAGAAAGCGAAAAGACTTCCGTCCGTACCCGCACCAGTCTGCGCCAGCTTGTAGAAGAAGGTCACTTCAAGGGCGGAAATGCGCCTTATGGCTATGACCTTGTACGGAGTGGGCGTATCAACAAGCGCAAGCATGAACTGTACGAACTGCACATCAACGAACAGGAAGCTGCCGTAGTGCGGATTGTCTTTGACAAGTATGTGTATGAGGGCTACGGCCCGCAGCACATTGCTACCTATCTGAACAATTCTGGCTATCGCGCAAGGTCTGGAAAGTGCTGGCACCCATCCAGTATTCGGGGGATGGTACAAAACCTGACCTACACCGGCGTTCTCCGTTGTGGGGATGCACGGTCAGAATTGATGCCGGATTTGCAGATTGTCCCGCAGGAACAGTTTGAAAACGCACAGCGCATTCGGAATGAACGCTCTGTGCGCTCAACTGCGGAAGCCGAAAATCGCCTTCCTTTGAACATCCATGGGAAGTCGCTGCTTGCCGGCAACGCTTACTGCGGACACTGCGGTGCAAAGCTGGAACTGACCAGCAGCCGTAAATGGCGAAAAATGGCAGATGGTTCGTTAGACGATACGCTGCGTATTCGCTATACCTGTTACGGAAAGCTCCGCAAGCAGACCAACTGCACCGGGCAGACGGGATATACCGTCCACATTCTGGATGAGATCATTGATAAAGCTGTCCGCCAGATTTTCTCCAAGATGAGGGGTATCCCCAAAGAGCAGATCGTTACAAAACGCTATGAAAAAGAGAATGCGGAACGCAAGAATCATCTGCAAGACCTTCAGACACAGCGGAACAAGGCAGAAAAAGACCTGTTGGCACTGAAAACCGAGGTTTTAGCTTGCATCAAAGGTGAAAGCGTGTTACCGAGAGAAACCCTTGCCGAAATGATTACAGCGCAGGAAGAGAAACTCACGGAGCTGGAAAACCTTTGCGAAGCGGCCAGTGAAGAACTGGAGAAAACGGCTGAGCTGATGGATAAAGTGTCGCGGCTGTATGATGAACTGATTTCTTATGCTGACCTGTACGACAGTGCAAATTTTGAAGCGAAGAAGATGATCGTCAACCAGCTCATCCGCAGGGTAGACGTATATCGCGGATACCAGATCAACATCTCGTTCAACTTCGACCTTACTCCGTACATCGAGGGGGAGTGATACGTCCGCCTGCAAAACAGTCGGGCATCGAACAAGTATTTTCAAAAACAACGAAACAGCAAGAATTGGGGGTTGCCGTCCATGCGCCTGCAAAATCAGACTTTTGACTGATTTTTTCCGTAGCCTCCAAGAAATCAAAAAGAAAAGCACCATACTTCAAACGAAGTACAGTGCTTTTTTGGTGGAGAATACCGGGATCGAACCGGTGACCTCTTGCATGCCATGCAAGCGCTCTCCCAGCTGAGCTAATCCCCCATAAAATCCAAGAAGCGAACCTCTTGGATGGAGTTTTTTGTTGGGAATTGATTGTCGCAGGACTATCTGACTGGGGGTGTGTTTTGATACCAACCGGGCTCCCAGCTGAGCTAATCCCCCAGATGTTCGTGCCGTGCCTGACGACGTGATTTATTATATCAGCACATCCGGGAGTTGTCAACTGTTTTTTGAAAAATTCTGCAGCAGTTTGTCTGCCATCGGGAAATTGTTTTTGAACGGGTTATTCTCATTCCATCCCTGCGCCGTTTTCCCACAGCCTGCTAAGTTTTTATGCAAACAAAAACCCCGCACAAAACAATTGCTTGTCTTGTGCGGGGTCTTTAGCTCTTTTTATCTGACACAGCAAACGCTATGTCAAATCAAGCCCTCCAGCTCATTCAGAACAGGCTAGGCTTACAGCAGCTTGTCTGCCTGGCTATTGCCCTTGACTTCCAGACCAATGGAGCTGCTGCCCAGGGTGTAGATAGCAGACAGGCCGCCCAGGATCTGCATGCCAGCGTTCAGAGCGCCAACAGCAAGGCCCCAAGCGTTGTTCTCGAAGGTGCCGTAGCCCTTGTTGTAAGCCTTATCCAGATTCTTAATAGAGTAGCCGATCACATCGCCGGGAACATAGTTGCCATCGAACAGCTCGCCCAGCAGATTGGTGGTGTGCTTAGCCAGGAAAGCGTTGCCAACGATCTTGATCACGTTAGCGGAAACGTTCTGCCAGTTAGCAGTGGTCATAGCAGGAGCCAGGACATCAACCAGGCTACCACCAACAACGTAGGTCATCTCGTTTTCTGCAACAGCAGAGAAGTTTGCAGGCATCATCATAATGAATTTCTCCCTTCAAATTTAGAAAGATATTTGCAAGCCATTTGTTTGGCTTACGTCCCTTACTAGGATGGCAATAATATACCACACTTTCCAGAAATGTTCAAGTACTTTTTTGAAAAAAATGTGAAAAATGTGATAGACTGTGAAAATCCGGTCTCAAAATTCTTACAGAAGCCGCTTTTTTGCACACAGCGACATGGTTTTTTGCAGAATTGGAAGATACTGGAATTTGAAAGGGATCGTGTATGAAAACCGTGATCTATCTGGACGAACTGCTGCTGACGAACTTTCTGGCCGCAGCAGCACTGCTTTTGGGCGCAGGGCTTTTGTGTGCGCGGCAGTGCAGCGGCCTGCGGCTGATGGCGGGCAGTGCGGCAGCGGCAGCAGCTTCGCTGGGCATTCTGCTGCCGGAGCTGCCCGGCCCTGCAGCTTTCCTTTATAAGGTGTTCACCTGCTGTGCTGCTGTAGCTGCGGCTTACGGTGTGCCGGGCCTGCGCAATTTTGTGCAGCTGTGTATGTGGTATCTGCTGCTGAACCTGCTGCTGTGCGGAGCCGTGCTGCTGCCCGGAGTGCAAAGCGCAAATCTCTGCGTCTATCTGCCGCTGTCTCCGGGCCGGCTGCTGCTATGCTGCGGTGCAGTGCTTGCCGTGCTGCGCGGTGTACTGTTCTGTTTTGGCCGTGCAGGCACCCGCTGCTTTGCCGCCGTGCTGGAGCTGGAAGGTGCAGCCCTCTCCGTACAGGCTTTCTGCGACACCGGCTTCTCAGTGCAGGACCCGCTGACCGGGCAGGCAGTGGTTCTGGTCTATTATCCCGCCGTGCGCAGTGCCCTGCCGCAGGAGCTGCGCACATTTCTGGACCGTTATTTTGCCTGCGGCACGGCACCGCCGCCGGAGCTGCGGGTGCGGCTGGTGCCCTGCACCACCATTGCCGGGCACTGCGTGCTGCCTGCCGTTCCGGCCAAGGCCCTGCGCACCAGCAAAGGCAGTGCAGCGGGCATTCTGGCCGCATTCTGCCGCCCGGAAACACAGCAGCCATGGACAGCTCTGCTGGGCAGCGAACTGGCCGTACAGCTGGGCATCCGCTGAGAAGCGTTTGATGCGATCGATACTTATAGATGTACAGGAGGGGTATTCATGTTTCATGTTCTGCACCGGTTCTGGCGTTGGCTCCTTGCACGGCTGGGCTATTGCGGCGGCGCACATTTTCTGGCGGGCGCGCCCAGCCTGCCCCCGCCCCTGACCCCGGAACAGGAAAAGGTCCTGCTGGCTCGTATGGCTGCAGGCGATGCCGCTGCCCGGGACGACCTGATCACCCACAACCTGCGGCTGGTGGTGTACCTTGCCAAAAAGTACGAAAGCAGCGGTGTGCCTGCCGAGGACATGATCAGCATTGGCACCATCGGGCTGATCAAGGCGGTGAACACCTTCACGCCGGAGCGCAGCATCAAGCTGGCCACCTACGCCAGCCGCTGCATCGGCAATGAAATTCTGATGTACTTACGCAAAAGCTCCAACCGCCGTCAGGAAGCCAGCATCGACGAACCGCTGAACGTGGATGGCGACGGCAACGAGCTGCTGCTTTCTGATATTCTGGGCAGTGATGAGAACCAGATCAGCCAGCGGCTGGAACAAGATGCGGAGCGCGCCGTTCTTCGCCGGGCCGTGGACAGCCTGTCCCCGCGGGAACGGCAGATCATGGAGCTGCGCTTTGGTCTGGCGGACGGCATTGAGCGCACCCAGAAGGAGGCCGCCGACGCACTGGGCATCAGCCAAAGCTACATTTCCCGGCTGGAAAAACGGATCATCCACACCTTAAAAGTACAATTGGAAAACGAGTGAGGTGAAAAAACGCGGACTGCCGCCCGCTGGGCTTGACAATCCACGCTGATTCGCGTATAATAAAGCTACAAAAGGCGCTGGCCCTGCAAACGGCTAGTTCCTTACCGGATTAGTCAAGAAAAGATGACCGCTCGGATTGGGACTCGAGGCGGTCATTTTTTCTTTTTGTCATCACTGTGAGAAACAGTCCATGTAATTTCAAACGTAACGTAGATTGCTCCGCCGAGAAGCGTGAGCAGAAGCACGACCTGTTCGAACGTCATGGTGCATCCCCCCTTTCCGCCCTTGGACATCCGGGGAGAACGAGATCTTCAAGAAAAAATCGTCTTTAGCCGGCACCCAAGTACCGGTAAGGACTAGCCGCCTGCGTTTGTGGGCACAGCGCCTGATGGCGGCGTTGCCGCCGCAAATACAGCATATCATAGATCCGCACAAAAAACAATATTTTGCCGCGCTTTCCTGCCAAACGGGAAAGCGCACAGTTTTTTCCACGCATACAATGCCGCTGCGCATCCCATACTCCCGGTGAAGATCAAAACAGACCGGGGGCGTTTGGATGTACAACAAAGTGGAGCTGTGCGGCATGAACACTGCAAAGCTGCCTGTGCTGACCGAAGCCGAAAAACGGGAGCTGCTGGCCCGCGCCCACGCCGGTGATGCAGCAGCCCGGGAACAAATGGTGGAAGGCAACCTGCGGCTGGTGCTCAGCGTGGTGCAGCGGTTCGCCCAGCGCGGCGAAAATCTGGACGACCTGTTTCAGGTGGGGTGCATCGGCCTGATCAAGGCCATCGATCATTTTGACCCCGCCCAGCCGGTGCGCTTCTCCACCTACGGCGTGCCCATGATCATTGGCGAGATCCGGCGTTTTCTGCGGGACAACAATGCCCTGCGGGTGAGCCGCAGCCTGCGGGATACCGCCTACCGGGCCATGCAGAGCCGCGAAGCGCTGGAAAAGCAGCTTGGCCGCGAGCCGACCATGGACGAGATTGCCCAGAGCGCCGGGCTCACCCGCCGGGAAGTGACGGCGGCGCTGGAATCGGTGGTGGAGCCGATCAGTCTGGAAGAGCCGGTGTACACCGATGGCGGCGATGCGATGTATGTGATCGATCAGGTGCGGGACCCGGACGGCGAGGACAGCTGGATCAGCGGGCTGCAGTTCCGGCAGACCGTGGCCGGGCTGACCCCGCGGGAAAAGCGGATCATGGAGCTGCGCTACCTGCAGGGCAAGACCCAGATGGAGGTGGCACAGGAGATCGGCATCAGTCAGGCACAGGTCAGCCGGTTGGAAAAAGGCGCACTGAGCCAGTTCCGCACCCGGGACTGAACCTAAAAAAGGCGGCACAGCTTCCGTTTTGTTCGGAAGTGTGCCGTCTTTTATCTGCGGCTGTATTTGCGCCGGGTGGCCGCACCGCCGCGCAGATGCCGCTCTGCCTTATTGCAGGCCAGAACCGCCCGCACCTGCCGGAACAGCTCCGGCTGCAGCGTCCGCAGCCGCACCGCAACATCCTTGTGCACGGTGGACTTGCTGCACCCGAACACCGCTGCCGCCGCACGCACTGTGGCCCGGTTGGCCGCGATATATTCGCCCAGCTGTACCGCCCTCTGTTCGGGGTCTCCCTTCATATCCAGACTCCTCCCATTGTGAACTTATGGTACAGCCTATGCACAGGCCGGGGCAGATATGTTCCGCCGGGGCTTGACTTTTGCGCCGGACGCGCTATACTTTTGCATGGACATAAAAACAGGGGTGCCGAAAGGCTGAGATCCGCGTTTTGCGGAGTACCCTTTTACCTGACCGGACAATGCCGGCGTGGGAGTTTGCAGAACTGTCCGTTCTTTCACAAACCCCGTGCGCCTGCTGGAAAGCGGGCGCATTTTGTTTTTGTGTACTATTGTTCTGAGAAGAGGAATCCCTATGACCAAAACCTATTCCAAAACCCGCATTCTGGTGGAGGGTGCGCTGATGATCGCCCTGTCCACCGTTTTGAGCATGATCCAGATCCCGCTCATGCCCCACGGCGGTTCCATCACCCTGTTCAGCATGGTGCCCATTCTGGTAATGAGCTACCGCCACGGCGCAAAGTGGGGCATCATGACCGCTTTCGTCAACAGCCTGATCCAGCTTGTGCAGGGCCTTGGCAATCTGGCATACTGCCAGACCCTCACGGCACAGGTGGGCTGCGTGCTGCTGGACTACCTTCTGGCCTTCACGGTTCTGGGCTTTGCCTGCCTGATCGCAAAGCCTTTCCGCAGCCGCACCGTGGGTGTCGGTGTCAGCGCCTTTGTGGTGTGCCTGCTGCGCTTTTTGTGCAGCTTTCTGTCCGGTTACATCGTCTGGAAGGACTACGACTACGCTTTCAGCTGGATGACCGAAATCGGCTTTCCCGGCATCTCCAACATGAGCGTGGACGGTCTGTGCTGGCTGTACAGTGCCGTGTACAACGCCACCTACATGCTGCCCGAAGCCATTCTGACCACGGTCCTTGTGGTGATCCTGATCCGTGTCGCACCGCAGATCTTCGACCCGCAGAACGCAAGAGCGTAAGTTTTTTCGCAGTCATTTTTCCCGCCGGGAAGGGCATTTCCCCGGCGGGAATTTTTTTGCAGAAAATCCCAAAAAAGCTGTTGACAATCCGGCAAAGCGCTGGTATAATTACTCCTGTCGTCAGGCACGGCACAAACATCTGGGGGATTAGCTCAGCTGGGAGAGCGCTTGCATGGCATGCAAGAGGTCACCGGTTCGATCCCGGTATTCTCCACCAGAAGGAAAAGCACCGCACGGAAACGTGTGGTGTTTTTTGTTGTTACCGACCAAAGGAGAAACTATGAGCTACGCGATCGTATTCAGCAGTAAAACAGGCAACACAAAATTATTGGCAGACACGCTGCACGCCTGTCTGCCACAGGAAAACTGCTGCTATTTTGGCACCCCGGACCCTGCTGCCATGGAAGCAGACGACCTCTATGTGGGCTTCTGGACAGACAAGGGAAACGCTGACGAAAGCACTTTGGACTTTTTGAAGCAGCTGCACGGCAAAAATATCTTCCTTTTTGGCACCGCCGGCTTTGGCGGCAGTGAGGAGTATTTCAACAAGATCCTGAAAAAGGTGGAGCGTTCACTGGACAGGAGCAACACGGTCTTCGGCCGTTATATGTGTCAGGGCAAGATGCCGCTTTCGGTACGCCAGCGGTATGAGGGCATGAAAAAGCAGCCGATCCATCTGCCCAATCTGGATGCACTGATCGAGAATTTTGACAACGCCCTTTCTCACCCGGATGCAGAAGATCTGGAACGGTTAAAGCAGGCAGTAAAATGATCAAAAGGCAGCGGTTTTCCTCAAACAGAGGAAGCCGTTGCCTTTTTTGCTTAGCGGATGGTCCTACGCTCCTGCCTGCGGCTCCGCGGTTCTTATCCCACGCTTCTTTTATAAAAGAACAGGTACTGCTGCACGATGCCTGCTTCCAGCCCGAACTGCGGGAACGGGTCCTGCCCGGCAAACTCGTCCCGGATGAGCCGTTCGATCCAGACATCCACCGGCACACGGCCCACACGGCCATAGCCGAACAGACACACGCAGTTTGCCACCTTTTTGCCCACACCGTCCAGTTCCATCAAACGGGCAAAAAGTGCTTCATCGGGCAGGGAAGCCAGCTTCTTCAGGTCCAGTGTGCCCTCTGCCGCCTGCTGCGCCGCATGCAGCACGTAGCGGGTGCGGTAGCCAAGACCGCACTCCTGCAGCGCCTGCTCCCCGGCACAGCAGAGCGCTTCTGCCGTCGGGAACGCATACACCGGCCCTTCGCTATCGCTGCCCAGCCGCTCGCCAAACCGCTCCGAAAGCAGCTCTACCGCCCTGCGGATAGCCGGGATGCTCTTTCGCTGCGAGATGATGAAGCTGACCAGCATCTCCCACTCATCCTGACGCAGCACCCGGATGCCCCGGCCATATTCCATGGCACGCTGCAGAAAGTCGTCCCGGCTGTCCAGCTTTCCGCGCAGGGCGGCATAGCTGCGGCCAAGGTCGAAGTAACCGTGCCAGAAGGTTTCCCATGTGCCCGGCTCACACCGCACCGTGTAGGTTCCGCTGCGCAGTGGTCTGAGGTAAAGCAGCTGTCTCCCGGAAACAAACCGATACCAGCCCTCCGCCTGCTTCCGGGGGCGAAAGCACTGGCCGCTTTCCAGAATTTTGTCCGGGTCGAAATCATCCCGGATCTGAACCGTTTTCTCTTCCAGCTCCATTGCCCCCATCACAGCTCCAGCTCCCGGTACACTTCGCCTTCCAGCGTTTTCCAAAGGAAAGTCTCCCCTTCCAGTGTCATATAGCTATGTGCACTCCCCTCCTTCGGGATGCTCACAGAACCGGGGTTCAGGTAGAGATTGCCTTCGCCGAACTCTGTCCACGCCGGAATGTGGGTGTGGCCATGCAGCAGGACATCCCCCGGAACCAGCGGTGGCAGGTTTTTCAGGTTGTGCACATGACCGTGGGTAGCGTAAACGAGCCGCCTGCCCACCGGCAGCACCGCATAGTCGGCCAGAATGGGAAAATCCAGCACCATCTGATCCACCTCAGCGTCACAGTTGCCCCGCACGCACAAAAGCGCCGGCTTCAGCCCGTTCAGGAGCGGGATGACCTCCTTCGGGGCATAGCCCTCCGGCAGGTCGTTGCGGGGGCCGTGATACAAAAGATCCCCCAGCAAAAGCAGCCGGTCTGCTCTCTCCCGCTCAAACGCTTTGATCATTTTTTTGCAATAAAACGCCGACCCGTGCAGGTCGGATGCGATCATCCATTTCATGGCAGGATTCTCCTTATTTTATAAAGTATCTATTTTTATTTTAGCCTCCCGGTGAAAAATGGTCAAGTCTATAAAAGTCATACTTTATCTGTTTGACCTCTTGACATCTGCCGGAAGCCGTGTTATCCTACAGTTAATAAAATTCGTGTGGATTTTTACAGCAGTATGCTACTTTTCGCCACACAATGACTTCAAAAAAGCCATTGTGTGGCTTTTTTGCGTCTGCTTTTATCTTCGAGCAGTCTCGCCCTGACGATTCCGCGGCTGCAGTAATTCATTCCTTTTCTCTACAGGAGCAATGCAAACACTATGAACGAGACCTTTATGAAAGAAAAACCGGTGCTGCCGCTGTTGGTATCCATGGCGCTGCCCAATGTTATTTCCATGCTGGTGAACAGTCTGTACAACATCGTGGACAGCCTGTTCGTGGCCCGCATCAGCGAAGACGCCATGACTGCGTTGTCGCTGGTGTTCCCGATCCAGAATTTTGCCAACGCCATCGCCATCGGCTTCGGTATCGGCATCAATGCCATGATCGCACTGTACCTTGGCGCGGGCGACCACAAAAAGGCCGAGACTGCCGCCACCCACGGTATGGCGCTGAGCCTGATGCACGGCATTCTCATCACCATTGTCAGCATTGTCATCATGCCGGGCTTTTTGCGCCGGTTCACCAGCGACGCAGGCCTGATCGCATCCGGCATCACCTACTCCACCATCGTATTCCTGTTTGCCACCATCAACATGGCGGCACTGGCCTTTGAAAAGATGTTTCAGGCCGTGGGCCGCATGAAGGTGACTATGGCGGCGCTGATCTTTGGCTGTGTGTGCAATATCCTTCTGGACCCCATCCTGATCTTCGGCCTTGGCCCGGTGCCTGCCATGGGCATTGCGGGTGCGGCCCTTGCCACCGGCATCGGCCAGCTGCTGAGCCTGTGCGTTTACCTTTTCGTTTACGTCCGTACTGAGCTGCCTATCCGACTGCGCCGCAGCTGCCTGCGCCCGGATGCTGCACTGGACGGCAAACTGTATGCCATCGGCGTGCCGGCCATCCTCAATCTGGCCCTGCCCTCTCTGCTGGTTACCTTCCTGAACGGCCTGCTGGCGGGCTTTTCCCAGAGCTACGTGGTGGTGCTGGGCATTTACTACAAGCTGCAGACCTTCCTGTATCTGCCCGCCAATGGCATCGTGCAGGGTATGCGCCCGCTCATTGGCTACAATTACGGTGCCAAACAGCACGCCCGCGTGAAAAAGCTCTACGAACTCACCCTCATCATGAGTGCTGCCATCATGGCTGCGGGCACGGTCATCTGCCTGTTCGCTTCCCGCCCGCTGATGCAGCTGTTCACTTCCAACCCCGAAACCGTCGCCATCGGCCAGACTGCCCTGCGCATCATCTGTCTGGGCTTTGTGGTTTCTGCCGTATCCACCACCTCTTCCGGTGCACTGGAAGGCCTTGGCAAGGGCGCAGAATCGCTGGTCATCTCGCTGTGCCGCTACATCGTATTCATCATGCCGCTGGCCGCTGTGCTGTGCCATTTCCTTGGTGCCAACGGCGTGTGGCATGCATTCTGGATCACCGAAGTGCTGTCCGCCATCGTGGCTTACCCGGTGTACCGCAAGGCAGTTGGAAAGTGCTGAGCCTTCTTGAAAGCGCTGGACGGCGAAGGACAAGTAAAATAAAATAGTTTCAAGCAGTTGAGGGAGAGTTTGCCAAAAATCCGCCCTCTTTTTTGTGCATTTTATTTGACAGTACGCAAAAACTGCGGTAAAATAAGGTGTTTGTTTTCCGGCATTTCGGCTGGAAAAGCGCAATTTAACAGAGGATGTGGGAAAAATATGATCGAGACGATCACGGCCGTCAATCAGGCGGTCAACCAATTCATCTGGGGCGTGCCCGCCATGGTGTGCATCATCGGCGTAGGCCTGCTCCTGAGCGTTCGCACGGGCTTTTTGCAGATCCGCAAATTTCCCTACGCCATCAAGACTACCATCGGACGCATGTTCCACAAAAAAGACGCTTCCGATGGCGCCATGACCCCCTTTCAGGCGGTGTGCACCGCGCTGGCCGGCACCGTGGGCACCGGCAACATTGCCGGTGTGGCAGGCGCAATCGCCATTGGCGGACCGGGTGCCGTGTTCTGGATGTGGTGTTCTGCCCTGCTTGGCATGTGCACCAAGTTTGCCGAGGTCACGCTGGCGGTGCACTACCGTGAGCGCAGCGAGACTGGCGAATGGGTAGGCGGCCCCATGTACTACATTAAAAACGGCCTGAGCAAGCATTGGCAGTTTCTTGCTGTGCTGTATTCCCTGTTTGGCGTGCTGACCGTGTTTGGCACCGGCAATGCCACACAGGTAAATACCATCGTTGCCGCTATCGATACCGCTCTGCTGGAGTACGGCGTGGTGGGCGGCGGTGCGCTTTCTACCCTGAACCTCGTGGTTGGCATCGCAGTGGCCATGCTGGTGGCCATGGTGCTGCTGGGCGGCATCAAGCGCATTGGCAGCGTGAGCGAAAAGCTGGTGCCCTTTATGGCTCTGTTCTACATCGTGCTGTCCGTGGGCGTTATGGTGCTGAACTTTGAGCGCCTGCCCTATGTGTTCGAGTCCATCATTGCGGGTGCGTTCAACCCGGCAGCGTTCACCGGCGGCACCATCGGCAGCCTGTTCGTCAGTATGCAGAAGGGTGTGTCCCGCGGCATTTTCTCCAACGAGGCCGGCCTTGGCACCGGTTCCATTGCCCACGCCTGCGCCGACACCAAAAAGCCGGTCAAGCAGGGCATGTTCGGCATCTTTGAAGTGTTTGCCGATACCATCGTCATCTGCACCCTGACTGCCATGGTCATTCTGTGCAGCGGCACCACCGTGAACTACGGCACCGCCGCCGGTGCAGAGCTGACCATCAGCGGCTTTACCACCACCTACGGCGGCTGGGCTTCCATCTTTACCGCCGTGGCCCTGTGCTGCTTTGCTTTTTCCACCATCATCGGCTGGGGCCTGTATGGTTCCCGGTTCCTGGTGTTCCTGTGCCGCAGCGATAAGGTGGCAAAGCCCTTCTTTCTGGTCTACTCCTTTGTGTCCATTCTGGGCGCAACGATGGATCTGGGCCTGCTGTGGAGCATCGCCGATACCTTCAACGGCCTGATGAGCATTCCGAACCTGCTCGCGTTGCTGCTGCTTTCCGGCACAGTGGTCAGGCTGACCAAAGAATTTTTTGCATCGGAGGGCTGATTGCCCACAACAAAAAGAGGCTGTTGCAAGACAGCTCTCCAAAAACATTGTACGAAACCCGGAACTTTTTCAGGGCCAAAACGGCTCCAAAAGGTTCCGGGTCTTTGATTTTTCGCAATTTCCCCGCGCAGGCTGCTACCGCATTTTTTCAATCCCCTTATTCTGCCCGCGTCCGGCTCTTTTCAACCCGGACAGTTCATGTTACAATATACATTAGAAATAAAAAATGAATCGAGGGAATGAACCTTGGATTTTTATGGTACCATCGGCCCGGCCTGCGCACAGCCGGCGATCTTGCAGCACATGGTGGAAGCCGGCATGACCGGCATCCGCATGAATCTTTCCCACGGGCCGCTGGCGGCGCACACCGACTGGCTGGCCATGATCCGCGCAGCCGGCATCCGCCAGCTGCTGATCGACCTGCAGGGGCCGGAACTGCGCATCGGCACGCTGGCAGAACCTGTTGCTCTGGTTGAGGGTAGCTCTGTACGCCTTGGCGCAGACGGCGTACCTTGCCCGGCAGCTCTGGTACAGGCGGCTGCGCCCGGACAGCAACTTCTGCTGGACGACGGCAAGCTTCTGGTGCAGGTCACACAGGCATTGCCGGAAGCCCTTGTGTGCACCGTGGTGCGCGGCGGCACCCTGCAGAGCCGCAAAAGCATTGCTGCACCGGGCCTTGCGGTGCCCTCGCCTACCCTGACGGAGGAAGACCTGCAGAACCTGAAAATTGCAAAGCAGTGCGGTGTTACCGGTGTGATGCTGCCTTTTGTGCGCGGCAAAGCAGATATTCTGGCCCTGCGCCATGCGCTGGAAGAAGCCGGGGCTGCGGATATCCGTATCTTTGCCAAAATTGAAAACATGACCGGTGTGCGTGCCCTGCCGGAATTCATCCACCTTGTGGATGAGGTGGTGATCGCCCGCGGAGACCTTGGCAATGCCATGCCGCTGTGGGAGCTGCCCCGCTGCCAGAAGCAGCTTTCCGCCGCCTGCCGGGCTGCAGGCGTGCCCTTTATGGTAGTGACCCAGATGCTGGACAGCATGTGCACCCGCGCCGTGCCCACCCGTGCCGAGGTGAGTGACATTTACAACGCCGTGCTGGACGGCGCGGCCAGCGTGATGCTGACCGGTGAGACTGCTGCCGGACAGTACCCGATGCAGGCCATGGAATATCTGGTGCGCACAGCGCAGACAGCCCTTGCCTGACCTTTGCGGAGTTTTTGCGCAAAAGGGATGGCGCATTGTGTCAGAATACGGTATAATAGACGTAAATATTTCTTGTTCAGAAAGGTTTTTTGCTATGGGAATCGTTGTGCTCGGTGCTGTTTTTGTGGATATCAAAGGCTATCCCCTTTCCGCCTATATTCCGGGCGGGCGCAATGCCGGCCGCATTGAGCAGGTACACGGCGGAGTGAGCCGCAACGTGGTGGAGGATATCGCCAATGTAGAGCTGCGCCCTACCTTTGTCAGTCTGGTGGACGACACCGGCATGGGACAGGATGTGATCAACAAGCTGGAGAACCACAAGGTGAACACCAAGTACATCCAGCGCGTGCCGGACGGCATGGGCACCTGGCTGGCCATCTTTGACAACGACGGCGATGTGCATGCAGCCATTTCCAAGCGGCCGGACACCACTCCCCTCACCGGCCTTTTAAAGGAAAAGGGCGACGAGATCTTTGCCGACTGCGATGCCATTGCGCTGGAGCTGGATCTGGAAAAAGATACTGTAAAACAGGTGCTGCACTACGCCAAAAAGTACAACAAAAAGGTTTTTGCGGCCATTTCCAACATGAGTATTGCCATGGAGCGCCGGGATTTCCTGCAGCAGATCGATTGCTTTGTGTGCAACCAGCAGGAAGCCGGGCTGCTGTTCTCCGATGATTACGGCCATCTGACTCCGGACGAGATGTGCAGGGTTCTGGCCGCCAATGTGCACAGCGCCAACATTCCCAGTATGGTGATCACCATGGGCGGTCAGGGTGCCGTATATGCCCGCGCCAACGGCGAGTGCGGCGTGGTGCCTGCCAAGAAGGTGGATGTGATCGACACCACCGGCGCAGGCGATGCCTTCTTTGCCGGCACCATCATCGGCCTGACCTACGGCAAAACGCTGGCCGAGTCCTGCGAAATCGGCAGCCGACTGGCCGCCTCGGTCATCTGCATCACCGAGAACGTCTGCCCCCGCTTCCGCCCGCTGGAATTCGGGCTGAACATTCCGGTGGTGGATTAAAGTAATATCAGAAAGCCGGGCAGACTGCAGTCTGCCCGGCTTTCTTTTTAGGATTCGGGGAAGAGGTTTATATCATGCTTCCAGCACCTTTTTGCCGGTAACTGGATCAGGGATATCAAGCAACGCCAGAATGATGGCCATGCGGATATACACGCCATTGTGCACTTGATCAAAGTAGGCGGCACGCGGGTCGTCATCCACATCCTTTTTGATCTCGTCGATGCGGGGCAGCGGATGCAGCACCGGCATATCCTGCGGTGCTTTCTGCAGCAGCGCTTCGTCCAGCTGGTAGCAGCCTTTCAGGCGCAGGTATTCTTCCTCGTTGAAAAAGCGCTCCTGCTGGATACGAGTCATGTACAGCACATCCAGATGCGGCAGCTCGGCTTCAAGGTCAGCCGTTTCCTTATAGATCTGATGGGTCGGCTCCAGCGATTCATTCTTCACATACTGCGGCAGGCGCAGATCTTCCGGCGAGATGAACACGAACCGGTTGCCCTCAAACTGGCTCAGCGCAGCGGTCAGGGAGTGGACCGTGCGGCCAAACTTGAGGTCGCCGCAGAAGCCGATAGTCAAATGATCCAGCCGCCCCTTGCGCTGGCGGATCGTCATGAGGTCGATCATGGTCTGGCTGGGATGCGCGTGCCCACCGTCGCCTGCATTGATCACCGGCACACGTGCAGAAAGGGATGCCCGCAGCGGTGCGCCCTCTTTGGGGTGGCGCATGGCGATCACATCGGCGTAGTTGCTCACCACGCGGGCGGTGTCCTCCACCGTCTCGCCCTTGCTGGCGGAAGAAAGCTGTGCCCCTGCAAAGCCCAGTGTCTTGCCGCCCAGCCGCAGCATGGCCGATTCAAACGAAAGGCGGGTGCGGGTGGAAGGCTCATAGAACAGCGTTGCCAGAATGCGCCCATCGCACAGGTGGGCATAGGGTGCCGGGTCGGCCTCCATCCGGTCGGCAAGATCCAGAAGGGCCAGCTGCTCTTTCAGAGAAAAGCTGTTGGGCTCAATAAAGTGTCTCACAGCCATTCTCCTTTCAGCACGAACTTCTCGCGCTCGGCTCCGGTGGAGACGAACTGGATCTCATGGCCCAGTTGCTTTTCCAGAAATTCCACGTAAGCCTTGGCCTCTTTGGGCAGCTCATCCCAGCTCTTGCAGCCGGAGATATCCTTGTTCCAGCCTGGCAGCATAGTGACCATCGGCTTTACACGGTCAAGGTCGGACAGCGGGTCGAAGCTGGGGACTTGCACGCCATCCAATGTGTAACCGGTGATCACCGGGATCTCTTTCATGCTGCTGAGCACATCCAGCTTCGTCAGGGCGATCTTGTCTGCGCCCTGACAGGTAAGGCCGTAGCGGCTGGCCACACAGTCGAAGGGGCCGACACGGCGCGGACGGCCGGTGGCCGCACCATACTCGCCGCCTGCCTTGCGCAGCTGTTCATTCCAGTCCTCGCTCATGGCGTTCTCGGCGGCAAAGGGGCCTGCACCCACGCAGGTGGAGTAGGCTTTCAGCACGCCCACCACATGGTCAAGACGGCAGTTCGGAATGCCTGCGCCCAGCGGCGCATAGGCTGCCAGCGTGTTGGAGCTGGAAGTGAACGGGAAGATACCATAATCGATATCGCGCATGGCACCCAGCTGGGCTTCCAGCACGATGCGCTTGCCGCTGTCGTGAGCCTGCTTCAAAAATGCACCCACATCACAGATATACGGTGCAAACTGTCCGGCCTGCATCCGGCACCATTCCAGCAGAGCATCGTAGCTCATGGGTTCCTGATGATAGCAGCCACCCAGCTCCAGATTCTTGGATTCCAGGATCATGTGCAGGCGGTCCTGCACGCGCTTTTCGTCCAGATGCAGCAGATCGCCCAGACGCAGGGTCTTTTTGCGGTATTTGTCGCTGTAGGCGTAGGCAATGCCGCGGCGGGTAGAACCAAAGGCCGCACCCTTCTGGGCAAGGCGGTCCTCTTCCAAGCCGTCCTGCACCTTGTGCCACGGCATGGAGATGGTGGCCTTATCTGAAAGTTTCAGGTTTTCTGAGCCTACCTTTACGCCGCGCTCCTCAATGGCATCCATTTCTCCGGCCAGATGGTCGAGGTCGATCACCATGCCCGCACCCAGTACACAGACAACGTCCGGGTGCAGGATGCCGGAGGGCAGCAGGTTCAGGATGAACTTGCCCTGCTCCGTTACAACGGTGTGGCCGGCATTGTTGCCGCCCTGATAGCGGGCAACAACATCGGCATGTTCGGCTAACAGATCGATGACGCGGCCCTTGCCCTCATCGCCCCAATTGATACCAGTAACTGCGGTAAGCATAACTTCTTATTTACCTTCTTTTTCGTTGTTTACAATAGCCTGTACCTTGGTAGGCAGACCATACTTTTGAATTCCCTCTTGCAATTTTTGATTGCGGTGTTATTATACTAGCAAGCAGAGAATGTGTAAAAAGTATCCTGCACATGATCACGATACAAAATTGACATGAAAGAGGGCACGCCGCCATGTATGTGGACTGGGAATATTACAAAATCTTTTATTATGTCGCGAAATATCAGAATTTCACCAAAGCCGCGCGGGTGCTGGGCAACAACCAGCCCAACATCACCCACTCGATGAACCGGCTGGAAAGCCAGCTGAATTGCGTGCTGTTCATCCGCTCCAACCGCGGCGTTACCCTTACCCCGGAGGGTGAACTGCTTTACTCCCGCATTGCATCTGCGGCGGTGCAGATCCAGGATGCAGAAGAAGAGCTGAGCGCCAGCGCCACGCTGGAACACGGTGCGATCAGCATCAGCGCTACCGAAACTGCGCTGAACATCTACCTTGCAGAAAAGCTGCGCGCCTTCCACACGGACTATCCCGGCATCCGCCTGCGCATCTCCAACCACTCCACGCCGCAGGCTTTGCAGGCCGTGAAAAACGGCGAGGTGGATTTTGCCATCATCACCACCCCTGCCGAGGTGGAAAGCGGCCTGAAAATGGTGGAGCTGAAGCCCTTTTATGAGGTGCTTGTGGGCGGCAGGACCTTTACTGCCCTTGCCAGCCAGAACCTTTCGCTGAAGGAGCTGAACAATTATCCGCTGATCTCCCTGAGCGACGAAAGCATGACCCGCGCCTTTTACCGGCAGTTCTTTCTGGATCACGGTGCGGTGCTGAAGCCGGATACCGAGGCTGCCACCACCGACCAGATGCTGACCCTTGTTAAAAGTGAGCTGGGCATTGCATTCCTGCCCCAGACCATGGCACAGGATGCACTGGCCCGCGGTGAGATCGTGCAGCTGCATCTGCAGGAGATCATCCCTCAGCGCTCTATCTGCCTTGTGTACGACCATCACCGCCCGCTGAACACGGCAGCCCGCAAGTTCCAGCAGATGCTGACCAAGGCGGCCCCCAAGCGCCCGTAACACAGATAACCGCCGGGCCTTTCCCTGCAAACTGATCTATACGGGACTGTTGCAAAATAGCTCTCTGAAAAAACAATGCACAAAACCCGGAACCTTTTCACAGCCAAATCGGCTTAAAAAAGGCTCCGGGTTTTTGATTTTGTGCTATTTCTTTGTGCAAGTTGCTATCGCATTTTTATTTTGCAACAGTCCCCTGTTTTATTTTTACTTTTCCTGGATCTGTTTGCCGGTGAGGTGTTCAATGGTAATCTCGTAAAGCTGCACGGCCTTGATGTCCAGCGCAATTTCCTTTTCCACCTCTTCCTTGCCGGGGTAATACTTCATGCCAAGCTCCCGCACGCGGGCCTCGGTAGCAGCGGCATCGTCGATCAGATGGCAGCGGCCAAACACCACGGTGCTCTGCACATAAGGTGCCCAGTCGCCCGGCTCAAAGTGTTCGTTACCGTAAACGGTAAAGCATACCTTATCATTCTGTTTCAGCGCGTCCACCTTCTGGCCGGACTTTGCACCGTGGAAGTAGATTTTGTCGTGCTCCTGATCGTAGTAATAATTTACCGGGATCGCAAAGGGATAGCCGTTGTCGCCGTTCACTGCCAGCACGCCCCGCCGGGACTGCTGCAGCAGGTGCTTTGCAGCTTCTTCCGGGATGGCGCGGCTGGCTCTTCTCATGGGTCTGAACATTTTTGTTTCCTCCATGTATCGCAGGTTTGCGGTGCGCACTCATGCACCCTTGATAATGCGGATGAGGGTCTTATCCAGCTGGATGGTGCGGTTCCACGGGTTCAGGATGATGCCGCTGATCTCCGGCACGGCAAGCGCTGCATCAAACAGCTTGTCCATATCCACAAGAAAGGTGGACTGCACCGGCTCGGCTCCCTTCATTTCCTCGTCAAAGCTGGTGAATGCATACCACCAGCTTGCGCCATCGGCCGTCCGGATGGCCCGCAGCTGCATCTGTTCACTGCCCAAATTGGGCTCCACCGCCACGACAAGCTGGCCATGCTCCTTTATGCGCCGCCGGATCACGGTAAGGGTGTGGGCCAGCTGTTCCTGTGTGGGCTCCTGCTGCAGGGCGGCTACCGCCTGCTCGATCTTTTCGTTGCCGTTCAGGCCCTTGTCTCTGGGTTGATTCATTGAGGTTGGTTCCTTTCTATTGTATTTTGGCAGAGGGAATAAGCGCAGCTCATCACAGCAGCAGATCGAACAGGCCGATCATTACCGGCATAGACACAATGGAAAGCAGAGTGGTCAGCACATACAGCGCGCTGGAATGCGCCGCATCGCGGTCATAGAGCTGAGCCATGGAGGTAACAGTAGCACAGGCAGGGGTGATGGCGGCAAGGTAGACCGTCATCAGGATGTTCTTGCCGTCGGCCACCCAGCTGGATGCATGGCAGACCCACAGCAGCACCAGAACCACCAGCGGGCATACCACCAGACGCAGCACTGTGGGCAGATAGTTGCGGCGGGTGCAGAACACCTCCCGCAGCGGCTTTTCTGCAATGGCCATACCGGCCAGCAGCATGCCCATCGGTCCCATCATGTTGCCCACTGTGCTCATGGTATTCTGCAGCGGTGCAGGCAGCACCACACGGAACCAGTACAGCAGTGCACCGGCTGCAATGGCGATCATGTTGATATTGGTGAGCACCTTTTTCCAGTCCAGCGCACTGCTGCCCTGCAAAAGGGAACTGGCGTGGGTCCACAGCAGCACCAGCTGCACAATGATGAATGCGCAGGAGTAAATGACATACGCATCGCCCATCAGAGCCTTGACCAACGGGATCACCAGTGCAGCGGCGTTGCTGTAGATCACATTCACCTGTTCCACGGCATCCAGCTTGAGCGGGCGGCTCAGCAGGGCGCTGAGCACCAGCAGCACTACATGGATAGCCGCCGCAATAGCCATGGAGTACAAAAGTCCCTTGCGGATCTCCGGCGTATCGTCGATCTGGAATGCGTTGATGATCACGCAGGGCGTGACCAGATACACCATGACCACCGAGAGCACCCGGCTGTCGCTGGCCTTCAGCAGCCCTACCTTGACCACAGCATAGCCCATGATCAGAATGAGGAACAGCTGTGCGATCTGCTGCATCAATAACAGACTTATCTCCATTGTTTTTTCCTTTCCCCTTCCCTTTTTCAAAACCCAAAGGGAGAGCCGCCTTCCGCAAGGCAGCTCTCCCCTTTTTCTGATTTTATTTGCCGCTCGTCAGCCGCGCCACATGCAGCGCCAGATAGGCGGTTTCCTCGTTGGGCAAAAACACGCCGTACTTGCGCAGCACAAAGGTGCGTATTTTTTCCGCGCAGGTCACCGCTGCCGGATAATTCTGCTGCATCTGCTGGAACAAAAAGTCGTCTTCGCTGTCCATCAGCTTGCCGGAGAAGAACCGCTCGGCAAAATACTGCAGGTGGCTCACGAACCGCGCATAGTGGATGCTCTCGGTGCTCACCGGGCAGTGCATACTGTAGGTGACAATGTTGGACAGCTCACCGATCAGCTGCGCTGCCCGCATGGCATCGTAGCCGGCCTGCGGGTCCTGCCGGGCGTTGACGATATGGAAGGCGATGTTGCCTGCCTCTTCGTCCGGCAGCTCGATGCCAAGCTTTGCCTTTACCTTCTGCAGGCCGCGCTGGCCCACCGCGTACTCCTTGGGATAAAAATGCTTGATTTCCCAGAAGATGCGGTTGGTCACCACAAGACCCTTTTGCTGGCGCTCCACTGCAAAATGCAGGTGGTCGGTCAGCAGCAGATAGATGTGCGCCGAAAGCTTGACTCCCAGCGACTGCTCTGCGTCGTCCACAATGTCCTGCGTCAGTTCCAGATAGGATGCCGGAATGCTGGAAAACAGCTCCAGCATAGGCTGTGCGTCCGGGTTGGACAATGGAAGGAACACGCGGTCTGAGGGCTGCCGTTCAATGGGCTCGCCCGCCTTGCGGCCATAGCCGATGCCCTTGCCCAGCAGGATGGATTCCTCGCCGCTGTCATCCTGCACCAGCACAACACTGCTGTTCAGCACCTTCTGAATGTGCATCGGTCCCTCCTCCTTCCGTTGAAACCTTAAGACTGCCGCTTAGTCCAGATCTTCGCCGTTGGAAGCAATGACCTTCTTGTACCAGTAGAAGCTGTCCTTACGGCTGCGGGCCAGAGTACCGTTGCCCATATCATCCTGATCCACATAGATAAAGCCATAGCGTTTGGACATCTGGTTGGTGGATGCAGAAATCAGGTCGATGGGTGCCCATGTGGTGTAGCCCCACATCTCAACACCCTCATCGATGGCCTTGCCCATTTCGCTGATGTGCTGGCGGAAGTACTCTACACGGTAGGGGTCGTGGATGGAGCCGTCGGCCTCCACCACGTCCTTGGCACCCATGCCGTTCTCCACCACCATCAGCGGCTTGCGGTAACGGTCGTACAGCTCGATCAGGCTGTAGCGCAGGCCCTTGGGGTCGATCTGCCAGCCCCAGTCGGTGGAGGGCAGATACGGGTTCTTGACACCCAGCACGGTGTTGCCAGGGGTACGCTCTGCGTTCGGGTCCACAGACTCGGTCATGGTCATATAGTAGCTGCAGGAAACAAAGTCCACACAGCCTGCCTTCAGGGTGGCGGCATCCTCGGGCAGCATTTCCACATGGATGCCCTTGCGCTCGAACATCTTGAGGATCAGGCGGGGGTACTCGCCCCAGACATGCACATCGGCATAGAACAGGTTTTCCAGATTCTTTGCCTGAGTAGCCAGCTCATCATCGGGTGCGCAGGTGCGGGCATAGGTGGTGAGCTTGGTCAGCATGCAGCCCACCTTGCTGCCGGGGATGATCTCGTGGCAGTCCTTTACTACCATAGCGCTGGCCACCAACTGGTGGTGCAGGGCCTGATAGCAGGTCTCCAGCATCTTATCCTCGGGCACGCGGCTGGGGATGATGCCGGCGGTGGTGAACGGGTGACGGATCACGCTGTCCACCTCGTTGAAGGTGAGCCAGTACTTGACCTGATCCTTGTAGCGCTCAAAGCACGCATGGCAGAACTTTGCAAAGCAGTCGATCACGCGGCGATCCACCCAGCCATTGTACTTGGTGGCCAGTGCCAGCGGCATTTCGTAGTGGCTCAGCGTGACCAGCGGCTCGATGCCGTTCTTGTGCATCTCAGCGAACAGGTCGCTGTAGAACTGCAGGCCCTTTTCGTTCGGCTCTGCTTCCTCGCCGGTGGGGAAGATGCGGGTCCATGCAATGGAAACGCGCAGCATGGTAAAGCCCATCTCGGCAAACAGCTTCAGGTCTTCTTTGTAATGATGGTAGAAGTCGATGCCGCGGCGCTTGGGATAATAGGTATCATCCGGGTCGGCCATGGCGGCAGCAATGTGTGCGTCGTCCATGGCAACATGGGACTTGTAATCCTTCACGTCGGTGTTGGGCTTGTAGGTGGCAACATCGGCCACGCTGGGGCCTTTGCCATCCACGTTCCATGCGCCCTCTACCTGGTTCGCGGCAACAGCGCCGCCCCAGAAAAAGCCTTTGGGGAAACTCATTTATTTGCCTCCAGTTTCAGCAGTGCGGCACCGGGCACCACAGCGCCCTCGGCCACAGTCTTGATGGTGAACTCATCGGCGTTGGTCACGACGATGGGGGTAGTTACATCATAACCGTCTGCTTTGATTCCGTCAAGGTCAAACTTCATCAGCAGCTGGCCCTTCTTGACAGTCTCGCCGTCCTTGACCTGCGGGTCAAAGCCCTTGCCATCGCGCTTGACGGTGTCCATGCCGATGTGCATGAGCAGTTCAGCACCGGCATTGGTCTTCATGGAGATGGCGTGCTTGGTGCCGAACACGGACTCAATCACGCCGTCAGCGGGAGCGTACAGCTCACCCTTCTCGGGCACCACGGCAATGCCGTCGCCCAGGATCTTCTGGGAGAAAACTTCATCCTTGACCTCTTCCAGAGCAATGGCCTTGCCCTGCAGGGGGCTGCTGATGGTGGAATCCGCAGCTGCTGCGTCTGCAGCAGTCTCGGGAGCGGGTGCAGCGGTCTCATCCTCTGCGGGGGTCTCGTCCTTATACAGGAAGAAGGACAGTGCGAAGGAAACAACAACGGAGATCACCAGACCAACTGCAGCCCACAGGATGTTCTTGCCGTTATCCGGGTCAACGAACATGGCCATGCCAGCCAGACCGGGACCCATGGCAACGAATGCCTTGACCTTCATCAGGCCAACGAACAGACCGCCGATGAAGCTGGAGGCCACAACGGACATCATGACCTTCTTGTGCTGCAGGGTAACACCGTACAGAGCAGGCTCGGTGATGCCGAACAGGCCGGAGATGCCAGCGGAGATCGCGGTAGCGCGCAGGTTCTCGTCCTTGGTCTTCAGTGCAACGCCCAGGCAGGCACCGCCCTCGGAAATGTTGTGTGCCAGAGAAGCAGGCATGTACAGCATTTCAAAGCCGGGGTCGGAAATAGAAGCAACTGCGTAGGGGACCAGAGCCTTATGCATGCCCATGGAGATCATGAAGGGCAGCACGGCAGCCAGCAGAGCAACGGCCAGCCAGCCCAGCGTGTTGTACAGAGCCAGGATCACGGTGGTCAGCAGAGCACCGATGTTGTAGCCCAGAGGTCCGAGGACGACCAGTGCCACAGGGAAGCCAATGCCGAAGCACAGCATGGGCACAAAGAACACGCGGATGGCCTTGGGGCACCACTTGTTGGCCCACTTTTCAATAAAGGACATGAAAATGACGGTCAGGATAGCCGGGAATACCTGTCCGCCATAAGCGATGTTCTGCAGCTTGATGCCGAGGAAGTAAGCACCGCCCTCGGTAGCCAGCAGAGCGGAAACGCTGGGGTGGATCATGGCAGCAGCCAGAGCCACCGACACCAGCTTGTTGCAGTCGAACTTGGTTGCAGTGGTGAAGGCGACCATAACGGGCAGGTAGTACAGAGCTGCATCTGCCACGCCGACAAACACCTTATAGGCGATATCTCCGCTGCTCATCAGGCCCAGAGTGCTCAGCAGCACCATCAGAGCCTTCAGAACGCCTGCACCTGCAATGGCGGGGACCAGCGGCTGGAAGATGCCGACCATGTAGTCCAGAATAATGCCGCCGATCTCTTTTTTGCCCTTGGGGGCAGCGGGAGCTGCAGCCTGACCTGCGTTGAAGGTGCCCAGCTTGAGCAGCTCATCGTACACTTCGATGACATCGTTGCCGATGACCACCTGACACTGCGGGCCGCTGGAAATAACGCCCATAACACCGGCAGTCTTTTTCAGGGCTGCAGCATCCACCTTGGAGGTGTCTGCCAGAGTGAAGCGCAGGCGGGTGGAGCAGTGCTCGACCTGCACAACGTTCTTCTCGCCGCCAACCAGACGCAGCACGTCGGAGGCAGTCTGCTTGTAGTTCTTCATTTTGTTCTCCTTTATCTTGTGTGTGGTGGCATTTCCCTGGCGCCCGGCCGAAGCGGACAAAAGAAAAAAGACCCAACAGAATGACCCCGTGTACAATTTCTCCCGGAATCATAGTATCTGGCTACAATTCACCCAAAAGAAAAGGTATTTGTCATTCCATCAGATCCTGCCTGCATTACCAGTAACATGTCCAACTGGATATTGTGGTATTAGTATATCAATCCTCTTTTCGTTTTTCAATATGACTTTTTCACAAAATAACTCTTAAAAAATTATGAAGTTCGCACATTCATTTGTTTTTTCACATAGCTGTCGGTGTGTGCTCGTGTACTCCTTTCACCGCCTGCACTGATGCCGATTGCGCATTGCCGCCGATGTGGCATCCAGTGAGCCTGCAGAGCCGGGCCGTGAGGTGCGCTGCCCCGGCATGGGCGAGCACCGCAGCCGCAAGGAGAACATGGAGCTTGGCATCCCGGTAGCCGAGGAAAAGTGGGCCGAAGTGCTGGCGATGTGATGCAATGTTAAAAGGGGTGTCTCTTCGGCAGACAGAGAGACACCCCTTTTCTTTTTATCTGTGGTTTTCCGCAAATATCCGGCCCAGCTGGGACAAGATATCATGCGGCAGCATTCCGTACTCGCCAAGCGCAGCAGCGGCACGGTCGGCAGCGGCACCGTGCAGATACACCGCGCAGGCCGCAGCTTCGTATGCAGGCAGGCCGCAAGCCAGCAGGGCCGCCGTCATACCGGCCAGTACATCTCCGCTGCCGCCCCGGGCAAGACCGGGGTTGCCGGTAGAGTTTGTGCACACGCGGCCATCTGGTGCAGCCACCACGGTACGGCAGCCCTTGAGCACCACCACGGCGTTCCATTTTTCTGCATACTGGCAGGCAGTATTTTCACGGTCCGCATTGATCTGCGCCACCGAAAGCCCGGTGAGCCGGGCCATCTCGCCGGGGTGCGGGGTCACGATCAGCTCTCCCGCCGGGTGTGGCAGCGTTTTGCCCTCAGCCAGCAGCTGCGCGGCGGCGTTCAGGCCGTCCGCATCCAGCACCGCGCTGCCTGCAAAGCCGGGCAGCAGCTTCTGCACCAGCGTGCGTGTCTCTGCCGCGCGGCCTGTGCTCTGGGCTGTACCGCCAAGGCCCGGGCCCAGCAGCAGCACCGTCGCCTTCTGGCGCTGGAGCTGTGGAATGCTCTCCGGTGAGATGCCGCCTTCGGCCCCCGCCACGCAGGGACACAGGCAGCATTCCGGCAGGCGGGCCACCGCAGCTGCCAATACCGGCTCCACGCTGGCCAGCGTTACCATGCCCGCACCGGTGCGCAGCGCACCCTCGGCAGCAAGCAGGGCCGCACCTCGGTAATATGCGCTGCCTGCCACAGCCAACACGGTGCCAAAGCTGCCCTTGTGGCTGTCGCGCGGGCGCGGCGGGATGTTGTGCCAGACAAATTCGGATGTGATCTCGGTTGACATTTTATGCTTCCCCCTGCACCAGTTTGCGGATCTGCTTTTCCACATTCTGCACTTCCTCATGGAACATGCGGGCGGAGACACGCAGCGCGCCGTGGCCCAGAATGATGATCTGCTCCATGCCGTCGGAAGTAGCCACACGCACCCGCCGCCCCTTGCCGATCTCATGAGTAACGTGCTCGATGAACATATCGGCGGTTTCAGCTTCCTTGGTGTAGACCACATGGATATTGTGGTACTGCTCAATGCTGCCGGGGCTGCCCGGCACACGATAGGCATCGAATACAAGAATAAGATTGCACTTCTGGTAGCCCTGATAGTTGCACAGAATATCCATCAGCTTGTGGCGGGCCGCTTCCAGACTGTCCTTTGCAAGGGCGTTCAGCTCATCCCACGCAAAGATGATATTGTATCCGTCCACCAGCAGATATTCGGGCAGGATTTCCCACTGCTGGGCATCAAAATCCGGGCGTTCCCGCTTTTGCACCGGGCGGAATGCCGCCAGCGGGTCCCGTTTGATGGGGCCATAGGTGCGCTCGAAGATTTTGAGCAGCTCAGCATCCTCTTCCAGTGTTGCGCGGTAAGCCGCTGTCTGGCGCTGGGGCACGGCCTGCGTCTCCTGCTCCGGACTTTTGCTTTTTCCCCAGCCGCTGTCCACATGCATGTGGCTGCGCACCTGATCCCAAGGCACCACAAAGCCCGCGCCATGGGCACAGAACACCGAATCTGCCGGGTTGTCAAGGTCGTGCTCCGGCTCGTAGCCCACAGCTTCAATGATCTCCGCCGCATTGTGGCAGGGCCGGTAGCCGTCCAGCGTCAGGGTCAGGTGTCCCCGGCCCCGGGTATAGCCCACCACCTCCATGGGGTAGCTGCGCATGGTGGCCACCGGTGCAAAACCGGTGAGCACAGCAGCCTCTTCCCCGCTTTCTGGCGGGTCAAAGCTGCCCTCCATGCGCTGGATATCGGTCATGGCACGGCCAAGGTTCTCCACCGGCACTTCCAGCCGAAAGGCATACCATGGCTCCAGCAGCTGGCTTTTGGCCAGCATCAGGCCCTGCCGCACCGCGCGATAGGTGGCCTGCCGGAAATCTCCGCCCTCCGTGTGTTTGAGATGGGCGCGGCCCGCAATGAGGGTGATCTTCACGTCCGTCAGCGGCGCACCGGTCAGCACGCCAAGGTGCTGCTTTTCTTCCAGATGGGTCAGCACAAGGCGCTGCCAGTTCTTGTCCAGCACTTCTTCCCGGCAGTCGGCGGCAAACTGCATCCCGCTGCCGCGGGGCAGGGGCTCCAGCTTGACATGCACCTCCGCATAGTGGCGCAGCGGCTCGTAGTGGCCCACGCCCTCCATAGGCTCCGTGATGGTCTCCTTGTACAGAATGCCGCCGGGGCCGAACTCCACGTTCAGGCCAAAGCGCTCTGCCAGCAAACTGCGCAGCACTTCCAGCTGCACCTCACCCATGAGCTGCACATGGATCTCGCCCAAAGTCTCGTTCCATACCACATGGAGCTGCGGCTCCTCTTCTTCCAGCCGGTGCAGCTTGCCCAGTGCCGCGTGCACATCAGCCCCCTCCGGCAGCAGCACCTGATAGCTCAGCACCGGTTCCAGAACCGGCACATCGCTGTCGCGTTCCGCGCCAAGGCCCTCGCCCGGGCGCGCCTTAGTCAGGCCGGTGACGGCGCACACCTGCCCCGGGCCGATGGCTTCCGCCAGCGTATACTTTACGCCGGAGTACAGCCGCAGCTGGTTTGCCTTTTCCTCCCACGGCTCACCATCTGCTTCGCCGGAGAGCTGGGCCTTTACCTTCAGTTCGCCGCCAGTCACGCGCAGCCATGTCAGGCGCGTGCCCTGCTCATCCTGCGACACCTTAAACACCTTGGCACCAAAGGCATCCAGCGCGGGAGCCGGACGGGTATAGCGGTCAATCCCGTCCAGCAGAGCGTCCACGCTTTCCAGTGCATCGTTTTCGGTACGCCGCAGCGCCGAACCGAACCAGCACGGGAACACATGCCGGCGTGCAACGGCCGGGATGATGTCCGCATCGGTCAACTGCCCGGCATCCAGCATCCGATCCATCAGGTTTTCGTCACATAGGGCCAGTGCTTCGTCCCGGTCGGCCTGCGGCACATCAAAGGCCACAAAGCCCTCGCCCAGACGGTGGTTCAGCTGGGCGAGCAGCTCTTCCCTGCTCTTGCCGGGCAGGTCCATCTTGTTCACGAACACAAAGGTGGGCACATGGTAGCGCCGCAGCAGCCGCCAGAGCGTCTCGGTGTGGCTCTGCACGCCGTCGGTGCCGCTTACCACCAGCACAGCATAGTCCAGCACCTGCAGGGTGCGCTCTGTCTCGGTGGAAAAATCCACATGTCCGGGGGTGTCCAGCAGGGTGATATCCGTTCCGCCCGCCGTCAACAAGGCCTGCTTGGAAAAGATGGTGATGCCGCGCGCTTTTTCAAGCGTGTCGGTATCCAGAAAGGCATCCTTGTGATCCACGCGGCCCAGCTTGCGGATCGCGCCGGAGCGGTAGAGCATGGCTTCCGAAAGGGTGGTCTTGCCGGAGTCCACATGGGCAAGGATGCCCAGAACGATTTGTTTATGCGTTGTTTCCATCCGCTTCTCCTACAATCAAAAATTCATTTTTATTGTAGCACGGATGGGGAAAAAAGAAAAGTTTTTGATTTAGAATGGGTTCGAAACCCAAAAACGCAATTTATCTTATCGGCTTTTCGCGTGAAAAAACAGCTCTGGAAAATCCGCAGATTTTCCAGAGCTGTAAATATAAGAATAACAATTCCGCTATTCATAGCCAAAGCGAACGCGTCGGCCATTTTAACGGTCAATTACTCCACGATGATGCTCTTGCCGGTCATTTCAGCAGGCACGGGCAGACCGATATACGGCAGCATGGTGGGAGCGATATCTGCCAGACAGCCGCCCTCGCGCAGCTTCACATCGCCGCAGCCAACAGCCACAAAGGGCACCACGTTGGTGGTGTGTGCGGTGAAGGGGGTGCCGTCCGGGTTCATCATCTTCTCGGCGTTGCCGTGGTCGGCGGTAATGAAGGCGCAACCGCCGGCCTTCAGCACAGCGGACACCACCTGATCCACAGCGGTATCCACAGCCTCAACGGCCTTGACCGCAGCATCGAACACGCCGGTGTGGCCCACCATATCGCAGTTTGCGAAGTTCAGGATCACCACATCGTACTTGCCGCTCTCGATGCGCTTGACGCACTCGGCAGCAACCTCGGGGGCGCTCATCTCGGGCTTCAGGTCATAGGTGGCGACCTTCGGGCTGGGGATCACGCAGCGGTCCTCGCCCTCGTAGGGAGCCTCCACGCCGCCGTTGAAGAAGAAGGTGACATGAGCGTACTTCTCGGTCTCGGCAATGCGCAGCTGAGTCTTGCCATTCTCGGACAGGTACTGGCCCAGAACGTTCTTCAGCTCCACAGGCGGATAGGCGACCTCACAGTTGGGCATGGTGGCATCATATTCGGCCATGCAGACATAGTTCACCTGCTTGCGGCCGCCGCGGCGCTCAAAGCCGGTGAACGCATCGTCGCAGAAGATGCGGGTCATCTGGCGGGCACGATCGGGACGGAAGTTCATGAAGATCACAGTGTCGCCATCCTGCACGCGGCCGCCCTCACAGGTGACGCAGGGCAGAACGAACTCGTCGGTCTTGTCTGCTGCATAGGATGCCTCGATTGCCTCGGCAGCGTTGGCGGCATGATTGCCCTCGCCGTAGACAAAGGCAGCGTATGCCTTTTCTTCACGATCCCAGTTGTTATCGCGATCCATGGCGTAGTAACGGCCGGAGACGCTGGCGATCTTGCCGATGCCCAGCTCGTCCAGCTTGGCCTGCAGGTCGGCCAGGAAGCCCTTGCCGGAGTGCGGGTCGGTATCACGGCCATCGGTGATGCAGTGCAGGTAAACGTTCTTTGCACCCAGATGTTTTGCCATTTCCAGCACGCCGAACCAGTGGTCAGCGTGGCTGTGCACGCCGCCGGTGCCCACCAGGCCCATCAGATGGATGGCCTTGCCGGCATCGATGGCAGCCTGCATGTTCTTGACCAGAACAGGGTTCTGGAGCATCTCACCGTCCTTGATGGACTTGGTGATCAGGGTCAGCTGCTGGTACACGATGCGGCCAGCGCCCATGTTGGTGTGGCCAACCTCGGAGTTGCCCATCTGGCCGTCGGGCAGGCCGACTGCCATGCCGGAAGCCTCGATGGTGGTCATGGGGTACTTTTCCATCAGAGCATCCAGATGGGGGGTCTTGGCGGCCACCACGGCGTTGCCGTAGGTCTCGCCCGGCACCCAGCCGAAGCCATCCATGATGCACAGAAGAACAGGTTTCTTTGCCATAAAATTGAATCTCCTTTGAATTTAACAAATCAGCGCCCGGCACAGCGCTGGAAATGCGGCGCAGCCGGGCGCTGAAACAGCTGATTTAAACCGTCGATCAGCCCTTGGTGGCTGCGTTGACGATGACTGCAAAGTCAGGAGCCTTCAGGGATGCGCCGCCGATCAGGCCGCCGTCCACGTCCTTCTTGCTCAGCAGCTCTTCGCAGTTCTTGGCGTTCATGCTGCCGCCGTACTGGACAGTGGTAGCCTCGGCAACTGCCTCACCGTACACCTCGCCGATGACCTTGCGGATCTGGCCGCAGACTTCCTCAGCCTGATCGGCGGTAGCGGTCTTGCCGGTGCCGATGGCCCAGATGGGCTCGTAAGCGATCACGACATTTGCCATCTGCTCAGCGGTCACATCACGCAGAGCGATCTTGGTCTGCATACGCACCAGCTCTTCGGTCACGCCCTCTTCGCGCTGCTGCAGGCTCTCGCCCACGCAGATGATGACCTTCAGACCGGCGTTCAGAGCAGCCAGAGCGCGCTTGTTCACGGTCTGGTCGGTCTCGGCGAAGTACTGGCGGCGCTCAGAGTGGCCCACAATGACATACTCCACGCCCAGATCTACCAGCATGTCAGCGCTGATCTCGCCGGTGAAAGCGCCGGACTTCTCGAAGTGAACATTCTCAGCACCCACATGGATGTTGGTGCCCTTGGTCTTTTCCACAGCGGTGACCAGATCGGTATACGGGGTGCAGATAACCACCTCGCAGCCTGCGTCCTGCACGGCGGGGACCAGCTCATCCACCAGAACAGCAGCCTCGGAGGCAGTCTTGTTCATCTTCCAGTTGCCTGCAATGATAGCCTTACGCTTTGCCTTATCCATGATACTCTATCTCCTTTATTTACCTTCTATCGTGCAGAAAGCTCTGCACAAACAAAAAGATGCGGCGGCGCTAAAGCCGCCGCACCCATTATGATGCCGGGATCAGATTATGCGTTTTGAATGACTGCGATGCCGGGCAGCTCCTTGCCCTCCAGATACTCCAGAGAAGCGCCGCCGCCGGTGGAGATGTGGGTCATCTTGTCGCCCAGACCCATCTGCTGCACAGCTGCTGCGCTGTCGCCGCCGCCGATCACGGTGGTAGCATCGCTCTCAGCCATAGCCTTGGCAACTGCCAGAGTGCCAGCTGCCAGAGTGGGGTTCTCGAACACGCCCATGGGGCCGTTCCACACAACGGTCTTGGATGCCTTGACAGCATCGGCAAACAGCTTCATGGTCTCGGGGCCGATGTCGCAGCCTTCCATGTCAGCCGGGATCGCGGTGACGGGAACAACAGTGGTCTCAACCGGAGCGTCGATGGGATCGGGGAAGTCCTTGATGCAGACAGCATCAACGGGCAGCAGCAGCTTCACGCCCTTCTCCTGAGCCTTGGCCATCATCTCCTTGCAGTAATCCAGCTTGGAATCGTCGCACAGGCTCTTGCCGACCTCGTAGCCCTGAGCCTTGACGAAGGTGTAAGCCATGCCGCCGCCGATGATCAGGGTATCGACCTTCTCCAGCAGGTTGGAGATAACATTCAGCTTGTCTGCGACCTTTGCGCCGCCCAGAATAGCAGTGAAGGGACGAACGGGATCGTTCACAGCGTTGCCCAGATACTTGATTTCCTTCTCCATCAGGTAGCCGACAGCGGTATCCTTGATGAAGTCGGTGACACCTGCAGTGGAGCAGTGTGCACGGTGGCAGCTGCCGAATGCATCGTCAACATATGCATCAGCCAGAGAAGCCAGCTCTTCGCTGAACTCAGGCATGTTCTTGGTCTCTTCCTTGCGGAAACGGGTGTTCTGCAGCAGAACGACATCGCCGTTGTTCATGGCAGCAACAGCAGCCTTTGCGTTCTCGCCCACAACGTTGTCGTCGTCAGCAAACACAACGGTCTTGCCCAGCTTTGCGCTCAGAGCCACAGCAACGGGTGCCAGGCTGAACTTTGCCTCGGGGCCGTTCTTGGGCTTGCCCAGATGGCTGCACAGGATGACCTTTGCGCCATCGTTGACCAGCTTCTGGATGGTGGGCAGAGCTGCATTGATGCGGTTCTCGTTGGTGATCACGCCGTCCTTCATCGGGACGTTGAAATCGCAACGGACAAGCACCTTCTTGCCGCAGTAGTTCTGATCGTCGATCGTCTTCTTACCTAAACCCATGGTAATAAACTCCTCTCAAGTTTTAATTTCTGAACTAGAGTTTCGCTCGCATTCGGGGGATCTTGCCCCGTTACTCTACTATTATAAACAAAAACCGTGCACATTGCAAGGTAGCAAGATAGATAATAGTTTAACAAACATTTGCCGCTGATGCACGGAAATGTGTGTATTTTGACCGAAAGCCGCAGCCTTACCGTGTTTTCCGGCAGAACATTCCGCAAATGCGGTCATACATTCCCCATATGAACTTCTGGTTCCGCTGATCCCGCTCAAAAATTGCTTCCACACCAGCATAGCCGCTCGCCTTATACTTCCTGAAAATATTCTGCTTTCAGAGGATTATGCTCTGCTTTCCTCTCTTACATCGGTTCTGTCCTCCCATCTTCTTCGACTGCTGTTTCTGCTTCTCAATCTCTGCCAGCAGCTTTGTCAGTGCTGCTTTCAGAATCTGTGCCGAGATTTTTCCGCCTTTGATGCACAGTGCCATCGTTTTTTCGTTTACTTCATCCTGCACCTGCGCCCTCCTTTCCGACCAATGATTTTATTCCAAAGGCATCAGACACTGACTGTGCCTGATACCGGAGGAGCCTTATCGCCAAAGACCGAGCGGAATTTCTTTCTGCACTGGTGCATCATGTAACCGCACTCCCTACGGTATCGGCAGGAAATGCAGGGATGGTCACTGTCCGTTCCCGGACGCTGGCGCATCATACGTTCAAACGAGCTATTCGTAAAGTTCATAGGTTCAACTCTCCTGTTCTGCCATCGGAAGAATCCCACGCCGTTTCAGTTCATGGTATAGGAACTTCCTGCCTTTGTGCGTCCATGCCGTATGCAGCTTTTCCACTGCACTGCCATCACTCCGATGGAGCCGGAAACCAAGGTTTGCAGTATATCCCTTGTCTTGATGCTTTACATTCTCCTCACTTTTCTCTTTATAAAACAGCAATAAGCCTACGGCGGGTCGCACAAAGGCAATCCACCGTAGGCTTGAACTCTCCTTCAATCTTTATTTGCTGCTCCTTTTTGTGGGTCAAAACAGAGCTTCCAAAAGCCTCCTACATATAACCCCCAGGATTTCCCGCTTCTTGCAGTCTTTTCAACAAATAAACTTTTGAAGGACAACTCAAGCTGTCAAAACCCTTTAGTTATCGTAGTTTTTCTTGGTTGACCCTATGCGGTTGTCAAGCAAGGAACAAAAAATTTACAAAAAAATAAGCCCTACAAGGGTTTCAGTCGGTTCCGAACCGATCTGAGCCTTGTAGGGCTTACTTGCGCTCTATACGTTCTTTTCTTGATTATGATTATGCTCCATGGGCATCCATTCTGTTACGCGGCGGATTAACTCTTCTAAATTTAACCGCCCGCTCAGGTGTGGTTTCAGGGCAATCCGCATCAAACGTGATTGGCATTTTCTTTGCCGCTTCCAGTTCTGCGAGTTCTTCTTTTGTAAATGCAAGTTCCTGTTTCAGTTCCATAGACATTTCACTCGTTTTTACCATAATAAAGCCCCCTTTCAAATTCGGTAGCCATTCGTGCCGAAATCAATCTTGTCACATCTGTTTTTGTACCGCTTTCTTCAATTCTTACTCGTTCAGTATATACAACAAATAGTATTTCATTCACCTTTCCGATGAACTGGTCTATATTGCCAATCAATGCACCCTCTGCTTTTTGAGAAATCCGTCCAGCAGAAGTATCGCCTATGGTGTTATATCGATCTTCGTCATAGCTATGATCCTCATCATAGAACTCGATTCGGTCATAGTCAAAGAAGATACGCGCTGCACTCTTAAATGAAATTCCGTGTTTTTTAATATTTATCTGATTTTTATTATCATCGTATTCAAAGGCCATTCCTCCCAGTGAGAAACTAACCATCCTGTTATCTTCCATCGGCCTCACCGCCTCTCTCCGAGCTTCATAATCTCCCTATTATGCTTTCATCTTACCATAAAACGCCTTGCATATCAAGCTGGCAGATGTAAACTTTTCAACATAGATTTGTCCATATTGCTCTTTCTTGGCATCATGCTGTCCTTTAAATCGATGACTTTTTTCTACTGGCAATCCCTTTGCCTCTCGTTGTCTTCACTTCTTCTTCAAGGTAATAGTCACCATGATAGAATTTAGAAACATCCATATCAAGAGCTTCAATTACTCGACACGCCAAGCCAAAAGAAGAAGTCAAAATATTTCTTTCCCCAGATTCCAGCCTTTGATATTGACGTAATGTTATTTTTGCGCGATCAGCAACCTCTTGTTGCGTCAGCCTTAATATTTGTCGTTTTTCCGATAAGACAGCCGCTGCCGTTGGAATTATCGTTTGAAAGCCATCTAAAATTCCGGCACTCATAGTATTAGCTCCCTTTATCACGTCCATTTGGACGTATTATACGACCAAATGGACGTGATGTCAAGTTGTACACTTTTGAGGCAAGAGGGCACTTTGTTCATCTTTTTCAAGCGAAATGATAACTGCATTTTTCTCGGCATCATACCGTCCTTTAAACTGATGGTCTTTTCCTGCCGCCAGACCATTTGCTTCCAGCAATACCTGAATGAACTGTATTCCGTTAATCATCATCCGACACTGCCCATCGGTCAGTAGCCTACCCGGGACCTTAAAGGACATGGGATGCTCCGCAGCACACGGCGTGATTGCAATAGCCTTCCGATCTTTCCTCTGCAAAACGCAGATATAGGCTGGACTTCCAAGAACACGAATAACATCTTTTCCCACGTTCATTCTCCGACTTTCAGCCGGAATTGTCACCAGCAAATTCATAATTCGTCCCGAATTCATGTCTGCATTCCTCTCTCAGCAATCTCATTGCCTGATTGTTGTACGTTTTCAAGCTGTTCCGGTAAATCTGGCGAAGGTATATTTTCAGATTCTTCACGTTGCGGAATCGGTATTGAAGTAGTGCCTGCTTCCCGTTCGGGCTCATCCAATACAGTAGAACTCTGATACCCAATGAAGTCCTCAAACATGTTCATCTGATGATCTGCAATATAGTCATTATAAGATTTTCCGATACGGTTCTTATAGGCATCCGGGAAGAATTTCATCTGCTTTTTCTTCATTTCACCAGTAAGCGGATCCGTATATTCCTGTGGCTTCGGGGTGAACATGATTGCTTCTTCCAAATCAAACAACATACAAAGACCCTGATCTGAATTAGCCACCCGTCCAAGCACTTTATAACGGCATTCCCGATTCCAGTTCATGAGCCTGAAGATATTTTCCACAAATTCCAATGATGTAATATCCTTATTCACCCAATTTTCGTCGTTCTGTCGTGCCCATTCAACAGACGCGCTGTCCTCTTCCGGGCACATAATCAACGCAAGCCGCTTCTTATTGGGGTGCAAAATCGGAAGGACATACTTGATTCCTTCAAAAAGCCGAATGCACGCCATATTAAATTTCATAACACCATATTTTATGCTCACTGCAGGTTTATTCAGCATGGAAAACTGGGTGCGCGGCGGAAGTTCATAGCCATCGAACTTTTCGTACTCCAGTTCTCTTTTATGTTCTTTCCGTATCTGTGCAAGTTCACGAATCAAGGAGATTTCCCGAACGCTCAGTTCCTGCGCCCTGCTTTTTTCTTCCATTCTATAAGTTCCTCCTACATCGACATCAAAAGATCATCCAGTTCACGTTGAACTTCATTTCTGCTTGGAATTGCACCAATCATGGGATTTTCTACGACTTGGCCAGATTCCATCACATCACTAACTGTAATGCTCTGAACCCATTTACTCCGATATAACCGGCATTTCAGATTCATCGAACAATTTTCTTGTTCATACTGATTTTTCCCAGTCAAAATCCGGGACTCATCTAATTCAAAAATCAGAAATTTTGCATTTCCCTGACCCCGGCAGATACCACGGCACTGGTAACGGCAATTCATTTTCCAGTTCAACGTTTGAAGAATCAGGCCAGAAAACGCTCTGGCTGAAAAGGCACTATGAACGTCATTGTCATCTTGCCAGTGCATCGCCGTTGAAGAGCCCTGATCGCTCTTTCGTAAAATCACGACCTGCAGAATCGGATGATAGAACAGTTCCACATATTCGCAGTTGTCCAGCCGGGTGTGGCAAGCCTTGCTGAAACGGATTCCATTTTTAGAAATCGTCATAACCGGGCTGCTTTGATTGATAAAACATATGCCAGATACAGTCAAATAATCAGATGGCAATGCCATATCCAACTTCTTTCCAGACCGCATTTCTGCCATCTTGTTCAGTTTCGCCACCTCTTCCGGCAGATAGGTGCTCAGGCAAAGGCTGCGGTTGCTTTCGGCATTGATACCGTTCCAGTTCGGATGGATACCCACAAAGCCTTTCAATGCTCCCTGTCGGATTACCACAATATCCTGCACACCGCACTTTTTGCTGCTGGATGCCACAAGATGTGCAGCCCGTGCAATCTCCGGCGAAACAATCGCTTCGTGATGTTCCGGGACATAGGCAGAGCAGCGATTCCCATTATTCTTTGTGACCTTGCCCAGCTTGTAGTCCACCACGATGCTCTTCCGGGCTTCCAGATCACCCCAGCGGCGTTCATTTTTCATGATGTTTGCTACCATCACACCGTTCCACTCCTGCCTGCCGCGCAGGGTGCTGCGCTTTTTCTGCGTCAGGATCATTGCAATCTGATCGTAGTTATACCCTTGAATAAATGCCAGAAAGATAAACCGCACCGTCTTTGCTTCTTCCGGCTCGATCACCAACTGGCCATCCTTAGTATGCCGATACCCCATCAGGTCAGCCACCGGGTACTGACCTGTCATAATGCGCTGATCATACGAAAGGATCATCCGGCGGCTCTTGTTGCCCGATTCCCAGTCTGCCAAAAGAGCCTGAATGTCAAGACTGTATTGACTGCTTGGATTCAGCGTGTAGATGTTTTCAGTTTCAAAGTACACGCCAATGGGATGTGCCAGGTGCATGGTTTTCAGGGCCGCGATCTGCGTCATGCAATCTGAAAAATTCCGAGCAAAACGTGAAATGCTGGCACAGATAATCAAATCCATCTTCTGGTCTTTGGCATCTCGCATCATGCGTTTAAACGCATCACGTTTCCGCAGCGATGTGCCGGATTTTCCTTCATCGCTGTAAATGTCCTGCAAATTCCAGTTTTCCGTTTCTGCAATCTTTTTGGTGTAATATAGAGTCTGGTTTTCAATGGAAGAAATCTGTTCTTCGCTAGAGGTGCTGACACGGGCATAAACCGCTACACGCTTCAGGTCACTGTCGTAAATCGACGGTGTCGGTTTCGCCGGACGAAAGTAGTCTTTTGCCGTTTTCTGGCCCTGTTCTGCCTGCTTATGGATTCTGTCTCGAATTTCAGCTTTTCTCTTTTCGGACTCCAAATGCCTACTCTGCCAGTCTGCTCCACACGGCAGCATGTCCACATCTTCTGCTGGGATATGTTCTACGTTCATTTTTCTTCAGCCTTTGTCATTTCATCTTCCAGTCGAATTCTCCACTCAAGATAATCTTTCCTTCGGATTGATGTGTATTTTTCGGCCAATTCTTTCAAGTTCTGACGCTGATTCTCAACATCAAGAATCGTGTCAATTCTCTGGTCGTCATCATCTGTAACAATGTCCACCCGCATCGGCAAATCAAACAGATATTTCAGCAGAAAACAGAAATCACAGGTATTCGCTGCAAGATAGGCCCTTGTCTGTGAAAAAATCAGATTGACGGCACCCTTTTTGCAATCTTTGAGCAGATGCACCATTTCCGGGCGTTTATAAATTTCCTTATTCCCTGTGATGTCAATATAGACACCAACCAGCTTTTTATCGCTATCAGTTTTAAACTTTTCAGCATAGTAGGAACTGTGATAGGCTACTGCTGCATCCTTAGCGCGTTCCCACAGTTTTGCAAGTTTCACATAGCCGCCAACCTTATACTTGCGATCCATTCATAGCACCTTCTTCCGGCTGAACGCTCCAATACCATTTCCGCTTTTTCTGGTAGCAGTGGATTCCCATTTCTGTTTTTACCATCCGCGCTACTCGTTTGCTGACACCTTCATTATCTAAGCGACAATACATTTCATTTGCGCTCATATCGCCTTTTTCAAGGAAATGCTTAATCCAGTAGACAGCTTTCTGTTGCTCGGTATCAAATTCAGGTTCGGTGTCCGGCTGTTGTTTCTCAAAGAGCTGTGGCCTACATTCAAGCCACTGAAAACCACTTTCGGCAGAAATAGAGAAACGGATGTCTTCTGCCGTAGACGCAAGACTGTTTTTGATTTGATGTACGATTCTTATATCAGGGTTCTCTGTATCTCGCTCCACCTGCAGGACGCTTCGTGCTGCTGCCACAACATCAATGCTGCCAAGGCTGCGGTACAGCCCTTTGGAGCCTTCTTTTTTATTGAGGTGCCCAATCAGAACAATAGCGCAGTCGTAGCCAGCAGCCCACATTCCAAGGCGGCGCATAAGTTTCCGTGCCCTGCCTGCGATCTGCAAATCTGAATCACTGCCAAGATAGGCCTGAATTGGGTCGATCACGACCAAGCGCGGCCGGAATTCAATGATTGCCTGACGGATGCGCTCATCGTCCAATGTAAGGCCGTTATAGACTTCTTCATTGATGAAAGCGATCTTCCCGCAATCTGCTCCGCAGCGTTCCAGACGGGGCTTTATCGTGTCTGAAACGCCATCCTCGGAGCACTGATAAATCACCTTTTGCGGCGCACCGATCTTACAGCCATCCGGGGTCTTACCTCCTGTTGAAAGTTCCGCAATCAGATTCATCATCATGCTAGACTTTCCATCGCCGGGATCACCCTGCAGCAGTGTGATTTTCCCGATTGCAATAAAGGGATACCACAGCCACCGTACATCCGTTGACTGAACTTCGCTATACAGTGTCAGCAGCCTTTCCATTTCGTTTTCCTCACTTTTTTGTAGTTTGGTTTCACGCTTTTATTATACGCTTGTCAGATATATTTTTCTGTGAACCAGCAGTTCACTTGTACCCTAAAATGTGAACTACTGGTTCACATTTTTGCCTCAGAAGCCATCTCCGCTAGAGGTGAAAAACGAAAATTCTGACTTCTATGTTGGCTGCTCTTTTCGTTCTTCTTGATTCGTTTTTCCATAGGCCAGATAATAAAAGTACTCTTATGCGGGCATTCGAAAGGAAGATTTACTTATGTCCGTCAATTATGTTGCTTTGGGAAAACGTATTGGTTATTTCAGAATGCAGTGTGGTAATATCACCCAGGAAGCCTTAGCCTCCAAAATCAATCGCAGTCGTGAATTTCTGGCCAAAATTGAAAAAGGCACAGAACACCCCAGCGTTGCCACTCTGGTCGATATTGCCGACGCCCTCTGCATTTCCATTGATGATTTGTTGATAGACAGTCTTCACTATTCCGTTTCAACTTCCAACACCGAATTGCATCGTCTGTTATTGGACTGCAACGGAACTGAGCAGGAAATCATTATCCGCACGGCGAAGGAGTTAAAGGCCACTCTTGTCAGCCTTGGAATTTAACATCCATCCGTATTAAAATCACAAAATAAAAAGGCCCGCATAAGCCGCAGACGCACCCTCGAATCATCTTGGGTGCTGTCTGTGGTTTATGCGAGCTTCGCTTTTATTGCCGGAACAATGTATTTACCTTAAATCAGGAAATCGCTGCACTTACTTTTCCTCATAACTGTTCAATGCATCCTCAAATGTAAAGCGAATTTTCACGCGTTCATCGTTGAAAACCTCAATGCGGTCAATAAAGGTTTCCACCACATTCTGTGATAAGTGCATCACATCGCCTGCTTCTTCTGCCGCGCTTACGACAGTCTGCAAATTATCAGCATCTTTCCTTACTGGCAGGAAAATTTGGTCTTTCTCGGTACGCAGCCTTTGAATCTGCTCCATTTTATCATCTTCCTGCACTCTGTAGGCATCTCTCTGCCGGATGAACTCTTCCTTACTCATATTCCCGTCGGCGTATTGCTCATACAGTGCAACGCGCTGTTTTACGATCTCTGCCTTTTCTGCACTCAGCTTTTCTTCCTGCCGTTCCAGTGCGGAAAAGCAAATACGGTGTTGTGCGTTCTCTGCTTCACGCTGCGCCGCACTTACTTTCTTGCTCACTCTTGCCATAAGTCACAGCCTCCTTTTAAGCAGACACTTCACGCTGCCCCATCTGCTTTTGATGCAGTTCTTCCAGCAGGTCTGCAATTTCATCCTGGAATCGGAACGTAATTTCCACCCGATTGCCCTCATACACTTCGATTTTCTCAATCAATTCGACAATCATCGGGCGGGTGATTTCTTCCAATTTTCGATACTTACGGTACACATCCAGAAACGGATAAGCGTTTGGAGTAGTCTGTAGGTTTTGCCGTTCTGCTTCCAGTTCTGTGATTTTGCGGTCATACTCTTCGATCCGCTTGCTGTACAGTTCGTTGTAGTTCAAAAAATCCTCCCGTGTGAGGATTTCCTCTGCGTAATCCCCATACAATTTTTCCTTAATGCCCTGTGTATGGGCCTTTTCTGCAGTCAGCTGCCGAATCTGCCGTTCGATGCGCCGCACACGGTAGGGTTCCTGCTGGGCCTGCCGGATGCCTTCTACAAACTCTGCTTCCTCCATCACGATCTGGATCTGCATCTGGAGCGCATTCCGCACAATGTTATAGAGCTTTTCATCCCGCAGATTATGGCTCGTGCAACTGCCTTTGTTCTGTTTGCTGCCGGAGCACTGATAATAGATGTACCGCTTTCCTTTATAGCTGGCCGACCTGCGTACCAGCCGACTGCCGCAGTCCCCACAGTAGAGAAAGCCTGCAAACAGGGCCACCGTTTCGGCATCGTTCGGCCTGCGAGTTTCTGTTTCCAGAATCCGCCGCACCAGTTCAAACTGCTCTGCCGGAATGATTGCTTCATGGGTGTTGTCCACGATTACCCAGTCCCTCATCGGCACGTTCATTTTCTTTTTGGAGCGATAGTCCAGTCTCCTTGTCTTTCCCTGCACCAGTTTTCCAATATAGACCTCGTTGTGCAGAATGCGGTCCACTGCTTTGGCGGACCATGGAGGCTCATCGCTCTTGCGGAAATGCAGGCTCAGCTTTGCACCGCTCTGCAACTTTCGTGCAGCCGGGGACGGCACCTTTTTCGCATTCAATCGGTCTGCGATGCTCTGATTATTCATGCCACTGATCTTCCAGCGGAAAATATCTTGCACTGTTTCCGCTGCCAGTTCGTCCACGATCAGCTTGGTATAATTGGCAGGGTCCTTTTGGTATCCATACGCTGCAAAACTTCCCACAAAATCGCCGCGCTTCCGCTTTACCGCAAGCTGACTCTTGATTTTGACGGAAATATCCCGACAGTAGGCATCGTTGAGCAGATTCCGCATCGGAACCATGATGGAATCGCTGGTCTTCCACGCAGATTGGCTGTCATAATTATCCGTCACTGCAATCAGCCGGACCCGCATGACCGGGAAAATACGTTCCAAATAACGCCCCACTTCAATGTAATTTCGTCCAAAGCGGGACAGATCTTTCACCAGAACACAGTTGATGGTCCCCTGCTCCAGTTCCCTGAACAGGTTTTGGAACGCAGGCCGTTCAAAGTTCGAGCCGGAGTAACCATCGTCCACAAACTCATCCACGATGCACAGTTCCGGGTGGTCTATGGCATAGGCTTCCAGTAGTGTGCGCTGGTTTGCAATACTGTCGCTCTCTGTCTTATCGCCATCCTCACGAGACAAGCGTAAGTACAAGGCTGTACGGTATCGGGTTGTATTTTGCTGTGTTCTCTTCTGCAAATTCATATCAGGGTATAACAAAAGCCTTCCACCTCCTTAACGAATCGGCAATACTGTTCGTCAGAGAAGCGAAAGGCTCCACATTTTCTATGTAGAACAATCCTACCGAGCAAGTTCTGCTCAGTTTGCACATTCCTATTTTCTTACCCACAAACAGCTTACCAGAATCATCATCCTTTGTCCAGTGCTTTATCGCATTAAAGTGCGAAATTTTCTGTGTGATTTTTCAGCAGCTTGCCGAAAGTTTCTCTGCCTTTTCAGCCGGCAGACTGAAAGCATCTGCCAATGCGCTCAGACAGTGTACTGCTCCCTCTCGGTGCAAAGTTCAGCTTCACAATGATTCCGTTGTCCAGATAGCAATAAGGATTTCGGACCTTATCCAGCAGATTTTTCAGCCTTTCCTCTTGTGGCAATCCGTGTTCCACTGCATCCTGCTGCAGTTCCTGCAGTTCAGACTGTTCAATCGTGCGGATGTCCCGATTCTTCATCTGGCGGATCTGCGCCAGCCAATTCATTCTGCCGTTTTCTTGCAATCGCGTTCCTCCCATTCAAGCCAGAAGTGTTTTCAGCAAGTTCAATTTTGCCTGTCCTATATCCTTTCTCATGCTGGGGCCTGTGCAGGCAATCGGGGTACACAGTTCCAGCAGACGGTCATAGATACGGGCGTGAGCGGTATCCTGCGGGTTTTTCAACTCCGTCAGGGTCAGGTTCGTGGTAACAATCAGTGGTTTCCTGCTGCGGTAACGGCTGTCGATAATGTTGTAAATCTGCTCCAGCGCATATTCCGTGCCCCGCTCCATGCCGAAATCGTCAATGACAAGCAACGGATAGCCGCAGAGCCTGTCCACGACTTCATTCCGCCCGGAAAAGGCGTTATTCAGTTCATTCATGATTCGGGCAAAATTCGTCATGCAGACGGCCACTTCCTGTTCCATCAGGGCATACAGTTTTGAAAATTTTACAAATTTGGACAAAAAGAAAAACGGCAAAGTTCAAAATCGAACCTTACCGTCATCCATAGAGATGTCTTATAAAGTAAAAATACTGCGGCAGACAGGTGTTGCGCCTGCTCATCGTGGACATATTGCTATTTTAACATTGTGTAACTGTCACTGATATTCATGCACTGAAAATTTTTGCAGATTACAGCAGTGCAGTTTCTATCAAGCTATTGCGTTTCTCTTTTTTCAGATATATAATTCAGACAAGCCAATTCGATTTATAGATTTTGTTGGGAGGTTTTCTCATGGCAAAAGATCGTATTGAAAGCAAGTATGTCACTGTAGCCCCCGGTGTGGAGTTACATATCTTGGAAAAAGGCGAAGGTAAACCGTTGGTCTTCATTCCCGGCCTGACCTTCTCTGGTGAGATTTTCAAGAACCAACTGGAGTATTTCTCCTCTGAATATCGTGTCATTGCTATCGATCCTCGCGGCCAAGGCTTTTCTGCCAAAACCGTGGATGGCAACGACTACCTGACCCACGGTCGCGATGTAGCTGGTCTGATTGATGCATTGGGTCTCAAAGATATTGTCCTGATTGGCTGGAGCACGGGCAACCTTGACACATGGAGCTACGTGCAGCAGTTCGGCAAAGACAAGCTGCGCGGCGTTGTGACTATCGATATGTCTCCGCTCCCGCTCTCCCCTGACCCGAAGTGGTGGACTGAGGGCACGATTGAAGAGCTGTCTCAGGTCGCCACGCAGGTGCTGACCTCTTCTCAGGGATGCCGTGAGTTCTTTAGCGAGTATGCGACTGGCGTCATGATCCAGCATAAGATGGAGCCTGATGAGCTGGAGTATCTGCTGGATATTTCCGGCCGCACACCATACTGGATCTGCCGTCAGCTGTTCTGCGACGCTGTGTTCTCCAACTATCTTGAAATCGCAAAAGATGTCGGTGCAACGATGCCCAGCCTGATGTTCATTGCAGAACACTGGCAGGACATTGCAAAGCCCTTTGTCGAAGCACAGCTTCCCGGTTACGACACCTACGTCATGGGCGGTCACCTGATGTTCTATGAGTACCCCGAAAAGTGGAACCGTGTTCTGGAAGACTTTTTGAATAAGCTATAATGTGATTTCAGCCGCCTGTGGTTCATTCCGCAGGCGCTTTTTTGTATAATTTTTGTATAATCTCCAGGAGTTCACGCAGTGACTCAAACATTGGGTGATGCTTCTTTCCCGCCCCCTCTGCGGCATCCGTGTCAGAACGATTTGTCGAATGCTTTCTTCATCTTTTCTTTTGCTTCATCCGGCACGTTGATCAGTCCGAACCGATAGAACATTCCGTATATATAGGTCACACCCCGGATATCGCCCAGTGCTTTCGGTCGTTCAACTACTTCTCCTACCTTTTTAATATGGCCCAGAGCTAGCCGCACGGAACTCCACGCCAGGCTTTTACTATTCTCTCTGCGATCGATCCACAGTTCTTTTGTGTACTCGCCGTTCCTGCCCTTTTTAATTTCGTAAGAGAATGGCAACCCGGAGTAGGTCTTAAATTTTACTCCAGTATAGGCCAAGACCACACCCCAGAAGTTTTCTTCTGTCGGATCAGCCCTCCACCGCTTCATCGCTCTGTATCTCCGCTGCCGCTCTGCTCCTACACTGATTTTCTCTTTTGATGCAGTACTTGGGAAATACACGCCTTTCTGATATGGTAGGTACGAAGTAACGGAGGCTTTGGAGAGTTGAAGCGCATTTGCGGTTGAGAGTATGGACGTTTTGTAGTCTTGTATTTCTCTATATTCTTCAAAAGTATCCTGTACCTTCTGCGCCACTTCCGATTCATACACACCGGCCGTGATGAGCAGTTTCCGTACCTTGATGGGATTTAATCCCAACTCATCTCCGATGGCCTGCAAGGACATCTCAGAATCATAATATGCCACAGCACTTTTCATCTGCTCTTTCAGATTCTTCCCAGCATCATACTCCGGTTTCAGCTTCTTCCGGCCACCGCCTGGTTTTCTTGTTTTCTTCATTTTACTCATGCAGCTCCAGCGGCAGTCCATCCGGGTCGTGGAAGAAAATCATCTTCTTGCCGGTGTAATCATCCACGCGGATTGGCTCACATTCAATCCCAACTTCTGTCAGTTCCATCACCGTCTGCTCTACACTCTCTACACAGAAAGCAAGATGCCGCAGCCCACATGCTTCCGGACGGTTCACACGCATCGGCGGGTTTTTCTCAGCGAAAATCTCCAGTTCTGTGTGCTCATTGACACGCAGATCCAGCTTCCAATCCTCGCGTTCCGGGCGGTAGTTTTCTCTGATGACAGAGAAGCCCAGCTTGTTCACATAAAAATTCTTTGCAGCTTCGTAGTCAGATACGATGATTGCAATGTGGTGTATTTTTGATAAATTCATTTTGCTTACGCTCCATTTCTTTTATTTCCGTTTTATTTCCGTTATAAACTATACATTAACTTTCAAAAAATACCGTGTGAACTCCTGGAGTTCAGTTTGTCCACACGGCATTTATTTTCTTCTTCAGGTCTAGGGGTTCTTGTTTATTTCAGCTTTTCCAGAATCTCATCCGCACTCATGCCGCTGGCTAATAATCTCTTAACCATACTCTCTGCTTCGGTCTTCTTAGCTTCTTCAGCGGCTTTAGCATCTGCCTTTGCCTTCTTCACTTCAAGCTTGGTGATTTCCTTTTCGACCTGCTTGACCTCAGCTCTCTGCGACTTCAGCGATTCACGCATAGACTTAATGTCTGTCTTTAACTCCTCGATCTAAGCGACCGTCTTGGCTACACCCTCTTCTAAGAGAGCTTTGTCCTTCTGCAGCTTTGCAATCTGTGCATCAAAGTCGGTCTTGACGCGATTCTTGCTTCCTTTGGTTCTGGGCATAATATGTAGACTTCATTTCTCTATCTTTCGAATGTTAAAATACCTTAAGCACAATCACTAGGATAATAAGTGCCACAGCAATTATTGGATAAAAGCACAATTCTGTTATTGAGAAGAAACAACTACATATACAAAGCCGTTTCATTTCTTCTGTCGTTCCAGTTGCTTTTCTTGTATCCAAGCTAAAATCTATCTGAGCCTCGTCCTTTTTTGCAACGTTTTTATACAATTGTTTATATTTTCGTTCCTGTTGCAAATAAAAAGAATCTAATGCCCAAAATCCAAAAATCGGAATAAATGCAAGCAAAATAAACCTTTTATCCGACCCTTGTGCTGAAATCGCCCCAACAAGGGCAATCAATGTCATCGACCATCCTTTTAACTGGAATGAATTTTTAGCCATTCTTTCAATAATGACTTCAATCATCTCAAGATGCTTAATTTTCTTTTCTGGCATAATTAATTTTCCTTACAAAGTCCCTTGTCAAAATAAAGATAATCTAAAACACCCTTGCCTAAATACTTACCGTCTCTCGTTGCATGAATAATATCATTTAGCGATATAATTATCAAATGTGTAATATCTGCATCATACTCTACAGAAAGTCCATCATGTCTTACCGATTCGTTTAAAGCAAAATTCATGCTCTTTCTAATCGGATCTAACCTCCGTAGAAGTTTTGACATCAATAATTCACTATATATCCATCCTGAATTAGTTGTACCATTAGACACATCTTTTGCTTTTAAAGAATTCGGTGTGTCAAGAAAAATCAAGCACTCTGTACTGTCCATCATCTTCATTAATGCACCGTTTAACATCATGTGAACATGAGCTGTAGACTGATTTCTTTTTTGATAATTATAAGAGTCAATCGAACCATCTGGGTTTGTTTTTGATACGCAATATTCATTATCAATTTGCCTTAGAAGATCGTCTGAATACCCCCAAACACAAGAGTCAATAAAAACCTTCAAACCAATATCACTTAATAATCCTGCGAATGCAATAACATCCTTTTCGTCTTTATGTGAATGGGATAAAAACACATCTGCTTTAAAGGATGGAAACCAATCTTTTTCGATTTCCGATGCCTTCAGTTCTCCATCGACTGAAAGATATTTATCCAAGGACTCCTTTATTTTTTGTTTGTGCGTACTGTATACTGCCAATCCCTTTTCATAGTATTGTTTCCAAATCGTTTCATTCATATCTGGTAAAGCTATCTTAAAAGTCGCAAACATATTGTAAGCACCTCCTCTATCTCGCTTGCATTTTAAAAAACGATTTTAACGTATTTCACATCACATCTTCGCCGATTGTAAGACCGTTGCCTGCTGCTCACCACGAAGAGGTGTGTGATTATTACGAGTAGCGTAGGGAGCTACCGTTCCCAGTATATCACAATTTCAACCCTTTTTACAGACGTTTTCTTGCCTTCATCACCGCATAATACATCAATCCGCCGATCATTCCGCCGACCGTGTTATAGAAAATGTCTGATAGCTGGAACGTTCCTAGCCGCATTAATAACTGCGCAACATCTCAATGCTTATCAAATTCCTTACGCTTCAGAATCAGACCTTCTTCCAAAAGCGCCTTCGGAGAAGGTACGCGCTTGGTATGTACAGGTGCTTCTACCAGTTCCTTGACCTTTTTCAATGTAAGCATTTTGTCCACCTTTCTGCCGTTCGGCTCCGGGTGAACTGAAAAAAGCAGCAAAAATCGTCTCAGATTCACCCGTTTTTTTAAACGGGAATCTAAGATTCCTCTTGCTGCTTTCTACTTTTGGGAAGTCCCTATACTAATAGGAATCCGCAGGGGCATTTTGGAATACAGTTTTAAAAATTTTTTTGAAAAACAAAAAAGGCCGGAACAGGATGAACTACTTGCAGGCGCACTTCTGCGCTGCATTCGTTCATTCTGTTCCGGCCAATATCACATATTGCTACGGTATCGCTCTAAACAAACAGATATTATATTGTAGACCCAAAAGAACATCTGATGGAGCTGGTCGGCTAACTAGGTGCCGCCTAAGATTCCACCTCTGCGCTTTCAGTGTCGATGAAGCACTCTGCTTCAGGCTTCTTTCCGTTGGTTCTCTGCTGTAAAAAATTCGATACTCTTCACGGGAAGGCCGTGAATGCACTCCACCAGAGATTCAGCAGAAATATAATCTTCACAGCCACCACGCTTGATCTGAAGCATATTCTTTCCATCAACGACACTGCGATTTCCGATCCGCAGCCCCTTTGGGGTGCGGATTTCATGTTCTCCGTTGCTCATCTTCTCACGGCCTCCTTTGTGTTGGTTTAAGTTTCTTTTTTTCTTCTATTCAATTTCACCTTTTGAACTTCCGCTCTTTTTTCACCTTTTTCGGCTTGCATATTCACAATTTTTACGGTATAATAATCCAAAAGATGATAGAATATAGCATATATTATAAGCAAGTCATATCGCTGTGTCAAGAGGAAAATGTGAAAATTTATTGCATCTTACTGATTGAATATTTACAAATTCCATTGCACATTGTTACAGCACGATAACTGCTCCATAGAAAGGTTGTAAACATGAAATTTGGGGAGAAGGTTCGCGATCTACGAAAGAAACATTCTTTAACACAAGACGAATTGGCGCAATGCCTGGGTATCAACAAACGAACGATCATCGGATGGGAACGTGATGGCCGTTATCCTCGCAGTGTTGAAATGCTCGAAAAGATGGCTGATATATTCCATGTACCTTTGACCTATTTACAGCCGGATCAGTCTTTATTTATCGAACGTGCCGCCGAAGCCTACGGAAAAAAGGGCAAAACAGAAGCCCAGCATCTCGCATTTGAGCTTACTGAGCTATTTGCCAGCGGAGAGTTGACCCCGCAGGATATGGACGGCATTATGTATGAAATGCACAAAGCCTATTTTAAGTACCGAGAACAAAAACGAGAAAAGGAACGAATAATGAACCTGTAAATCACTGTTCCATTCACTATGCCATCCCCGGAAGGAGATAACATTATGGATTCTGCATTTATTTACCAAGCTGCCAACGAACTTGTCAAAAATGCCGGAACTCGCAACATCAAACAGATCGCGCGCAGTTGCAGTCTGGACATCAGTGAAACATCTCGTATTAAAGATATGTTGGGTTTGCTTTCACTCTATTTTGATAAGCCACTGATCCTTATCAATCGCCAGCTGGACAAACAGACAAAGCAGATGGTGTGCGGTTATGCGCTCGGACATTATCTGGAGCATCAGCTTCTTATGGACTTGCATACTCTGAACAAGTTTCTGACCATTAAGGATAAGCACATCCTTCTTTATGAGCATAACGCTTTCACATCCCACCTGATGCTGGACAGTGAGGAAGTCTATCAGATGACGAAACGCAAGATGGATGCTGCTCAGATTGCCAATGCCAAACGCATTCATATCAATCTGGTGTTGGTAAAGCTTCTTGAACTGCATCATCTGGGGTATGATCTTCGGCACTACCACACCCAGCACCATGCATTTATCAAGCAGCTCAACCTGCCGGAATATTATCGATTTGATGCTGCCGGATGAATCCGTATTCCTGTAATCCTAAAACCCGTAATGAACAGGCACAGCAAACGTTCATTACGGGTTTTTCCGTTATTTCAGTTTAGCGAGGATTTCATCGGCACTCATACCCTCGGCAAGCAATTTCTTCAGAACGGATTCCGCTTCTGCTTTCTTTGCTTCTTCTGCAGCCTTAGCATCTGCCTTTGCCTTCTTTGCTTCCAGAGTGGCCACTTCTTTTTCGGCCTTCTTCAGAGCAGTCTTCTTTTCTTTCAGTGTGTTCTTCTGCTCTTCAATCGCTTTCTGGATGGATGCAATCTCGGTATTCAGAGATGCAATAGTCTCCTGCTTCTCTACGATCTGGGATGCGTAGTCTTTGGTGATATTGGTTTTAGGACGGTTTTTGCTGCCTTTCGTTCTGGGCATTGTGATAACCTCTTTCCTTTTATTGTGGTTTAAGTATAGCACTGTAGAGATACTGAACTAATATCTCATTTATTTTCATTATATATTTTCAAAAATTCATCTGCGAATTTTTTTACCAAATCACGGTCAACCGTTGTTACCAATGTTTCTCCATTATAATTAGCGGCCTTCGTCCAATTATAAGATCCATGCATAATATAATCTAAGTCCACAATACAGAACTTATCATGCATACGATTTGTTCCCCACACACCAGAACGTGGAACAACAACACATTCAAAGTTTTCTTTTAATCCTTGCAATAGGTTTTGATTTGAATCTTCATCTGAAATAATGATCCGTATGTGTATACCGTTTTGCTTCTTCTTTAATAATTCCTGATACAAAACCTCATTAGAGAACCATGCAACAGCAACCCAAATCAAATACTTCGCATCTCTAATTCCTTGTATTAAAACATCCTGAATTCTATCGAACTCAACATCATTTGATACTTCCGGCTCAATATCAGAATATATTATCTGTGGTCTGAGTTCCACATCTTGAATGGCGTATTCATCATCTTCTTCGTAAACATAATATACCAGTCTATCGATTTTATCTTTTAGCTCTGTTGCTTTAGTCATCAAAGGAATTGGCACTCGAATTTCAACATTTTCCCAGTGTTGATTTGATCTTGTTGCAAATTTCCATTGTGGAACACAGTTAATTGTACTTCTGCTAATTATCGGAAACAATTTTTCTTTACAATCCGAAAACTTAGGGTCATATTGTAAATCTGCAACTAATGTTCGTTTCAGTGCACCTGAATTCATACCTTATCCTCCAATCCTTCAGATTTTTTAATATCAAGGTTCCTTTCTATATTCGCTTATATATATATTCTTCTTACTCTGGTATTACTTCTCTGCTGCCTTCTGCATATTCAAAATAGTCATCCTTCCAAAGAACACAGCAGTTATACCCAGTGCTTCTATATCTGATTCCATCAATTCCTATTTCCTTGCAACATGATGCAACATAATTAGGAAGTAGATATTCATGTACTGTTTTACCCGTTTCATTTTCTACGGTAAATCTCATATGCTCAATGAAACGATTTGTTTCCTTTGCTTCTCCTGACAAATCCAATAATTTAACAGGTTTTACAGCTTTGAGCCCGATTACTTGCACACGAGGTTTTGTTCCTCCACTGTGCTTATAGATTTCCTTTAATGCACCTTCCTTATCTTCGGCGATATAATAGCAACTTCTTCCTACCTCATTATAGCGACCGTGTGCTGAAACATTTGTAGGTGCTTTCATCATCTCAGAATCATAATATGGACGCTGATGTTCGCCTAATATCCTTGCATGGTAATATGTAATGTCCTCAAAACTGATGAAATGATTCCAGTTCTTAAGCATTTCAAATATCCTGGCACCTACCGGATGTTGTAACGCAAATGCATAATTCTGTTCCAGTTTACTTTCAAAAGATACTAAGCTATCAAGCGAAAATTCTTCAAACAGTTCCAGTGAGCTTTCTACCACAGTAATCTGATCCGCTGATAACTTAACGTCTGGAGAGTCTTTATGGTAAAAGTCCTTTTCTTTCGGATCAAACCAAATTTTATCAGACTGCAACAGCTTTTTGGCAGTCGTTTTGGTCAAAGACTTTAATACTTTTTTACTGCCTAACGGCAATTCCAAGTCAGCATAATTTGGCAGCATCCTTACTACAGCAAAATTCTGTGCTGCAATACTACGCTCTAGCACATCATTTAAAGCAAGCGCATTATCCCACTGTGATGTCAATCCACCTATATAATCAGAAATGGCAGACAATCCGCTGCCCATTGCTTGAACATTACCTTCAAACTGTGTCCGAAACTCTCGCAATTCAGGTGTTATTGTTGCCGCCTCCAATGCAGCAAGAACATCTGAGCTAAATGGCTTTATATCTCGATAGGGCTGCATAGCCGTAGCTACAGCATTCAATGTTCCTGTCATAGAACTCATGGCATCATCTGGAACTAATGTTTGCGCCACAGAAGATAAAGATGCGTTTGCAGCGGCAAGCCCCAAACTATTTTGCTCCATCAAATTATGATATGGTTGCATGGCATCCTGCAATGGTTGCAATGCTTGAATAAGCGGTGCCTGTTGTACTCTTATTTGTTCTGCAACACTGGCCGTCACCTGCATTGTTGGAGTGCTCAGAATGCATGCTTCCCGTTCTTCCATTCTTTTTATGGCTTTATCATAGGCTGTTTCTGAAGGATGAATGGAATCCTCATCTGATTTTTTTGTCATTCATATCCCTCTATTTATTTTCAAAGGTTTTTCCTTTTTCTCTATAGTTTTCTCACATCTTCGCCGATTACCGAATTCCTGATTCTTTGATCGTTGCCTGCTGCTCACCACGAAGAGGTGTGTGATTATTACGAGCAGCGTAGGGAGCTACCGCTCCCAGTATATCACAATTTCAGCCAGTTTTACAGACGCTTTCTTGCCTTTATCGTCGCATAGTACACCAAACCACCTACTACTCCGCCGACTGTGTTATAGAGGATATCTGATAGCTGGAATGTTCCCAAGCGAAGCAATAATTGTAGCATCTCAATATTTACAGAAAAGATAAATGCTATTTTACTGCTTTGCCACAGTTTCTTCTTCCAACCGTGACCCACCTTTTCTTCGAACGTCCACATCACTACTGCTGAAAACGGCACCATCATGATCACGTTCTCGATGCACTCGGTGGTCAGCTTCTGCTCGCCGTTCACGGTCTCCCAAATACTCCATCCGCCCATGACATTGGACAACGGATTCATCCACAGATCACGGTTTAGCAGAGTTCTAAACAGGATCATCGAAGTCACGAAAACCAATAGGAACAACTTCCGGAAAAACGCACTCTCTTTAAATTTCTGATACCAAGTCACTATGGCGCCCTTCCAGCCCTTGCCAGCATGTGTAGGCTCATATGCATATAGGTAGAAAAACAAGGCCAGGAAGGAAATCAGGAGCGAGAATCCAAACGGCTCGTAGAGAGCCGTCAGAATGTTTGTGAGAATCTTCCCGAGTAAATCAATCGTTTCTTTCATCGTCGTTTACAGATCACTGAACAGGTCAGCCTTGTACACGCCGTTTTCCAGCATCTTCTTGAAGCTGTCCTTTACAGCTGCGACATCCTCATGATAGGTCATACCATACCAAGTGTCATTGGTTCTCAGAACCTTTACAGACATCTTTCCCTGCTCCAGCAGTTCACCGATAAAGATGGGAATCAGATATTCTGCTTTCAGAGGATTACCCGGGACCTCTTTCTTAAAGAACTCCTTAAAGCCATCTTCCAGCACATCCAAAAACTCCGGTGTCAAGCCCCACATATTCATGGAAACAAGAGAATTTACATCAACAGCTACGCCGTCTGTTTCTGCCCCAGTTGCAGTTTTTACAATATTCTTGGTTTCCACAACCTCAGTCAAATTGTTCTGGTCGTCCATCTTGCAAACACCACGGGTTACACCACCATTATCGGACAGAGTATTCTTCAGCACGAAGCCAGCCATACAGGACTTTCCGCCATTCACCAGATACTCATGGACAGCCTTAAAGCCCTCCTTGCCGTAGTAATCGTCTGCATTGATCACAATAAACGGTGTATCAAGAACTTTCTTTGCAGCAAGCACAGCCTGACCGGTTCCCCAAGGTTTTGTACGACCTTCCGGCAAAGTTCCCGGAATATCGTTAATATCCTGGAAAGCATAGTCAACAGTTACATTATGAGAAGAGCAAATGGAGGCAATGCGCTCACCGATGACCTCTTTGAACTCTTTCTCGATATCCTTGCGGATGATAAATACTACATGATTGAACCCGGCTTCGATTGCATCGTGGATTGAGTAATCCATGATGATATGGTTAGAAGCATCCACCGGCTCCAACTGCTTGATTCCTGTTCCAAATCGGCTGCCGATACCAGCGGCCATGATAAGTAATGTTGTTTTCATACTCTCTCCTTACTGCGTTCTTTCCGCTTTATGTAGATATGCCTTTAGTAACACTTATGGCGCTATTCTTACCAATTCCTGTTAAAATTTAAAGGTATCCTTCAGTCCCAGCCACTTCTGGTCTTTATCACTCAAGTTCAGCGCAGTTCCATCTTCCAGAGTGTAGCCCTCTGCACTTGCACTTCCCTTGTATTCGCCCTTCAGCTGCGGCCACTCGATGCCGATTTCAGGATCGTTCCAAGCCATGCCGCCCTCATCGTTCGGATGCCAGAAGTCGTTGACTTTGTAGCAAAACTCTGCTTCATTACTCAGAACCAGGAATCCATGCGCAAAACCTTCCGGGATGAGAAACTGCTTCTTGTTCTCGGCCGACAGGGTAACACCATACCATTTGCCGTAGGTCGTAGAATCACTTCTAAGATCAACAGCGACATCAAACACAGTTCCGCGCACAGCGCGTACCAGCTTGCACTGCGGATACTGCTTCTGGAAATGCAAACCGCGCAGCACGCCCTTCGTGGACATTGACTGATTATCCTGTACAAAGTGGATATCAATGCCAGCTTCCTTCATATCTTTTTCGTTGTAGGTTTCCATGAAATAGCCACGAGCATCACCGTGAACAGCAGGCTCAATAACACAAAGGCCCTCGATGCCGCCTACATTTTTCTCAACTTTAATCTGTCCCATCTTCTCTATCTCCTCTTACTGCTCGATTTCTTTCAGGTAACGGCTCAGTGCATCCTGCCAAGTCGGAAGCGGAGTAAATCCTGCTTCCACCAGCTTGCTCTTATCTAAGCGACTGTTGAACGGACGAGCTGCCTTGCTCAGACCATACTCTGCCGTGGTCACCGGCAGGACTTCCGTCTTATATCCAGCCTGACGATAGATTTCTTTCGTGAAATCGTACCAGCTGATATAGCCGCCCTCGTTGGTTGCATGATAATAACCATATTTTTCGGTTTCATTCATATCAACGAGCAGTCGAGCCAAATCGTATGTATAGGTCGGTGTGCCGATCTGGTCATTGACCACACGGACAGTGTCATGTGTCTTGCCGACATTCAGCATAGTCTTGATAAAGTTCTTACCATTCAGCCCAAACACCCAAGCAATGCGGACGATGAAATACTTCTCCAGTGTCTGGCTGACTGCCAACTCACCTTCCAGCTTTGTCTGACCGTATACATTCAAAGGCTTATAATCCTTGCAATCTGGCTGCCAGGGCTCTGTGCCCTGACCATCAAACACATAGTCCGTGCTGATATAGGTCATCTTACAATCCAGTTTCTTGCATACATTTGCAATATTCTGCGTGCCGCCTGCATTGATAGCACGAACCTTCGCTACTTTATCATCATCCTCTGCCATGTCCACAGCAGTCCATGCTGCACAATGGATCACGGCATCCGGATTTACTTCTGTAATTACTTTTTCAACGGCATTCTTATCAGTAATATCAAGAGCCACATACGGTGCTTTTGTTACTGCAGAGTCATCTGCAACACCGCTATAGCTCTCTTGAATATCAGAACCAACACCTTCATGGCCGCGCTTCAGCAGCTCATTCATCACATCATGACCCAACTGACCGCCAACGCCTGTTACAAAAAACTTCATGTTCTTTTCTCCTATTAGCGGTTGCTGTACATTTTCTCGTAGTAGTTCTGATACTCACCGCTGATTATGGTCTCCCACCACTCACGATTATCGAGATACCACTGGATGGTCTTTTTAATGCCGTCCTCAAACTTGGTCTCCGGCAACCAGCCCAGCTCATTGTGGATCTTGGTCGGATCAATAGCATAGCGCATATCGTGACCCTTGCAATCACTAACATGAGTGATCAAGCTTTCCGGCTTGCCCAGCTCCTTGCAGATAATCTTCACGATCTCAATATTCTGCTTCTCGTTGTGACCGCCGACGTTGTAGACTTCACCAACACGACCCTTGTGGATAATCAGATCAATGGCCTTGCAGTGATCTTCCACATACAGCCAATCACGGACGTTCAGACCCTCGCCGTAAACAGGCAGCGGCTTGTCAGCCAGAGCATTAGCAATCATCAGCGGAATCAGTTTCTCCGGGAAGTGATATGGTCCATAGTTGTTGGAGCAACGAGAAATGGTCACCGGCAGGCCGTATGTACGGTGGTAAGCCAGAACCAGCAGGTCAGCGGCTGCTTTGGAGCTGCTATACGGAGAGCTAGTATGGATCGGAGTCTCCTCAGTGAAGAACAGGTCAGGACGATCCAGCGGCAGGTCACCGTAAACCTCATCGGTAGAAACCTGATGATAACGCTGGATACCGTACTTGCGGCAAGCGTCCATCAGCACACTGGTGCCGATAATATTTGTCTGGAGGAAGATACCAGGATCTTCGATAGAACGGTCAACATGAGACTCTGCCGCAAAGTTGACCACGATGTCCGGATGTTCTTCTTCAAACAGTTTGTTCACAGCCTCGCGGTCGCAGATATCAGCCTTCACGAAGCGGAAATTCGGATTATCCATAACAGGGGCCAGTGTGGACAGATTGCCTGCATAGGTCAGCTTGTCCAGACAGATGATTCGATAATCCGGATACTTCTTCAGCATGTGGAACACAAAGTTACTACCAATAAACCCCGCACCGCCGGTAACAATAATATTCATGGTTTAATCTCCTCTACACTTATCTATATATTTTTACTCGTTTTTAATTAATACAGATGTTCCTGATACTTGCCATCCATGACGTCCTTCAGATACTGTCCATACTGGTTCTTCTTCATGACCTCATAGACTTCCATCAGCTCATCCTTGCTGATCCATACCGTTCAGATATGCGATTTCTTCCAGGCAGGCAATCTTACGATGCTGATGCTGCTCGACAGTCTTTACGAAGTTGGTGGCATCCACCAGGCTCTCATGTGTACCTGTATCCAGCCAAGTGAAGCCCTGACCCAGCAGTTCTACATTCAGGGTGCCGTCTTCCAGATAAATACGGTTCAAATCGGTAATTTCCAATTCACCACGGGCAGACGGTTTCGGGTTCTTGGCAAACTCGACCACACGATTATCATAGAAGTACAAGCCAGTCACACAGTAGTTACTCTTCGGATGTTCTGGCTTCTCCTCGATAGAAATAGCCTTACCGTTCTTATCGAACTCAACGATACCAAAACGCTCTGGATCGTCCACATAGTAGCCAAACACCGTTGCACCCTTGCCGTTTTCTGCATTCTGGACTGCTGCCTGCAGGCGCTTCTTCAGACTATGACCCGCAAAAATGTTGTCGCCCAGCACCATAGCCACAGAATCGTCACCGATAAAGTCGGCACCAATAATAAAGGCCTGTGCCAATCCATCCGGAGAAGGCTGAACAGCATAGGTCAGATTCACACCAAACTGGTGTCCATCACCCAGCAGGTTCTCGAAACGAGGTGTATCCTGCGGTGTGGAAATAATCAAAATATCACGGATGCCGGCGTTCATCAGAACGGACATCGGATAATAAATCATCGGTTTATCGTAGATTGGCAAAAGATATTTACTTGTTACCTTTGTTAAAGGTTACAGGCGTGTGCCTGAACCTCCTGCTAAAATAATGCCTTTCATCATTCTTCCTTCTCCGAAGCAATCCAAATTAATTTAAATTGCTACGCTCTATCAATGATTGTAGTAATTTTTCTGTCAGTCAATCCTACCTACTAGGGCTACATTCACAAATTGTTATTGCGTGAAAGAATTTCCCAATAATACTTTTCAACTTCTTCCACATCATTTGAAACCGTATAATTTATTCGGTTCTCTGCAATCCGTCTTTTTGCCAATTCCTCTGTCCATCCTATTACTTTAGCTGGGTTTCCTCCAACGATGGCGCCTTTCGGGACATCCTTAGTAACCACACTACCTCCGGCTACAATTGCACCTTCACCAATCACTACACCGGGCATAATTTTCGAGAAACCACCAATACATACATTATCCTCAATAGTAATTGTATCAAAGTGCGGATAGAATTTTCCCAATTCACTATAGGTTTGATTAAGTGCATGATAAAAAATATCGTGTGTTACAAACTCTACAGAAACAGCAATTATAACATTATTTCCAATAGATATCAGATACGGATCTGATGGGATTCCTCCCCATAAATGAACATTCTCACCCATATGGTGAAAAATATGTTTCTTTCGAAGATAATCTCCTCTCCATTTAGCAGACTTCTTCTTATAAATCGTTTTAAATAAAATATTTATCAGTCGATATTCCTTTCTCTTCTTTGCAATATTCAAATTTTTTCCCTCCAACAGCAAATCATTTATTTGGTATCATTTAACAGCGAAGTTACCTTCATCTCCATCTATTATTCGAAAAAATTCAATTCGAGACATATATAAAAAGTATAAAAGCAGTAGTCAAATCGAGCCTTTAATTTTTCTTTTTATTGTCCCCATCGCTGTCCGCATCAATTTAACTTTCGATATTTCTTTAGATGCTTCAAATAATTTTTTAATATTATATTGTGGAATCAGATTGCAACCCACTATTTTCATCCCAACTATTTTTCCACTCATTGTTGTCTGCATATTATAATGGTTTGGCTGGATGTATTTTAAGTCATTCATTTTTGTATAATTTTCTAAATATAGATATCCTTTATTACTTGCTTCTATTAATAAATCTCTTCCCGCTTTACTTCTTGCAAAGATTATATTTTGCCCTTTTCCCTCTGTAAATTCTGGTTTTTGATTTTGATCTAAATTCCACAAATCACCACAGGATATATCTGCATACATTCCTACGCCATTCACGCAAAACTTACACATTTTTCTTATATTACGTCCTAATATATGATTCCATGAATCAATATAGTCCATGTGTCTTTCTGACTTATCCTTAAGTGTTACCGTAGCTTTACCGGGCCACCCATTTCCTCTATAGCGGACACTATCTATCTGATCTGCCTGCACTCCTAGATTTTCTGCCAATTTCAATGTTGCATTTTTGCTTGGCGCTCCCGCACAGAAAAATGTCATCGTATACTTAATGCATTTTTTCAGTTTCTCATCAATCTTTTTATAATTGATAAGAGCTTCTATATCACATGGTTTCCCTATCACCACATATTCCTTATCATAGTCGATAATATTCAAAATAGTATCGTATGTAATTCCAGTTATATAGCGAGAAGACGCACATGAAATAATCTGTTCTCTCTTTTCATTGGCATAAAGTCTCAACTCGCAAGGATCATCCGGTGATGGACCAATTTGAATTACGGCATCACATTTTCCCGTTTCCACAAGAAAACAAGCCATTGCGGTAATAACTCCGCCCGATGCAGCTTCGTATCTTATTTTATCGTCTAGGGACCAGCCTTTATAAATTCCATAACTAGGCCCCCATAACTCTTTATCCTGTCGCTTGTTGTAATTAATACCATTTACTGGGCATATTTTCTCACACAGTTCAACTTGATCCTCAGTCAAAGACAATGGATAAGAAAATCCATTATAATCCACATATTGAACATCTTTCGCCGCTTTACACAAGCCACATCCAGAGCAATATTCAGAATAGAACTTCTCTTTCCTTTTTAGCTTTCTCTCCTTCATAGATTGACCCTTTCCTTCATCTTATCTTTTTCTTTTTAAATGCGGAAAGAATTCCACAATTCTATTTCTTTCCTTAAATAACATGGCGAAGAAGTACACAATCATAAGTACCCACCGCATAACTGCCTGTTCCATTAAGACGTAAAAAGCAACCGTAAATAAGCTAATATGCATTAAAGCGACAAAGAATGTTTTAATCGGATATATCTCAGGCCTCAATTTTTTAGCATAAGAAGTATGTAAAATCAATGCAACAACATACGACACAATCGTTGTATACGCAGCAGCTACATAGCCGAAATAAGGAATAAATATATAATTCAATACTAAATTTATTACAGCCGCAACTGCCGTATAAAAAGATATACGAACTGTTTTCTTGTAATAATGTTCTACATTTACGTACATCGTATATACGAAAATAATGTAATTTGATAAGACAACAGGAGGAATAATCACTATTCCTTCCCAATAAGGCTTACTTGCAAGAATCTTCACTACCTCAGGTGCCACCATAATCAAGCAACACATTGCGTAAGTCATCAAATTAACGTAATCTACTGCAACCTTATTAATCTCCTTGTACCCTTTATTACTCATTTGTTTCGTAAACCACGGTACCCAAACACCATCTAAAGATGTCGTAATAACAGTTGCAATCATGCTAAAATTGTAAATCAAACTATAGATTCCCGTTTGTGACGCGTCTGCCAACCAAGTAATCATCGTTCGATCCGACTGGGATAAAATGTTTAAAGCAATACCATGCAAAATCAAAGGAGTGGATATTTTGAGACCGTGCTTTAGAAATTCGATGTTGAAAACAAATCCACTTCTTCTAATGCTTAAAAATACAAGAAATATGCCAAAAAACAAAGTTACAATAGCCGTTGGAATTACTCGTCCCAAATAGCGATTTGTGTTAAAAACGTATAACATCGCCAGTACTGATAGTACTACTGACAGCAAATTTGGAACAATCATTAACATTGTTCTAAATTTATAGTTAAACTTCATCATCAAGTAATAACTATAATCTTCAATTATAGCTGCAGACATTGACTGAAGCATACATAGAAGAATGAGTATAAAAGGAATAGGTAAATTTAACAAAACTGACACAGAGCAAACAATCACTGTCATACTTACAGAGAAAGAAACAGTGAATAATAAAGTCGATGTCAGATATTCATCCACTTTTGCACGGTAATCAATAAACGAGGATCTTATCGCCATATGCAATGCAAATCCTAACAGCATTGTCACAATTCCTATCCATGAATTATAAGTCGTAACAATGCCATAATCAGACGTTGATAAAATTCTTGTAAAAATCGGTACTGTCAAAAAAGCAATGCCCTTGTTAAACACATTACCTATTAAGTAGCATGTACTTGCCTTCTTATAATCACCTGCATCCATCTATTGTCTGTTCTCCCTTAATGCATCATTATGCCTTTTATTTGTTTTTTCACATTTTCCAACTTTTCATTAATTTCAGGCATCATTCGCCCATACGCTTTACTCAGAACATCCTTATCATTTATATAGCGTACTGTTTGTTGAACGGCCTCATCAGTATCAATTCTCGTTGCAGATATTACAAATGGATAATTTAAATTTCCAAACAAACCTTCAAATTTCTTACTATATGAAAATGGTATTGTAGCAACACCTGCGGAAATTGCTCCAATTGTCGAATGCATTCTTGCACCGATAAAAACATCCATATTACTGATATAGCTTTTTGCCTCAATTGGATTTTTAAAATCCGGTGCTAAAACTACACATGGAAATTCTTCTTTTAACAACTTGCATACTCTGCTGTCATTTTCTAACGAATCGTAATTATCTTCATCAATAACGTGCGGAATAATATGTATCTCCGTTTTATCATCCTCACTATATTTCTTTATGATTTGACGACAGTACTCTCTATAATTTACTTTCAACTTAATATTATGTCCGCCGTCCCAAAGTAATGAAGAAACATTGATTCCCACCTTTCTTTTGCTTGAATTTAAGTCGTATTTTTCTTTATAATATGGCAGTGCAAAAGCCAAATCTGTTGCCACCACAAGATTTCCTACTCCTAATTCGTGCATTTCTTGTGCTGATTGTGTATCTCTCGAAAAAGCCAAATCTGCTTTTTTAACAAGATGAATCGCCCATTTTTTTAACACATTCGTATAAAACGGTCCATATGTCTGTGGCATTAGAACTAATGGTGCCTTTGACATAATAGCAATTTGTTTTGCAAGATCTGTATTGGCATTCCAAACCTTACCATAAATATCAGAAAATCCATCTCCATAAGTAATGTCAAATACACATTTGCAATCATCAAATACTTGTTTCATTTTAATTAAAAAAATAGGATTTTTCATATTTAGCCTGTGCCATACAAAACTAAATTTTGGATATTGTCTGGGAATATCACCTAATTCTCCATAAGAAAACACGTGAATTTCCATACTTTCATTCGAAATATCACTTAGCATTTCGATAAAAGCATATGAAAGCGCTTCGCACCCTTTATTAGGGGCTTTGAAATCAAATCCAAGCAATCCTATCTTTATCATAAATCTTTCTCCATTCTATTATTTTGATCAATTTTATTATAAGAAATAAGTAGTGAAATCCATATGCAATACATTCTGGCCAAATCAGTTTCTTGAACACCCAATTCACAAACAAAGTAAATTAACATCATTGAGAAAAAAATTGTATTAAACGAGCAACTTCCTGAGCAGCTTGAATTCTTCCTTTTTGCATATACTAATACAGCAACATAACTAAATAATAAAAGAACAACTCCAACTACTCCCGTATGAAAGAACACATTTAAATACTGATTTTCAATTGATGTCTTTGTTTGCCATTCATACACTTTATACGCAAATTCTGTAGATACTCCTTTTCCGAGTAACCACTTATTTCCTACAGAGAGTGCCACCCACTGCCAAAGAACAAATCTATCTCCTACACCTCCAGAATTGATTTCATTATCAAATGTCACAGTTCCAATTGAAGATAGTAGATCACTTATCAAAGGAATTTTCATTCCTACTGTATCGTTAAATATTATCAATAACAAAAGCAATATAGAAATGGCAACTGCATAATTTATAAACTCTTTTTTTGACTTTTTATATAAAAGTAGGATATGCAAAAGTATGCAAGCTATAATGGGAATTCTCGAAACCGTTAGTAGGATATTGATAACACTAAGTAAATATGCCACTTTAAGAAACGTATGTTTTTGTGAATGCTGCGTATAATTTTTCATCCTATAAATAATCAATGCAATGATAAAGACCTGATATAATCCATAAGAAATTGGTTGTCCAAAAGTTCCCATTATTCTTAAGAAGCCATATCTAACTTCATGAAAAAATGTCAAACCATTCGCATTCGAAAACAACTGAAATAAATTTATCTTTGTAATTGATTCTACTATTCCCAATAATGACAATATAAAGCCGCCATCAATCAATAGATTGATCGCTGTTTCAAATCTTCTATTCGTGTTCACAAATCCTACGATAAGTAAAGGAATAACTACCATCATCATAGCAAGCGAGAGTGCACTTAACCACGCACCCTCTGCACAGTATGATATAGAATAGTAAGTTGCGTACAATATGTATGGAAAAATCAAATACGGGATTTTACACTTGTAAATCACTCCGCCTATGATAACACCTATAATTGTCAACGCACCACAAAAATTAACGATATTTAATCCTTTAAAAAGATAGATATACTGTGGCAATATTGGGTATAACAAAAAAGTCCCACAAATTGCAATCCATCCAATCTGATTTTCTCTCTTCATTTTACCTCGTCATTCTCATTTTTTTTATTTTGAAACTCTGGAAATTCGTTATTTTCTTCCAACGCTCTCTTAATTGCTTCCAAGTATCCATATTTGTCATCTTCATCTGGCTCCAGGTAACCACCTTCTGCCCATTCGTTCCACGCATACATAAAAATCATATCCTCGTGATAATCTTCCCTTGCATGCTTGATTTGCTTAGAAAGATAATACTCAAACTTTTCTGGAGTTCCCACATTAATTTGTCCTCGTTCACCATGCCGAGGAGTATTATCCCACTTGACAAATGCACCAGGGATGCTATTACTACGCATTGGCTTTGCCTCAATAATCTTCTGCCACATGGAATCATAATTTGCCACGGTTTGTCCGGTCATTTTTTTATATTGAGCAGTTCCATATCGGTATAGGTCAATGCCAAACTTTTTACCTGCCCAGCCGGCTAATAGTCTACGACATTTTTTTAACGCCGATACAATTTTTCCATCATTAGAATAGAGCCAGTGACTTGCATAAGGAGGTTGAAACTCAATATCATAATCAAATAGCTTTGCCTCCTTACTATTATTCCAGTCATAATCTCCGCTCTGAAATGCAAATGTAATACCGCTCAACCCATTTTCTTTGGCAAGTTTATCCCATGTTTCAATCATTTCTTTCATGCAAGGCACAATATCCGGTCTATAAAACACAAATAATGGCTTCCCATCTTTTGTAATATATCGTTCGTCTTTAAAGAAAGGTAAAAGATACATAAAATGCTGTTTCCATTCTTCTTCTTGCCCATACTCCTGTGCTATAAGCAGTTTTCTTTCATCTCCAACCCATGCTTTTGTCCATGGTTCATTTGCCCAGCAAATACAGAACGGTATATCCACCTCTTTATTTGCTAACATCTGTTCCATCGGCTTTTCCAAAAGCATTTTTCCATTAAACCAGTAGTGATAATAGCAAAAGCCATACACTCCATATTTTTTGGCCAAATCAGCCTGCCATATTTTAACATTGTCATCTAACAAATTATAGTAGTTTCCACCCAACGGAACACGTGGTTGCATATGACCTTCATATAGTGGCTTTGCCTTTTTTACATTAGTCCACTCTGTAAAACCATTTCCCCACCACTCATCATTCTCCGGAATGTTATGAAACTGCGGCAAATAAAATGCAATAATCTTCATGATTGATCCTTCCTTTTGTTAAACTGTTAATAAGCTTTCTTTTATTTATTCTTTTCTGCTATTATGTGCTGATAAAAACTATCCTTTCGATTAATTGCAGTCTCCAATTTATATGTCAACTTATGAATACCTGTAAGTTTTTTGATCCAATTCCATTTCTCTTCTGAATAATCATCGGCTAATGCCTTAACAAGATACTCGCTATAGTCACTGTTCATATATGGAATTGCTTGCTCAACTTCCGGGTTGCTCTTCACCGCCAAAGTGATAATCAAATTCGGTAGCAGATACTCAATTACATGTTCTTTTTTGAGGCAATATGCGAAAGCAACATTTCTTATTTCTCGAATTGTTTTGTTTCCCTTTTTTGCATGAAGAAACCATGCCGGATATAGCACAGGGTTATCTATCAGCAGCAGTGAATTTCGTACTGCAAAAAAGTCGCTATTTAAAATCATATCTGGAATAGGATCTGTAAGATACACTGTGGAATCAATCCATGTTCCACCATAATGCTCCAGTAATGCGAACTTCATTAGATCCGCATATCTCGCTATCGGAATCTGTCCAGTATCCTTTTTCTTTTCAATGTAATCTGGCAATCGAATGTAATCTGCAAGATTTTGATCGTTCAGCAAAATGATTTTTTGATTGGAATGTTTACATACAGATTCGTAGCACTTCTGAACAATGATCGGTGCCTGTTCAATACCTTTGTTCCAATAAATCCAGATCGGATTCTCCACATCATTTTTGGGAAAGCTAAGCCCCTGAACATCTGTGTCTTTATACTTTAAATATGGTTTTATCTTGGATGAAGCATGTTCCTGCCACAATACCTTCCGCACCTCATAATCCTTGACAAGATGTAATTTGATAAACATAAATGCCCCTCGTTTGACGGCATTCACAATTCCATATCTTTGAATAAAGCCTTTCATGCCAATATTTTGATAGTAGTCATTCAGCATAATAATTTAATTGTCTCCCTTTATCTTGCAGAAACCACTATTCAAAAGGCTCATAGATTCCGCACCAGATAATGGTAAACTGTTTCCTCCTTATCAATTGATGGTTCTAATTTATAGGTTAGTTTATGTATCCCAGTAAGCCGCTTAATCCAATTAAATTTTTCCTCTGTAAATTTATCTCCTAATACTCTAACCAGATATTCGCTGTAGTCACTATTCAAATAAGGCATCTTTTTCTCAACCTCTGGTGATGACCTTATTATTTGTGTAATTACAATATTTGAAAACAGATATTCTGGTACATGATTATTTCGTTTCCAGTAGGCAAATAGAACATTACGAATCTCACAAATCGTTCTATTATGTTGCTTGGCGTGGATGAACCAGACCGGATACAATACGGGATTATCAATTTCGCCGAGTGAATTGTGAAACACAAAAAAATCACTATTTAATATTTCCTGTGGAATTTCATCTGTTAGCAGTATTGTTGCATCCATCCATGTCCCACCATAATGCTCTAATAATGCTACACGCATCAAATCTGTATAAATCGCTAATGGAAGGACTCCGCTTTTTAATTTCTCATTCAGATAATCCGGCATATTTATATAGTTCTGCACATTGTTTTCTGTAAGCAAAACAACTTGTCTGCCGGCATATTTTTTTACAGATTGATAGCAAGTCCTTACCATCTCAGGTGCCTTATCCAGCCCTGTATTCCAGAATAACCAAATAGGTTCATCTACTTGGGTTTCTGGGAACGTCAGTTTTTCAGGAGCGGTATCTCTGAACTTCAGATATTTTTTACAAACCGCTGTGCCACCCCCCGATTGCCAAAGCAGTTTTCTCAGCTCATAATCCTTGACAATATGAAGTGGGTTACGAAGAAATTTGTTCCACATTCTTTTCTCCTCGATAAATTTTCATCAGTTTTATATAGTAGCTCTCTGTCGTTTCATATTTCACCTGACTGCAATTCTTTGTATATCTTTCCAGTACATCTTGTGTTTGAAGAACCTTCTTTATCGCCTTCATCAGTTCTTCCACATTACCCGCTTCAAACAATTCTCCGGTTTTACCAGGCTCAATTAATTCGGGGATACCTCCCATTTTAGATCCAACAACAGGCGTACCCAAAAGTACAGACTCCATAACGGAGTACGGGCAGTTTTCATACCATTCAGACGGGCAGACACTGATTGCTGCCTCAGCAATAATGCGATAAAGTTCTTCTCCAGTCTTAAATCCCAGATACTTCACATTTGGAATATCCTTCATTTTATCAGCCGACGGACCATAGCCAATAAACACAAATTCGGTATTGGGCATCTTCTTGGCTACTTCAAGCAACGTATCCGTTCCTTTATCTCGTGAAAGATGTCCAAACTCTAATACATAACCCTTTTTTTGAATGTTATCCAAGTGAGGCATTTCTTTTTTGAAATTATGCAGCCCAATGGTTTTATCACGGAATCTTTTCTGCGTGTCAAGTTTTGATTTAAGAAAAAAGCTACAGCAAATATAGGCATCTACATATGAGTATACTTTGCTATATTTCCACATATATCCATCCAACGTTCCAAGGAGACTTTTTGCTCTGGAATTTTTCAAACATTTAGTTTGAAGACAATGAATATAATGACCATCCAAGCATCGTTCACACGGCTTCATGTTCACATCGAACATTCCATGGCTGGGACAAACAAGCTGATAGTCATGTGTCGTGTAAACAATCTTACATTCCTTTTTTGTTTCTTTACGCCATTTGTTAATTTCCAAAATAATAGAAGGGGTCAGATGATACTGTATATTATTGAGATGTACAACATCCGGCTGAAAGTCATCTAAAACCGCACGAATTTTTTTACGCGCTTCTCTTGAGTAGATAATACGAAAAGGTGCATTTAAATTTGCCTTTATTCCTTGAGAGAAATCCATATTCGTCACATATGAGCCTACTCGATTTCCTACTATATTTTTCTCATTCTCAAGGCCAAAGTACTGAACTTCGTGCCCATGTTCTTCTAACATTTTTCCTACATCGAATGTATACGTTTCCGCTCCACCTTTGGGAAATATAAATTTATTTACAAGTAAAATCCGCATATCCTAATTTCCTTTTCTGTGAGTTTGCTTTATTTCATATCTCCTGTTCAGATAAAAAATAGCAGAAATATTTATCAACAAATTTTTTCATCATTTTCTATATAACTTCATCGTTTCCCTTACAACTTCATCCCAGTTATATTTCTCGCAGATAAAGTCAGCTGCCTGATTCTTCATTTTCATAACCATTTCAGGATGGTCACAGGCATCTTGCAATTTTTCTCGCAAGTCCTCTACATCTGACTTTTTGAAAATCAATGCCTTATCTTCCACAACCTCTGTGCACTCCGGAATATCCGAAACCAAACAGCAGTTGCCGTAGCTCATTGCTTCCAGTAGACTTAGCGGCATTCCTTCCAAATCAGACGGCAGCGTGTAGATGTAAGCGTTGCTGTATAGTTCATCCAGCATTGCTCCCTGCACAAACCCGGTAAAGAGAATCCGATCGTCACCCTTCGCCAGTTCTTTCAATTCCTCCATAAAGGAATCCGTATCACTAGAGCCGCCTGCGATAACCAGCTTTTTATCCGTCTTGACATTCTTGAAGGCCTCAACCAGATATCGAATCCCCTTTTCTGGCACCAGACGACCGAGGAACAATATGTAGGAATCTTTCTCCAATCCAAAATGATCCGTGATCAGCTTTGCTTCCCGAACCTCTGGCCGATTGACACCATTAGGGATAAAATGTGTCTCCCTTCCGTAGGTCTCCAAGAAATACTTCTGCACGTCTTTGCTTAGAACAATGATCTCGTCCGCATATTTCACAGCATTCTTTTCGCCGCCACGAATGAACTTGGATGCAACGCTTCCGCGCCACTTCTCGCGATCCCAGTCCAAACCGTGGATAGTGCAGATTACACGCTTGCCAAAAAGTTTTGGTATCCAACAGAAAAAGGCAGGACCTTCTGCATGGATATGCACCACATCGTATCTTCCAAATGCACTACAAAGTGCTGCGAAAAAGGAAGAGCTTACCGCTGCAAGTCCCTTCTTCTCAATGGTCGGAACAACCTTTTGACGGATGCCATCATATTCAATTGTTTTGTCATACTCTGCACCGCTCACATGATGGCCTGCTCTATTGTAGCAAGTTATATCACAACCATTCTGTGCCATTCGGGTGCATAACTCTTTTACAACAATCTCTATCCCGCCTTCGTTTTTGTCCGAAAACCGCAAGTCTGATTTTTTCTTCCATTACTTCTCTCCAACCGTCATTCCATAGTTTCTATTCTTGTCCTAGGCTTATACACAATCCCAGCAGTTCTTTTCCTTAAATTGTCATGCTCGTCTTTCACTATTCACCTTTCCTACTTCATAGCACAACAACAAGCCTGTATACAGATTGCAGCAACAATCTATACGCAGGCTTGCCTTCGTACCTTCTTATTCTGTTTTCTGCTCTATCAGCTTTCGCTGTGGTGGGTTAAGTATAGAGCGCAACCAGAAGCCATTAACCCCTGAAAACACGCTGGCCATAACGCACCACGACAGGCAGAAACAGGTTGAGGTGAAAAGGTCAAGCCGCGCAAACCCGCATGAAATCAGGCTTTTCTCTGGTTGTCCATATTATTTCACACTCCCCATGGACGGTAACAACAACTCTTTTTCCAAACATCTTCGGCAGCCATGCAAAGAACGCCGGCCCTTCGGCATGGATGTGCACCACATCGTATTTTCCAAATGCACTATAAAGTGCCGCAAATGCGGAGGAGCTGACTGCAGCAAGTCCGCGCCGTTCAATGGTCGGAACAGATTTCTGACGGATTCCCTCGTACTCCGTTTTACCAGCATCATCATATTCTGCACCACTCACATGATGGCCTGCTCTGTTGTAACAGGTCACGTCACAGCCATTCTGTGCCATTCGGGTGCAGAGCTCTTTGACAACGATTTCTACTCCGCCTTCTCTCGATAATCGCTTCTGTCCGAACATTGCAATCGCAAGTTTCTTACTCATAAATCTTTCCCACAATCCCACTCAATTTCTTCATCTATATTTCAGCTAACACAAAGAGCAGATAGGCTCGCTTGCCTGTCCGCTGGCTGTCACCCCACCCTCATGGTCGAGATTTCTTCCTGCGTGGCATTTCTGCCGCACAGAAAGATCAGTCGTTCATTCTTCGGGTAAGAAAATATGAACTTCGGGTTGCGGAGCCTTTCATTCTCTGCCGTACCCTTGTCCCTATTATGACAGCCGCGTATTATATCTCTAGCCCCGCGCCGTTCAATGGTCGGAACAGACTTCTGACGGATTCCCTCGTACTCCGTTTTACCAGCATCGTCATATTCCGCACCGCTCACATGATGGCCTGCTCTGTTGTAGCATGTCACCTGACAGCCCTGCTGCGCCATCCGTGTGCACAGCTCTTTTACCACGATCTCCACGCCGCTCTCTCTCGACCACCTTTTGTGGCCAAAAACAGCAAGCCTCAATTTCTCTTTCATTTTCCCTTTCCTGTCTCCCCATTTAGGGATCTCATCCCCATACCGTGCCAAACTCCGGCCCGGTTTCCTTTACATCAGAAAAAGCCCGGACGCATTTACGCCCAGGTTTTTGACTGATTTACGCCGCAATTCATTGACATTTTATTTCCAGAATCATCAATATCAATTTCGTAAATGTATTTATTGACACTAAAAATATTTTACCATTTTTTCCTCTGGGGTACAATACTTTGCAGCTGTATCATTGCCTGCATCATGGCTAAGATTTCCGTACTTTATTCCGTCTTTTTGTTGCAACCTATTCATTTTAGAAAGGAACTCGTTCCATTGCTTTTTTGTAGCAAAAAAACACCCTTCTTCTCACGGAAACCCGCAAAAGGAAGGGTGTTGAACTCGTTATCCTGTTGTCGTACCAATCACAGCATGTTCGTATCAGCAAAGCCAATACTAGTTGTCCTTCAGCACGGCATCTCAAGCACTTTTGAGCGTAGAGCTGTGATTAGCAGTTCTCAGCGAAGTACTTAATGGTACGGACCATCTGAGAGGTGTAGGAGTTCTCGTTGTCGTACCAAGACACGACCTGAACCTGATAGGTGTCATCGTCGATCTTAGCGACCATGGTCTGGGTAGCATCGAACAGAGAGCCGTAACGCATGCCGATGACATCGGAAGAAACGATCTGATCCTCGTTGTAGCCGAAGGACTCAGAAGTAGCAGCCTTCATAGCAGCATTGATGGACTCCTTGGTGACATCCTTGCCCTTGACGACAGCAACCAGAATGGTGGTAGAGCCGGTGGGAACAGGCACACGCTGAGCAGAACCGATCAGCTTGCCGTTCAGCTCGGGGATGACCAGACCGATAGCCTTAGCAGCGCCGGTGGTGTTGGGAACGATGTTCTGTGCGCCAGCACGAGCACGGCGCAGATCGCCCTTGCGCTGAGGACCATCCAGGATCATCTGGTCGCCGGTGTAAGCATGAACAGTGGTCATGATACCGGAGACGATGGGGTAGGTCTTGTTCAGGGTGTTAGCCATGGGAGCCAGGCAGTTGGTGGTGCAGGAAGCAGCAGAAATGACCTGATCCTCAGCGGTCAGGGTCTTCTCGTTGACGGAGAAGACAATGGTCTTCAGATCGTTGCCTGCGGGAGCAGAGATAACGACCTTCTTTGCGCCAGCCTGAATGTGAGCCATGCTCTTCTCCTTGCTGGTGTAGAAGCCGGTGCACTCCAGAACGACATCAACGTTCAGTTCGCCCCAGGGAGCGTCCTTTGCGTCCTTAACAGCGTAGATCTTGATCTCCTTGCCGTCAACAATGATGGAGTCCTCGGTAGCCTCGACGGTGTGCTTGCCCTCGCCGATCTTGCCGCAGAAAGAACCCTGAGCAGTATCGTACTTCAGCAGGTGAGCCAGCATCTTGGGGCTGGTCAGGTCGTTGATTGCGACGACCTCATAACCCTCAGCATCAAACATCTGACGGAAAGCCAGACGACCAATACGACCGAAACCATTGATAGCAACTCTAACAGCCATGTTAATAGTACCTCCTAATTATTTTACCCATAATCGGATAAATCACGGTATCTTTATTTTAGACCAAAACGCAGAAAGTTTCAAGTGTCTGCCAAAAAATTAACAAGACATTCACTGCATTTTTTGCTTTTGTACGATTTTAATTCCTTTCATTCCCTGCTTTTCGGCAATTGCGCCAACAGAGTGCCAACATTTTTGTCAGCTCTCCCCGTTCAAGCAGGCTGTAACGCACGCTCCGCCAATGCCGCCCACGCAGCAAAGGCCCAGTCCGGCAAAGATCTCCGGCCAGACAGCCGGTGCGGCCCAGCTCAGGCCGCTCATCAAAACCAGTACATAGGGCAGCTGCCAGCACAGGCAAAGTGCAAATGCGGCAAGCCCGGCTGCGCACAGTGTTTTGCCATTGCCCGGCTGCGGGACATGCAGCGCCCGGGCCAGCGCTGCCAAAAACACCAGTGCCGCAAGCGCCTGCCACACCGCCGCTGTAGGGGTCACGCGGTGCCAGCTGGAGCTGTTCTCCATAAAGCGCAGCAGCACGTTCCAGTAGAACAGCAGACTGCCCGCCACGGCCAGATACAGCCCGCCAAAGGGCTTTTTCCACTCGTTGGGGCTGAGCCAGCAGCGGCCCATGGTGCTGAGCCACGCGGAGCACAGGCATTCCAGAATGCACCGCACAAAGCCGCCCAGACCGGAAGCTGCGCCCAGCGCGATCTGTGCACCCGCTGCGGCCAGAAAACATACTGCACCGACAAAAGCCAGAATACCGGCCAGCGGCCTGCGGCTACGCACCGCTTCCGAGCGGGAAGGCTGTGTACGGCCCACAAGCACTGCAGCCAGCACCACGATACCCAGTGCCAGATAGCGCCACCACACCGAGCCGACCACGCACAGACCGGTAACGGCATCGGTGCCAAAGGCAAGGTCTGCCGCGCGCAGCACGCCCAGCAGAATGCTCAGGATAAAAACGAACAAAACAGAAGGATTCATCAGCGTTCCTCAATCGGCTTATATTTCTGGCGCACGCCCAGATACTTGTAAGCGGGACGAATGATACGGTTGGCGAATACCACCTCTTCCACGCGGTGTGCACACCAGCCGGGCACACGGGCAATGGCGAACAGCGGGGTGTAGATATCCTCAGAGATGCCCAGCATGTTGTAGATCAGGCCGCTGAACAGGTCCACGTTGGCGCACACCGGCTTGGTGCTGCCCTTTTCCTCGGCAAAGATGCCGGGGGCCAGCCGTTCGATGCTGCACAGCATATTATACTCTTCCTCAAAGCCTTTGTCGTAGGCCAGATGGCGGGCGCGCTGCTTCAGGATCACCTCACGAGGGTCGCTGATGGTGTACACCGCGTGGCCCATGCCGTAGATCAGGCCGGAGCCATCGCCCGCCTGCTTGCGCAGGATGCGGCGCAGATACTCGCGCACCTCATCGTCGTCCTCGGGGTTTTCCACATGCTTGAGGATATCCTTCAGCTGACGGTTCACCATCAGGTTGGCACCGCCGTGCTTGGGGCCCTTCAGTGCACCGATGGCCGCCGCGATTGCAGAGTAGGTATCGGTGCCGGAGGAGGACAACACACGGGTGGTAAAGGTGGAGCAGTTGCCGCCGCCGTGGTCGGCGTGCACCAGCAGGCACATATCCAGCAGCTTTGCTTCCTCGTGGGTGAACTTCTGGTCCGGACGGTAGGTGCTGAGGATGTGCTCTGCCGTGCTCTGGCCGGGCTTGGGTAGGTGGAAGAACATGCTCTGCTTATCGTAGTAGCGGCGCTTCATCTGGTAAGCGTTCACCATCATGGTGGGCATGCTGGCGATCAGATTGATGCTCTGGCTCAGGATGTTCTCCAGACTCAGATCCTCGGCGTGCTCATCATAAGAGTAAAGGCCCAGCACGCAGCGCTGCAGCTTATTCATGATATTGGGCGAGGGGGCGTTCATGGTGTCCATGAAGCCTTCCGGCAGGGCGCGGTGCTCTGCCAGGATCTCACAGAAATCGTCCAGCTGCTCCCGGTTGGGCAGACTGCCGAACAGCAGCAGCCAGATCACCTCTTCAAACACAAAGCGGTCATTGCGGTAGGCCTCGTCCACGATCTCGTTGATGTTCACACCGCGGTAGATCAGCTTGCCGGGAGTGGGGATCACATGGCCTTCCTGATCCTTTTTATAGCCCACAACGTCGCAGACGTTGGTCAGGCCGGCCAGCACACCGGTGCCATCCGGGTTGCGCAGGCCGCGCTTGACCCCCAGACGTTCGCTCGTCTCCGGATCGATGTAGTTGTTGGCAACATATTCCTCACACAAAGTCCGCATCGTGTTCGGGTCCAGCGTTGCCACCTCCGAATGTGCAAAATTCATAAGGGGAATTCTCCTTTCATCCTATTTATATACTTTCCCGCCCACCCTCAATGATGGGTATAATTCTATATTATCGCTTTTGACGAGTAAATTCAAGCATTAACTTCACCGTTCAGCGCACAAAAAGCCGGTTTGGTGCTTTTTTGCGCTTGCACCACAAAAGGTTTTTTCCCTGTTTCGCATCTTTTTTCAGGGTATATCCGGTATTCTGATTAAAAAAACACCGCTGTCGGAGGGTTTGGGACTATGAAAAAGTTTTTTCTGCCAATCTTTGCGGTCCTGCTGGTGCTGGGCAGCATTCTGCCGCTGGCTGCCTACCGGGTCACACGCGCCGTGCTCAGCGGGGCAGAGCCCGCATCTTCTGCCGTATCTTCGCCTGCAGCATCTGCGCAGCCGCCAAGTGCCGTGCCTTCTGCGGATGCCGAGACCTTTCTGGTGGAGGATCAGGCCACCGGACAGGTGCTGGAGCTTTCCCGTCAGGAATACGTTCTGGGTGCTGTCGCCGCCGAGATGCCGGTGAGCTGGCCGGACGAAGCGCTCAAGGCACAGGCCGTTGCCGCCCACAGCTATGCGCTCTACTGCCGGGACCACACCACCCTGCAAAGCGGCGCTTGGCTCACTGCCGACCCAGCCCGGCGGCAGGGCTGCCTGACCGAGCCGGTGCTGCGCAGCTACTGGGGCACCGCCTACGAGCAGAATTACGCCCGCCTCTCCGCCCTTGTGGACGAGGTCTTGGATGAGATACTTTATTATGAGAACGCTCCTGCCTGCGCCAGCTACTTTGCCATTTCCAATGGGCAGACCGAGGCCAGCGAAAATGTATGGGGTTCCGCCCTGCCCTACCTCATTTCAGTGGACAGCAGCACCGACCGTTCCGCTGACAACTACGAATACACCGTCACCTTTTCCGCAGAGCAGGTGCAGCAGGCCCTTGCAGGCCTTGGCATTTCTGCCGACCTCGCCGCGCCGGAGGGCTGGTTCGGCCCGGCAGCGCTGACCAGCGCCGGATACACAAAAACCGTCACGGTCTGCGGGCAGACCGTTTCCGGCACGACCCTGCGCCGGGCGCTGGGCCTGCGCAGCACATGCTTTACGGTACAGTACCAGAGCGGGAATTTCAGCTTTACCACCCGGGGTTACGGCCACGGCGTGGGCCTGAGCCAGTGGGGCACAAAGGCCATGGCGGAGCAGGGCAAAAGCTATGCCGATATTCTGGCGCACTACTACCCCGGCACGCAGCTGCAAGGATGAAAAAGCGGCCCGCACCGCAAAGGCACAGACCGCTTTTCTATTCACTCTTTTTCTTATACCCGCACCATATCCGGGGTGATCTCGGCCAGAGAATGCGCACCGCACATCTGCATGGTGTCAGCCAGCTCACCGGCCAGCTTATCAATGTAGCACTTCACGCCTTCCTCGCCGCCGCCATACACAGCCGTGACGAACGGGCGGCAGATCAGCACGCCGTCTGCACCCAGTGCCAGTGCTTTGAACACATCCACACCGGTGCGGATGCCGCCGTCCACCAGGATCTTCACGCCGGTGCCCTTGAGGGCTGCTGCGATCTCCGGCAGCACCTCGGCAGTGGCCGGGCACTGATCCAGCACGCGGCCGCCGTGGTTGGACACCACGATAGCAGCCGCGCCGGCTTCCTTTGCCTTCAGTGCGCCCTTAACGGTCATAACGCCCTTGACGATGAAGGGGCGCTCGGCCAGCTTGACGATCTCGGCAAGCTCTGCCACGCTCTTGCTGCCTGCGGGCGGAGTCATGTTCTTCAGGAAGGGCAGACCGGCTGCGTCCACATCCATGGCCACGGCAAAGCAGCCGCTGGCCTTGGCCTCGGCCATCTTTTCCTTAATGGTATCAATGTTCCAGGGCTTGATGGTGGGCACGCCGCAGCCGTTTGCTGCGCCAATGGCCTTGGTGGCCATCTCCATAACGGTGGGGTTGGTGCCGTCGCCGGTAAATGCAGCGATGCCGTTCTCTGCACAGGCGCGCACCAGCACATCATTATAGGTCATATCGGTATAGGCTTCGGAGTAGTGCAGGTTCACAGCACCCACCGGGCCTGCAAAGAACGGGTACTTGAAGCTCTTGCCAAACAGCTCAATATGGGTGTCCGGGGTGCCGCCCTCGCACAGGGTGTCCATGTTCACGCGGATCTCGGCCCACTTATTATAATTGCGGATGGCCGTATCGCCCACACCCTTGGCACCGGGGCCGGGGATCTGGTTTTTGCAGGCCACGCCGTTGCACACCGGGCAGGCCTTGCAGTATTTGCCAATGCACTCACGGGCATTGGCCAGCACTTCAGGATAAGTCATAAGAAAGCATCCTCCTTTTTTATTCCACTCTGCGGCCGCAAAGATTTCCCGCCGCAGTACTCTCCTGCTTCATCATAGTCCGGTTCAACCGCTTCGTCAAGGGTTTTTGCTGCATCCCTGAATTTTTTGCCGTTTTTTGCCTGCACAGAGATGTCGTTTTGAAAAAAACCATTTTTTTCAAAAAATCCTTGACAAAAGCGGTTCTTTCAGGTATTATAGTGTGGCGCTACGGCGTACAACCGAATATGGAAAGATGGCTGAGTTGGTCTAAGGCGCACGACTGGAAATCGTGTAACGTGTCAAAAGCGTTCTGGGGTTCGAATCCCCATCTTTCCGCCAGAAATCCGAAACCTTACGGTTTCGGATTTTTTGTTTTATCTTCTCATTTTTCATTTTAAAAAAAAAAGTGCTTGACAAATGCGCACCTTTCAGGTATTATAGTGTGGCGCTGCGGCGTACAACCGAATATGGAAAGATGGCTGAGTTGGTCTAAGGCGCACGACTGGAAATCGTGTAACGTGTCAAAAGCGTTCTGGGGTTCGAATCCCCATCTTTCCGCCAGAAATCCGAAACCTTACGGTTTCGGATTTTTTGTTTTTCCAGCGCTTCCCTGTTCTGCCTTGACTTTTGTCCGCTGTTCCGCTATGCTGAATAAAACATCTGAGGGAGGATTTTTTATGGCATCTTCCAAACGAAAAAAGCACGGCGTGGGCTATGTGGTCCTGATTGCAGTGCTCATCCTTGTACTGCTTGCAGTCGTGGCCGCTGCAACCGGGTACAGTCTGATAGCCCGCCGGGTGAAAGCGCTGCAGGCAGGCGCGGCCTTTACCTTTGATTATGAGATCACATCCACAGCCGATTCCCCTGCCCTTTACACCATCCTGCAAAAGACAGGCTCCACCAAGGGCACCGTCAACGGCCTGTATGCGCCGGACGCACTGCAGCTGAGCATCTCGGCCCCGGATGCCGTTATCCCGGCAGGCCCGCTCACCCGGGTGTATATCAGCAGCAGCGAGACCTTATACGATGTCGGGCAGCTGTACAAAAATATCCGCTCTTCCATCACCGGCAGCTACCCGCTGGCGAGCCTTCTGCTGCCGGACTGGAGCCTTGGCAGTTATATCTCGCAGGCCCAGCTGGCAAGCCTGCTGGGTGTGGACACCACAGCCACCAGCCTGCAGGACATGACCGAGTTTGAGCTGCCGCAGAAAAAGCTGCAGCGCGTACAGCCGGAAGGCGCAAAGGACGGCTACCTTTATTTTCAGCTGGATACCGGTGATGCCAGCGCCAATGCACCGGTACTTGTTATCGGGCTGGAAAAGAGCAGGTTCTTTGCGGATGCCATCCCGGTGCACATCCTGCTCACCATCCCGGAACACGGGGTCAGCATCCAGCTCACTGGCACCGTGAGTGCCCAGACCGTGGTGCTCACTGCTCCCACATCCCGCATGAAGGACGAAGACATCCAGACGCTGGTGCAGATCCGCGATACCATCCAGAGCGTGCTGCAGTTCGTGCAGACCGCTGCCAACAGCGTACAGAACGCGGGCTGATCTTTCCGCAAACATCAAAAGCCAGAAACGGCAGCAGTCGTTTCTGGCTTTTGTTCTGTCATTTTACCGGTCGAGGATGCGGCCATCGGTGGAGAAGGTGACTACATTCCACGGGATGAACTTGCCGCTGTTCTTCAGAGCAGTGATGGCAGCGTGCTCCAGCCCGCCGCAGCAGGGCACCTCCATGCGCAGCACCGTCACGCTCTTGATATCATTGCTGCGGATGATCTCGGTCAGCTTTTCGCTGTAATCCACAGCATCCAGCTTCGGGCAGCCGATGATGGTCACATGGCCACTCATGAACTCCTCGTGGATATTGGCGTAGGCATAGGCGGTGCAGTCGGCGGCGATCAGCAGCTTGGCACCGTCAAAGTAGGGCGCGTTCACCGGCACCAACTTGATCTGGCAAGGCCACTGTGCCAGCTGGGACTGCATGGGCACTGCGGCTGCGGCAGGTGCGGTCTGCTCACGGTGGAACTGTTTCATCATGCTGCCCGGGCAGCCATGGAACGCCGGTGCGGCGGGCTGTGCCTGCTGCTGGGCGGCAGCGGCCTTTTTCTGCTTGTTTTCCAGCACAGCCTGCTCGTCATAAGCGGCGGCTTCGCGCTCGGTAAAGGTGATGGCACCGGTAGGGCATCCGGGCAGGCAGTCGCCAAAGCCGTCGCAGTAGTCGTCCCGCATCAGCTTGGCCTTGCCGTTCACAAGGCCGATGGCACCCTCGTGGCAGGCGGTGACGCAGGCACCACAGCCGTTGCATTTTTCTTCGTCTATATGAATGATTTTGCGGATCATGGAAAAATCCTCCTTGCTTTGATGTTCTGAGTATACTATAATCAGACCGTGCTTTCGGTTGTTATAACCACAGAAAGAGGATTTTTATGAAAAAGATCGCGTCGCCCCTGTTTCAGGATCTTTCAGAAGCCGAGCTGGATACCCTTGCCGCTGCCGGGCACCTGCGCACCCGGCAGTTTGCAAAGCACGAGGTCATCTTCCACGCCGGAAGCTGCGTGCGGGAGATCGGCATTGTGCTGCGTGGTTCCGTGCACATTGAAAATCTGGATCTCTGGGGCACCAAAAGCATCCTGAGCAGCGTAGGTGCCGGGCAGGCCTTTGCCGAGACCTACGCCTTTTGCGGTGAGGCCTTGATGGTGGATGCTGTTGCGGCCGAACATTGCGAAATACTGTTCCTGCACACTGCCGCCCTTACCGATGCGCGGATCGAGCCAGCACTGCAGGACAAGCTGCTGCGCCGCCTGCTGGCGGTGTCCATGCGCAAGAACCTCAGCCTTTCGCAGCGCATCTTCTGCACAACGCCCAAGACTGTGCGCGGACGGCTGCTGACCTATTTTTCCGCACAGGCAGCACGCTGCGGCAGGATGGCGTTCGAGGTGCCCTTCAACCGCCAGCAGATGGCCGACTACCTCAATCTGGACCGCAGCGCCCTCTCCAAAGAGCTGTGCAAAATGCGGGACGAAGGTTTGCTGGAATTTGATAAAAACCGCTTTGTTTTAAAGCAGCTTCCAGAATAACCAAAAGCGCCCGCCGGGCAGGGCTGGACCTCCGGCGGGCGCTTTCATTTTAACAGGTCAACAGAACGAGATCAGACCGTCTCCTTCTTCTTGCGGGGTGCGCACTTGCGCTTGGGCTTCTCCGCAGCGGGCTTTTCCTCTGCAGGTACTTCTGCCTTTGCAGGCTCTGCTTTTTCGGCAGCCTTGGCGGCGGTCTTTTTTGCAGCGGTTTTACGGGCAGGCTTTGCGGGCTTTTCTGCCGGTGCTGCGGTCTCTGCCTTCCCCTCTTCTGCAGCTTCTGCCTTGGCGGCAGCCGCCTTTTGGGTGGTGCGGGGCTTGCGGGCCGCAGTCTTCTTGGCCGGTGCCTTTTCTGCAGCGGGTGCAGCTTCAGCGGAAGCCTCCACAGCAGGCGCCTCGGCCTTCTTTGCGGCACGCTTTGCGCGCTCCTTCACCTCGGCAATGGTCCACAGCTGGTCATCTGCGCCGGACACCTCCTGCCAGATCTGCAGCACAGTGCCAACCGCAGCGCCCATGCCAACGGTGTCCACGCACTTGCCGCCGGCCCAGGAAGAGCGCAGGCGTACAGTTCCTTCCGGGGTGGGCTGAACGGTCCACATCTGAGAGGTGCCGCCCACATCCTCCCACAGGTGCAGCCAGGTGCCGTTGGCGGTGCCGGTCATGGTCAGGTCCAGCAGCTTGCCGGATGCGCGGTTGCGGATGCGGTAAACGCCGTCACCCACGCGGATAAAGCTCCACTCCTGCTCAGGCTTATGCTCGTACTTGCCCAGACGGACGGTACCGGCTTCCTTGGTGCCCTCCACGGCCTGAATGACGTTGCCGGTGTGCGCGGCAATGGTGTAAAAGTGATCGGCTTCGATCACGGTCTGTGCAACAGTTTTCATGGTTTGTTCCTCCTATGGATCGCAGCCGCCCGGCTCTGCCTGCGGCTGCCGCTTGTATTTTGTATGCAGCCTGTACAGATGCACAGGCTCTTTTGTTTCCCTTATGGTAAATGATACCACATATCGTGATTTTCTACAAGCAATTCGACCAGCCTTTAGCAAAACAGACAAAAACAGTCAAGCTTTCCGTCCGTTTTTCTCCCGCTCCATGGGCATTTCAGGCACCATTCTGTACCGGTTCGGCTCTCGACTTTTTGCCGCAGCTGCGTTATACTATGGAACGTGCATCCCGTGCACACATTCAAATTATCTGCCGCTCTGCTGCTGGGCGGCTTTTCTTGACCTATTCCTTATGATAAAAGGAGGTTCTTTCATGTCAGCAGACGAGCTCAACATTCAGCAATACAAAAAAATGACCGAGACACCCATTCCAAAGCTGATCCTCGGTCTTGCCGCCCCTACCATTTTAAGTATGCTCATCACCAGCATCTACAACTTGGCCGATACCTTTTTTGTGGGCCAGATCTCCACCAGCGCTTCCGGTGCGGTGGGCATTGTTTCCAGCCTGATGGCCATTATTCAGGCGCTTGGCTTTACACTGGGCCACGGCTCCGGCACCATCATCAGCCGCAGCCTTGGCAGCCGGAACACTGAGGCTGCCACCCGCTTTGCTTCCACCAGCTTTTTTACTGCTCTGGCCGTTGGCGTGGTGCTGGCCGTTGTGGGCCTTGCCACTCTGCCCAGCTTCATGATGCTGCTGGGCAGCACCGAGACCATTCTGCCCCACGCCTGCGCTTATGCACGGCCCATCCTCATTGCAGCCCCGCTTATGATCTCCAGCCTTGTGATGAACAACATCCTGCGCTATGAGGGCAAGGCGAACTTTGCCATGATCGGCCTTGTGACCGGCGGCGTGCTGAACATTGTGCTGGACCCCATCTTTATGTTCGGCTTGGGCCTTGGCACCGCCGGTGCAGGCATTGCTACGGCTCTCAGCCAAAGCATCAGCTTCTGCATCCTGCTGTCCATGTTCCTGCGGGGCAAAACCGTCAGTCAGTTCCGTATTGCTGCCGTCACCCGTGAAGCGCGGGAGTTCGGTATGATCCTGGTGGGCGGCGCGCCCAGCTTTGGCCGTCAGGGCCTGCAGAGCATCGGCGGCATGCTGCTGAACATTGCCGCCCGCAGCTACGGCGATGCCGCTGTGGCCGGCATGAGCATCGTTTCCCGCATTTTCATGTTCATCATTTCGGTCGCCATCGGCGTAGGACAGGGCCTGCAGCCGGTAGCTGCCTTCAACTATGGTGCACGCAAGTTCCGCCGGGTGCGGCAGGCGGCCATCTTCACCATGGGTGCAGCCTTTTGTATGCTGGTGGTGCTGGTGAGCCTGTGCTGGGTCAACAGTGATGCCCTCATCCGCCTGTTCCGTGATGACCCGGATGTTACCGCCGTGGCGCTGCCCGCCTTCCACTATCAGTGCCTTGCCATTCTGCTGCAGCCGGTCATTGTGGTGGCAAACATGACCTTCCAGAGCGTGGGCAAAGCCGGACGCGCCACCTTTCTGGCCTGCTGCCGTCAGGGCGTGTTCTTTATCCCGCTCATCCTCATTCTGCCCCGCACTTTCGGCCTTGTAGGCGTAGAGATCTGCCAGCCCATTGCGGATGCGCTCACCTTTATTGTTTCCCTGCCGTTCCTGCTGGCCTTCCTCAAGCAGCTGGACCGGATGGACGATGCTGAAAAAGCCAAAGCACAGTCCTGAAAGTCTGTCATAAAACTGTAATCAACAGCCGCGTTTTCCTGCAATGGAATGCGCGGCTGTTTCGTATTATAATTGAACTGGAAAACCTTTCCGGCTTTCTTTTAAACTTTGTTCCTTTCCATACTGTAAGGAGTGATCTTTATGAAGCGTAACGTTTGCCGCATAGGCAGCTCTGCTGTATGCGCTGCCCTGTGCCTTACCCTTGGCTGCAGCTGCAGCGTGCTGCCGCCCGCTTCCGGCAAGCCTGCTGCTCCTGCTTCCTCAGTGCCCACCGATGCACACGGGGATCCGCTTTACGACAGCTCCCGGCTGGACGACGGAAAGCTGCGGATGCTTTACGGTTACGACAATTCCGGCGGTGCCTGCACCGTTCTGTGCGGCAGCAAGGTGCTGTACCAGTCCTTCCGCAGCGAGAACGTGAACCTTCTGCAGGACACCGTGACCGGTGAGACCAACTACTGGTTCCGCACCTGGGCCGACCCGGACGCTTATTGCGGACGGCGCAGCGGCCTGTTTGACAAAGACGGCAATGAAGTCATGACCTTTGAGGGGGAGCAGAACGCCTCCATGCAGAACGGTCTGCTGGTGCTGCAGGAAGCCCACGCCGTGAACGGCAGCTACGAAAACGGCTACGACGATTACGGCACCTGTCAGGTGATCGACCTTTCCACCGGCGAACGTCTGCCCGTGCCGGATGGCGCATACCGCTGCATCGTGTGCGGGGACAGGCTGGTGTTCACCTGCTATGCCCGCCCAGCAGACCTTGCCGAGGACGCATGGGACGATGAACCCGCCCTGCACAGCTGGGTCATTATACAGACGAAGGACGGTACACAGACTTACGGCGCAGATGCCACTACTGCCCTGAGCCTTTCCTATGCACCGGACAACCTGACCGACTGGGTGGAGCTGGACACCTGCCACGCCAGCGGCGAACCAACGGACGAAACGCTCTATAACCCCGCCACCGGCGAAGGCTTCACCGGCTTCCGACAGGTATGCGGCAGCGGCACCGCCTGCTTCGAGACCAGCGATGGCCGCTACGAGCTGCGGGATCTCGCCACCGTGGACCGCACCCTCATTGGCACCTTCGACGACCAGCCCAGCAGCTATTTCCCGGGCTATGTGGTCACATGGCGCACGAGCGGCGACTTCGGCTATGATCTGCACGACCTTGTTACCGGTGAGGTGACGCCGCTGTACGCTTCCAGCGTCATGAGCGACACCATCGCCCTTTACTATGAGGACGGACGGTTGAAGGTGTTCAACACCGAAACCGGCGATTTGATCACTGATACCACCGTGGAGCCAGTGGAGGGCCAGCAAAGCGTGATGATGGATAACAAGGGTGACGGCTACGTCTGGCTGGAGCTGCGGGATAACGATAACTTTGAGACCACCGCCACCCGCGTGTACGGCCCCGAGGGCCTTGTCTCCGACCTGACCCATCTGCAGGACAAGTACTATGCCCTGAACTATCTCATCACCACACCGGAGGGCAGGCCGCTGTACTGTGGCAACGCCAATGCGCCCAGCAGCAACGGCTCAATGTGTGACGTGCTGGATGAAAACGGCAACATTGTGTTCTATGGCCTTGGCAGCTGCTACAGCTACTACGACAACAGCCTGAACCAGCTGCCAGAACACGTGTTCGTTGCAAAACGCGGCTTTTACTACGGCTGGATGGACACGAACGGCAAATGGCTTTACTGCCAAAGCATCTTCTCTTCCATCAACGCCGACGATGAAATGGGCTACTGAGCCAGACTTTGGAGGAACGCCTTATGAAAAATGCTAAAATTTCCCGCCGCAGCTTTCTGCTTGGCCTTGCCGCCTGCTCTGCCGCAGGCATTCTCACTGCCTGCAAGGGGGATGACACCCCCGCCAGCAGCGCTTCCACCTCGCCGGAAGCACCCGCTTCTTCCGTGAGCGAGCTTGAACCCATCGGGTTGTTTACCGTGGAAGATTTTCCCAAGCTGGACGGCAGCACTGCCTGCATCCCGCTGATGGCCCAGATGATGGCCGATACCACCGGCATCGATCTGGAAGTAGCCCAGAGCGGCATTTCGGTCAGCACCACGGCCTATGCGTGGGAAAACTTCGGCCTGTACCCGGATGAGGAGTACACTGCCAGGATGCTGGTGGTCTACGAAGCGCCGGACTACGTAAAGGAAGAGCTGAAAGAAGCAAACGCCCAGCTGGAACAGAAACCCATTGGCCGGGACGCACTGGTGTTCATCGTGAACGAGAACAATCCGGTCAAGAGCCTGACCCGGCAGCAGCTGAAGGATATCTATGCCGGTAAGATCACCAACTGGAAGGAAGTGGGCGGCGAGGATCTTGCCATCGTGCCCTTCCAGCGGGGCGAAGACTCCGGCAGCCAGACCCTGTTCCGCAAGCTGCTCATTCAGGGCGGCGAACTGATGGACCCGCCCACCGAGCTGGCTCCCGCCGCCATGGGTGAGCTGGTGGACAGCATCGCCGCCTACAACAACAGCGCCAATGCCATCGGCTTCTCGGTCTACTACTACATCGACCAGATGTACTCCCAGCCCGGCCTGCGTCTGCTGGCCGTGGACGGCGTGACCCCTTCCAACGACACCATCGCCAGCGAAAGCTACCCGCTGTGCAACGAGTTCTATGCCGTTCTCCATGCGGACGCTGCCGCCGACAGCCCGGAACGCCAGCTTTACGACTGGCTGGATACCGCCGCCGGACAGGACTGCATCAAAAAATCCGGCTATGTAGCGGTGGCACCCGCCACTGCAGCGAACAGTGCCGTCTGATCTTCCAGCAATTGACAGCTTTCTGCATTTCTGTTACAATATTACACATGAATGTTGAAACTTTTTTGCAAAGGAAGGCTCAATATGGACAATTCCTCCTCCCATGTGGAAAGCCGCTGGCGCACCCAGCTGCGCAACCGCATCATTCAGGCGTCCAGTCTGCTGGAAATTTTGCTCTCCGGCCTTGTGCTCATCGGCCTGCTGCTCAGCGCTGTGCCGCTCATCAAGTGGATGCCTGGCCTGCTGTTTGACGGCAACGAAGTGGAGATCCGCATTTTTCTGGAGCGGAGCCTTGACATCGTGATCGGCATCGAGTTCATCAAAATGCTGGCCAAGCACAGCCCCGGCAGCAGTCTGGAAGTGCTGCTCTACGCCATTGCCCGTCATCTGGTAGTGGGCCATGACTCGGCAGTAGAAAACCTGCTCAGCGTGGGAGCCATCGCCCTGATTTTTATTGTGCGCAAGTTCTTCTTTGTGCCGGCCTTTGGTGCCCACCTGCCGGACGGCCATCCGGCACCGGATCTTTCACCTCGCCAGAGCGGCATCCCCGCCGATGCGTTTCTCTCCCGCCTGAAGGAGCGCGCCAAGGCCGAGGTGGCCGAGGCCATTCCTTCCGAAGAAGAGACTTTTGACGAGTACGATTTTGAGCAGGCCGCCCCGGAACCAAAATAACATAAACAAAAATGCCCCGCAGCACTGCCGGAAAACCAGCAGGCTGCGGGGCATTTTATAATGCTTTTATTTTTTATTGTGCTTTCCGAAGCGGTACTCTTTGCCCTCACGGATGCGCTGGATATTGGCGCGGTGCATATAGATCACCATGCCGGACATAAAGCCGGAGCCAATGGCGCACACCAGCATATCACCGGCGGCATAGCCCTGCAGGGAACCGTAAATGATGGTCAGCACCGGGTAGAGTACTGCCATGGCCACGCTGCCCAGCGACACCATGCCGGTGGGAATCAGGCACACCAGAAAGATAATGGCCAGAAACGGCAGCAGCACCGGCTGGATGGCCAGAATGGCACCAGCTGCCACCAGCACACCCTTTCCGCCCTTGAATCCGAAGTACAGCGGGTACAGATGGCCCAGCACTGCAAAGATAGCGGCCAGATAGACACCCAGATACGGCGAAACGCCGGTATCGGCGGGCAGCATGTGGAACAGCCACCGGCCGATGCACACGGCCAGCACGCCCTTGAGCACATCGCCTGTCGCGGTCATGGCGGCAGCCTTCTTGCCAAAGGTGCGCAGCATGTTGGTCATGCCGGCCGCACCGCTGCCATGATTGCGCACGTCGTCATGATATACGAATTTGCTGACGAGGATGCCGGTATCCACACTGCCCAGCAGGTACGCCTGCAAGATGGTGGCTGCGGCGATCAGGATCGCTTTCATCATAGAAACGGATGCCTCCTTTGCGGGCGCTTACACGTCCTTTGCGCCCACTTCGCCGGAACCGCGCTCGCGGATCACCAGACGGATGGGGGTGTGTTCCAGACCAAAGTTCTCGCGGATCTGGTTGATCAGATACCGCTGGTAGCTGAAATGGAACAGCTGCTTCGAATTCACAAAGGCCACGAACGTGGGCGGGCGGGTGGATGCCTGCGTCAGATAGAAGATCTTCAGGCGGCGGCCCTTGTCGCTGGGCGGCTGCATCCGGGCTGTGGCGCGGGCCAGCATCTCGTTCAGCACGCCGGTGGGCACGCGGGCACCGTTCTGGCTGTCCACATCGCGGATCAGCTGCATGAGCTTGTTCACGTTGTAGCCGGTCTGAGCCGAGATGAAGATGATAGGAGCATAGCCCATAAAGCTGAAGCACTCGGCATAATCGCGGCGCTGCAGCTCCATGGTGTTGGTCTCCTTGCCTTCCACCGCGTCCCACTTGTTGACGACGATGATGCACGCCTTGCCCTGATCGTGGGCATAACCGGCCACCTTGCTGTCCTGCTCGGTAAAACCGACGGTGGCATCCACAAGGATCAGCGCCACGCGGCTGCGCTCCACAGCGGCCAGTGCGCGCACTACCATATAACGCTCCAGACCGTCGGTGATGTTGCTGCGCTTGCGCAGACCGGCGGTATCGGTAAAGATGAACTTGCCGTAAGCGTTGTCCACCGGGGTGTCAATGGCATCACGGGTGGTGCCCGCCTCGTTTGCCACGATCATGCGGTTCTCGCCCAGAATGCGGTTGGTCAGGCTGGACTTGCCCACATTCGGGCGGCCGATGATGGCAACCGGGATGCGGTCCTCTTCCACCACCGTCTCGCTGAAGTCCAGATGGGCGCACACAGCGTCCAGCAGGTCGCCGGTGCCGTGGCCGTGCACGGACGAAATGGGCATCACCTCGTCAAAGCCGAGGTTGTAGAACTCGTACATCTCCATGGGGGCATCGCCCACCTTGTCGCACTTGTTCACGGCCAGAATGATGGGCTTGTGGCTGCGGCGCAGCATGTGGGCCACATCCTCGTCCGCGGCGGTCAGGCCGTCGCGCACGTCCACCACCATGATGATGCAGTCTGCAGTGTCAATGGCGATCTGGGCCTGCTCCCGCATGTGAGCCAGAATGCCCTCGGTAGCCTTTGGCTCAATACCGCCGGTGTCCACCAGCAGGAAGTCATGGCCGTTCCACTCGCAGTTGGCAAAAATGCGGTCACGGGTAATGCCCGGCGTGTCCTCCACAATGGCAAGGCGCTGACCGCACAGCTTGTTGAACAGGGTGGATTTGCCCACGTTGGGGCGGCCCACCACTGCTACGATTGGTTTGCTCATAGGGGTTCCTCCTTTCTATAACAAAAGGTTTTATGCTCTTCTTCTCCTTGCAATGTGCAGGCCGCTGCGCAGCAGGGCGCGGGCTTCGTCGCCGCCAGAGGTCGGCAGCACCTCCACCTTCACGCCAAGGCGCTGGGCCAGCTGGTCAGTGGTGATGTCGTCCAGAAAGGTGTCTTTTTCCTCCCGCAGCATCACGGCGGGCACGCCCAGCGTGCCGCTGGTCAGCTTGCCCTCGCACTGAGCAATGATATCGGTCGCCGTTACAAGCCCGGCCACACCCACATTGCCGCCGAAGAATTTGTTCTTGATGGTATGCACCGTCACCTCGACCATGGGGTACTGGCGGTGCAGCTCAGCCATCATCTGGTGGATGAGCGGCGAAGCCATTTCGCCCGTGACCACGTCCATCTTTTTGGTGCCGTAGATGCGGTGGGGCTTTTCCAGCTCCGCCAGAAATTCCGAGGCGTACAGGCGCATCATGCCCACGCCGTTTTCCAGCTGGTCGAAGTCCTCGTAGAACTCTTCCGGCGGGATGGGCCTGCCTGCCTTGAGGTACCATTCATCACTGGGATAAATGATGCGCTTGCCGTGGCGGCGCTTGCACTCATCGCCGAATTCTTCCATGATGTCGATGACTTCGGCGCTGGTCTTTGCATCATACGGTGTCTGCTTGAACAGCTTCTCGCGGTAATCCGTCACGCCGCAGGGCACCGCAGCGATGCTCTGCACCATAGGGGTCAGCTCCAAAAGGTCGGAGAGGGTACGGCGCAGTTCGTCGCCGTCGTTGATGCCGCGGCACAGCACCAGCTGACAGTTGACGGCGATGCCGCCCTCCACCAGACGGGGCAGATACTTGAGCACCTCGCCGCCGCGCTTGTTGGCCAGCATCCGCACACGGAGCTGCGGGTTCGTGGTGTGCACTGAAATGTTGATGGGCGAAATGTGCATCTTGATGATGCGGTCGATCTCGTGGTCCTGCATGTTCGTCATGGTGATATAGTTGCCGAACAAAAAGGAAAGCCGCTCGTCATCGTCCTTGAAGTAAAGGCTCTCGCGCATACCGGGGGGCAGCTGGTCGATGAAGCAGAACATGCAGTGGTTGGAGCAGGAGTGCTTCTGATCGCCCAGATAGGTCTGGAAATCGCAGCCAAAGGGGCCGCGCTCCGTGCGCTGCACATCCCACTCGCGGATGCCGTCTGCCACCCTTGCTTTCAGGTGGAAGCTTTTGCTGTCGGTGTAGAAATCGTAGTCCAGACTGTCGTTCAGCTCGTTTTCGTCCACGCTCAGAAGCTCGTCACCCGGGCCAAGGCCCAGCACTTCCGCTTCGCTGCCGGGTTCCACCCGTGCGATCTTCATTGCCACCGCATCCACCTCCTTTCAGACAGAACAAGAAGGGGAAGGCATGCGCCCTCCCCTTCTGTACATAACACCATTATGCCACCAATTACGCGCAAATTAGGCCTTCTTGATGACTTCCTCGCCCTTGTAGTAACCGCAGTTGCCACATGCCTGGTGGGGGAGCTTCAGAGAGCCGCAGTTGCTGCACTTGACCAGTGCGGGGGCCTCCAGCTTCCAAACATTGCTGCGACGCTTGTCGCGGCGGGCCTTGGAAAGATGTCTCTTAGGTACTGCCATATTTTTGCACCTCCTTGATGGGTTTATCAGTTCAGCAGTGATTTAAGGATTGCGAGCCTTGTGTCTACGGGAGCTTCGGCATGCTCTGCCGGCTGGCAGGTGCATTCCGCCTTCTTTTTGCCGCACACGGGGCAAAGCCCGGCGCAGTCGGCACTGCAAAGCAGCACCGTGGGAATCTGGAACATAAACTCCTGATTGAGCCATTCATCTACATCCAGATGTCCTTTTTCGTCCAGCGGAAGGTCAAAATCCGGGTCATCCAGATCCCGTTCCTTTACCGTCCACTCCGTATCGACCGTCTCCTCCCGAATGACCGGGTCCAGACAGCGGGCGCACTCTCCGTGCACCGATGCGTTTGCCCGCAGTGTCATCCGGACCTCGTCGCCGTCCGTCTCCGCTTCAAAAACAACGGTGACCGGCTGCGGGATCCTTGCCCCGGCATAATCATGTGCAGATAAATCACACTGAAACTCTGCATGATAGGGTTGTCTGCCGGTGGCGATAAACTTTCTCAGGTCAAATTGCATAGTACACCTCTAAAAGGCTGCTTTGTTAGTATAGCGCCAACGCAGCCCTTTGTCAACACCAAAACAGGCAGAAAACCGAAAAAATTTAAATTTCCCGGTTCTCTGCCTGTTCAAAGTGGTTCAGATCCCGATTTTCCGGAATTACAGGTACTTCTTCACATCGTGGGGCAGTGCAGCCTCGTCAGCGCTGACGGTAACAGTCACCTTCACGCTGTCGCCTGCAATGGCTGCCATCTCGTCCAGCACAACGCCCAGACGGTTGATGTCATGATCCAGCACCTTCAGGATGCCGTCGATGTACAGGTCGGTGATATCGTAGTTGCTTGCCATCAGGCCGGCAACAAAGCCGTACAGCATTTCGCCGCCGGAGATCTTGTACTCGTCCAGGTCGATCAGACGTGCAGCAGGAGCGATGTCGTAGGTGAGCTTCATGCCCTTTTCAACGACGACCACGTTGCCCTTGGAGGTCTTGACCGCATCATTGATCTGGTCGATCATAGCCTTGGTCTTGCCGGAGCCCTTGGTACCAACAATCAGTTTAATCATAGTTCAGTCCTCCTGTATTTTCCACGCCTTGCGGCGGGAGATCATTTTTATTTACTTCAGCTTTGCTTCCAGCTCGGCGGTCAGGCCTTCGTAGCCCGGCTTGCCCAGCAGAGCAAACATATTCTTTTTATAGCTCTCAACGCCCGGCTGATTGAAGGGATTGACGCTGAGCAGATAACCGCTGCAGGCACATGCACGCCAGAAGAAGTAGATCAGGTAGCCCACATTGTAAGCGGTCAGGTCGTCCACCTCGATCAGCACTTCGGGCACGCCGCCGTCGGTGTGTGCCAAAATGGTACCCTCCATGGCCTTGCGGTTGACAATGCTCATGTTCTGGTTTGCCAGGAAGTTCAGGCCGTCAAAGTTGCCTTCCAGCGGGTCGATGAACAGATCCTGTGCAGGCTTCTTCACGTCCACGATGGTCTCGAACATGGTGCGGGAGCCTTCCTGAATGAACTGACCCATGGAGTGCAGATCGGTGGAGAAGATGCAGCTTGCGGGGAACAGGCCCTTGTTGTCCTTGCCCTCGCTCTCGCCGAACAGCTGCTTGTACCACTCGTTCATCAGGGCGAAGTCCGGCTCGTAGCATTCCAGAATTTCAACGCTCTTGCCCTTACGGTACAGGATGTTGCGGATGGCAGCATACTTGTAAGCATCGTTGTCCTTGCTCAGAACGGAGAAGCGCTCCATGGAATCGGCAGCGCCCTTCATCAGGTCGTCGATGCTGATACCGGCAGCAGCAATGGGCAGCAGGCCCACAGCGCTCAGCACGGAGTAGCGGCCGCCCACGTCGTCGGGGACCACGAAGGTGGGCCAGCCCTGTGCGTCGGCCAGCTGCTTCAGGGTGCCCTTGGCACGGTCGGTGGTGGCGTAGATGCGCTTGTTGGCTTCTTCCACGCCCATCTCCTTTTCCAGCAGTTCACGCAGTACGCGGAATGCCAGAGAAGTCTCGGTGGTAGTGCCGGACTTGGAAATGACGTTGATGGAGAAGCGCTTGCCCTTGCACAGGCTGATGATGTTGTTCAGGTAGGTGGGGCTGATGCTGTTGCCGCAGAAGTAGATCTTGGGGCCATTTTCCATCTCGTTGTGGAACTGGCCCTTGACGGCCTCGATGACAGCGCGTGCGCCCAGATAGCTGCCGCCGATGCCGGCCACCACCAGCACATCGGAATCCTCGCGGATCTTTGCGGCGGCTTCCTTGATGCGGGCGAACTCTTCCTTATCATAATCACGGGGCAGATACATCCAGCCGAGGAAATCATTGCCCGGGCCGGACTTTGCTTCCAGCTGGTTATGGGCAGCTTCCACCTGCGGATAGATGGCTGCATATTCCTCTTCGCTGATAAAGCTGGAGAGGTGTTTTGTGTTCAGTGCGACGCTCATTTTATTATAACCTCCAAACGATTTGCCGGGCCTTTGCCCTGCGAGGAAATATCTTGGTATAAGTGTACCGTTCCCTCCGGGCAAAGTCAAGGTCAAAATCCTTGGATTTCATACAATTTTAATAGTGTTTTTTTGTTTCTTCATCCAGAATTGTTCACACAGACAGTTCCACGCAGCTTACCGCAGTGCGCTTTTGTACGCTGAAGCGTGCATTCAGCTTTCGCAGCCGGTCAAAGCGTCCCACAACAGGCCGAAAGCGGTGCCAAAGTCCATTTTTTCAGCATCGGCAGCGGCGCGCACCTCGTACTCGCCCAGTTGGGTCTCCCCGCTCAGGATGCGCACCGTGCCAACGGTCTGGCCCAGCTGCACCGGTGCTTCCAGCTCCTGCGGCAGATCCAGCTGCGCGGTAAGGGCGGCGGCGTTTTCCTTGGGCATCAGCAGCGTTTCGGGCAGAGCGGTGTAGTCCAGCGGTACGCTTTCCTCTGCACTGCCCTTTACTTTTATAAGAAGAGGCCGGTCCTCCATGGCGGGCAGCGGCACGGCGGCGTAGGCCGCAAAGCCGTAGTCCAGCAGGGTGGTAGCCGCTGTGAACCGCTCCGAGCTGGAGAGCGACCCCAGCACCACGGCGATGAGGTCCAGCCCGTCGCGGGTGGCGCTGGCGCTGATGCACACGCCCGCGCCGCTGGTGGTGCCGGTTTTCAGGCCGGTGATGCCGTTGTAGCGCTTGAGCAGCTTGTTGGTGTTCACCAGCTGGGTGGCACCTCCGCGCAGGGTGTCCGTCCAGATGCCGGTATAGTGCAGCACCTCCGGGCAGGTGTTCAAAATCTCGCGGCTCATGATGGCAACATCGTGGGCGGTGGAAAGATGTCCTTCGGTGTCCAGCCCGCAGGCATTGTGGAAGGTGGTGTTCACCATGCCCAGCTCTGCGGCGCGGGCGTTCATCATCTGCACAAAGCCCGGCTCGCTGCCGCCCACCAGCTCTGCCACAGCCACAGCGGCATCATTGGCAGAGGACACACAAATGGCTTTGATCATTTCGTCCAGCGTGAACTGCTCCCCCGGCTCCAGCCAGATCTGACTGCCGCCCATGTGGTAGGCGTGTTCACTTACCGGCACCAGCGTGTCCATGGCAATGCGGCCGTCGTGCACGGCTTCAAAGGTGAGCAGCAGGGTCATTACCTTGGTAATGGATGCAATGGGCATCTGCTGGTCGGCGTTCTTTTCATATAATATGGTGCCCGTCTGCTGGTCGATCAGGCAGGCGGCGCGGCAGGGCAGCTCCAAGGCAGGCTGTGCCGCCGCGGGCTGCACCGGCTGGGTCTGGTCTGCAGCCGCCTGCACCGCCGGGTTTTGCTGCCGCAGCCCATTGCCCTGCGCCGTGCCAAAGGCCAGCGCAAACAGCCAGAAGCACACCACCCCTGCACACAAAAGCGCCAAGTTTTTCCGCTCCATTTCGGTCCCTCCCTGCGCAATGTCTCTTGCTGAGAGAGTATGCAGGGGCCTTTTTGTTTAGAATATCCTGCGCCCGCACCGCAGCCCGCATTTTTTATTTTGTCTTTTTCTACAAAAGGTCTTGACTTTTGTCCCCCTTATAGTGTAAATTGGAGATGGCCCAAAAAGGCCGTATTGCTTTAATTTGTGGAATTATTTTTTAGGAGGATACTATTATGATTCTGTCTCGTCGTTCTTTCCTGAAGATGGCTGGCCTGACCGTTGTTGCTGCTGCAAGCGCTTCCATGTTCACCGGCTGTGGCCTGACCACCTTCACCCCCGTCAAGTTCGTTGCTGGTGATCCGGCAGAAGTTACCACCACTTTCATCAATGCAACCAAGGATCTGAACGTCCTGCTGTGGCCCGGCGACGCTTACAAGAATGCCGATAAGTGTAAGAAGAATGTTGCTACCCAGATGACCACCTACTATCACATCGACATCAGCGGCATTGAGTTTGACACCGTTGAGTACAAGGAAGCCACTGAGAAGGCTGCCGCTCACGTGGAGATCACTGTCAAAGCCAAGACCCAGCACTAATCCCACCAAAGTTCTCTTTGAGAGACGGGCGTTTGCCCGTCTCTTTTTGTTTTGCCCGCTTTCCAGCAAAAAAGTGCCTGCTGCTGTGCATCCGGTCTTGCGCCGCACCGCCGCTGTGATATATAATAAAGAGCAATGCAAACACCACCCCGTTTTTGTCGAAAGGATACCCCCTCATGCGAGTTTGTTTTTATACCCTTGGCTGCAAGGTCAACCTGAACGAGACCGGTGCGCTGGAACAGATGTTCCGCGCCAACGGCTTTACCATTGCGCAGGAGAACGAGCCTGCGGATGTTTTTGTGGTGAACAGCTGCACCGTGACCAACTTTGGCGACCAGAAAAGCCGCAAGTGGCTGCGCCGCAAAAAGCGCGAGAACCCCGGCGCGGTCACGGTGCTTACCGGCTGCTACCCGCAGGCTTTCCCGGAGGAAGCCGCCCAGTTCACCGAGGCCGACCTTGTGTGCGGCAACGGCGACCGCAAGGCCATTTTAGATAACGTTCTCAAGCTGCTGGACGGCCATGAGCGCATTGTGGCCATCACGCCCCACCAGCGCGGCGAAAAATTTGAAGAGCTGCCCGTGGAGCGGTTCGAGACCCACACCCGTGCCTTTATCAAGGTAGAGGACGGCTGCAACCGCCAGTGCGCCTACTGCGTCATTCCCCGCGCCCGCGGCCCGGTGCGCAGCCGCGACGAAGCCAGCATCCTTGCCGAACTGCGCCAGCTGGCGGCTTCCGGCTACCGCGAGGTGGTGCTCAGTGCCATCTCCCTGCCCAGCTATGGTCTGGATACCGGCACCAACCTTGTGGAGCTGGTGGAGCACTGCGCTCAGGTGGAGGGCATCCAGCGCATCCGTCTGGGCAGTCTGGACCCGGATATGCTCACGCCGGAGTTCATCACCCGCCTTGCCGCCGTGGAAAAGCTCTGCCCGCAGTTCCACCTGAGCCTGCAGAGCGGCTGCACTGCCACCCTGCGCCGGATGCGCCGCGTTTACACTGCCGAGCAGTATGCACAGGTGGTGGACCAGCTGCGCGCCGCCTACGGGGAGCGCCCGGTCAGCTTTACCACCGACTGCATCTGCGGCTTTCCCGGCGAGACGCAGGCCGATTTTGAAGAGAGCTGCGAATTTTTGAAAAAGATCGGCTTTCTCAAGGTACATGTGTTCCCCTACTCCCGCCGCAGCGGCACCCCGGCCTACGATTTTCCGGAGCAGGTGCACGAGCGGGAAAAGCAGGAGCGCAGCCGCGTGATGAACGGCATTGCCGAGGAGGTGCGCCGCGAAGTGCTGGCCGCCTATGTGGGCACCGAGGACGATGTGCTGCTGGAGACCCCGCTTTCCGGCACGCTGTTCACCGGCTATACCCGGCTGTACATTCCGGTGGTGGTGTCCGCCCCCGGCCACGAAAGCGGGCAGATCGTGCATGTACGCTTGGGCGAATACGACGGCGAGCGCGTCCGTGCAGCACTTTGCTGAGTTTACGCGCAAAAAACTGTTGATTCTGTACACGAGGACGAATACAACAAATTTTTAACAAATTTTGCGTTTTATCCCTTTTCATCCGGCACGCTTTATGCTAAAATGAAAGTGGATCATCCCGGGCACAGCGCTGTTTGCAGCAGTGCGTTACCAATGTGCCCTGTAACGCGCCCGCCCTGCGCGGCAGAACGCTGTCGGCAGCCGGGTGCAGCCCGTTTGTTTTTAGCAAAGCAAGGAGAGAATTGGAATGAGTTTCAGAGGAATCAATACCACGGTCATCCAGATCCGCCGTCAGGTGTTCACCGAGGTGGCACGCATGGCTTACGCCAACGTCAAGGGCGAGCAGGCCAACCACCTGATGCGCAAGATCCCCTACACCATCATCCCCGGCGAGGAAGGCAAGCTGCGCAAGGACATCTTCCTGGAGCGCGCCATCGTTGAGGAGCGCGTGCGTCTGGCCATGGGCCTGCCCACCCGCCGCATGGACGAGCACAACAGCGTCGTCTCCGGTCTGGAGGATGCTTCCATCGCCGATAAGTATTATGATCCCCCGCTGGTGAACGTGATCAAGTTTGCCTGCAACCGCTGCCCGGAAAAGCTGGTCAAGGTCTCCGACCTGTGTCAGGGCTGCCTTGCCCACCCCTGTATGGAAGTGTGCCCCAAGAAGGCCATCACATGGGAGAGCGGCCGTTCCATCATCGATCAGGACAAGTGCATCAAGTGCGGCCGCTGCGTCGGCGTGTGCCCCTACAACGCCATCGTCAAGACCGAGCGTCCCTGCGCTGCAGCCTGCGGCATGGGTGCCATCCACTCCGATGAGCTGGGCCGCGCCGAGATCGATTACAGCAAGTGCGTTTCCTGCGGCCAGTGTCTGGTCAACTGCCCCTTCGGTGCCATTGCCGACAAGGGCCAGATCTATCAGCTGATCCAGGGCTTCAACCGCGGCGACCGCATCTACGCGCTGGTGGCTCCCGCCTTCATCAACCAGTTCCCGGGTCTGGCTTCCACCGGCAAGCTCAAGGCCGCCCTGAAGGCCGTCGGCTTCTACGATGTGGTGGAGGTTGCCATTGGTGCCGACCTGTGCACCGTGGACGAAGCACACGACTTCCTGGAGGAAGTGCCCGAGAAGCTCAGCTTCATGGCAACTTCCTGCTGCCCGGCATGGAGCATGATGGCAAAGACCGCTTTCCCGGATCTTGCCAAGAACATCTCCATGACCATGACCCCCATGGTGTTCACCGCCCGCATGATGAAGCAAAAGGACCCCGAGGCCCGTATGTGCTTCATTGGACCCTGCGCCGCAAAGAAACTGGAAGCTTCCCGCCGCACCGTCCGCTCCGATGTGGACTTCGTGCTCACCTTTGAAGAGCTGGCCGGTATCATCGAGGCCAAGGACGTGGACACCAGCCTGCTGGAAGTGGACGAGGCCGAAGCTCTGCACGCTGCATCCGCAGCAGGCCGCGGCTTTGCACAGTCCGGCGGCGTTGCCAAGGCTGTTGCCGATAAGATCAAGGAATGGCACCCGGATATGGATGTCAAGATCGCATCTGCACAGGGCCTTGCCGAATGCAAGAAGCTGCTCATGCTGGCCAAGGCCGGCAAGTACAATGGCTACCTGCTGGAAGGCATGGGCTGCCCGGGCGGCTGCATCGGCGGCGCAGGCACCATTGCCGACCCCGCACGCACGGCCATCCAGCTGAACAAGTACGTCAAGGAAGCTCCCTTCGCCGACCCGGAGCAGAGCCCCTTTATGAGCGAGATCCATGTGCTGAAGGACGACCCCGACTTTGAACTTTAAGCGCTGATTTTTCAAGAACCGCTTCTCCTGCCGGAGGGGCGGTTCTTCGTCATTTTCGCCCACCATATTTTATCAATGTGCAACATTTCTGTGAAAGCTTCACGAAGCGGATTGACAATTTTGCACAGCCATGCTATTTTAGCATTGACAAACCGGTATTACCGCAATTGTTCAACGCCGCCTCTGTGGCAGGAAAGGCAGATCATTCATGACGAACACTTATAAGCGCGTAAGCGCCGCCCTGCTCTCAGTGCTGCTGCTGTGCATGTTCACCTTTGGTGCAAGCGCTGCTTCCAGCCTGAACGTAGGCATTAAATTCTGGAAAGAAAAATCCGATAAGGAATCCATGGCCAACACCGGCATCGATGCCAGCCGTGATGTCACCCTCACCCGCCAGTCCAACGGCACCTACACGCTCACCCTGCCCATCCAGCAGGTAAGCAAGATGGGTGTCACCGGCTGTCTGTCCGGCCTGACCATTGGTGATGTGACCTACACCGGCACCGTCTCCGGCGATGTTGCCAAGGGCACCGGCGTGCTCACCATCAAGAACATGCCCGCCTCGGTGCTGACCGGCAGTGATGTGAACAAGGCACTCACCGTTACCTGCAACATTCAGATGGATCTGAGCGTGCTGGGCGAGATCAACACCGCGGCCCGCATGTGCATCTGGAACAAGTAAGCTTTTTCAAGCAAAGAACGGCGTTCCCCACCGGAACGCCGTTCTTTGCTTTTATCACTCCATGTGCTTTTCCACAAAGTCGCCAACCATTTTGTCCAGCTGCAGCACAGCGTTCTCGGCACCCTTCATCACCTTGCGGGTGGTGCGGCGCAGCTGGCGCTGGTTCTGGGTGGCGGCCATCACGCCCACGGCACCCAGTGCCGCCCCCGCGGCCATGCCAAGCAGCATCCCGGAAGAACTGGTGGATTCATGTTTCATAGTAAAACTCCTTTCGGTGAAAAAGATCCGGTCTCCGGCGTTATTATTTCCTGTAAACTATCTGGTATCCGCTTTTTTTATGCAGAAATTTGTGGTATACTGTTCTACGATGTTTTAATGGGCGGGTGTGCCCGGCTAAAAAGCGCACTGCTCATTCCGCATACTGGTAAGGAGGTTCCTTATTTGATACACCCTGTTGAACCCAAAAAAGTCCTTTGCATCCACGATCTTTCCGGCATGGGCCGCTGCAGCCTTGCAGTGATCCTGCCGGTGCTGTCGGTCATGGGCGTGCAGCCGGTAGCCCTGCCCACGGTGGTGCTTTCCACCCACACAGGCGGGCTTGGCACACCTGCACGGCTGGACGGCTGCGCCTACGGCGAACAGGCGCTGGAGCATTACCATGCGCTCGGCGTGGAGTTTGACTGCATCTATACCGGCTATCTGGGCGGTGAGGATCAGGTGGCACTGGCCGAAAAAGCCTTTGCCCTCTGGCCCGCAGCCAAAAAGATCGTTGACCCGGTCATGGGCGACAACGGCAAGGCTTACTCCACCGTAACGCCTGCTTTGATCGACCGCATCCGTGCACTGTGCGGTGCTGCCGATCTGATCCTGCCCAACTACACCGAGGCACAGATCCTGCTGCAGCGCCAGCCGCAGACCGAGCTGCTCACCGATGAAGCCGCACAGGCTCTGGCTGACGAGCTGACCGCTCTGGCCCCCGGGGCTGTCGTCACCGGCCTGCCGCTGGGCAAATACATCGGCTGTGCAGGCAGCGGAAAAGACCGCTTCCTCATCAAAAAGCTGCACATCAGCCGCAGCTTTCCCGGCACCGGCGACCTGTACGGTGCGGTGCTCATCGGCTCGCTGCTGCAGGGCAACGCCCTGAGTGCCGCCGCCGACAACGCTGCCGAGTTCGTGGCGCTTTCCATCCAGAACACGCCCGCCGCGCAGGATACCCGCTACGGGGTCTGGTTCGAGCCGCTTCTGCCGCGCCTGTGCCCGGCAAGCTCGGCAGAATAAGGGGAGGTACACCGATGAACGAAAAGCCAACCTTGAACATCGTTCTGGTGGAGCCGCGCATCCCGCAGAACACCGGCAATGTGGCCCGCACCTGTGCCTGCACTGCCTGTCGGCTGCATCTGGTAGGCCCCATGGGCTTTGCCATCGATGATAAAAAGCTCAAGCATGCGGGTCTGGATTACTGGCACTACCTCGACATCAGCTATTACGACAGTCTGGACGAGTTCTTTGCCAAAAACAGCGGCCCCTATTACTATTTTACCACCAAGGCACCGCAGCGCTACACCGATGTGAGCTACCCGGACGGTGCATACCTCGTGTTCGGACGCGAGGATGCCGGCCTGCCCGAAGCCTTGCTTGCCGCCAATCAGGAGCACTGCATCCGAATGCCCATGCGCGACACCTGCCGCAGCCTGAACCTTTCCAACAGCGTGGCCGTGGGCGTGTATGAAGTGCTGCGCCAGTGGGACTTTCCGGAGCTTTTGGACCACGGACACTTACGAGACTACGAATGGAAATGAGGGACATTATGAGCAAGATTGCGATCCTGACCGATTCCTCCTGCGATATCCCGCAGGAGATGGCCGAAAAATACGGCATCGACATCATGAGCTTCCACATCCTGCTGGACGATGTGGACTACGTGGAGCGTGAAAGCTGCACCAACACCGAATTTTACGATAAGATGCGTGCCGCTAAGGGCGTGCCCTCCACTGCCGCCATCACCCCCATCCAGTTCTGCGAAAAATACTGCCAGTACGTGGACGAGGGCTATACGGATGTCATTCATGTACCCATCAACAAATCCGGCTCTTCCACCTACAATAACGCCCTCATGGCACAGGGGATGCTGCGGGAAGAGCGCCCGGAGCACCACTTGAAGATCCATCTGCTGGACCCCCACACCTATTCCATGGTGTTCGGTTGGTATCTGTGCGAAATGGCCCGCAAGCTGAAGAACGGCGCAGAGATCAGCCATGTGATCCGGGAGTTTGAAAAGCAGATGGACTGCATGGAGATCGTTCTGGGCCCCTACAGCCTGAAGCAGATGAAAAAGAGCGGACGCATCTCTGCCGCTGCTGCTGTTATGGGCGAGCTGATGGGCATTCGTCCCATCATCACCCTGATCGACGGCAAGACCAAGGTGGAAGCCAAGGTACGCGGCGATGACAAGGTGGTGCCCGCCATGGTGGAGCTGTGCAAACAGCGCAGCGAAGGCGTGGAGAACTTTGATTATATGATCGGCCACACCAACATCCCGCAGACCGCCGATCTGGAAAAGGCCTGCCGCAAGGCCTTTGGCAAGCCGCCGCTGCTGGTGTTTGAGCTGGGCGGCGTCGTTTCCGCCAACACCGGCCCCGACACGGTGGCTCTGGTATACACCGGACACCCCAGAGGGTAACACACGATTTTAATAGCCTCCGCTTTCGCTCTGGCTATTTCAGCGGTAATTTTATTTTTATTTTGAGGTTCCGAAAAGCCTGCGGGCTTTTCGGAACCTCTTTTTCACCGGAAGAGTCCAAACCAAAAACTGCATCTGTACCTGATTCCGCGAAAATTCGTTGCAATCTGCCAAAAATTATGCTATACTGCCTTTTGCTGTGCTTTTTGTGCGGCATCCTTTCAGAGCAACTTAGGATTTTAGGCTCCCCGGCGTGTCTCGAACCATGCCGGGCCAAACCCACAGGGGCTGGCGGCCCTGTGCGGTCAAAATCATCCCGCTGGAGTATTATCATGAATCAGAATCCTTCCGTCCGTAAACTGGTGCGCTGCGGCGTGGTCGCAGCCATTTATGTTGTTCTCTGCATGGCTCTGCAGCCGCTCTCCTATGGTGCGGTACAGGTGCGTGTGGCTGAGGCGCTCTGCCTGCTGCCGGTGTTCGGTGCCGAGTACATTGCCGGTGTGGTACTGGGCTGCTTTTTGGCAAACCTGCTGGGCTCTACCATCGTGGATGTCATCTTTGGCACCCTTGCCACCCTGCTGGCCTGCCTTGTCACCTACAAGCTGCGGAACATCCGCATCAAGGGTCTGGCTGTGGCGGCTTCCCTGCCGCCGGTGCTGTTCAATGCCGTGATCATCGGCATTGAGATTGCCGTCATGTTCCCGGACCCCACCTCCAGCGCTCCCATCTGGCTGGCCTGCATCACCAACGGCATCTCCGTAGGTATCGGCGAGCTCATCAGCTGCACCGTTCTGGGTGTGCTGCTGGTGAAGATCATCGAGAGCAGCAAGGCCCTGCGCAAAATTTTTGCAGCTTAATGACCGCAAGGAGGTTTCCATGCAGGCAAACGGTATGATCTTCTGGGACTGGAACGGCACTTTGATGGATGATGTTGATTTCACCCACAGCTGTCTCAACTGGATGCTGGAGACCCACGGTTATCCGCAGCGGTACGATCTTGCCGCTTATCGGGAAATTTTCGGTTTTCCCATTGAGGAATATTACATCCGCGCCGGTTTCAACTTTGCAAAGCACCCTTATGCAGAGCTGGCCGAGCGCTTTATGGAACATTATAACGCAGGCGTGGATGCCTGTCCCCCCTCTGCACACGCTGCCGAAACGCTGGCCGAACTTTCGCGCCGGGGCTGGCGGCAGAGCGTGCTTTCCGCCTCCCGCCGGGACTACCTGATCGAGCAGGTAGCCGCACGGGGCCTGCAGGGCTATTTTACTGAGTTGCTCGGCCTTGCAGACATCTATGGCGTAAGCAAAGTGCAGGTGGGCAAACAGTGGCTTGCACAAAGCAGCATCGCCCCTGCTGCCTGCGTGATGGTGGGCGACACCCAGCATGATGCCGAAGTTGCAAAGGCCCTTGGCACAAAATGCGTGCTCTACACCGGCGGCCACCAGTCCCGCGCGCGGCTCGAGGCTGTGTGCCCGAATGTCATCGACGATCTGGCACAGCTGCCGCAGCTGCTGGAAACCTTATAATGTACATCTGACCACTTCTGATTTGCAAAAATCAGAGGTGTTTTTTGTTTTAGCTGGCTCGCCCTCTCAGTCTCGCATTCGCTCGCCAGCTCCCCCAAAGGGGGAGCCTCTGACGAAACCGGAAACTTTGCGTGGATTGCCAAGGCCTCCCACTTTGGGGGAGGTGGATGCGACCAGCGGGAGCAGACGGAGAGGGCGAGGCTGTTCGCCTCCACCACATATCTTTTCCTTTTATGAACCCCCTTCCAGCGCAAATTTACAGAAAATTCATTCAAAATCCGGCTAAAATAACCTTGCAGGTTTGACGCGTCTGCCGCTTTGGTGTATCATATATGTGTGTATTTATGTCTATCTCCGGGAAGCATTTTCCCGAATTTGATCTATGAGGTGTTACCAATGTCCCTTGTTGAAAAACTCTTTGGCAGCTTCTCGGACCGGGAGCTGAAAAAGATCAACCCCATTGCCAAGCAGGTGCTGGCTCTGGAAGAAAAATATGCCGCCATGCCGGATGCCGACCTGCAGGCACAGACCGCTGTGTTCAAGCAGCAGCTGGCCGACGGCAAGACCACCGATGATATCCTGCCCGATGCCTTCGCCGTCTGCCGCGAAGCCGCATGGCGCGTGCTGGGCATGAAGCACTTCCCTGTGCAGGTCATCGGCGGCATTGCCCTGCACCGCGGCGATATTTCCGAGATGCAGACCGGTGAAGGCAAGACCCTTGTGGCTACCCTGCCCGCCTACCTGAATGCCCTCACCGGTGAGGGCGTGCATGTTGTCACCGTCAACGATTACCTTGCCAAGCGCGACAGCGAGTGGATGGGCAAGCTCTACCGCTGGCTGGGCCTTTCTGTCGGCCTGATCGCACAGGGCATGGACGGCGATGCACGCCGCGCCGCCTATGCTGCCGACATCACCTACGGTACCAACAACGAGTTCGGCTTCGACTACCTGCGCGACAACATGGTGACCTATAAGGCCAACATGGTGCAGCGCGGCCACGCCTATGCCATCGTCGATGAAGTGGACTCCATCCTGATCGATGAAGCCCGCACGCCCCTGATCATTTCCGGCCGCGGCGAGGATTCTTCCAGCCTGTACACACAGGTGGACCGCTTTGTGCGCACCCTGCGCAAGAGCGTGGTGGTAGAGCTGGAGGATAAGGTCTCTACCGACGAGCAGACCGACGGTGATTACGTCGTGGACGAAAAGCACAAGACCTGCACCCTGACTGCCAGCGGCATCAAGAAAGCGGAAGCCTACTTCAAGGTCGAAAACCTTGCCGCCGCCGAGAACATGACCCTTGCCCATCACATCGATCAGGCCATCAAGGCTTACGGCGTGATGCAGCGGGACATCGATTACGTGGTCAAGGATGGTCAGGTCATCATCGTGGACGAGTTCACCGGCCGTCTGATGATCGGCCGCCGCTACAACGAAGGCCTGCATCAGGCCATCGAAGCCAAGGAGGGCGTGAAGATCGCCGCCGAGAGCAAAACGCTGGCTACCATCACCTTCCAGAACTACTTCCGCATGTACAAAAAGCTGTCCGGTATGACCGGTACCGCCAAGACAGAAGCCACCGAGTTCACCGAGATCTACGGCCTGAACATCGTTACGGTGCCCACCAACCGCCCCCGTCAGCGCATCGATTATCCGGATGCCATCTACAAGACGGTCAACGGCAAATACAATGCCGTTATCCAGCAGGTGCTGGAATGCCACCAGAAGGGCCAGCCCGTGCTGGTGGGTACGGTCAGCGTGGAAAAGAGTGAGACCCTTGCCAAGATGCTGCAGAAATACACCCGCGACTTCAACGTGCTGAACGCAAAGAACCACGAGCGCGAGGCCGAGATCGTGGCGCAGGCCGGCAAAAAGGGTGCCATTACCATTGCCACCAACATGGCAGGCCGTGGTACCGATATCATGCTGGGCGGCAACGCCGAGTTCATGGCCAAGGCCCAGATGCGCAAGGAACACTTCTGCGAAAACCTGCTGAACCCGGAAAAGCCCGAGGATGCCGACCCGGCTGCAGTGGAAATGCTGCTGACCGAAGCCAACGGCCACGGCGATACCGAGGATGCCAACATCCTTGCTGCCCGCAAGCGCTTCGATGATCTGTACGCCCAGTGCAAGCCCCAGATCGATGCCGAAGCTGAGCAGGTGCGCGCTGCAGGCGGCCTGTTCATCATCGGCACCGAACGCCACGAGAGCCGCCGCATCGACAACCAGCTGCGCGGCCGTGCCGGCCGTCAGGGCGACCCGGGTGCTTCCCGCTTCTACCTGAGCTTGGAAGATGACCTGATGCGCCTGTTCGGCGGCGACCGCGTCTCCAGCCTGATGGATACCCTCAAGATCGATGAGGACACTCCCATCGAGAACCGCATGATCACCAACACGCTGGAAAGCGCCCAGAAAAAGCTGGAAGGCCGCAACTTCGAGATCCGCAAGAACGTGCTGAAGTACGACGACGTGATGAACCAGCAGCGCGAGATCATCTATGGTCAGCGCCGCAAGGTGCTGGATGGCGAGGATATCAGCACCGAAATGCACAAGATGCTGCGCGAGAACATCGATTCCAGCTGCGACCAGTTCCTGGCCGGTGATGTGAAGGACGACTGGGACTTTGGTGCCCTGCGCCGCCACTATCTGGGCTGGCTGACCACCGAGGAAGACCTCCACTACACCGTGGCCGACTTTGACGCTATCTCCCGCAAGGGCATTGCCGACCAGCTCTATGACCGCGGCATGAAGATCCTCGCCGACAAGGAGCAGCGCTACGGTACTCCCATCATGCGTGAGCTGGAGCGCATCTGCCTGCTCAAGTGCGTGGACCGCATGTGGATGGACCACATCGACAACATGGACCAGCTGCGTCAGGGCATTGCGCTGCGCGGCTACGGCCAGAAGGACCCCGTTGTGGAGTACCGCATCGAGGGCTTTGACATGTTCGACCAGATGGTGGATTCCATCCGTGAGTCCAGTGTGAAGATGCTGCTGACCATCGAGATCCGTCAGGCCGGTGCTGCCCCCAAGCGTGAGCAGGTGGCAAAGCCCACCGGCGAAGGCTTTGTGCCCGGCAACGGTGCACCCGGTGCCAAGGGTGCACCCCACGGCCAGCCTGTGCGTGTCATCAAAATTGGCCGCAACGACCCCTGCCCCTGCGGCAGCGGCCTGAAGTGGAAAAAGTGCACCTGCGCCAAGTACCACCCCGAAGGCACATCGACGAACGAAAACTAAGTAAAAAAACCTCTCAGACTCTGCCATAAGGCAGGGTCTGGGAGGTTTTTGATAAAATAGAGGGAGTTGATTTTGGAATGATCACACCAGAAAAACTGCTCGAATCCGCAAAGGAACTGGAAACCCAGCTGCGCACATGGCGGCGCACCCTGCACCGCCACCCGGAGGTAGGCTTTGACCTGCCCGAGACAAAAGCGCTGGTCAAAAAAGCCCTGACCGAGATGGGCTACACCCCGCAGGACTGCGGCAAGTGCGGCGTACTCGCGCTAGCGGGCGGCAAGCGCCCCGGCAAGACCATCCTGCTGCGCGGTGACATGGATGCTTTGCCCATTCAGGAAGAATCCGGTGAGGAGTTTGCTTCCGAGATCCCGGGCCGGATGCACGGCTGCGGCCACGATATGCACACCGCCATGATGCTGGGTGCGGCAAAGCTGCTCAAAGAACACGAGGACGAGATCGAGGGCACCATCAAGCTGGAATTCCAGCCTGCAGAGGAGATCTTTCAGGGTTCGCTGGACATGCTGAAAAACGGCCTGCTGGAAAACCCGAAGGTGGACGCCGCGGTCATGTTCCATGTTCTGGCCGGGATGCCTCTGCCCGTGGGCACCGTGCTGGTGCCGGGCGGCGGCATCACCATGGCAAGCTGTGAGCAGTACCACATCACCGTACACGGCAAGGGCGGCCATGGCTCCATGCCCAACGCCTGCATCGACCCCATCACCGCAGCGGCCCACATCCACATTGCCCTGCAGGAGATCAACAGCCGTGAGCTGGACCCCGCCAAGTTTGGCGTATTCACCACGGGCCGGTTTGAAGCTGGCAAGGCATCCAACGTCATCCCGGATTCTGCCGATATGTGGGGCACTATCCGCACGGTGGACCCCGAAGGTGCCGTGAGCGAGCAGATCCACCAGCGCATGACCGAGATCGCGCAGGGCGTGGCGGCAGCCTATCGCTGCACTGCTGATGTGGAGTTCAGCGACCACTGCCCCTGCATGGTGGTGGATACGCCTCTTGCCAAGAATGCCCTGACCTATATGACCGAACTGCTGGGCCGTGGTGCCATGGATATGACCGTTCTCACCGGCGGCAAGCCCGGCGGCGGCAGCGAGGACTTTGCCTTTGTCAGTCATGAAGTGCCTACCGTGAGCATGTTTCTCTCCGCAGGCAACGCCAAGGAGGGCTATGTTTACGGCCAGCACCACCCCAAGGTACGCTTTGACGACAGCGTGCTGTACGTGGGCTCTGCAGCCTATGTTTATATGGCTCTGCGGTGGCTGAGCGACCACAAGGCATAACCATTCGGAAAATTTATCATTTATTTGAACCTCCGAAAAATCTGCGGATTTTCCGGAGGTTCTTTTTCACGGATGGGTTCGGAGCAGCACACTGCATCTCTTAAAAAAACGCCTTTATAAACAAAAAATCCCGGAAGGTTCGCACCCTCCGGGGTCTTTTTTATATCAGTTTTGCCCCCGCATGGGGCAGGCTGTCGGCACCAAGGCTCTGCAGTCTCTGCGGCAGGGCGGCGAGGTCGCCGCCGGTGTAATACCACGCAGCGGCAAACGCGGCCAGTGCCAGAATCAGCAGAAAAATCAGGGCATTCCGCACCCTGTGCCGTTTGCGCGGCGCTGCTGTCGGTGCATCCGGCTCCGGCTTGTCCGGCAGGCGCTGCGCCGTCAGGGCATCTGCCGGGATGGCCCTGCCGTATTTTTGCCAGCTTGTCCCCGCCGCCTGCGGCAGACCGGAGGCCGCCCGGCGGATCATATCCAGCAGCCACAAAGCAGGCGTATCTGCATTGGCCACTGTGCGCACCCAGCAGCCTTTCCGGCTGCCCAGAAACAGCACCGTGTCCTCGGCGCGCTCCAGACACCCGGCTGCAAAGTCTGCACCCACAAGGCGCTGCGCTGCCCGCACACGGGTAAGCTTTGCCGGCACCGGCCCGCCCTTGACCCGGCAGACCTTTGCACTCAGCTTTTCCCGCACCTTTGCATCGGCATAGCTCATGGCTCCAAAATCAAACACTTTTTCTGCGCCGGCCACCGTTTCCATCCGGGCTTCCAGCAGAGTGCCTGCGTCGGCATCGCAGCACACCAGCAGCCTGTGGTGCGTTTCCAGCGCCTGCACCGCTGCATGAACAAGGGTCATCTCCCCTTCTCCATAGAGCTCTGCCGCAAAGCGGCCGTTCAGGGCCTTGCGGGCCTTTTCCAGCCCGGCAGGCGTTTCGGCCTGCAGGGCCGCAAGCACCTCTGCCCCACGGCCACGGCACTGGGCAGCAAGTCCTGTCTGCTGCACTGCCTGTTGTACCTCCCACAGCGGTGCGCCAAACAACCGCAGCACACAGGTGGTCTGCGTTTTTTCTTCGTGTATCAACTGCTTCACCCCCGCGGCCCGGGGCCGCTCGTATTAACCCTTGAGGAAGGTGCTGTCCAGTGCCGTCAGAGCTGCAGCATCATGCCGGGCGCTTTTTGCCAGTGCCTGTGTATCTGCAGGAACTTTGCCCTGAGCCAGACGCAGCGCCAGTTCCAGTGCCGCCTGTGCCGCGCGGGCACGCACCAGCGCACGGTCGGGGCGGGAGACGAAGAGCTTTTTTACATAGACGGTCTCACCGCAGGCCGCACCCAGATACACCGTGCCCACCGGGCGGACGGCATCGCCGCCGTTGGGGCCGGCCAGACCGGTGACGCTGACAGCGATATCGGCCCCGGCAGCTTCAGCTGCGCCCAGTGCCATCTGTGCTGCCACCGGTGCGGACACCACATTGTACTTTGCGATCGCCGCCGGGTCTACGCCGATCATCTTTGCCTTGGCCTGCTCCCAGTAGGTAACAAAGCCGAAGCCGAACACCTCACTTGCACCGGACACATTGGTCAGCCGCTGGGCGATCATGCCGCCTGTGCAGCTTTCTGCCGTGGCAATGGTGAGCCCCTTTTTCTTCAGGGTGTGCACCAGAGTCTCTTCCAGACCGGTCACATCCTCATCATACACCGCATCACCCAGCAGATCATAGAACTTTGTGGCGTATGCGCGGCACATTTTTTCGGCTGAACTGTCGGTTTCTGCCCGGGCCGTGATGCGGATCTCGCATTCGCCGGTTTTGCAGTAGATGGCGGCGGTGGGGTTTGCATTTTCCAGCAGATGCCGCACACGGTATTCAATAGCGCTTTCACCGCCCAGCACCCGCAGCGTTATGGAATGCAGGGTGCAGTTCTGGCGGGCCAGCAGCAGCGGGCGCACGCTCTCCTCCCACATGGCCTTCATTTCGTGAGGCACACCGGGCATCAGCACAGCGCAGTGGCCATCCTGCTCGAACCATGCCCCGGGGGCAGTACCGTGGTTATTGATGATCTTGTGGCCGTGCACCGGCACCATGGCCTGCTTGCGGTTGTTGGGGGTAGTCTTGCGCCCGGTGCGCGTGAAGAAATCCACGATCTTCTGCCATTCTTCCGGGTCAAAGGCCAGCGTGTCGCCGTAGCAGCCGGCAACCGTCTCCTTGGTCAGGTCGTCTGCGGTGGGGCCAAGCCCGCCGGTAAACACCAGCAGGTCGCACCGCTGCTTTGCTTCGTTGACAAAATCTGCCAGACGGTCGTGGTTGTCGCCGATGGTGCTCTCGCGCTGGACCGTAATGCCCAGTGCCGCCAGCTCGCGGCTCAGATACTGGGCGTTGGTGTTCAAAATGTTGCCGAGCAGCAGCTCGGTACCCACACTGATGATCTCTGCTGTCATGGATAAATCAACCCTCAAATTCTACCTGATCGGTGATACGGATGCGGATGCGCTCGGCGTTCTCTGCGGCTTCGGCTTCCAGCGCGGCAAGACCGGGCATGGCGGCTTCGGCTTCCAGAATTTCGGCCAGCTCCGGGCGGATCTTCGGGTGCGGCGGGGTGAAGATGGTGCAGCAGTCCTCGTAGGGCAGGATGCTGGTCTCAAAGGTGTTGATGTGGCGTGCCGTCTCCACGATCTCGGTCTTGTCCATGCCGATGAGCGGGCGCAGGATGGGCAGATCCTGCGCAGCATCGGTGCACTGCAGGGCCTTGACGGTCTGGCTGGCTACCTGAGCCAGACTCTCGCCGGTAACAAGGGCTTCGCAGCCCTGCTTCTTGGCAATAACGTTGGCAATGCGCATCATGCTGCGGCGCATCAGCACCGTGAACAGCACATCCGGAGCATTATCCCGGATGTACTCCTGCGGCTTTGTGTAGGGCACGACGAACAGATTGGAGCTGCCCGTATAGATGCTGGTGAGCTGCGCCAGAGCTTTTACCTTGAGCTTTGCACGCTCCGAAGTGTACGGCGGAGACGCAAAGTGGATGTGGTCCAGTGCCAGACCGCGCTTTGCCATGCGGTAAGCTGCCACGGGACTGTCGATGCCGCCAGACAGCATGTTCAATGCACGGCCGCTGGTGCCCACGGGCAGACCGCCCTCGCCGGGCACTTTGGGGCCGTGGATGTAGGCACCGTAATCACGAATTTCTACGATCACCTTGAAATCCGGGTTATGCACATCCACCTTGAGGTAGTTGTGTTTGCCCAGCAGATAGGCACCCAGCTCCCGCATCAATTCAGGGCTGGTCATGGGGTAGGTCTTGTCGGAGCGGCGGGCTTCCACCTTGAAGGTGCGGATGCCGTGCAGACTGGCACCGAGGTAATCCTCAGCGGTCTGGCAGATGGTGTCAAAGTCCTTGTCGCAGACCACGGCGCGGCTGAGCGCCGCAAGGCCGAACACCTTGCTCACCCGGTCAAAGGCGAGGTCCATATCCACGTCCTCTTCCTCAGGCTCCATGTAAAAGGTGGACTGGGTGCAGTAGACCTTGAACTTGCCCACGGTCTTGAGCCGGTAGCGCAGAATTTTCATCATCGCCGACTCGAACTGGTTGCGGTTGAGGCCTTTCAGGGACATTTCACCCTGATAGCCCATGATAATTTCATGCATAAATGTTGTATCTCCTAGGTTACGATTTAACATGGCCTCCGCTTGCGCTCTGGCCATTCTCAGCGGAAATTTTAATATTTATATTTGTGTTCTGAAAATGACTGCGGTCATTTCCAGAACACTTTTTCACGGGCAGGGTCGTAACGGTCAGCGGCATCCATCCTCCTATTCGCGAAAGTATCCTGACGAAAAATACAGAGGAACAATTTGCTGCATCTGCCGGTCCGGACCCCTTCCGTAAAAATGCGTTTGGAGTGCCCCGCAGGGCACGACAAACGCCCTAATCAGAATGATCCTTCCTCTAAACATGGCCAGAGCAAAGCGGCGGCCATTCCAGATGGTCCTGCCTGTGGAATCACTTCCGGATCCTCTGCAAGCTCTTCATTCCGTCCTCAAAGCGGTTGAGGAAAGCATCCACATCCTCCGGGGTGTTGTCGCCGCAGAAGGACACGCGGATGGCCGTGTCGATGGCAAGCGGGTCTTTGCCCATTGCCGCCAGCGTATGGCTGGGCTGGCCGCGGCCGCAGGCGCTGGCCGACGAAACGTAAATTTGTGCTTCAGCCAGCCACGCCAGCATGGTCTCGCTCTTGATGCACATCTCGCTGAAGTTCAGCACCTCGGGCACCGCGTTTTCCGGGCTGTTGAGCTCCACCTCCGGAAAAGCTTTCAGGCCGTCCCGCAGACGCTGGTTCAGGGCCTTCATAGCGGTGTCACGGCTCTTCATGGTCTTGGCAAGACGGGTGGCGGCTGCGGCAAGACCCATGGCGTAGGGCAGGTTTTCGGTGCCCGGGCGCAGGCCGCGCTCCTGCTCACCGCCGAGGTACGGCGGCCGGAACGCCTGCACCAGACGGTCAGAAAGGTAGAGCGCACCAATGCCCTTGGGAGCGTGGATCTTGTGGCCGCTCACCGACAGGGTGTCGATGTTCGTCAGCTTGATGGGCACACGCATCCACGCCTGCACTGCGTCCACATGGACAATGGTGCGGCTGTTGCGGCGCTTGACCTCGGCGGCAAGGCGTTCCACATCGTTGCGGGTGCCCACCTCGTTGTTCACCATCATGCAGGCCACGAGGATGGCGTTCTTGTCCACATGCTCCAGCATTTCGTTGATATCCAATGTGCCGTCCGGGCGGGGCTTGACCACCGTGACATTGTAGCCCTGCTGCGCCAGCTCTTCCAGCGGGCGCTGGACGCTGGGGTGCTCAAAGCCGGACACCACGATGCCCTTGCCGAAAGTGCGGGTGCGCACCGCGCCCAGCAGGGCCAGATTGTTGCTCTCGCTGCCGCAGGAGGTAAAGTACAGCTCCTTTGGCTTGCAGCCCAGTGTACGGGCCACAGCGGCACGGGCGGCGTTCAGCGCTTCCTCGCTGCGGGCACCGGGGCCGTACAGGCTGGACGGGTTTGCCCAGTGTTCCCGCATGGCCTTGTCGATGACATCCGCCACCTCGGGAGCCACCATGGTGGTAGCGGCGTTATCCAGATAATGCAATTCAGGGTTTTGCAGCATAAAAGGGATTCCTGCTTTCTGTTTTTATAATAATCCAGTTTAATTATAGCACAGAAAGCTGTAGAACGCAAAATATTCGCGTTTGCGAGCGCAGCGCAGCAATGAAAGCCCCAGTGGGGCTTTTAAGCGACAGAACGGTCTTGCGCAGCAAGATGGAGGGGCCTCGCCCCGACAAGTTCGTATATGTTTTTCCTTGACAAACACCCCGGCATTGTGCTATCTTTACTGCATAGAGACCGTATCTCTGCTGACGGAACCTTGTGGAGCACCACAGTGCAGGGATGGCGGGAGAGTCAATGCCGACCGTCTGGGCAGCCTTGCGCAATTGCTGCGCAAAGCTGCCTTTTTTGTTGTCGGAAGTTGTTTTTATAAGCAGGGTGCGTTGAATGGCGGGATTTTTTGCCCGCAGACAAGGCGATTTTCCGCAGCAATCCTGACAGATTGCAAGGGAAAGCAACGCAGGATGCGAGCAAAAAGGCCGTTCAGGCAGCATGCAATGCTTGTAAAAACGACTTCCAAAGGAGGATGTCTGATGAAAACCGATATCGAGATCGCACAGGAAGCCAAAATGAGACCCATCACCGAGATCGCCGCCCAGCTGGGCCTTTCCGATGAGCACGTGATCCCCTATGGCCGCTACAAGGCCAAGATCGATCACCGCCTGATCCACGATGCCAAAAAGCAGGGCAAGCTGATCCTTGTCACTGCCATCAGCCCCACCCCGGCGGGCGAGGGCAAAACCACCACCAGCGTGGGTCTGGCCGATGCCATGAACGCTCTGGGCAAAAAGACCATGCTCTGCCTGCGTGAGCCGTCCCTCGGCCCCGTGTTCGGTGTCAAGGGCGGCGCAGCCGGCGGCGGCTACGCACAGGTGGTGCCCATGGAGGATATCAACCTGCACTTCACCGGCGACCTGCACGCCATTGGCACGGCCAACAACCTGCTGGCCGCCATGATCGACAACAGCATCCAGCAGGGCAATCCGCTGAACATCGACCCCCGCCGCATCACATGGAAGCGCTGCATGGACATGAATGACCGTCAGCTGCGGTTCATCGTGGACGGTCTGGGCGGCAAGGTGAACGGCACCCCCCGCGAGGACGGCTTTGATATCACCGTTGCCAGCGAGGTGATGGCGATCTTCTGCCTCGCCACCAGCATTTCCGACCTGAAGGAGCGTCTTTCCAAGATCGTGTGCGCCTACACCTACGACGGCAAGCCTGTCACCGCCGGTGAGATCGGTGCTGCCGGTGCCATGACCGCCCTGCTGAAGGACGCGCTGGACCCGAACCTTGTACAGACGCTGGAAAACAACCCCGCCATCATCCACGGCGGTCCCTTTGCCAACATCGCCCACGGCTGCAACAGCGTGCTGGCTACCAAGTTGAGCCTTTCTCTGGCCGACTATACCATCACTGAAGCAGGCTTTGGTGCTGATCTGGGCGCAGAGAAGTTTTTGGATATCAAGTGCCGCTACGCCGGTATCGCTCCCTCTGCCTGCGTGCTGGTGGCCACTGTGCGTGCCCTCAAGAGCCACGGCGGCGTGGCAAAGGCCGACCTGAGCCAGCCCAACCTCGAAGCCGTCAAGGCCGGTGCATCCAACCTCATCCGCCACATCGACAACCTGAAAAATGGCTTCGGCCTGCCGGTGGTGGTCGCCATCAATGCCTTCCCCACCGATACCGCCGAAGAGCAGGCCTATGTGGAGCAGGTGTGCGCCGAGCAGGGTGTTCCCTGCGTGCTGAGCGAGGTGTTCGCCAAGGGCGGCGAGGGCGGCAAAGCTCTGGCCGAGAAGGTGCTGGAGGTGCTGGAGGATCGTCCCATCCAGTACACCTACCCGCTGGAAATTCCCCTGAAGGACAAGATCAACGCCATCGCCACCAAAATTTACCGGGCCGACGGCGTGAACTACAGCGCCGCCGCCAGCAAGACACTGGCCGAGCTCACCGACATGGGCTACGGTAATCTGCCTGTCTGCATCGCCAAGACCCAGTACAGCTTCAGCGACAACGCCAAGCTCATCGGTGCCCCCACCGGCTTTACCATGGAGGTGCGCGAGGTGCGCCTTGCTGCCGGTGCAGGCTTTGTGGTGGTCATCTGCGGTAATATCATGACCATGCCGGGCCTGCCCAAGAAGCCCGCCGCTGTGGGCATCGATGTGGATGCCAACGGCAAGATCACCGGCCTGTTCTAAGTTTCAAGTAAAAAATAAGAGGTTCGCTCAGTGAACGAACCTCTTATTTTTTATCCTTCTGTGTGGCTGCACAGATAATCCGTCCATACGGCATACCCGGCGGGTCTCAAATGGTAGCCGTCCGGCTGGGCGTAGCTTTCGATCAGGTCGCCGTTTTCATCTGCCAGCACTTCCCACAAGTTGAGAAAATAGCAGTTCTTTTCCAGCGCAATGGCTGCCAGCTCATTGTTGATCTGGCACAGGCGGTCGCGGTTCAAGCCCTCATGGCCGGACTTCTGGCATACTTCCGGCCGCACCGGCGTGATGGACTGCACATAGATCTTTGCATTTGGCAGTGTCTGGCTCAGCATGTCCAGCATCAGCCGGTAATAGGTCAAAAAGCTGCTATAATCGGTATCGCGGCCCAGCACGTTGGTGCCCAACAGAACATAAATAGCTCTGGGCTGCTGGGCGGTCAACGCTTCCAGCGGCACCTCAGCCACGCCGTCGGTACGCTTGCAGGTGGTGCCGTTGACGATCACGTTCGGCCCAACACCCTTGTACGCACAGAACATGGCGTTCTGCATTCCTTCTTCGTACAGCTGCATGCCCTGCGTCAGGCTGTCGCCCACAAAGCTCACGTCATTGAACCATTCCTTGCCCACAGCCGTGCTGCTCTTTGGCAGCGCCGCCATACGGAAATCCAGCGCAGTGGCCGCGCTGTCTGCAAGCGTCTGCACCGTGAGCTGCCGCGCCACCGCGTAGGAGGCCGTGTTCCAAGTATTATCCTGTGTTACCTCCTGCAGGATGGTGTTCTGCCCAACGCCGGAGGGCCGCTGTTCCCGGTGCAGGCTCTTCCACAACATCCCGATGGCTCCCACCAGCAAAAGCAGCAGCAGCAAAGCTGTCGCCATGAACCGCCTGCGCCAGCGTTTGCGCAACACGCGCCGCCGGTATTCCTGATAGTCTGCCATGCTGTCTCCCTCACTTTTCTGCCCGGGCTATGCTGCGGGCTTTCTCGTTCTTAGTATACCATATCTGTGCATTCCGGCAAGACCCGTTTTCTGCCAGAGTGCCTAAAATTGCAGATTTATTTTGCACGCAGGCATGCCATTGTGTGCAAAAAGCCCGCCTTCTATCGGGTCAAAAGCTTGCATCCTGTACCATAGATGTGTTATACTGAACTGAACTACTATTGATAGGGAGGCTTTCACGATGGCATTTACTCCAAAACTGACTTATAAAGGCAAGCCCCTCGTCCGCAAGGACAATGAGCTGTACTACGGCAATATGACCGACCCATATGTGCTCTATCTGCAGATCACGACCACCAAGCCTGTGGGCGATCAGCAGGTTGCAGACAAGGTCCACCTGATGCTGCTCTCTACCGACACCACCAAGGCTCCGCAGGAGCGCGTGATGCGTCAGACTACCAAGATCGGCCTGTACAACGCTTTGGACATCGGCAGCATCTGGCTGCAGAAGGCAAACGCACAGTAAACAAAAAAGACCGCTGCACCGGAGTGCAGCGGTCTTTTTTGCTTATTCTTCGGTCACTTCAAAGTCGAGTGGCTTGCCGCAGTTCGGGCACTTGGGTGCGCCGTCCAGCAGTTCGTCTTCCTCAAACACGGCGGTGGTGCCGCAGTCCGGGCAGGTCACTTCGTACTGCACGGGGCCATCCTCGGCATCCTCTTCGGCATCCTCTTCGCCATCCCCTTCCAGAGCGACCTCAAAGGTCACGCCGCAGTGCGCGCAGTTGGCTTCGCCTGCATCCAGATCATCCTCGCTGACGTAAACGGTCTCGCCGCAGTTGGGGCAGGCCACTTCATAGAACGGCTCGCTGGCGATGTCATCATCCTTGGCATCGTCATCGTCGTCGCCGTCGGAGTCCTCATCCTCAGCGTCCTCGCTTTCGCCGTCTTCGTCCTCCTCCTCGTACAGATCTGCTTCCAGATCTTCCAGCTCATCGCTCAGGTCGTTGATCTGGTCGTAGGCGCGGGAAAGATCTTCGTCCACGCTCTCGATGACCTCAGCCATTTCACCCAGCAGTGCGCTCATGGCCTTGATGATCTTGCCCTCTTTGGTGGTATCATCAATGCCCAGACCATCGACCAGACCCTGCAGATAAGCTGCCTTTTTGTTCAGTTCCATACGAATGCCCTCCTTAAAATGAGAAAAATCGGAGTTTTAAAAAAACCGGGCAAACGGTTGCCCGCAGCCCGGTTTGGCGTTAAAGGGATCAGACGCGCTCCATATACTCGCCGGTGCGGGTATCGATGCGGATGTGGTCGCCCTCGTTGATGAACAGAGGCACACGAATCTCAGCACCGGTCTCGACGGTAGCGGGCTTCAGGGTGTTGGTGGCAGTGTTACCCTTGACACCCGGCTCGGTCTGGGTAACTTCCAGCTCGATGAAGTTGGGGATCTCGACGCTGAACACCTTGCCCTTGTAGCTCAGCAGCTTGCACAGCTCGTTCTCCTTGCAGAACTTGAAATTATCGGGCACATCGGCTGCGTTGACGGGGATGTCATCGTAGGTCTCGTTGTCCATGAAGTGGTACAGATCGCCATCCTCGTAGCTATAGGTCACGTCCTTGCGCTCGATGAAAGCCTGCGGGAACTTTGCGGTCGGGTTGTAGCTGGTCTCAACCACAGAGCCGGTAATCACGTTCTTGGTCTTGGTACGGACAAAGGCAGCGCCCTTGCCGGGCTTCACGTGCTGGAACTCAACGACCTGAAGAACCTGGCCGTCCTGCTCAAAGGTCACGCCATTGCGAAACTCGCCTGCAGAAATCATAGGAATTCCTCCATTAGTTTAATCTCAAATGCTTAACGCATATCTCTATTTATTTTACCCAATCCGTTTGCATTTGGCAAGGGGTTTCGGCAAAAAAGACGATAAAAACACAAAATTTTTTACGTTTTGCACGCTGCATGGTACATCTGCTGCATAGTCCCGGCATCCTCAGCCTGCGTGCCTGCGCTCTCACAGATGATAACCGGCTGCTGCTTCCGCTCAGCCAGCAGTTCCATCAGCGGCTGCGGCTCCGGGCCGAACTGGGTCTCGGCAAAGGTCCAGTGGCGCTTTTCGCCGCCCGCCGAATACTCGATGCGGGAAAAATGCACATGGAACCGTTCTGCCCGTTGGTCCCCCAGCTTTTCCGCCATGCGGTCAAGGATGGCAGCGTAGTCCTCTTTCGAGCGGATGCCGCCCAGAGTGCGGGCATTCAGGTGGCCGAAGTCGATGCAGGGCATAATGCGCTTATCCACGCTGCACAGCGCCAGCACCTCGTCCAGTGTGCCCAGCTGGCCGATCTTGCCCATGGTTTCCGGGCAGAGAGTCATATCGGCAAAGCCTGCTTCGTCCAGCGCTTCCACGGCACGGCGCATGGTATCCAGCGCTTTTTCAAGGGCCGCTTCCCGGCTCTGCTTGCCGCAGCTGCCGGAGTGGAAGATGATGCGTCTGCCGCCCAGCGCTTTGCACACCGCCGCACTTTGCAGCAGATACTGGATGCTGTTGAGCCGCTTTTCCTCTTCCAGACTGGACATGCTGATATAATACGGTGCATGCACGCTGAACAGGATATCCTTTGGCGCGGCCAGTGCGGCCATTTTTGCAGCCTTGTCCAGCCCCAGACGCACGCCCCGTCCGCACTGGTACTCGAAGGCGTTCAGTCCCATCTTTGCGGTGTACTCCGGCACATCCAAGCTGCTTTTGTAGCCTTGGGCGGCAAAGCTGTCGCTGGTGCCTGCGGTGCCGAACCGGATCTTCCAATCGCTCACAGAGTCTTGCCTCCCCGGTCATAGTATTTCTGCCAGTGTTTTTTCTCCCACTTACGCTTGAGGATGACCTGCGCACCGAGGTCCGGGCCGCGGGGCACCACCATCAGGCCCGGAATGCCGTACAGCGCTGCCGCCATGCGGTCGGCATAGAGCTGGTCGCCCACCATCGCCATCTGACGGTGCTTCACGCCCATGCGGTGCTGCGCCGCCATCAGAGCAAAGGGCAGCGGCTTTGCGGAGCGGTACAGGTACGCAAGGCCCAGCTTCTGGGCAAAGGGCCGCACCCGCTTTTCCGCACCGTTGGACACGATGGTGAGCCTGACACCCGCCCTGCGCATAGTGTCCAGCCACACGGCCACATCTTCCGGCAGCTCCTGACTGCGGTCGGCGGTGAGGGTGTTATCGATATCCAGCACCAGCGCAGCGATGCCTTTTGCCGCCAGCCATTCCGGCGTGATGTGGGTGACATCCTTGAAAACGTATTCGGGGGTGATGAGCATAGTATTTCTCCCTGCAATGAAAATAGGGGAGCCTGCAATACAGGCTCCCCTACATCGGCGTTAGCAACGCGTATGAAATCTAAAGCAACAGCGACTTCAAGTGATCAATTACTTGAACTTGCGCTTGCGGGCTGCTTCGGACTTCTTCTTGCGCTTGACAGACGGCTTCTCGTAAGCCTCGCGCTTACGGACCTCTGCGAGCACACCGCTGCGAGCGGTGCTGCGCTTGAAGCGACGCAGTGCGCTTTCCAGCGACTCGCCCTCTTTAACACGAATTTCCGACATCTTATTCCCTCCCTTGGACCGTGAGGCAGGAATTTCGTTGTTACATGGTAACTAACAGTAGACAGTATAGCGCATTTTCTCCGGTTCGTCAACCTTTTTTTGAAAGTTTTTTGCGCAAAATCTTTGAAAAGATTTTGAATAAACGTTCCCGGGTGTTTTATGCGCCAGTCCGCCTCTGCGGGTAGTTGTATATCCAGCCTTTCGGCAGGGTATCGGTTGGTTTAGCCCTTGACAGCCAGATTGACCAGACGGCCCTTGACGTAGATCTCCTTGACCAGCTGCTTGCCTTCCAGAGCGGCAGCAACAGCGGGGTCAGCCTTGGCGGCAGCAATGGCGGCAGCAGCGTCAATGTCGGCAGCCACCTTCAGGCGGGCCTTCACCTTGCCGTTCACCTGCACAGCGATCTCCACTGTGCTTTCCACGCACTTGGCCTCTTCGTACTTGGGCCAGGGGTAGTAAGCCAGCTGCTCGTCGTGGCTGTGGCCCAGCTTCTCCCACAGCTCTTCGGTCATGTGGGGAGCAAACGGGTTCAGCAGCTGAACAACGGTCTCCAGCTCGGCCTTGGTCGCGCCGCCGTTGTCGTACAGGGCGTTCACCAGCGTCATGAGCTGGGCAATGGCGGTGTTCATCTTCAGGGTCTCGATGTCAGCGCCCACCTTCTTGATGGTCTGGTGCATCAGGGTCTCGACCTGCGGGCGATAGCCCTCGCCCTCCACCAGCTTGTCGCTCAGCGTCCACACGCGGTCCAGGAAGCGGTTGCAGCCTGCAATGGCAGAGGTCTGCCACGGTGCAGCCTGCTCAAAGTCGCCCATGAACATCTCGTACAGACGCATGGTGTCAGCACCGTACTGGTCCACCACCTCGTCCGGGTTGATGACGTTGCCCAGAGACTTGGACATCTTCACGATGGGGTGGCGTGACATTTCGCCGTACTTTTCTTCCAGAGCCTTTTCAGCGGCCTTCTGGCTGCCGTACTCCTTCAGCAGCTTTTCCTGCTCCTCAGCGGGCAGGTTGACAAAGCTGTGGGGGTTCAGGCCCAGGATCATGCCGTGAGCGGTGCGCTTCTGGTAGGGTTCCGGAGAAGGCACAGCGCCGATATCATACAGGAACTTATGCCAGAAACGGCTGTACAGCAGATGCAGGGTGGTGTGCTCCATGCCGCCGTTGTACCAGTCCACCGGAGACCAGTATTCCAGAGCTTCCTTGGAAGCAATGGCATCCTTGCAGTGGGGGTCCATGTAGCGCAGGAAGTACCAGGAAGAACCGGCCCACTGGGGCATGGTGTCAGTCTCGCGGGTAGCGGGGCCGCCGCAGCAGGGGCAGGTCGTCTTGACCCAGTCCTTGTGGCGGGCCAGCGGAGATTCTCCGTCCGGACCCGGCTCAAAATCGGTGATGTCCGGCAGGGTCAGGGGCAGGCTGCTCTCGGGCAGGGGCTGCCAGCCGCACTTTTCACACTTGACCATGGGGATGGGCTCACCCCAGTAACGCTGACGGCTGAACACCCAGTCGCGCAGCTTGTAGTTGACCTTATCGCAGCCCTTGCCGTTTGCCTCCAGCCAGTCGATCATCTTTTTCTTTGCATCGGTGACGGACAGGCCGTTCAGGAAGCCGGAGTTGACCAGCGTGCCGGTGGCCACATCGGTGAAGGCGGCTTCGTCCAGATTGGACGGGGTATTGCCCTTGACCACCTCGATGATGGGCAGGCCGAACTTCTTGGCAAACTCCCAGTCGCGGGTATCGTGGGCGGGCACAGCCATGATGGCACCGGTGCCGTAGGTGGACAGAACGTAGTCCGAGATAAAGATGGGGATCTCGGTATCGTTGACCGGGTTGATGCCCATGACACCTTCCAGCTTGACACCGGTCTTTTCCTTGTTCAGCTCGCTGCGCTCAAAGTCGCTTTTGCGGGCTGCCTCGGCCTGATAGGCCTTGACGGCATCGGCATTCTTGAGGATGCCCTTGTCCAGCCACTCCTTGACCATAGCGTGCTCCGGAGAAACGACCATGTAGGTGGCACCAAACAGGGTGTCACAGCGGGTGGTGTACACGGTCAGGGTATCGCCTGCGGTGGTGCCGAAGTTGACCTCTGCGCCGTGGCTGCGGCCGATCCAGTTCTTCTGCTGGGTGGCAACGCGCTCAATGTAATCCAGACCGTCCAGACCATCGATCAGCTTATCGGCATAAGCGGTGATCTTGAGCATCCACTGGCTCTTGACGCGGTGAACGACCTCGCTGCCGCAGCGCTCGCACACGCCGTTGACAACTTCCTCGTTGGCCAGCACGCACTTGCAGCCGGTGCACCAGTTAACGTTCATTTCCTTCTTGTAAGCCAGACCATGCTTATACAGCTGCAGGAAGATCCACTGGGTCCACTTGTAGTACTCGGGGTCGGTGGTATTGATCTCACGGTCCCAGTCAAAGGAGAAGCCCAAAGCCTTCAGCTGGCTGCGGAAGTGGTCCACATTGTTCTTGGTGACAATGGCCGGGTGGATGTGGTTCTTCATGGCAAAGTTCTCAGTGGGCAGGCCAAAAGCGTCCCAGCCCATGGGATACAGCACATTGTAGCCGTTCTGACGGCGCTTGCGGCTGACCACATCCAGCGCGGTGTAGCTGCGGGGATGGCCTACATGCAGGCCGGCACCCGACGGATACGGGAACTCGACCAGTGCATAGAACTTGGGTTTTTTGTGGTCGATCTCGACATGGAAGGTCTTTTCGTCCTCCCACACCTTCTGCCACTTGGCTTCAACTGCCTTGTAATCGTACTTCATGTTGTTAATCAGCTCCAGACTTTATCCAAAATACCGTTGCTTGGGGGCGTATGCTTTCAAGCTATCTGCCTTTGCCAGAAAACCCTCTCCGTCATCGCTGCGCGATGCCACCTCTCCCGAAGGGGAGAGGTTTTGTGCAGACCGCAGCCTTCCCTCTTTTGCGCAAGCTCCCCCTTTCGGGGGAGCTGTCAGGGCGGACGCCCTGACTGAGAGGGTTCTTTTTTCAGGTAGACAGCTGTTTGCCTGAATCATTCAAGGGTGCTGTCGGGGGTGAGGTACTCGGAGATATCAATGGGCTCACCATCTGCCCACAGGTGCTCCAGATCGTAATAGGTGCGGGTGTTGGGCACGAATACGTGCACGATGACGTTGGAATAATCCAGCAGCACCCAGTTCTTGGAGTCGTAGCCCTCCGTGCTGTAGGGCTCCAGACCCTTCTGGGAAAGCTCGTACTCCACCTCGTCGGCCAGAGACGCCACCTGCGTGGTGGAAGTGCCGGAGGCAATGACAAAGTAATCGGTGAGCACGGTCAGGCTTTCCACCTTGAGCACGCGCACATCGTGGGCCTTTTTCTTATCCAGGATCTTTGCGATCTCAATGGCAAGCGCCTTGCTGTCGTTGAAGTTCTCCATATGTTTTTCCTTTCTGTCAGTTTCAGTTTGCGGAGCCTGCGGCCTGACCGTCGGTGGTAACAGCGCCATCAAGGTCTGTATCGCCGCTCAGGATGGCATCGTCCGACTCCTTATCGATGCGGCCCATATACTGCACGTTGGCATCGGTGGATGCACTGCCGTGGGGCCACTCGTCGGTGACAAGGTTCATTTCGCTCACATCAATGGGGCCGGTGTAGGTGCAGAAATACTGGTTGAGCAGGTTTGCAATGGAACCCGCATCCGGCACCACGCAGGAGTAACCGGCAAAGGTGTCGGTCTTGCCCACGTTGGGCACGCCCATGAATACCGGCGTCTGCGCCAGAATGATGTTGGAGCTGTCGAGCTTGAGGAAAGACACCACCAGCTTTGCAATGGTGGAAATGTCCATATCCGTCTTGATATAGTTCTTGAACACCAGCGGCAGCTGGTTCAGGATATCGGTAACGCCCATGGCGCGGGCACGCTTGAACAGGCCGGCATAGAAATAGCGCTGCATGTTCAGGCGGTCGATATCGGAATTGGCGTAGCCGTCGCCGTGGCGGCAGCGCACAAAGAACTCTGCCGATGCACCGTTCAGATTGCGGTAGCCCTTGAGCAGCTTGCTGCCGCCGTAGGACATATCATGAGGGATATACACCTCAATGCCGCCAAAGTTATCCACCATATCCACCAGTGCCTGCATATCCACCGTCACATAGTAATCGATGGGCAGTCGGAACTGATCGTAGATGACATCGGCCAGAGCGGCGATGCTGCCGCCGTTGGAGATTGCCACCGAGTTGATCTGATAATTCGTGGCGGCGTAGGTCTTTCCATTGGAAAGGGTGATCTTTTTGTTCTTGGTGGTGACAAGGCTGTTGCGGGGGATCTGCAGCATCCGCAGTGCACCGTTCTTGATGTCGAACTGCACGTACAGGATCATGTCGGTCATGCCGTCGTTGGAAGTGGGGTCGTTGGAATAATTGCGGCCCTCTTCATAGTCGATGCCGCAGACCAGAATGTTCACCACATCGCCCTTGTATTCCTCGGCTGTCTTGACCTCTTCCTCAATGGTAGGGGTGCTGTCGTCCGGGCGGATGCTGTCCTCCACCTTGTTTACAAGGCTGACTCCGTACACCACCACACCGGAGATCACCGCGATGATGGCCATGACCACTGCAAAAGGCAGCCAGAGGGGCATTTTCTTTTTCTTTTTGCGGCGGCGCGGCGGCTTCTGCCCTGCTCCCTGTGCCGGGCGGCGCGGCGGCTCATTGTGTGCACCGCCTGCGCTCTGCTTTGCATCCGTGCTGGATGCAGCGTGGCGCGGTGCGGCTGCTGCCGGATCCGGCCGGTTCAGAGAACGCGAAGTATTGATATGGCGTGGCGTCTGGCTCATGCTTTTTTGTATCCTCCAGATTTTCGCGGTCCTGCAAAAAAATGTTCCTGCAGACCTGTCATGCTCTTAAGTATAGCATTATCCGACGAAATCTGCAATCCGTTTTCTGTTTCCGCTTGTTTCAGAGCAGCTGTGCTCTCACCGTTCATTCTTCCCGCTGCGGGCAAGGATATCCTCATAGGCAGCCTTGGACATCGGGTCAAGGGGCTTGCCCTGCGAGAGCACAAAATCGTTGGTCTGCTTCAGCGCGGCCAGCATAGCGGCATCCAGATTCTTTTTTTCCAGCTTGCGCAGCTTTTCCACGCCGGGCCAATCCCGCTCCGCGCTGGTCATATCGGCCAGATACAAAATTTTGTCAAGCCGGGTCATGCCGGGTTTGCCCGCCGTGTGGCAGGCAATAGCGCTAAGCACCGCTTCGTCGGTCACACCCCACTGGGTGCGGGCCAGAATGGCGGCGCACACGCCGTGCCACACCGGGGCCGGGCGCTCTTCGCCGCCCTCGGCATACTGGGGGTAAGCGCGCAGAATCTCGCGCATCTCATCCTTGCTGATTTCCTTGGCGGAGTCGTGCAGCAGGGCTGCCAGCGCGGCGCGCTCCTCATCCTCACCGTAGATCTTTGCCAGCTTGACGGCCATTTTTTTTACATTCAAGGTATGCTCATAGCGCTTATCGCTCAAGCGGCCGCGCACAAGCTCCTTTGCCTGTTTGAGGTTCATTGGCTGATACTTCCTTTTTGTAGAGTTTCTCCCGGCGGATGACCGCCCGCACCGCCTCCGGCAGCTCAGCTTCACACCCTTCGCCTGCAGTCAGACGGGTGCGGATGTCGCTGCTGGCCATGGGCAGCGCCTGTACCGGTGCAAACAGGATGCGTGCCCCGGTGGGGTCCAGCCGGAGAGCCTTTGCGTGCAGCTCGGGGTCGTCGCCCAGATGGCGGCTGGTGACCACCAGATGGGCAAGGCGCAGGATATCCTGCCAGCGGTGCCAGCCGTCAAAGCTCAGCAGCATATCGCTGCCAATGGCAAGGTACAGCTGTGCCCCGGGATTTTCCCGAGCCAGTTTTTCCACCGTGAGCACCGTATAGTTGCGGTTTCCGGCAGCGGCCTGCTCGATCTCCCAGCCGCTGACCTCCAGCTGCGGGATGGTGTCCGCATCCTCTTCCAGTGCATGGAAGCAGCTGCACATTTCCAGCCGCAGTGCGCCCGGCGCAGAGGTCTTCTGCTTGAAGGGCGAAAGCCCGGCAGGCATCACCACCACCTTATCCGGCTGCACGCGGGCAGCGGCAGCGCGCAGATTGTTCAGGTGGCCGTTATGGGGCGGGTCAAATGTACCGCCGTAGAGAAGAACTTTCATTTTTACTTCAGCAGGTCGGCGTAAGCGCTGTCCTTTTTCTTCTGCAGATACAGCACGAACTTGGAGCCGATCACCTGTACGCAGTCGGCACCGGTGGCCTCAGCCAGCTTGACCGAAGCTTCACGGGCATTGTACATGCTGTTTTCCAGCACCTTGAGCTTGATGAGCTCACGGGCATCCAGACAGTCCTTCACGCCCTGGATCATGGTCTCGTCGATCTCGCCCTTACCCACGATGAAAACGGGGTCCATGGTGTTTGCCTTGCCGCGCAGAATGGCGCGCTGTTTGCTTGTCAGCATAGTTTTTCTCCTTTATTTTGAGGTTGATATTTCGATAAAGAAACGATTTAGAATTGTCTCCGCTTGTGGTGAGAAACTCCTTCAGTCAAAGCCTTGCGGCTTTGCCAGCTCCCTCAAAGAGGGAGCCTTTGGCAGAAACGAAACGCTTGCCGGACTGCCAAAGGCCCCATCTCCGAGGACGACTTCCCCCGGCCGGGGGAAGATGTCACCGTAGGTGACAAAAAGGGGAATCTGTCTGCGAAGCAGACTGGGGGAGTTCATTCTGCCAGAAATCCCGGCAGCTGTTGTTCCAGCACCGCCAGCGCATTGCCGCGGTGGCTGATGGCGTCCTTTTCATCCGGGGTCAGCTGGGCGTAGCTGCGGCCCTCGGTGTTGGGGCGCTTATCGTGCTTTCCCACGCCGCAGTCGGCGGGGATGAACAGCGGGTCGTAGCCAAAGCCGTAGTCCCCGCACAGCCGTTCAAAGGCGATGCTGCCCGGGCACTCGCCCATGCAGGTCAGATGCCGCCCATCCGGCAGGATGAAGCACACCGCGGACACGAACTTTGCACCCCGCTGCCCGGCAGGCACAGCCTGCATGACATCCAGAAGCTTGTCGTTGTTGGCTTCGTCGTCGCCGTGGCGGCCGCAGTAGCGGGCACTGTAGACGCCGGGCGCACCGCCCAGCGCATCCACGCACAGGCCGGAGTCATCGGCGATGGTGGGAAGACCGCATGCCTTGCAGATGGTTTCAGCCTTGATGAGGGCGTTCTCGGCAAAGGTGGTGCCGGTCTCCTCCGGCTCGATGGTGATGCCCAGCTGCTTCTGGCTGACCACCTCGTGGCCCTGCGCTTCCAGAATGCGGCGCAGTTCGCGGAGCTTTCCGGCGTTGCCGGTAGCTGCACAAATTTTCATGCTGCGATCCTCCTTAGTGCTTCCACTGGCGCGGGAGCAGCTCTTCCACAAAGCCCTCCGGGGTAAAGGGCAGCAGGTCGTCGATGCCCTCGCCCACTCCGATGAAGCGCACCGGCAGGCCCAGACGCTGCTTGACCGCCACCACGCAGCCGCCCTTGGCGGTGCCGTCCAGCTTGGTCAGGATGATGCCTGTAGCATCTGCAGCCTTGCAGAATTCCTTGGCCTGACTGATGGCGTTCTGACCGGTGATGGCATCCAGCACCAGCAGCGTTTCAAGGCTGGCTTCCGGGCTGGCCTTCTTGACGCTGCGGCTGATCTTGGAAAGCTCTGCCATCAGGTTTGCCTTGTTGTGCAGACGGCCTGCGGTGTCGGCAATGACCATGTCATAACCGCGTGCGGTGGCAGACTTTACGGTGTCGAAAATGACAGCCGCCGGGTCTGCGCCCTCGCCTGCGCTCACAATGGGCACACCGGCGCGGTCGGCCCAGATCTCCAGCTGTTCGCTGGCTGCGGCACGGAAAGTATCGCCTGCGGCCAGCATCACCTTTTTGCCCTCGCGGGTGTAGTGATCGGCCAGCTTGGCAATGCTGGTGGTCTTGCCCACGCCGTTCACGCCAATGACCAGAATGACGGCCGGCTTGCCGGAAAGATCCATCTCGGCATCCGGTGTCATTTCCTCGGCAATGATGTCGCGCAGGGCATCCGCCGCCTCTTCGCCGGTCTTCAGGCCCTTTTCGTGCACACGGTCGCGCAGCTTATCCACCAGACGCACGGCCACCTCGCCGCCCACATCTGCAAGGATGAGCTGCTCTTCCAGATCATCGTACATATCATCGTCGATGACGCTGCCGGTGAGGGTGTTGAGGATATTGCCCCAGAAACCGGTGCGGGTCTTTTCCAGACCCGTTTTCATTTTTTCCTGTTCTTTTTCTTTGTTTTTCTTGCCAAATCCGAAGAACCCCATGGTGTCCTCCTATCTTTTTCTTTAATATATATCAGGAAACCAGCGTTGCGTCAACCTGTTCCAGATCAAGCTTGAGCAGCTTGGACACGCCGTCCTCCTGCATGGTAACGCCGTAAAGCACATTCGCGGCTTCCATTGTGCCGCGGCGGTGGGTGATGACGATGAACTGGGTCTTGTCGCTCACCCGGCGTAAGTACTGGGCAAAACGCACCACATTGGCATCGTCCAGAGCGGCTTCGATCTCGTCCAGAATACAGAACGGGGCCGGGTTGACCGCCAGAATGGCAAAGTAGATGCTGATGGCCACCAGCGCCTGCTCGCCGCCGGAAAGCGCTTCCAGATTTTTGATCACCTTGCCCGGCGGTGCCACCCGGATGCCGATGCCGCAGGACAGCACATCGCTTTCATCCTCCAGCACAAGGCTGGCTTCGCCGCCGCCGAACAGCTCGGTAAATACGCGGCCAAAGTTTTCGTTGATGGCACGGAAGCTGTCGGAGAAGATTTCCCGCATCTGTGTCGAAAGCTTGGAGATCATGCGGGTCAGCTCATTGCGGCTTTCCTCCACATCGGTCACCTGATGCATCAGGGCATCGTAGCGGGCCTTGACCTCCTTGTATTCCTCGATGGCGCTCACATTCACGCTGCCAAGGGCGCGAATTTTGCCGCGCAGGTCGGCCACCTGTGCGCGCAGGGCCGTCAGGCTTTCAAACTCCACGCAAAGGTTCTCTGCCTGACTGACCGAGAGCTGGTATTCATCCCACAGCTTTGCCACGGTCTGGTCGTACTCGGTCTCGGCAGCGGCCTTGCGCTCTGCAAGGCGGGCCATCTCGCGCCCCATTTCCTCGCGGCTGTCGGAGGAAGTACGCGCCCGGCTCAATGCTGCTGTTTCAGCCTGCTGGCGTTCCAGCCGCTGTTCCGTGGCTTCCCGGATGGCCTTTTCTTTTTGGGCGATCTCGGTCTGGCTGTCGGACTTTGCCTGCCGGATGGCTGCAATTTCTGCCCGGCAGCTCTCGCTGCGCTGTGCCAGTGCCGCAAGGCTTTCTTCCAGCGTGGCGCGGCGGGCAGCGGCATCCTGTGCCCGCTGTTGCAGCGCTGCGATCTGGCTGTAGGCCAGTTCTGCATCCTTCTGGCGGGTCACCTGTTCCAGCCGCTTTGCGCTGAGCTTTTGGCTCAGTTCGGTCTGCTGGGCCACAAAGTTGTCGTCACCTTCGGCAATTCGGTTCATCTCCGCCGTCAGCAGGTCGATCTTTGCCGTCAGCCGGGCCTGCAGGCTGGCAGCTTCCTCTGCTTTGCCACGGCTCTCTGTCAAGGCCGCCTGCAAAGCATCGATCTGCTGCTGGCCGTTGCTGCGGGCCGTTTCCAGCTGGGCGGCAGCAGCTTCCAGCCGCTTCTGCTCTGCCTCGGCACGCACTTTGTCGTTGGCGGCGGTGATCTGTTCACTGGCCGTGGCGGTCAGCTCTGCCTGAAGGGCATCCACCTGCTCTTTGCAGCGGTCGGTCTTTTCCTGTGCAGCAAGGCAGTCTTTTTGTAACTTGGCCGCTTTCACCCGCAGCTCTTCCATCTCCTGCTTGCGGGTGAACAGGCCTGCGCTGCGCTGGACGCTGCCGCCGGTAAAGCTGCCGCCTGCATTGATCACCTGACCATCCATGGTCACGACCTTGCTGCGAAAGCCGTTGTCCCGCGCCACGCGAGAAGCTTCGTTGATGTCGTCCACCACGATGATGCGGCCCAGCAGGTTCGATACGATGTTGTCATACCGGCGGTCGGCCTGCACCAGACTGGAGGCAAGCCGTGCCGTACCGGAGAGTCGGCCACGGAACACGCCGGGCTGGACGGTATCCAGCGGCAGGAAGGTGGCGCGGCCTGCATTGTCATTGCGCAGCAGGGCAATGGCCGCTTTGGCAGCGGCTTCGTTCTCTACCACGATGTTCTGCAGCGCACCGCCCAGAGCCGTTTCCACAGCCACTTCACAGCCCGGCTCCACCTTTAAGATGGCGGACACCGGCCCGATGATGCCCCGCAGGCGGCGTGCACCGGCAGCACGCATGACGGCCTTGACCGAGTTTTGGTAGCCGTCCATGTTCTTTTCCAGTTCCCGCAGCACGGAAAGGCGCTGGCGGGCCGCATCCAGCTCACGGCCAAGGCACTGCTCTGCTGCGTCGGCATCGTCCAGCGCAGCCTTGCGGCCTTTCAGCTTAAGTTCCACGCCGGAACGGACATTTGCCAGCTGCTTCTCGTTTTCTTCCAGCATCCGGCGATACTTGATGGTGTCGTCCAGATCCTGCTTTGCTTCGTCCCGCTGGGCGGTGCTTTCCTGCACGCTCTGCTCAAGGGCAGGCAGGCGCTGGCGGGCTGTTTCCCCGGCAGCTTCGGCAGCGGCCTGCGCCACCTGCGCTTCGGTGCGCCGGGCTGTCAGGCCGGCAAGTTCCGCTTTCAGGGTATCCTTGCGGGCACCGCTGGCACTGCTGGCATCGGTCAGACGTGCGATCTCCGCGTTTAACGCTTCGATCTCTGCCGCCAGCTTTTCGCCCTCCGCTTCCATGGTCTTTGCCACGGCACGGTGGCGCTGCAAGGCGGCCTGTGCCTCGGTGCTGTCCTGTTCCCCGGCGCTGATCTCTTCCTTCAGGGATGCGGCGCTCTCCTCGTTGCGGAGGATGTCGTTTTCCAGCACAGCGATACGGCTCTCCGACCCGCTGATCTGCTCGGTGATGCTGCGGATATCCCCATTCAGGCGCTCAACAGCAACCGTAAGCTGCTGTGCCTGCATCCGGATCTCCTCAGCCTCCTGCTCGGCGGCTTTCGTCTCCCGGTCAAAGCGCTCGTAGTCGGCCTGTGCTGTCTCGTAGTCCCGCACCTGCTGGCGCACGGCTTCGCGCGCGCGGTGCACACCGTCGGTCCACAGGGTCACTTCCAGCGTTTTGCGCTGTGCGGCCAGCTCGAGGAACTTTTCTGCCTTGGCGCTCTCTTTTTCCAGCGGGCCTACCCGGCTTTCCAGCTCGCCAAGGATGTCCCGCAGGCGTTCAAGGTTTTCGCCCGCCGCAGCAAGGCGGCGTTCCGCCTCGGTCTTGCGGTAGCGGTACTTGGCAATGCCGCAGGCTTCCTCAAAGATCTCGCGGCGCTCACTGCTTTTTGCGGCCACGATCTCCGCAATGCGGCCCTGCCCGATGACCGAGTAGCCGTCGCGGCCAATGCCGGTATCCAGCAAAAGTTCGTACACATCCTTCAACCGGCACACCTGCCCGTTGATGGTATACTCGCTGTCGCCGGAGCGGTAATATTTGCGACCAATGGTCACTTCGTCCGCATCCACATCAAAGGTGTGGTCTGCGTTATCCAGCGTCAGCCGCACCTGCGCAAAGCCCATGGCTCCGCGCCGCCGGGTGCCGCCGAAGATCACGTCCTCCATCTTGCCTGCCGCGCGCAGCTGGCGGGAGCTAGTCTCGCCCAGCACCCAGCGCACTGCGTCCGAAAGGTTCGACTTGCCGGAGCCGTTGGGACCCACCACACCGGTAACGCCTGCGTCGAACCGAATTTTGACTTTATCGGGAAAGCTCTTGAAGCCCTGGATCTCCAGTTCCTTGAATACCATTTACTTTTCCTTTATCACGCCCAGCAGCTTGAGCGCTTCTTTTGCGGCGCACTGCTCAGCGGCCTTTTTGCTGCGGCCTTCGCCACGGGCCACGCGGTCAGAGTTGAACCGCACCGCCACCACGAAATGCTTGTCGTGATCCGGGCCGGACTCGCTTTCTACTACATAGCTCAACCGCTCTTCCGGGTTCTGCTGCACGATCTCCTGCAGGCGGGTCTTGTAGTCGGCCTCGGCGTGCTTGCCCTCGGTGATAAAGGGCAGGATGAAGCTGCGGGCCACATCCATGCCGCCATCCAGATACAAAGCCGCGATCAGCGCTTCAAACGCATCGGACACCACGCTGGGGCGGGTGCGTCCGCCGCAGCGCTCCTCGCCGCGGCCAAGGCGCAGGTACTCGCCCAGATCGATCTCCTGCGCGAACTGGAACAGTGCACCCTCGCTGACAAGGCTGGCGCGGATGCGGGTCAGATCGCCCTCCGGCCGGTCGGCATAGGCGTGGAACAGATAGTCTGCCGAGACGATCTGCAGCACGCTGTCGCCCAGAAATTCCAGCCGCTCGTTGTGCTTGACCGGGGTGCGGCTCTCGTTGGCATAGCTGGTATGGGTGAGCGCGATCTCCAGCAGCTCCGGGTTTTTGAACTTATAACCAATAATTGTTTCCAACTGATGGCTCATGGTCGTTTTTACTCCCTTTTATTCCTCAGTTTTCTGTGCCGCAGCCAGCTCGTCCAGCGCAGACTGCATGGTGCCGCACAGATCGTTCTCCACGCAGATCTTTGCCTGACGGATGGCGTTCTTGATGCCCTTGGCCTTGGAAGAGCCGTGGGCCTTGATGACCGGCTGCTTGGCCCCCAGGAAGGGTGCGCCGCCGTACTCCTCGCTGTCCATCTGGTGCTTCAGGTCTGCCACGCTGCCCTTGAGCAGCAGGTAGGCCAGCTTGCCGCCGAGGTTTGCGAGGAACATTTGTTTCAGCATGCCCAGCAGCATTTTTGCCACGCCCTCGGTCAGCTTGAGGATCACATTGCCGGTAAAGCCGTCGCACACCACCACGTCCACTTCGCCACCCGGCACATCGCGGGGCTCGATGTTGCCCACAAAGCGGATGCCGGGGGTGGTCTTGAGCAGCTGGTGGGCTTCCTTGAGCATGGGGGTTCCCTTGCTCTCCTCCGCACCGTTGTTGGCCAGCGCCACGCTGGGGCTGCGGCGGCCCTCCACCCTGTTCACATAGCAGCTGCCCATCACGGCAAAAGCTGCCAGCATTTCGGGGCGGCACTCCACATTGGCACCGCAGTCCAGCAGCAGATAGGCCTGCTTTTTGGCGGGCACCATGGTAGCCAGAGCCGGGCGCTTGATGCCCTTGAGGGTGCGCACGATCAGGCTTGCGCCCACATGCAGCGCACCGGTGCTGCCGGCGGAAACAAAGGCATCACCCTTGCCGTCCTTGAGCATGTTCAGGCCCACCACGATGGAGGAATCCTTCTTCTGGCGGATGGCGCGGGCAGGCTCATCACACATGTCGATGACCTCGGTGCAGTTCACCAGCTCAATGCCGTCCAGCGGAATGCTGTTTTCCTGTGCGGTCCTGCGCACCAGCGCTTCGTCGCCCACACCTACGACGGTGATGCCGTACTCTTTCACGGCCTGTGCGGCACCCTCCAGCACAGCCAGAGGGGCGTTGTCGCCGCCCATCATGTCCACGATAATCTTCATAGCTTTTCTCCCTTCTTAAAGAGAAGTTTCATCCAGCCAGTGCTGGAAGCTGGCAACAGCGCGCTGAGCCTGTGCCATGTAACGCAGGCGCTTGTCCCGCGGGCGGCTCTCCTCCGGCAGCGGAGGAAGGATGCCCATGTTTGCGCCCATGGGCTGGAAGTGCTTGTTCTCGGTGGTCAGGTACTGCACCAGCGCACCGCACATGGTATCCACAGGCGGGGCGGGCAGCTCTTTGCCTTCCAGCCGGGCATACAGGCTGCGGGCCGCCAGCAGGCCGCAGGCAGCGCTTTCCATATAGCCCTCAAAGCCGGTGATCTGCCCTGCAAAGAACACATTGGGGTGCTCTTTCAGGCACAGCTGGGCGCTGAGCACCCGGGGCGCATCGAGGAAGGTGTTGCGGTGCATGACGCCATACCGCACGAACTCGGCATTCTCAAGGCCCGGGATCATGCTGAACACCCGCTTCTGCTCTCCCCACTTGAGGTTGGTCTGGAAGCCCACGATGTTATACAGGGTGCGCTCCTTGTTCTCGGCGCGCAGCTGTACATTGGCCCATGGACGGTGGCCGGTGTTGGGATTCACAAGGCCCACCGGGCGCAGCGGGCCGAAGCGCATGGTGTCGGCACCCCGGGCGGCCATAATTTCGATGGGCATACAGCCCTCGTAGACCGTGACGGTATCGGCCTTTTTGCCGTGGGCATCCGGGTCGGGCTGAGCAGACTGCTCGGCCCCGGTGTCAAAGTCGTGCAGCGGGGCGCGCTCGGCAGACGCGAGAGCCGCGTGGAATTTCTCGTACTCTTCCTTGTTGAAAGGGCAGTTCAGGTAGTCGGCCTCGCCCCGGTCATAGCGGGAGGCGGCAAACACCTTGTTGTAGTCCAGACTTTCGGCGGTGACGATGGGGGCCACAGCATCGTAGAAGTGCAGCCGCTCGTCCCCGGTCAAGGCCCCGATCTCATCGGCCAGTGCGCCATCGGTCAATGGGCCGGTAGCCACCAGAATGGGGGCAGATGCATCGATGTGCTCCACCTGCTCCCGGTGGACGGTGATATTTTCACAGCTTTCCACCATGCGGGTCACTTCGGCGCTGAATGCGTCGCGGTCCACCGCCAGCGCACCGCCAGCGGCCACGCGGGCTGTCTCGGCGGCGGTCAACAGCTGGCTGCCCATCCGGCGCATTTCTTCCTTCAGCAGGCCGGAAGCAGAGTCCAGCCGCTCAGCTTTCAAGCTATTGGAGCAGATCAGCTCTGCAAAGCCTGCGCTTTTGTGTGCGGGCGAAAAATGCACGGGCTTCTGTTCGTACAGGTCTACCTGCACGCCCTTGCCAGCCAGCCAGAGGGCGGCTTCACAGCCCGCAAGACCCGCGCCCAGCACGGTTACTTTATAGTTCATAGTTTTATCCTTTTAGTCCTTTTTCGGCACCGGCATCTCGTAGCCGCAGCCTTCCTTTGCGCAATACAGCTTGGAGCCTTTGCGGAACATGGTGCTGCCGCACTTGGGGCACTTGGTGGGCACCGGCATGTCCCATGTCATAAAGTCGCAGTCCGGGTAGCGCTCGCAGCCATAATAGATGCGGCCCTTGGAGCTTTTGCGCTCCAGCATACGGCCTTTGCCGCACTTGGGGCAGATGCCGCCGGTATCCTTGACCAGCCGCTTTGTGCCCCGGCACTCCGGGAAGCCGCTGCAGGCCAAAAACTTGCCGTACTTGCCCACCTTGATGACCATGGGCCGGCCGCACAGGTCGCATACCTCACTGGAAGGCTCATCCGGCACCTTGACCTTCTTGCCTTCCATGTTCTTTTCGGCCTGCTCGAGGCTTGCCGCAAAACCCTGATAGAAGTCATCCACCGTCTTGTGCCAGTCGGCCTTGCCGCTCTCGATCTTATCCAGATTCTTTTCCATCTGGGCGGAGAAGTCCACATCCACGATGTGGGGGAACTGTTCCAGCATCAGGCCATCCACCGCCCGGCCCAGCAGGGTGGGCTTGAGCTTTTTCTGGTCGCGCTCAACATAGCCGCGGTCGATGATGGTGGTGATAATGGGTGCGTAGGTGGAAGGACGGCCGATGCCGTTTTCTTCCAGTGCCTTGATGAGGGTCGCTTCGGTGTAGCGGGCGGGCGGCTGGGTGAACTTCTGCTCGCTCTTCAGGTCGCGCAGCTTCAGCACCTGACCCTGCTCCAGCGGAGGCAGGGCGGTCTCCTTCTTTTCCTTTTCGTCGGTGGCTTCCTCGTACAGGACGGTGAAACCGTCAAAGGTAACGGTATAGCCACTGGCCTTGAAACGGTAGTCCGCCGCGCTGACCGTGACAGACACGGTGTCCTGCTGACAGTCTGCCATCTGGCTGGCCATGAAGCGGCTCCAGATCATGCGGTAGAGCTTTGCTGTGTCGCCGCTGATGCTCTTGTCCACCTCGTCCGGTGTCAGGGACGGCACCGAGGGACGGATGGCCTCGTGGGCATCCTGTGCGGCAGTGGCGCTCTTGGTCTTCCATGTGCGCTTGTAGGGGCAGATATAGGCTTCACCGTAGGCCCCTGCGATATATTCCTTTGCGGCGGCAACGGCTTCATCCGAGATGCGCAGGCTGTCGGTACGCATGTAGGTGATCAGACCCATGGTGCCGTGGCCCGCAATGTCCACGCCTTCGTACAGGGTCTGGGCAGCGCGCATGGTGCGGGTGGCCGTAAAGCCCAAGCGGCGGGATGCCTCCTGCTGCAGGGTACTGGTGATAAAAGCCGGAGTGGGCTGCTTTGCCCGCTTGCCCTTTTTCAGCTCTGCCACCACGTACTCGGCCCCTTCCAGACCCTTTTCAATGGCGCGGGCCTCGGCTTCGCTTTTGGGCAGCAGCTTTTTGCCGCTGGCATCGGTGGCCAGCCGGGCGGTAAAACTCTTGTGGCCTGCGCCGAGGGTGGCATCCACGTTCCAGTATTCGTCGGGCTTGAAACTCTCGATCTCCTTTTCGCGGTCATCGATCAGGCGCACGGCCACGCTCTGCACGCGGCCTGCGGAAAGGCCCCGGCGCACCTTGCGCCAGAGGAACGGGCTGAGCTTGTAGCCCACCAGACGGTCCAGCACACGGCGGGCCTGCTGTGCGTTGAACAGATCTTCGTCGATGGCGCGGGGATGGGCCATGCCCTCCTTCACGCCCTTTTTGGTGATCTCGTCAAAGGTCACGCGGTTCGGCTCGTGGGGGTCCAGCCCCAGAATGTTTGCCAGATGCCAGCTGATGGCTTCGCCCTCACGGTCCGGGTCGGTTGCCAGCAGCACGCCGTCTGCGTGTTTGGCCTTGCTCTTCAATTCCTTGATGAGCTTTTCCTTGCCTTTGATGCTGATGTACTGTGGGGCATAGCCGTGCTCCACATCGATGCCCAGCTGGGAAGCGGGCAGGTCACGGATATGGCCCATGCTTGCGGTGACCTCGTAATCATCGCCCAGATACTTGCCAATGGTTTTCGCCTTAGCAGGCGACTCCACGATAACCAGTTTCGCCATTCGAGTTTACTCCCATTTCAAATTTTCTTTCTTCTCTATCAGGAACGCACCGTGCAACTGCACAGTACGGGATTCTCTATTTTTATATCATACCACAGCTGTTGTGTGCTGCGCCAGCAGAAATTATACTATTTTATCACATACCGCTTGCCCGGCATGCACAGCACCCGGCCGGAAAGCTCCAGCTTCATCAGGGTGCCCAGCAGCACCGCTGTGGGCAGGCCGCTGCGCACGCAAAGCTCCTCAATGCCAAGGGGCTGCGGCCCAATGCAGGAAAGCACCTTCCGCTCATTCTCGCTCAGAGGCTCCGGCTGCTTTGCCGTCACCGCCGCTGCGCTCTGCCGGCGCAGGCCCAGCGGGCCAAGCAGGTCCGCAGCAGAACACACGGCACGCGCTCTGCCGTCCCGCAAAAGGCCGTTTGTGCCTGCGGAATTGGGCGAGTAGATGCTGCCCGGCACCGCGAACACCGGCTTGCCATAGCGTTCGGCGTGAGACACGGTGGACATGGTGCCGCTTTTTTCCTGCGCTTCCACCACCAGCAATGCAGAGCTGAGCGCCGCAATGAGCCGGTTGCGCTGCAAAAATCCATTTGGGCCAACGCCCTCACTGCGGGGCGGGTACTCACTGATCACGCAGCCCTTCTGCTCGATCTTGTGCCGCAGCACCACATTGGCCGCAGGATAGGTGCGGTCGATGGGCACGCCCATCACAGCAATGGTAGGGCAATTGTTTTTGACAGCAGCGCGGTGCCCGGCGCTGTCCAGCCCGTCCGCAAGGCCGCTGACGATCAAAGCGCCGCTTTGGGCCAGTTCCCCGCCAATGTCCGCCGCTGCGTTCAGACCGTATTCGGTAGGCTTGCGGCTGCCCACGATGCCCACCGAGCCCGGCTCGTTGAGCCAGAGCGGATCGCCGGTGCAGTAGAGCACCAGCGGCATATCCGGGATGCGGGAAAACGCCAGCGGATAGTCCGGATCGTCAAACGGCAGGATGCGCACACCCAGATCATCGCACCGCATCACCAGTGCGTGATACTGTTCCGGGTCCAGCTGCTGTGCGCGAAGCGCGGCAGCATCCCCGGCTGCAGCACGGAATTCAGCGGTGTCCCGCGCTTCCCATGCTTCCTGTGCACCGCCAAAGGCATCCAGCACACGGCCCGCGTGAACGCTGGCCGGGCCAAGCACATGGGCCAGCCACAGCCAGCACAGCAGCGGGTCCGGGGCAGGCTCCGGCGGGAAAAGGCTGGTCTGCCCTGCAAGGCCGCTCATAGGCTTTCCTCCCGGAAATGCCACAGCAGAATGCTGCCCGCAATGCCGGCGTTCAGGCTTTCCACCCGGTCGGTCATGGGGATGCGCACCGTGCTGCTGCAGGCAGCAATGGTCTCATCGGTCAGACCCTGCCCCTCGCTGCCGATGACGACGCAGACGCCGCCGGGGCAGCTTGCCTGCGCCGCGCTCAGCGGCTGAGACTTGTACAGCGCGGCAGCAAGGCAGGTGATACCCTTTGCGCGCAGCTGGGTGATGGCATCGGGCATGGCACCGGCTTCGATCACCGGGATGCGCACGGCGGCTCCCATGGAAGCGCGCAGGGTCTTGGGGGCATACACACTGGCACAGCCGTCGCTCAGGATCACACCGTCAAAACCAAAGGCCGCAGCAGAGCGCAGCAGGGTGCCCACATTGCCGGGGTCCTGCACCCGTTCCAGCGCCAGATACCGCCCGCCGGTCTTCACCTCGTCCAGTGTGTGCACCGGGGTGCGGAACACGCCGAACACTCCCTGATGGGTGCCCACATCGGCCAGCTTATCGGCCACATGGTCTTCCACAAGGTAGTGTTCACCGGGCAGCCCGGCAAGCTCCGGGCACTTTGCCATAGCGCTCTCCGTATAAAATAAGGTCTCCAGCTGCGCACCGCGGGCAAGCTCCGGGCAGAGCTTGCGGCCCTCGGCCAGAAAGCGGCCCTCGCTGCGGCGGAATGCCGCGCTGGAAGAAAGGCGGCAGGCGTATTTGATCTTTGCGTTTTCCCGGCTGGTGATTTTTTCGTCCATCGTGTGTATTCAACCTTTCGCTGTACTGTCGTTCAAAAAGTAGTCTGCCGTCTTGTTCAAAAAATGCAAAAAGGGCAGCGTCTGCCACAAAGCGTTCCTGCGGCAGGGCGCTGCCCTGAAAAACATGTTCCCCTGCCGTAAGAACCCCGGATACAAAACGGACGCCCGCGTATACGCGCGGGCGTCACGATTCAAGTTCCTAATCAGGCGTTCTTGACGGTCTCGACCAGAGCTGCAAAGCTCTTGGGATCGTTAATAGCCATCTCAGACAGCATCTTGCGGTTCAGCTCGATGCCAGCCTTCTTCAGACCAGCCATGAAGGTGGAGTAGTTCATGCCCAGAGGACGAACTGCGTTGTTGATGCGGCAAATCCACAGGTTGCGGAACTGACGCTTCTTCATGCGGCGGCCAGCCAGAGCGTAGTTGCCGCTCTTCATGACCTGCTGCTTGGCCATCTTAAAGTGCTTGCTCTTGCAGCCGTAGAAGCCCTTGGCCAGCTTCAGCATCTTCTTACGACGTTTGTGAGTCATGGTTGCGCCCTTGATACGTGCCATTTTTTATATCTCCTTTAGTTGTCTCAATAGAATGTGTTTGCCTGCGGCTCGCTCTTAGGCGTAGGGCAGCATGCTCTTGATGGTAGCTGCGTTGGTCTTATCAACGTAGCTGGGCTGACGGTAGCCACGGGTCAGCTTGGTGGTCTTCTTGGTCAGGATGTGGCTGCGGAATGCGTGGCCGCGCTTGATCTTGCCGTTCTTGGTCAGCTTAAAGCGCTTCTTAGCGCCGGAGTGCGTCTTCAGTTTCATCTTAGCCATTTTAGTTTCCTCCTAAAATTAGTCCTTATTGGGTTTCGGGATCAGCAGAATGGACATCGTGCGGCCCTCGAGCACCGGCGGCTTATCGGTGGATGCCTGAGGCAGAGCCTCGGCAAAACGTTTCAGCACGTCTGCGCCCAGAGCACTGTGCGCCATTTCACGGCCGCGGAAGCGGATCGAAACCTTAACCTTGTGGCCAGCTGCCAGGAACTTGGCAGTCTGGTTCAGCTTGGTATTGAAGTCGTTGGTGTCAATGTTGAGCGAAAGGCGGGTCTCTTTAACTTCGACCACCTTCTGGTTCTTCTTGGCTTCCTTCTCCTTCTTCTGCTGTTCAAAACGGTACTTGCCGTAATCCAGCACCTTGCACACAGGCGGAACAGCCTGCGGTGCGATCTTGACCAGATCCAGACCAGCATCTTCAGCAGCGCGCATGGCCACCTGAATGGACACAACGCCCTTCTGCTCGCCGTCTGCACCGATCAGACGGACCTCACGGTCACGGATCTGACCGTTGATCTCCAGTTCCTTCGACTTTCCAGCGGTAGCGATAATGAATGCACCTCCAAACAAAATCCATTTTGTTGCAATATTTGGCATAGAAAACGCGGCCGCCCATTTTCAGGACAGCCGCGCAAAAATTCACTCAAAGCCGCAGTCCACTCACAATGAACTGCCTTCAGGTATAGCCCGGGGGATCTTTCCCTCGCAAGGCGAGCGCGGCACAGGCCGTAGCTGCTTTCTTTACCCGGTTATTTTACCACAGGCAGAAAGCGCTGTCAAGCACTTTTTATGCGTTTTGCGGGAAAAATATGAATCAACTCCTTCAGTCGCACTTCGTGCGCCAGCTCCCTCAAGGAGGGAGTCTTTGGCAAAAACGGGAAGCCTGCCGGACTGTCAAAGCCTCCCTCCATGAGAAAGACTTCCCCCGGCCGGGGGAAGATGTCACGCAAGTGACAAAAAGGGGAGCAGTGACATCGCGCAGCGATGACGGAAGGAGTTTACACCTCGATCAGCCTCCCCAGCTCCAGCGAGTAGATGCCCTTATACGTTACCTTCTTCGGTGCAAAGCGCTTATCGATGGCAAGGGCATAGAGGTTCAGCTGCGGGCGGTAGGCGCTCAGGAAGTCCGCTTCGGTCTTGCGGCGGTCGGTCTTGTAATCCAGCAGTTCCAGATGATCCGGAAACACCAGCACAAGGTCTGCAATGCCCTGCACCAGCACCTGCTCATCCTGCACGGCAGCGGCTTCCTGCGCGGAAGCTCCCTGTGCCGTCAGCACGGCCGACGCGGGCAGCGCCGTGATGAAGGCCAGCTCCCGCAGCACCTTTTCGGCTGCGCAGATCTTTGCAAAGGCTTCGCTCTCGGCAAAGCGGCGGATGCGGCCTGCATTGAGTTTTTCCGCAATTTCCGGGGCCACCAGCTGGGTGTCCACCTGCCGCTGGCGCTCTGCAAGGATGGCTTCCTCCAGCGTGCCCGCCGCTTTGGCAGCAGCAAGGGAGGCAAAGTCCGCATGTTCCAGAAAAGCGTGCAGAGCCGTGCCCATCTCGGCGGCGGTCAGGCCGTCTTTGGAGAGGAAAGCAGGCCGTTCCAGCGTGGTCTGCTCGGCCTTGTGCACGATGCTGGTCACGCTGACCTTGGCGGGCACCGCGGCCAGTTTTGCCGCCGGATATCGCCATGCAAAGCCCTCCTGCAGCTGAGCCACCAATGCCGGGTCTGCCGGGACAGGCTCTGCCGCTTCCGGTTCCTGTTCCGGTGTTTCCGGCTCCGGCTGAGCTTCCTGCACCGTGACCATGATCTCGCTTTCCGTAAACACAAAGGGCAGTTCCAGATCTCCTGCCAGCCGCCGCAGCGGCCCGCCGAAGGGATGCACCAGCAGCGCTGCACGCAGCCAGTCGGCAAAGCTGCCCGCCTGCTGGTTCAGCGTTTCTCCCGCGCCCGCAGCAAGGAATGCTGCCGCCTTGGCAAAGGGATTGCCGGTCTTGGTCATGCCCAGCGGCACCGTGAGGATCAGCTTATCCTGTGCACGGGTGAGCGCCACATATAAAAGGCGCATCTGCTCGCTGCGCGTTTCCTGCGCATGGACGCTGGCAAGGGCTGCGTAGGCTGCAGTCTTGTACATGCTCTCGCCCTGTTCCGGGCGCAGGCGCAGGCCCGCGCCGTATTCCCGATGCAGCAGCACCGGCTGGTAAGTGTCACTCAGGTTGAAGTGCCGGGCCGTGTCGCCCACGAACACCACCGGGAACTGCAGACCCTTGGAGCGATGGATGGTCATAATGGTCACACAGCCAGGCCGCGCACCGCCGGGCACAGTGTCCTGCCCGGTAGAACCGGCCTGCGCCGCCGCGTCGATGGCACGCACCAGCGCCGAGATGCCGTTTGCACCGGTCTGTGCGCAGAAAGCCGCAAAGCGCCGGGCATCTTCCCGGCGGTGCGCACCGTTTTCCAGTACGCCCAGCGCAGCAAGATAGCCGGTGGAGACAAAGATCTCTTCCAGCAGCTGTTCTGCCGGGGCACTGCGGGCCATGCGCCGCAGTGCGGTGAGTCGGTCATAAAAGTCTTTCACCTTTCGGGTAAACGGAGTTTCATCACCATTCTGCACCACCTGCAGCACTGCGCCGTACAGACTCATGCGGGAAGCCCTTTTGCCCGTTTCCTTCGCGCCCTGTTCCTCCTGCGCCTTTTTCTGCATTGCGGCGCTCTGGGCACGCAGGCGTACAAGGTCGTCGTCCGTAAAGCCGAACATCGGCCCCAGCATGGCGGCGGCAAGGTAGATATCCTGCGCCGGGTTGTCGATGACCTTCAAAAGCGAGATCAGCGGCCGGATGTGCGCTGCTTCCATCAAGTTTTCGCGCGCATCCGCATACACCGGGATGCCCCGGGCCGTGAGCGCTTCCTCATAAGCGAGGAAGTCGCCGCGCGCCGCCAGCAGGATGCAGCAATCCTCGTACTGCACCGGGCGGGTGGAGCTGCCGTCCCGCACTGGTTCGCCGTTTTTCACCAGTTCTTCAACGCGCTGGGCGATCCACGCCGCGTCGGTCTCAGCGGTGTCGTCGGGCAGGAAGTGCGCTTCCACGCTGCCGGCGTATTCGCCGGGTGCACCGCACACCAGCCGCTGGCCGTCGCCGTAAGCCGTATCGCCCAGCTGGGGGGTCATGAGCTGTTCAAAGATAAAGTTGATGCCTGCCACCACCTGCGGGGCGGAGCGGAAGTTCGCATCCAGCGCCAGCAGAGCATCGTTGCCCGGCGTTCCCTCTGCCGGGCGGGGCCGTGCCGTGCCGCCGGGCAGAGGGGCCCAGACATCCAGCTTCGTCCGGAAGATGCTTGGGTCGGCCTGACGGAAGCGGTAGATGCTCTGCTTCAGGTCGCCCACAAGGAACAGGTCATCCCCCGCCGGGGAAGCAAGGCAGCGGTAAATGGCATCCTGCAAAGCGTTCGTGTCCTGATATTCGTCCACCATCACAGCGGCATAGTTCTGCCGGATGCTCTGGCACAGCGGGGTGCACACGCCATCCGGTGTGCGCAGCAGCCGCAGGGCCTGATGCTCAAAATCGCTGAATTCCAGCAGCTTGCGCTCCTTTTTCTTTGCCGAGAAGCGGGCATCAAAATCCCGCACGGCGGCAAACAGCGCCCGCAGCCGGGGCAGGGCCGCTCTGCGGTCCGCTTCGGCTTCCTCCTCGCTGCAGGAGACAAGCTCTGTAATGTGCTCAAACAGCTTGGCGGCTTCGTCTGCGCGGGTCCTGACCGCCGCCTTATGATCGCCGGTCAGCCGTTTTTTCATGCCCTTGAAGCCGGGCATCTCCTCCATGCCCAGCACATAGGGTGTCAGCTTATCGTACAGCGGTGTCCACTGCCCTGCCGCAGCCAGCCGTTCCACCTCGCCCAGCAGGGCGGCGGCGCTTTCCAGCCGGGAGAGCGGCTCTGCAAATTTATCGTTGACACCGGCCACGGCCTTTGCCTTGGACGCAGCGGTCTTGCCTTTTTCCTCGGCCTGTGCCTGTGCAAGGACAAAATCTTCCTTACAGTCTGCCAGCGCTGCCGTCAGCAGTTCCCGCGCGGCCTTTGCGCAGCGGGCCGCTTCCGCCAGCAGCAGATCATGCCAGCAGGTAAAAGCAAAGCCGTTTTCCCGCTGCCATGGTGTCAGATATTCGTCCAGCCTGCGGTCGTAGTCCGGCAGAGCGCGCAGAAAATCGTACACATGCAGGATGGTATTGCCTGCGGCCTGATCGGTGCGGCCCTTTCCGTAAAGGTCTGCAAAGGCACAGAAGTCCGGGTCGCGGTAGGCATTTTCCAGCGTTTCGGCCAGCGCCGAAGCCCGCAGCACCTCCACGCTGCCGGGATCTGCCGGGGCAAAATCCGGCGGGATGTCCAGTGCCTGAAAGTGCTTGTGCAGCAGGTCCAGACAGAACGCGTCAATGGTGCAGATGGGTGCGCGCTGCAAAAGCATCCGCTGGCGGCGCAGGCTCGTGTTGTGGGGCTGCTGCTGGCTGAGCCGCAGCAGTGCCTGCCCGATGCGTGCCCGCAGCTCTGCCGCCGCCGCATTGGTAAAGGTGACGATGAGCAGTTTGTCCGCATCCACCGGGTGGTCCGGATCGGTGATGAGCCGCACGGCGCGTTCGGTCAGCACGGCTGTTTTTCCGCTGCCCGCCGCTGCGCTCACCAGCAGCGCACCACCCCGGTCCTCAATAGCAGCGCGCTGGGCCGGAGTCCATTTGGGTTCACTCATGCCTGCTCACCTTCCTTCTCGTTCTCAGTCTCTTCCGGCTCAAAGGGTTTGGCCGGGGCTTCCAGTGCCCGCTCGCCGATGCCGGTCTCGTGGCAGCAGATAAAGCTGTAGTCGCACCAGACGCAGGGGTTCCTGCCCGCCCCGGCCACCAGCGGTTCTGCAGCGATCTGCCCATCGTAAAGCTGCTGGCCCATCTGGGTGACAAGATCATCCAGATGCAGCTGGATGCGGTTGAGCTTTGCAATATCGGCACGCTTATCCTTCTGGCTGGGGCTGGGTGCACCGTTGCGGTAGCCAAAGGGCAGGTAGCGGCCCGTCTCATCCGCATCCATGGCATCGAACACCTTCTGCTCGTCCCTCACAAGGCCGTCCAGCTCGTACTGCACGTCCTGCTGTGCCTGCTGGCGGTTGGTGGTCTTGGGGGCCGGGTCTGCCAGCAGATACAGCACGCCTGCCGGTTCCGCACCGGTAAAGCGGCCGCTCTTATCCCGCGTCAGGCTGAACAGATACAAAAGCATCTGGCAGTCCAGCCCGCAGTATACCTCTTTCAGGTTCAGTTTTTTGGTGCCGGTCTTATAGTCCACCACCCGCACCCAGCGGGTGCCGTCTTCCTCCACCCACTCGTCGGCACGGTCCACCGTGCCCACCAGCTGCACGGTGCGCCCGTCCGAGAGATGATACACCTGCCCGGGCACGGCATCCTCCCCGGAGCCGATGCGCAGCTCACAGGCTGCCGGGTGGAAGCAGGACTGCTTCTGTTCGTCCCGCAGGTAGCACAAAAGGCTTGTCATGCTTTTTTTGAGCCGCGAGAGCAGATAGGCGAACCGGGCCGTATCCTCCGGCAGATAACGCTTTGCATATTTATCCACCAGCAGGCTGGCAAGCTCTGCCATGGCATCATCGTCCAGCTCCAGAAATGGGGCCAGCCCGGCGCAGGGATTATCCGCATCCGGGTGCGGGTCCAGCGCCATCTGCAGCACCCAGTGCATCAGGGTGCCGCTCTGGTCGGCAGAAAGCTCGGCCCGTCTGCGGGGCTTCAGGCCCAGCACATACTGCAAAAAATAGCCGTAACGGCAGGTATAGTATTTTTCCAGCTGGCTGGGCGAGATGCGCAGCCGCTGCCCCAGCAGGCCGCTCAACGCGGACAGGTCGTTCACCTGCCGGGGCGGGTCCTCCTCCATGCGGCGCAGCAGAGCAAGGCCCCGGGGCGCATCCGTCTGCGGCAGACGCAGCGCCTCAGTCAGGCTGGCGCGTTCCGTGTCGGTCAGCGGCCAGCCGCCCAGCGTATCCAGTGCATCGGCGGGGGTGGCTGCAAGGTCGGGAAGCTCCAGCTCCGGTGCCGCCGGGTGCAGGGCCTCCACGATGGGTTCCAGCGCTGCGCACAGGGTCTTGCCCTGCCCCTTGGGCCAGCTGAGCCACAACCCCTTTGCCGGTGCGGTGAGGGCTTTGTAAACGCACACCTGCTCGCGCACCACGCGGTTCTCAAAGCAGTCCGGCAGATCGATCTGCTTTGCCATCAGAACATCGCGGTCGGCGTGGGTCAGAAGGCCCGTCTCGGACGGTGCACAGGGAAATTCGCCCTCCGCAAGGCCCAGCACGAACACATAGTCCGGCGCGTCCAGACGCATTTTGCCCGCGCTTGCCAGCACCACGGCATCCAGCGTCTGCGGGATGTGCCCAAGGTCCGAAGAGCGCAGCAGCAGGCTGAACAGGTCCTCATATTCTGCAAAGGTCACACCCTGCCCGCCCAGCAGGTGGGCCATCTCATTGAGCAACTGCATCACCACGTTCCACTCGCGGGCCGCTTCCTCTGCTGCCGGGATGCCCCGGGCAGTGCGGACGGCTTCCACCAGCGCTGCCTGCTGCTCTTCTGCACCCAGCTTTTTCAGGCAGAAATACAGTTCCCGGCTGATCTGTTCGGCGCTGCCGCCCCGCACCTTGCTGCGCAGTTCGTCCACGGCTGTTACCAGCAGCTGGCGGGCAGTCTCGGCATCCTCCAGCGTTTTTGCATCCTCATCGGACAGTTCATTTTCGCCGAAGCCCTTGGGGCTTTTCTCAAATTTTGTGCGCCATGCCGCCGCATTGGGTGACCAGGTATAGGCATAGTTTTCCAGCGCGCAGACCTGCGGCTCGGCCAGAGCGCACAGGCCGGTCTTGGCAAGAATGGTCAGGTTTTCGGTCATATCCGCACCGCGCAGCAGTGCCAGCAGTGCACGCACCGCCGTAGCCGGAGCGCTGAACTCCGGGGTGGTGGGTTCATCGCAGTAAAGCGGGATATCTGCCATGCGGAACTCGTACCGGATGGCCGCACGGTAATCCGGAATATTGCGGCAGACCACGGCCATTTTGCCGCAGCGCACGCCCTGCCGCATCAGGCGGCGGATGGCCGCAGCGGTGCAGCGGGCTTCCTCTTCCCGGCTGGCAGCGGCAAACAGCCGCACCTCCGGCGCAGCGGGCGGCACCTCACAGGTGCCAGTCTCCAAAAGCTCTGTCACAGCCGCAAGGCCGGGCGCATCCTTATGGCGCAGGTCGCGGCGCAGCAGCTCCGGCACTGCCGCATCAGCACCGTTTTTGCGGGCCAGCTGCCGCAGCTGTGCGGCCACCTGCTTTGCGCCGGAAAAAAGCCCCATATCCCCCGGCACCATGGGCGCACCGTCGTCGCACAGGGCCACCGTGACGGTGGGCAGCGCCGCCAGCATCGCGCCCATCAGCCGCTTTTTGGGTGCGTTGAAGGTATCGAACTCGTCAATGAACACTTCCCGCTCCCGCAGAAAGTCCGGCAGTTCGCCCCGGGCAAGAGCGGCTTCCAGCCGGTCAGCCGCCAGCTCCAGCCGGTCGGCGGGGTCCATGCCGGTGCCCGCCAGCAGCGTTTCGTACCCCTGAAAAATCAGTGCCAGCTCGCTCAGCTTGCCGCTTTCCGGCCCGCAGTCCGGCGCAAGCTCTGCCAGCTGTGCGCCGGAAAGGCCGGCACTTTTCAGCTCGTCGATGGTCTGGGCCGCCATCTGGCAGAAGGCCGCACTGCGGCGGTGGCGGTAGTAGTAATGCACATGATCCTGTAGCTCTTCCAGCGCGCGGCGCACCAGCACGGCGCGGCCCGCGTCCGAAAGGGTCTGCACCGCCGCGCCGCCCTCGGCAGAGAGGATGCGCTCGGCCAGACTGGTAAAGGAAAAGCTTTCCACCATGCCGGAAAGAGCATCGCCCAGCTCCCGGTAGATGCGGCCCTCCGTGCTGGAAGTGAACTGTTCCGGCACCAGAAGGATGCTGCGCCGGCCCTGTTCGGCCCGGGCCTTGATGCGGGAATAGAGCAGGGTGGTCTTGCCGCTGCCGGAGCCGCCTAAAACCAGTTTGAGCATGGGGCACTTCCTCCTTGAAAACGATCTGTGTTTATTGTAACACGAAAATCCTCTCAAAAAAAGTGTTATTATCTACCCTTTAGCCTGCAGCTGTGGTACACTTGAACCGACAAACTTTTCCACACAAGAGAGGAAGCCTGTATGAAAATTTTAGCTGTTGATTACGGCGACAGCCGCACCGGCCTTGCCACCTGTGACCGCACCGAGTTCCTTACAACGGCCATCACACCGCAGATCACCCTGAAAGCCCGCAACAAGGTGGCGGCACGGGTGTGCGAAGTGGCCAAGGAGATCGGAGCCGAGCTGATCGTGATCGGCCTGCCGCTGAACATGGATGGTACCGAGGGCGAACGCGCCATCAAGAGCCGCAAGCTGGCAAAGACGGTCGAGATCTGGAGCGGCCTGCCGGTGCGCATGTGGGACGAGCGCCAGACCACCTGCGCCGCCGCCGACATTCTGGACGAAAGCGGCACCTTTGGCACAAAGCGCAAGGAAATTCTGGACTCTGTGAGCGCCACGGTCATTCTGGATGACTATCTGGCGTGGCGGAAGGAGCACCCGGGGGAGATCTGATTCAACTCCTTCCGTCATCGCTGGCGCGATGCCACTGCTCCCCTTTTTGTCACTTGCGTGACATCTTCCCCCGGCCGGGGGAAGTCTTTCTCATTGAGGGAGGCTCTGGCGAAAAGGAAAACTTTGCCGCACTGCCAAGGGCTCCCTCTTTGAGGGAGCTGTCGCCGCAGGCGACTGAAGGAGTTATAAAAAAGCACCCGCAGTTTTGAACGCTGCGGGTGCCTTTTGGTTCACTGATATGTCTCGATGCTCACGCTGTTGATGGTGATGTCCTCACAGGGCTTCTGGTTTTCGTCCACGGCGGTCTGGCCGATGGCATCCACCACGTCCATGCCCTCGTACACCTGCCCCAGCACGGTATCGGTGTAGTCAAGATAAGGCGCGCCGCCGGCGGTCTGATAGGCCGAAACCACCTCCGCGCGGTAGCCGGCGCTGTTCATCTGGTCCACAAGCTCCTGCGTCACCGACTGGTCTCCCGGCAGCGTCTGCATCACGTAAAAAACGCTGGCGCACTCGCCGGAAGCATCCGTGCCCATGCACAGGGCACCGGAATAATGGTGCAGGCTGTCGGTGGTCTCAGCCGGGTAGCGGCTGCCGTTCCAGATGGTGTTGCCCCTGCCGTCGGCCCCCTGCCCGGCTTCCACCACAAAGCCGCTCTCCACGCGGGAGAAGGTCAGGCCGTTGTAGTAGCCTGCCTGCACAAGGCCTGCAAAGTTATCATAGGCCTGCGGGGCCTTGTCCGGGAAAAGCACCGCCTTGAACACGCCTGCCGAAGTATCGAACACCGCAATGGTGTCCCCCGCCGCAGGGTGGGCAAACTGCAGCTCTGCCGATTCCACTGCCGGGCGGTCGATTTTCTGGGCTGTACTGCCGCCGCTGCCTTTGCCAAAGTGCAGAAAGCTCCCGGCACTGCAGCCCGTCAGCACCAGCGCCGCTGCCAGCACAAACGTCGCCCATCTTTTTTTATGCATCATTTCCGCCCACGCTCCATACTCTATAGTAACCTGCACGACACACCGTGCACAGAAGATTCAGAGGATAGTATATCATATTCTGCCGCAGAGTGCGAGAGCAAATGCGTGAAAATTTGCCGCACAATTTCTGTGCGAAAAAGCATCTTGACGAGCAGGCAAAAAAACGCTACACTATATGCAGGCCAAGCGGGCGGCGCACAAACAGCCCGTTTTATGACACGATACAGGAGACAATATCTATGTCTGACGAAATCAAGAACCCTAATACCGAAGAAGATCAGCCCGACCTGATGACCCTGGAGGATGAGGACGGCAACGAGATCACATTTGAGGTGATCGATGCACTGGACTACAAGGGCGTGCATTATCTGGCTGCTGTGGAATACGCTGAGACCGAGGAAGAGGCTGAGAACGCTCAGCTGGTCATCCTGAGCGTCGGCGAAGACGATGAAGGCGAGTATCTGGATGTCGTGGACGACGACGAGCTGCTGCTGGAGCTGGGCAAGCTGTTTGAAGAGCGCCTGAGCGACGAGTACGACATCGAAGAATAATTCCAGATAAATTACCCGGCAAAACTTCCTGCCCGGCTCGATTTGTTGCGGTTTATATGATCCTACTAATCATTCAACGGGAGCCTGGAGTTCCCCGGTGGATTGCAGACCTCCCCGTCATGGGGCGACCATGAAGGCTCGATGAGGAAGCGCGAACCCGGAGACAGGGCACCCACCTGTCCGTAAGGGTAGGTTTGATTGACCGCAGACGACCGGGCGGGATCTTTTTATAGCAATCCATCCACCGCTGTCCTCTGCACTTTCTGCAGAGATGCAGTGTGTGGATTTTTTTATTATCTTGAAAGGATGTGCATTGCGGCATGAAGTCAGAACATCTGGTGGGCACCTCCATCCCCCGTTTCACCTTTGATACCCCCACCACACCGGGCAATGATTTTTACAAGCTGTGCGAAGGGGAGCACCCTCTGGTCATGATCTTCCTGCCTGCCTTTGACCACCCTGTCACCCGGGAATATCTGACCCGCTACCTGCAGACCCTGCCCAGACTGCGCGGCGTGCGGCTGGCCTGCGTGGTGCGTTCCTCGCCCCGCATGGTGGCAAAGGCCACGCAGGGGGCCGAGTTTCCCTTCACCCTCATCTGCGACGCGCCGGGGGTGCTGTACGGCTACCTTGGCGTAGAACAGGCCCGCGGCATCCTGAGCTGGAGCTTTGCGGCCCAGCGCATCTACAAAGCGGCCAAAGAGCAGGGCTACCGCTACAACAGCAATGCTCCACAGCAGCTGCCGCTGACGCTGGTAGTGGGCCACATGGGTAAGATCCTGTTTACCCACTCCGGCCGCAGCCAGACCGACCTGCCGGAGGACTGCGCCGCCATCCGCGAGATCACCCGCGAGGTGGTGCGCACCATGGCCGAGGACCAGCGGCGTGCACACCCCCACTGCTCCGACGAGACGCTCACCCTGCCGGATCTGGTAGGCTGGGATGATCTTGACGGAAGCAGTAATTGAGTCAACAAGCAAAAGCACCTGCAGAATCAACCGCAGGTGCTTTTGTTTTAGCGAGCTCGCCCTCTCCGTCTTTGCTTCGCAAATCCACCTCTCCCAAAGGGAGAGGCCTTGGCATAACGATGAAGTCCGCACTGACTGCCAAAGGCTCCCACTTTGGGGGAGCTGGCGCGTCAGCGCCTGAGAGGGCGAGGCCGCTTTCAATTTTCAGAACTATCGTCCGAAAACAGCCCCGGGATGCCGCACAGGGCTGCAATGCCCACCAGCGTGAACACGATGCGCGACCAGATGGATGCGCTGCCGCCCAGCAGCCAGCCCACAAAATCGAACTGGAACAGCCCCACAAGGCCCCAGTTGATGCCGCCCACGATCATTAAGATCAGGCAGATTTTATAAAAGGTCTGCACAAAAAAGACCTCCTTCCTTTGCGGGCAGTATGCCCCGTGGGAAGGAGGTCTATGCATTTTTATCGGCTCACCCGTGCGCCGCCGCGGTCAGGCTGCGCCACGTACACCTGCTTCCAGCGCCGCTTTGCGGCCTGTGCAGCAGCCCGTGCGGCCCCTTCGTCCCGGAATACGCCGAACACCGCCGCACCGCTGCCGGTCATCAGGGCGGTGACAGCGCCATGCTCCCGCAGCAGGGCCTTGATGGCCCCGGTATCCTTTGCTCCGCTGCACTCTTCCAGCGCATTGCCGGCGGCGGCGCAAAGGGCATCCAGATCTCCGGCACGGATAGCGGCTTCCTGCGCTCCGCAGTCCGGGTGGATGCTGCTGCCCACCCGGTCATAGGCCGCAAAGGCCTCCGGGGTGGAAACGCCGTAGTCCGGCATCACCACCGTGAACCAGCACTCCGGCACCGGCGGCAGCGCCTTGAGAAAATCGCCCACACCCTGCACCCGGCAGGTGCCGCCCATCAGGGCAAAGGGCACATCCGCACCGATCTTTGCGCCCAGCGCGCACAGCTCACTCATGGAAAGGTGCGCACCGTACAGCTCGTTCATGCCCACCAGAACAGCGGCAGCATCGGCACTGCCGCCCGCCATGCCCGCCCGCACCGGGGTATTTTTATAGATGGTGATGTCCACGCCCGCCAGAAGGCCGGTGTAATCAAAAAAGGCCAGCGCTGCCTTGATGGCAGTGTTTTTGTTATTGGGGGCCACCAGACTGCCCGGCAGACGCAGGTTCAGGTAGGGGCTGCGGCGCAGCACCACCCGCTCGTACAGGGTGATGGCCTGCATGGTCATGTCCAGATCATGGTAGCCGCTCGGCAGAAGGCCCACCACGTCCAGCGCCAGATTGAGCTTTGCGGGGGCCAGAACGGTCACGCAGTTCAGCCTTGCCATTTGTTCCTCCTCAGATGCCGTGATAGATACCGTTTTCCTGCAGGAATTCCCGGATGCGCCGGAGCGCTTCCTTCAGATGCTCCACGCTGTAGGCGTAGGAAATGCGGGCATAGCCTTCGCCGGAAGCGCCAAAGGCGTCGCCGGGGATGATGGCCACATGCTTCTGTTCCAGCAGCTTCGTGCAGAAATCCTGACTGCTCATGCCCGTGCTCTTGATGCAGGGGAAGGCGTAGAACGCGCCGCGCGGCTCAAAGCAGGTCAGGCCCATATCGTTAAAGGACTTCACCACAAGGCGGCGGCGCATATTGTACTCGTCGCGCATGCGGTCGATCTCGCCGTCGCACTCCTTCAGAGCAGTGATGGCGGCGTACTGGCTGGTGGTGGGGGCACTCATGATAGCACTCTGGTGGATCTTGGTCATGATCCGGATGATGGGTGCCGGGCCGCAGGCATAGCCCAGACGCCAGCCGGTCATGGCGTAAGTCTTGGAGAAGCCGTTCACCACGATGGTGCGCTCGGCCATGCCGGGCAGGGTGGCAATGGAAACATGAGGCCGCAGGCCATAGTTCAGCTCTGCATAAATTTCGTCGGAGAGCACCATGATGTTGGTACCGCGCAGCACCTCAGCTACAGCTTCCAGATCCTCGCGCTCCATCACCGCACCGGTGGGGTTGTTGGGGAACGGCATGATGAGCAGCTTTGTCTTGGGGGTGATGGCTGCTTTCAGCGCATCGGCACGCAGGCGGAACTCGTCCTCCTGACGGCAAGCCACATGCACCGGCACACCGCCGGACAGGGTGGTGATGGGCTCGTAGCACACAAAGCAGGGCTCCGGGATGATGACCTCGTCCCCGGGCTGCACCAGCGTGCGGATGCACATATCAATGGCTTCGCTGCCGCCCACCGTGATGAGCACCTCGTGCAGCGGGTCGTAGTGCAGGCCCATGCGGCGCTCCAGATACTTTGCCACCTCGGCGCGCAGCTCCTTCAGGCCTGCGTTGGAGGTGTAGCGGGTGCGGCCATGCTCCAGACTCTCGATGCCGGCTTCGCGCACGGCCCATGGCGTTTTGAAGTCCGGCTCGCCCACGCCCAGACTGATGCACTCGGGCATTTCGGCAGCCAAATCGAAAAATTTGCGGATGCCGGAGGGGCGCATGGCCTCAGCGGCAGGCGCGATCAGTTTATCGTAGTCCATCACAGCACCGTGCACTCTCTTTCATCGATTTCTTCGTCCTGATACAGGCGGCCCTCCTTTTTATAGGTGCGCAGCACAAAATGGGTGGCGGTGGACAGCACATCGTCCAGCGGAGACAGGCGCTTTGCCACGAACAGGGCGATCTCCTGGAAGGTCTGGCCCTTGATCACCAGCTGCAGGTCGTAGCCGCCGCTCATTAGCAGCACGCTCTCCACCTCGTCAAAGGCGGCAATGGTGGCTGCGATCTCGTCAAAGCCGCGGCTCTTCTTGGGGCTGACGTTCAGCTCGATGACGGCCTCCACACGGTTCACACCAGCCTTTTCCCAGTCCACAAGGGTCTTGTAGCCCTTGATGATGCCCTGCGCCCGGGCCAGATCGATCATGGCCGCCACCTCGGCGGGGGATTTATTCAGCATCGTGGCGATATCCTCAATGGGCAGCCGCGCATTGTCTTCCAGGATCTTCAAAAGCTGTTCCATAGTATTTTGCTCCTTCTCAGCCCGTAATCGGGAAATAAATTATTTATAAGTATAGCACAAGCTGTAAAAGATTGCACCCAATTTTGGGGATAGAATGTCTTTTTCCCCTCGTGTCTGTTCTTTTTTACAAAAAGTGTGTTCAAATTTTGCCAAATCTGCTATACTGGAAGAGTAAGAGTGTGCCGGAACGCTTGCGGCACCGTTCATCAAAAGGAAAACGAGGGTGGAAACGATGAAAGCATTCATTACCGTCATTGGTCACGATACCGTGGGCGTTGTTGCCAAGGTCGCTGGTCTGTGCACCGAACTGAACATCAATATCGAGGACGTGACTCAGAGCATCCTGCAGGGCATGTTCGCCATGATCATGCTGGTGGATATCAGCAACTGCAATGTGAGCCACGAAGAGCTGCACAAGCGCACCGACGCGCTGGCTGCCGAGATGGGCATGCAGATCAATGTTACCCGTCAGGAAGTTTTTGATGCCATGCACACCATCTGATGGAGGGAGTACACAGCTATGAGTATGTTTAATACCGGTGACATCCTCGAGACCATCGAGATGTTCACTCAGGACAATCTGGACGTGCGCACCGTCACCATGGGCATCAGCCTGCTGGACTGCATCGACCCAGACCCGAAGAAGGCGTGCGAGAACATCTATAACAAGATCACCACCAAGGCCGCAAACCTTGTGCCCACGGTGGAGCATATCAGTGCCGAGTACGGTATTCCCATCATCAACAAACGCATCAGTGTCACACCCATCGCCATGCTGCTGGGTGCCTGCCCGGATGCCGACCCCGTGGACTTTGCAAAGACCTTGGACGCCGCCGGTAAAAAGGTGGGTGTAAACTTTGTGGGCGGCTACAGTGCTCTGGTGCACAAGGGCTTTTCTGCCGGTGACCGCCGCCTGATCGAGTCCATTCCCCGCGCACTGGCCGAGACCGATATCGTGTGCAGCTCGGTGAACATCGGTGCCACCAAGGCAGGACTGAATATGGACGCCGTCAAGCTCATGGGCGAGGCCGTCAAGAAGGCCAGTGAGCTGACGGCTGATCGTCAGTGCATCGGTGCCGCAAAGCTGGTGGTGTTCTGCAACGCACCGGAGGACAATCCCTTCATGGCCGGTGCATTCCACGGCCCCGGCGAGCCGGACTGTGAGATCCACGTGGGCGTTTCCGGCCCCGGCGCTGTGCGCGCTGCACTGGCCCGCCTGCCCAAGGATGCCCCCATCGACGAGGTGGCAGAGCTGGTCAAGCGCACCGCCTTCAAGATCACCCGCGTGGGCCAGCTGGTGGCCAATCTGGCTTCTCAGGCACTGGGTGTGCCCGCCGGCATCATCAATCTTTCGCTGGCACCTACCCCCGCCATCGGCGACAGTGTGGCCAACATTCTGGAAGAGATGGGCCTTGAGACCTGCGGCTGCTGCGGCACCACCGCCTGCCTCGCCCTGCTGAACGATGCCGTGAAGAAGGGCGGCGTGATGGCCTCCAACCACGTGGGCGGTCTGTCCGGTGCCTTCATCCCGGTCAGCGAGGACGCCGGCATGATCCACGCCGCCGAGATCGACTGCCTGACCATTGAAAAGCTGGAAGCCATGACCGCCGTCTGCTCGGTGGGCATCGATATGGTCATCATCCCGGGCGACACCACCCCGGCCGTCATCAGCGCCCTGATCGCTGACGAAGCCGCCATCGGCATGGTGAACAGCAAGACCACCGCCGTGCGCGTCATTCCCGCCATTGGCCGCAAGGCTGGCGAGGTGCTGGACTTTGGCGGTCTGCTGGGCTATGGCCCCATCATGGCCGTGAACCAGCACGACCCGTCCGTGTTCATCAACCGCGGCGGCCGCCTGCCTGCCCCCATGCAGTCGCTGAAGAACTAAGAGAATAAATCTACTCCAACAGGCCCATCCTCTGGATAACATTTCCAGAAGAAGGGTCTGTTTTTATGTTATCCAGAATGCTTACACGTTCTCAGATGGCTCTGCTCTGCCTTGGCCTGTTTCTCGCCCTTGCTCTGTGTGGCGCATGGCAGGCATTTGCATGGGGCCGCACCCAGCTGGACACCGGGGCGCTGGTGTGCGCCGACACCCTGCGCCTGCACATCCGGGCTGAGAGCGATTCCATTGCCAGCCAGAGCGCAAAGCTCCATGTGCGGGATGCCGTGCTTGCCTATCTGGACACCGCCTGCCCGGCACAGAGCAAGCCGGAAGCGATCGCCTGGGCGGCGCAGCATCTATTTGAGCTGCAGCTCACGGCCCGGCACGCGCTGGCACAGCTGAACATCCGCACGCCGGTGCGGGTGCAGCTGGTAAATATGTACTTTGCCACCCGGCGCTATGGTTCCGGCACTCTTCCCGCCGGGCGGTACGACGCTTTGCGCATCGATCTCGGTGCCGGAAAAGGCCGCAACTGGTGGTGCGTGCTCTACCCGGGCCTGTGCCGCTCTGCCTGCGGCAGCTACGCCCGGCCCGCCGAAAACGACCTTGTGTGCGGGGAGTACATCCTCCGGCTCCGGCTGGTGGAATGGGTGCAGCAGCGCACCGCCCGCCGGGAGGATGTGGTGCTTGTGGGGTAACGCCCGGCGCTTTCGCCGCATAGCATGTGGCGAAAGGAGCGTGTGATCATTATGGCGATTCCTGCTTATTATTCCCTGCTCCAGCGCGGCTCCTCCGGGCCGGACGTAGCTCTTGTGCAGACCTGGCTCAACGGTGTACGCGATGCCTGCACATGGTACGGCGAGCTGAAGGCCGATGGAAAATTCGGCATTTCCACCGAGAACGCCGTGAAGGAGTTCCAACTCAAAAACAAGATGAATGTGGACGGCAAGGTGGGCGCGAACACATGGAACGTGCTCTACACCCGCTACACGGCCAAGCACGGCCTGCATGTGCCCTACCCCGGCATTGCCCTGCGCAGCGGCTCTTCCGGCGGCACGGTGCGTCTGGTGCAGCAGAAGCTCAATTCACTGGGTGAACGGCTGAACGCCGACGGCAGGTTCGGCGCAGCAACGGCAGCGGCTGTGCAGCGGTTCCAGCGCCGCAGCGGCCTTACCGCCGACGGCGTGGTCGGCGAAGAAACGTGGGAGAAGATGTTCTGATTTAAGGGAAGCGAACTCCTTCAGTCACGGCTTGCGCCGTGCCAGCTCCCTCAAAGAGGGAGCCTCTGGCAAAACCGGAAGCTTTTCCGCACTGCCAAAGGCCCCATCCCCGAGGGGGCTGGCATCGCGCAGCGATGACTGGGGGAGTTTTCCTTGCCCCCACCCCCGCCCTGCTGTATAATAAAGAAAACTCTGAAAAGGCGGTGTTTCCGTTTGCGTTTTCTGCATCTTTCCGACCTGCATCTGGGCAAGCGGGTGTGCGAGTTCTCCATGCTGGACGACCAGCGGTACATTCTGGAACAGATCCTTTCCCTGCTGGACAGCACACCCGTGGACGGTGTGCTGCTGGCGGGCGACCTCTACGATAAACCCGTTCCCCCTGCCGAAGCCGTGCGCCTGCTGGACTGGTTTTTGACCCAGCTGGCTGAGCGGCAGCTGCCGGTGTTCGCCATCAGCGGCAACCACGACTCCGCCGACCGCATCGCCTTCGGCTCTGCTCTGCTGCAAAGCAGCCGGGTGTACGTCAGCCCGGTGTTCTCCGGTGCGCCGGTGCCCATCCCCCTCACCGACGAATACGGCACGCTGGATGTGTACCTTCTGCCCTTCCTCAAGCCCGCCATGGTGCGGCATGTCTGGCCGGACGAGCCTGTGGAGAGCTACAACGATGCCCTTGCCTGCGTGCTGCGCCACTGCCCGCCGGACCCGGCCCACCGCAGCGTGCTGGTGGCCCACCAGTTCGCAGCCGGTGCCGCCTGCTGTGAGAGCGAGGAAGTCTCGGTGGGCGGTGTGGACAGCGTGGATGCCAACCTGTTCGATGCCTTTGACTACGTGGCACTGGGCCACCTGCACAGCCCCCAGAAGGTGGGCCGCGATGCCGTGCGCTATTGCGGCACCCCGCTGAAATACTCCTTTTCGGAAGCAGGCCAGCACAAGAGCGCCACCTTTGTGGAGTTCGGTCTCAAGGGCGAAGTTTCCATCACCACCGCGCCGCTTACCCCGAAGCACGACCTGCGGGAAGTGCGCGGCAGCTACATGGAGCTGACCGACCGCCGCAATTACGACGGCACTGCGGTGGACGACTACCTGCACATTACCCTGACCGATGAGCAGGACGTGCCGGACGCGCTGGCCCGCCTGCGGGTGATCTACCCCAACCTGATGCGGCTGGACTACGATAATCTCCGCACCCGGGAAGATCAGGAGATCACCGCACCGGAGCGCGCCGAGAGCATCACACCGCTGGAACACTTCTCGGCGTTCTACCAGCTGCAGAACAATCAGCCGCTGACGGCGGAGCAGGCGGCATTCTGCCAGCAGCTCATTGAGGAGATCTGGAAGGAGGGTGAGGACGCATGAGACCGCTGAAGCTCACTCTTTCGGCCTTTGGCCCCTATGCCGCCGAGACGGTTCTGGAACTGGCAAAGCTGGGCAGGGGCGGCTTATACCTTGTCACCGGCGATACCGGCGCAGGCAAGACCACCCTGTTCGATGCCATTACATATGCGCTGTACGATCATTCCAGCGGCGGCGTACGCGAGGGCACCATGCTGCGCTGCAAGTATGCCGGCCCTAAAACACCCACCTTTGTGGAGCTGGAATTTGAGGTGAACGGCCAGCGCTATACCGTGCGCCGCAACCCGGAGTACCAGCGCCCCAAAAACCGCGGCGAGGGCATGACCACCGAAAAAGCGGATGCCACCCTCACCTATTCCGATGGCCGTCCGCCGGTGACCAAAGCCAAGGATGTGACTGCCGCCGTGCAGGAGATCATCGGGCTGGACTACAGCCAGTTCTGCCAGATCGCCATGATCGCGCAGGGTCAGTTCACAAAGCTGCTCAACGCTTCCACCGAGGAGCGCAGCCGCATTTTCCGCAAGCTGTTCCGCACCCAGCGCTATGCCCGGCTGCAAGAGCGCCTGCAGGCCGAAAGCGCCGCCCTCAGCCAGCAGCGCACCACCCAGAATGCAAAGCTGGACAGTCTGCTCTCCGGCATCCGGTTTTCTCCCGACGACCCGGATGCCGATGCCCTTGCCGCACTGAACGCCCAGACCGAGCCGGAGACGGCCCTTGCCCTGCTGGAAGGTCTGCTGGCCCGCCAGCAGGCCGCGCAGGAGACCGTTGCTGCTGCCCTCAAGGACACCGAAGCCAAGCTGGACGAAGTACAACGTCAGCTGGGTGCTGCCCAGCAGGCCCGACAGCTGGCCGCACAGCTGGCCGCAAAGCAGGCAGAGCTTACCGCTGCCCTGCCTGTGCTGGAAGCTGCCCGTGCCGAGAGCGCCCGCCACGCAGGCGATGCCGCCCAGCTGGATGTTCTTGCCGGCCAGGTGACGCAGGCACAGACGGCCCTTGCCGCCTACGATGAGCTGGATGCCCTGTGCCATCAGCAGCAGACCGCGCGGGATGCTGCCCAGCTGGCCGCTGCCAAGGCCAAAGCGAAACGCACCCAGCTGGCCGCACTGGACACAGCGCTGGCCGCTGCTGAAAAGGAGCTGACCGCGCTGGAAGATGCTCCCACCCGGCTGCTGGCCTTGCAGAACCGGGAAAAGGAGCTGGCCCAGCGCAGCACCGCCCTTACCACCCTGAACCAGCGGCTTGCCGCCTGCCAGCAGCAGGCACAAAAGGCCCACCGTGCGCAGGATGCCTACCGCACTGCCGCCGAAGCCAAGGAGCAGGCCCATGCCCGGCGGGATGCGCTGGACAAAGCCTTTCTGGACGCACAGGCCGGACTGCTGGCGCAGGCGCTGGCCGAGGGTGCGCCCTGCCCCGTGTGCGGCAGCGTCCACCACCCGGCAAAGGCCCAACTGCCCCACACAGCCCCCACGCAGGCGCAGGTGGATGCCGCCAAGCAGGAAGCCGAAAAGGCCGATGCACTGGCCCAGACTGCCAGCACTGCCGCACAGAGCGCCCTTGCCGCAGCCGACGAAGCCCGCCGCTCCCTGCGCCGGGATGCTGAGAGCCTATTGCCAGAGCGCTTCACTTCCCCGGATGGGACGGTGCAGCTGACCTTCAAGGGGATGAACGCTGTCCTGACGGAAGAAGCCTGTGCCCTGCACGCAGCACAGGCCGAGTGTGTCGCCGCGCTTCGGCAGGCCGAAGCAGACTGCGCCCGCCGCACCGCATTGGAGGCCGACCGTCAGGCAAAAAGCCGCCAGCGCCCGGCACTGGAACAGGCCGCCGCTGAAGCTGACAGCACCGCCGCCGCGCAGAATGCCAGCGCCGATGCGCTGGAACAGCAGGCCGCTGCCGCTCGTGCAGCCCTGCCCTACCCGCAGCGGGCCGAGGCACAGGCCGCGCTGGATGCATTGGAAGCCAGCCGCACCGCCCTGCGCACCGGCATGGAGCAGGCACAGGCTGTCCTCAAGCGGGCGGAGCAGGCGCAGGCCGCCGCGCAGGCCGCCGTGGATGCCCTGCAGGCGCAGCAGACCGCCGCAGCACAGGCCGTGCCCGCACAACCGCTGGAAGAGTTACAGGTCCGGCAGACCCGGCTCACCGCTGCCCGGAGCGCTCTGCGCGAGCAGGAACAGCAGCTGGCAGCACAGCTGCTGCCCAACTGCGCTGCGGCAGAAAAATACCGCGCAGCCGCTGCCGCCCGCACCCAACTGGAACAGCGCTGGCAGTGGGTGAGTGCCCTTGCCGCCACGGCGGGCGGCACCTTGACCAGCAAACAGAAGATCAAATTGGAAGCCTACATCCAGATGAACTATCTGGACCGCATCCTGCGCCACGCCAACACCCGCCTGATGCAGATGACCGCCGGGCAGTACGAGCTGGAGCGCATTGGTGCCGAGAACCAGCGCAGCCAGTCCGGCTTGGACCTTGGCATCATCGACCACTACAACGGCACCCGCCGCAGCGTCAAAACCCTTTCCGGCGGCGAAAGCTTCAAGGCATCGCTGGCGCTGGCACTGGGCCTTTCGGACGAAGTACAGAGCGCGGCAGGCGGCATCCGTCTGGACACGCTCTTCCTCGACGAGGGCTTCGGCAGTCTGGATGACGAATCGCTGGAACAGGCCATGCGCGTACTTGCAGGGCTGACCGAGGGCGACCGGCTGGTGGGCATCATCTCCCACGTAGGTGCTCTGAAAGACCGCATCGACCGACAGGTTGTGGTGCGCAAAGCCCGCACCGGCGGCTCTACCGTAGAATTGATCGTGTGAAACACCGCAGGCCTCTTTATAAGTTACATCTTTCCGGGGCATCCTATGGGCGGAGGTGATTTTCCAATGAGCTTGACGCCCTTTATCCGCCACGAGCTGGAACACCAGCCCGGCACTGCCGCCGCACCGGAAAACAGCTGCACCCGCTGCAGCCCGCCGCTAGGCAGGGAGCCGGATATCTTGCTGCCAGGCGACCCCGCTGCCCCCGGCACACAGGTGCCGCCGCAGATCGAAACACCGGGCCAGACCCCGCACCCGGACACAAACAGCACCCCGCAGGGTGTGCCCATGACCAACGGCACCCCGGCCGCCTGTTACCAGAAGAACGCCCGGGAATTTTTGGCCGGGGATGTGCAGACCAGCGTGATGGCCCACTATGCACCCGGACTGTTCAGCACCGACCAGCACACCCATTCCTGCCATCCGGCCCCGGAGGAGGATGCTTCTCAGGTGCTGAGCCTTGTGGACTGGCGTGAGGATGCACCTTACGGCTAACAAAAATTTTTCAAATTATTTTTGCTCTACCTGTTGAAATCTGCGTCCGCTTCCCTTATTATGGTAGCAAACAAAGATAAAGGCAGGTTTTGCATCATGGCAGAGATCAAATATGAAGTTGTTCAGCGCATTGCAGTTCTTTCGGAGCGTCCCCGCGGCTGGGAGCGTCAGCTGAACCTCATCAGCTGGAACGACGGCGAACCCAAGTACGACATCCGCGACTGGTCCCCGGACGGCACCCGCATGGGCAAGGGCATTTCCCTGAGCCACGACGAAATGGCCATCCTCAAGGGCCTTCTGGACGATCTGGAGCTGTAAGCATGGGCGGCCGCGAAGAGTTTTTGCAGATCTGGCAGCAGCACATCACCCGCCCCGGCAGCGAAAAGCTGCTGGACTGGCTGGACCATAAGACGGATTTCTTTACGGCACCGGCCTCCACCCGGTTCCACGGTGCGTGTGAGGGCGGGCTGTGTATGCACAGCTTGAACGTCTACCATGCGCTGCACGACACCTTTTTTACCGAGGGCGACAGCGAGGAGACCTTTGCCATCTGTGCACTGCTGCACGATCTGTGCAAGGCCAACTACTACAAGCCCGGCACCCGCAACGTGAAAAACGAAGCGACCGGCCAGTGGGAAAAGGTGCCCAGCTACAGCGTGGAGGATCTGTTCCCCTACGGCCACGGCGAAAAGAGCGTGTTCCTCATCGAGCGGTTCATGAAACTGCACATCGAGGAGGCCGTTGCCATCCGCTGGCACATGGGCGGCTTTGACGATGCGGCCCGGGGCGGCTGCTTTGCCATCTCGGAAGCCTACGACAAGTATCCCCTTGCCGTCAAGCTGCACATCGCTGATCTGGAAGCCACCTATCTGATGGAGCACCGCACCAGCGCTGTGCGCTGAAAAAACAAAAATACCCGGACAGGCACAGCAGTGCGACACTGCAGCCTGTCCGGGCTTTGTTTTGTTTAATTTTTGCGCTCGGCCTTATTCTGGTACATTTTTGCGTCCGCCTGACGGATGGCCTCGGTGAGCGGATGTACACCGCACACACCGCCAACACTGGCCGAAAGCTCCAGCTCCGGGTAGCCTTCCACTCTGGCACTCGCCGCAGCCTCCCGCACGCGCTGTATCACATGTTCCCCGGGCCGGATGTGCGGCACCAGCAGCAGGAATTCATCGCCGCCATAGCGCACCAGCACATCGGTCTGGCGCAGGTTGCTCAGGATGGACTGTGCCACGCTCTGTAGGGCCTTATCGCCCACCAGATGGCCGAACCGGTCGTTGACCTCCTTGAAGTGATCCACGTCGATCATCACTACGCCTTCCACCTGTTCGCTCTCCGCAAGGAAGCACTCGAAGTACTGGCGGGAGTATGCCCCGGTCAGCGAATCCACAAAGGCGCTGCGGTCAAAGTTGGAGCCGCGGTCCAGCAGCATCCGGCGGCCGCCCATATCCAGCCAGCGTCCGTCCGAAAGCTTGGACACCATTTCCAGCACGCAGCCGCGTCCACCCACTTCCACATACTTTGCCATGACAAAATAAGCCTGATCGTCCTTGAACTCGATCTTGTTCAGGGATTCCTTGCGGGCAAGGGCCTTACTGGAAATGCAGTTTTCGCACCGGCCCGATTTGTTCCACACCATGTGGCAGGTGCCGGGCATCTCGGTCAGCCGGCCATCCTTGCCCAGGCTCAGCACCTTGGTGCTTTCCGGGTCCACCAGACGCACGATGTCAAAAATGCCCTTCAGGCGTTCCAGCAGTGCTTCCGGCTGGTCGCTGTTCACATCGCCCAGCATCAGCTCCTGCAGGCGGGCATGGTCATCTGTGATCTGGCCCACCACGCTTACGCAGTGGCGCACACCGGCGCGGCTCCACATGGTGTGCATCACCAGCCGGTGCAGCCGGTATTCCTGATCCACCGCGATCAGCACCAAGAATGCGGCATCCGGCTCTTCCGGCGTTGCGTCTGCAATGGCATCCAGCAGCTTGCGGCGGTCCTTGCCGGGGAGAAATGTCAGGCCCATGCCCTTATCAAAGTCCAGCTTCTGGGTTCGGTTGACCGGGTCCTCGTAGCGGTTCACCACGGTCACGCTGCCGCTGAGTATATCGTAATCGAACTGAATACCGCCGCGCTGCTCGGCATAAAAAGCGGTGCGCTCCCGTTCCAGATCCAGCAGGCGCTGGGCACGATCCTCACGGGGCAGAGCTTCGCGGTGCAGGATCTCCTCCGAAAGGCGGCGGGTCTCGTGGCGGAAACCGCGGTCATACTCCGAGCGCTGCAGCTCTGTGCGCAGCAACTCCGAGGATTCTTTCAGGCATTCCATCAGCAGCGGATTGAAGCTACCGCACTCGCCGTGCAGGATCATGTCAACGGCCTTTTCGTGGCTGTAGGACTGCTTATAACAGCGCTCGCTGGTCAGTGCGTCGTACACATCGGCCAGTGCCACCACCTGTGCTGCAATGGGGATCTCGTCGCCCTTGAGCCTGTCCGGGTAGCCGCCGCCGTCCCACCGCTCGTGGTGCCAGCGGCAGATAGCGTGTGCCACCTTTACCAGCGGTTCGTCCTGCCCGATGGCAAGCCCCTTCAGGATCCTGGCACCCTCGGTGGTGTGGGTCTTGATGGCGGCGTACTCTTCCTCGGTCAGGCGGCCGGGCTTGTTCAGGATCTCTTCCGGGATCATGATTTTGCCGATATCGTGCAGCGCCGACGCTGTGCTGATCAGCGAGATATCACTCTCGTCCAGCTGGTAGCGGTCCGTCTTCTGCGCCAGCTGATGCAGGAGCAGGCCGGTCAGGGTGCGGATGTGCAGCACATGCTGGCCGCTCTCGCTGTTGCGGAACTCCACCACATGGCTCAGAATGCTGATCATCAGCACACCGTTGTGCTCTTTTTCGTACACCTGATCGGTCACAAGGCGGGTAAGGCGCTTCTGCTTTGCGTAAAGCATGAGCGCATTCTTCACCCGGCGCAGCACCATGACCCGCTCGAACGGGCGGCGGATGTAATCGGCCACGCCCATATCATAGGCGCGCTCGACGCTTCGGGTGTCCTCTGCCGCGCTGATCACAATGACCGGGATTTCCTCCTGCCATGCATAGCACTGCATCACCCGCAGCACATCAAAGCCGTCCATTTCCGGCATGATCAGGTCCAGCAGCACCAGCGCGATATCGGTGCGTCTGCGCAGAATTTCGATCGCGCGCAGGCCGTTCTCGGCTTCCAGATATTCGTAGCTCTCGCCCAGAATCTCCTTGAGCATGGCGCGGTTGATCTCCGAGTCATCCACGATCAGTATTTTCTGTTTTGGTTCCATCTCAACCGATCCTCGCTCCTGTACTTCCGGCCGCAGGGTCTTCCGTTTCCTACCGGACCACAAAAAAGCTGCTGCAACAGCTTTGCGCTTTGCAGCAGCTTTTCATTTCACTCATATCTGCTTTTTTTGCAGGTCATCCAGCTTTCCGTCATGCGCCCATCATATCGTCGAACCAGTTCATCAGCTCCACCGAGAGGTGCTCCAATCTGGTCTGGGGCTTCCAGTCCGGCTGAGCAGGCTGCGGAGCCTCCGGCCCGGGCTGTGGGGGCTGTTCGGCCTCCGGCTCCGGCCGCGGACTCTGCGCTGCCGATGGTTCCGGCTGCGGGGACGTATGTGCCGCAACCGGCACAGGCCGCACAGCTTCCGCATGGCGGGCCAGCTCCTGACGTAGCTGCTCTGCATGAGCGCTCGCGCACTCAGCCTCCTGCCGCGCCTGCTCACAGGCCGCTTCCAGCTGGGCATTTTCCTGCCGCAGCGCGGCCATCTGCCGTTCACAGGCAAACAGACGAGTCTGATAGCGCAAAATTTCCGCACTGGCCGCTGCCAGCTTTCGGTTCATCTGCTCCAGCTGGGCACACACCGCCTTGGGCGGCTCTGCCGGAGCCTTTGCCGCGGCAGACTGGGCACAGCGCTGCCGCGAACCATTGTTCTGCTGCCTGCCCTGCGCCATGGTGTCCCTCCGATCCATCCGATACGCCTGATCTGCTTATGACGGCCAGCTTTTTATCTGCGCTTGTTCAGCATGGCCATCAGCTGGTCGTAATAGCCATTATCGCTGTTGTCCTCTTCCACGGGCTTTTCAGCAGTGGGTGCCGGTGCAGCGCCGCCTGCGGCAGAAGCTGCCGGGCTTGCAGTCTCGCTGCTGAACACAGCAGACGGAGTGGACTGTGCGCCGCCCATTGCATTGCTGATGCTGCTGCGCAGGTCGCTTGCGCTCTTGTTGTCAAAACCGGTAGCAACCACGGTCACGCGCATCTCGTCCGAGAGGTTCTCGTCGAACGCAGTACCCCAGATGATGTTTGCATCGGGATGTGCGCTCTGGGTAATGAGACCTGCTGCGGTCTCCACATCCTCCAGACCGATGTCCGGGCTGGAAGTGATGTTGATGATCACGCCGTGTGCACCGGCAATGCTGGTCTCCAGCAGCGGAGAAGAAATGGCAGCCTTTGCGGCGTTCTCGGCTTTGCCTGCGCCCTTGGCACTGCCCACGCCCATGTGTGCGTAGCCGGCATCCTTCATGATGGAGCGCACGTCGGCGAAGTCCAGGTTGATGAAGGCAGGCACATTGATCAGAGCGGAAATGGACTCAACGCCCTGACGCAGCACGTTATCGGCTGCCTGGAAGGCATTCATCAGGGTGATCTTTTCCTGGCTGATCATCTTCAGGCGCTCATTGGGAATGACGATCAGACTGTCCACATGCATGAGCAGGTTTGCAATGCCCTGCTCTGCCAGACCCATCTTGCGCTTGCCCTCAAAGGAGAAGGGCTTGGTGACGATGCCAACGGTCAGGATGCCCAGATCATGTGCCACCTCGGCCACAACGGGTGCTGCACCGGTGCCGGTGCCGCCGCCCATACCGGCAGTGATAAACACCATCTGGGAACCCTTGAGCGCATTTGCGATCTCGTCCTTGCTCTCTTCAGCGGCGCGCTGGCCGATCTCGGGGTCTGCACCGGCACCGCGGCCCTTGGTCAGCTTGGAACCCAGCTGCACCTTGGTGGCAGCGTGGTTCTTGGCCAGAGCCTGCTGGTCGGTGTTCATTGCGATAAATTCGACGCCCTGCAGGCCGTCGCTGACCATGCGGTTGACAGCGTTGCCGCCGCCGCCGCCCACGCCGATCACCTTGATCGTCGTAACGTTTTCGTCCATTTCTTCATCGAGCATGAGTGCCATAACTTTGTCCTCCATCGGATTTTATCGTAAAACTGCGCATAGCGCACAGAAATTATCTGCTTACACTTATATAACTGTATCGTATCATCTTTTTGCCCTGAATGCAAGTCAATTTTGCTTTTTTGAAGGTGTTTTTTTCTCGCTGGCGCTTTCCCGCGGCATTTCCCGCTCAATTTGGGCACCAAGTTCCGCCAGCATCTGTGCAAAACCGGCATATCCGCGGTCGATGTAACCGGTGTCGGTAATGCGGCTCTGTCCCCTTGCCGCCAGCGCGGCCACCACCAGTGCCGCGCCTCCGCGCAGGTCCGCAGCACGTGCACACGCGCCCTGCAGCTGCCGCACCGGCCGGATGTCCAGTGTGCGTCCCTGCACCTGCACAGCGGCTCCAAAAGCCGCAAAACCCTCTGCACAGCCGAATCTCCGCTCAAACACCACATCCTCGATGCTGCTGGCGCTGTCGGCGGCAAGCATGGCAGCAGCAAGCAGCGGCGCTGCGTCTGTTGCCAGTGCCGGGTATACCCCGGTAAACACTCTGCCCGCGCCGTGCAGCGCGCCCAGCCGGGTAATGACCGCACTTTCCGGCTCTGTTTCTACCCTGCAGCCCATTTGTGCCAGAATTTCCAGCAGCGGTGCATAGGTCTCCGGCCTGCAGCCGGTCAGTTCCACCCGGCCTCCTGCCGCCGCGCAGGCACAGGCAAGGGTGGATGCCACGATGCGGTCGGCCATGGGCGCAAAGCTGCAGCTATACAGCATTCGTCTGCCCTGCACCCGGATGGTGCTGGTGCCCGCGCCCTGTACACAGCCGCCGCAGCGGTTCAGGAATGCTGCCAGATCGCTGATCTCCGGTTCTCGTGCGGCCCCGCGCAGGACCGTCTCGCCCTGCGCCGCAGCTGCTGCCAGAAGCAGGGTCTCGGTAGCACCCACGCTGGGGAACCCAAGTGTGATGTCCGCACCGTGCAGTCCGGCAGGCGCTGTCAGGATCAGCCTTGCCCCCTCCTCCCGGCAGTGCACGCCCATCTGCGCAAGGCCGGAAAGATGCAGGTCCACCGGCCTTGCACCAATGCGGCACCCGCCGGGCAGCACCGTTTCCACCCGGCCAAGCCGTGCCAGAAGCGGTGCGCAGAACAAAATGGATGCCCGCATCCGCGCGGCGGCTTCCGGCGCAAGGCGGCAGGTGGAAGGCACGCCCTGCACCGTGATGTCGCTGCCCTGCCAGCGGGCCGTGCAGCCCGCACCCTGCAAAAGCTCCACGCTGGTGTCCACATCCGCAAGATGCGGCACCTGCAGAAAACGCACCGTGCCATTGCACAAAAGGGCCGCTGCCAGCAGCGGCAGCACGCTGTTTTTGGCTGCCGGGATTTGTACTGTGCCGTTCAGCGGCATGCCGCCTGTGATGATAAGATCTCCGCCCATGCAAAAAGCCCCCGTTCCGCAAAAGATACCTCATGCTATGCGGCGCGAAGGCTTTTTGTTTATTTTGTCTGCAGTTGTGCCATTTGTTTGTCCGGTCATTTGTGGCTGCACCGGCAGAGGATGCTGTCGTTTTATGGCAGGGAACGCCCGGTTTTATGTCTCCCCGCGGGACACCGACAGCACGATGCCCATTTCGCCCAGCAGCATCATCAGACTGGTGCCGCCGGAGGAAAAAAACGGCAGGCTGATGCCGGTATTGGGGATGGTGTTGGTGACTACCGCCATATTCAGCACTGCCTGCAGGGCCACCTGCACCACAAAGCCCACTACCAGCAGCGCACCGAACCGATCCGGTGCATGCGCCGCCAGCGTGATGCCCCGCCACAGCAGCAGCGCAAACAGCAGGATCACCGCGCAGGCCCCCACAAAGCCAAGCTCCTCGCACAGGATGGAAAAGATGAAGTCGTTCTGCGGTTCGGGCACGAACAGGTGCTTCTGGCGGCTGCTGCCAAGGCCAAGGCCCGCCGCGCCCCCGGAGCCGATGGCATACAGGCTCTGGATGGTCTGGTGGCCGTCGCCCAGCGGATCGGCAAAGGGATCCAGCCATGAGCTGAGACGGCTGGTCGCGTAGGGCACAAGGTCCGGCATAATGATGATGGCAGCTCCAATGGCCGCTGCACCGCCCGCCCCGGCCAGCACGAACCACTTGAGGCCGGTGCCGCCCACGAACATGAGCACCGCGCCGATGCCCAAAATGAGCACGGTGCCGGAAAGGTGCGGTTCCAGCAGCATGAGCACCGCCACCGCTCCCAGCACCAGTGCAAAGGGCAGCACCCCCACCGCAAAGCTGCCCATGCGGTCGTGGTTGAGCGCAATGATATGCGCAAACACCAGCACCACCGCAAATTTGGCGATCTCGCTGGGCTGCAGTGTGCCCAGGCCCGGCAGCACCAGCCAGCGCTTGCAGCCGTTGTACTCCGGCATGAACAGCACCGCCGTCAGCAGTACCATTGAAAGCGCCAGCAGCGGCCATGCCAGTTTGTGGTAAACATGGTAGTCCACCCGGCTTGCCACCCACATGGCCCCGATGCCCAGCGCAGCATACAGCAGCTGCGGCCGCAGGTAGGCAAAGGCATCGCCCCGCCGGTACAGCGCCACTGCACTGCTGGCACTGCCCAGCATTACAAGGCCAAAGCCCACCAGCGTGAGCACCAGCACCAGAAACGGCAGGTCCATGGCCGGCAGATGCCGCAGCGGCAGGCCGCGCTTTGCATGGGCAGCAGCTTTGTGCATCCGTATCACCTCCGTTCCTTTATTGTACGCGGCGGCGGTGCCGGTTAGTCATATCCCCGGCGCACCGGCGCATACACTTGCCCAGAGAAGGAGGTGCCTGCCATGCCAAAACCGGAGCCGCGCCCCTTGCGCACCCTGCCGGAACGGACATTCCATGCCCGGGCACGGCTGGTGGCCGCGTTGATGTGCTGCGTCTGCTTTGCGGGGCTTGCCGCGCGGCTGGCGTATCTGCAGCTGTTTTCAGGCGACTGGTATACGAGCCGTGCCCTCGGCCAGCAATTGCGCGATACTGTGGTGCCTGCCGACCGGGGCCGTATCTACAGCGCCGACGGTGTACTGCTTGCCGCCAACAGCAGCTGCTGGACATTGCGGGCCTCCCCGCGCGAGATGCCGGAGGAAAAGCTCAGCCTTGCCGCGCAGGGCCTTGCGGAAATATTGGAGCTGGACGAAGCGAAGCTGCTGGAAAAATTCAGTGACCGCACCTCCAACGATTGCCTTTTGCGCTACCGCGTGGAGCGCGACACCGCCGACCGCGTGCGGGATTTTTGTGAAGAGAACAGTATCACCGGCATCCGCATCAATCAGGACTCCAAGCGCTGGTACCCGGAGGGGGAATTTCTGGCCAGCGTGCTGGGCTTTACCAATGTAGACAACGCCGGTGTGAGCGGGCTGGAGCTGAAATATAACGATGTGCTCACCGGGCAGAATGGTGTGGTGCTCACCGCCGTCAACGCTTGGGGCTACACACTGGAGCAGAGCTACGAGACCGAAAAAGTGCCCTTGGAAGGCAGCGGCCTGCGGCTGACTGTCGATGCCAACATCCAGCATTACCTTGAAAACGCGCTGGATTATGCGGTCAAGGAGCATCATGTGGCGGCGCGCGCCGTGGGCATCGTGATGGACGTGAACACCGGGGCCGTGCTGGCCATGTCCACCACGCCCGCCTACGACCCGAACCAGCCGCGCGTGATCTACGATGCAGCCGCCCGCAAGGCCGTGGATGCCCTTACCGGCAGCGAGCGCGCTGCCGCCCTGCAGCTGGCCCAGCAGACCCAGTGGCGCAACAAGGCCGTCAGCGACCTGTACGAGCCGGGCAGCGTGTTCAAGCTCATCACCTGCGCCGCCGCGCTGGATGCCGGGGCTGTGAGCAAAAACTCCACCTTTTACTGCGGCGAGTCCATCTCGGTGGCGGGCACACGGTTCCACTGCGCCAACCACAAGCGCCACGGCAGCCAGACCGTGACCCAGGCGCTGGAAAATTCCTGCAACCAGAGCTTTATCCAGATCGGCGCGCGGCTGGGCAAGGAAGCCTTCTGCGATTACTTTGCCGCTTTCGGCCTGCGGGAGCCAACCGGGGTCGATCTGCCCGCCGAACCCAAAAAGAGTCTGTACTACACCGCCGACCGCATGGGGCCGGTGGAGCTGGCCTCCTGCGCCTTCGGCCAGAGCAGCAAGATCTCCTATATGGAAATGGCCGCAGCCGTGTGCGCTGTGGTGAACGGCGGCAGGCTGATGCAGCCTTATCTTGTCAGCGATATCCTGAACCCGGACGGCAGCATTCTTCAGCACACAGAGCCGGTGTGCAGGCGGCAGGTGATCAAACCGGAAACTTCTGAAACCATGCGTGAGATGATGGAAGCCGTGGTGCTCTACGGCGGCGGGCGCAATGCCCGCATCCAAGGCTACCGGGTGGGCGGCAAGAGCGGCACCAGCCAGAAGCTGGACAGCGCCGACGAAAAAGCCCGTATTGCCAGCTTTGTGGCCGTGGCTCCCATCGACGACCCGCAGTTTTTGTGTCTGGTGTGCTTGGACGAACCCCACAGCTGGACGACTGCCGGCGGCAGCCTTTCAGCCCCGGTGTGCGCCGAGGTTCTGGAACAGACGCTGGTGTACAAGGGCGTGCCCCGCGCCGTGGAACCGGAAACCGATACCGATCCCGCCCAGACCGCTGCCGACCTGCCCGCCGACGGTGACAGCTTTGACGGGGCGTAAGCAAAAAACGGCCCCGGAAAGGTCTTCCGACTTTCCCGGGGCTGCAATGTTTTTTTGTTTAATTCTGCTGCGGCTGCTCGCGGAAGACGATCTCGCCGGTCTCGCTGTTCATGGACTCCACAATGGCAAGGCTCTCCAGCTGGATGCCCTTGCTGCGGATCAGCTCGCCGCCCTGCTGGAAGCCCTTTTCCACGGCAATGCCGATGCCCTCCACTGTGGCGCCGGCCTCCTGGGCCAGATCCAGCAGGCCCATCAGGGCACAGCCGTTGGCAAGGAAATCGTCAATGATCAGCACATGGTCTTCCGGGGTGAGGAACTTTTTGGAGACGATCACATTGTAGATCTTTTTGTGGGTGAAGGACTGGATCTTGGTTTCGTAGTTGTTGTAGTCCAGATTGATGCTCATGGACTTTTTGGCAAATACCACCGGCACGTTGAACTCGCTGGCCACGATGGCTGCAATGCCAATGCCGCTGGCCTCGATGGTGAGCACCTTGTTGATGGGCTTGCCTGCAAACAGGCGCTTCCACTCCTTTGCCATCTCCCGGAACAGCGGAATGTCCATCTGGTGGTTGATAAAGCTATCCACCTTGAGCACATTGCCCTCGCGTACGATACCATCTTTGCGAATACGATCTTCCAGCATCTTCATAGTGCAGCAGTTCCTCCAACCTGATCTTTTCCATGCCCATGCGTTTGCAGCGCATATTTCTCTTTTTATTTCACTTAGTATACCGGATGCTCTTTCCTTTGGCAAGAGGTTTTCTTGATAAATTTATAGGTTTTCCGCTCTTGTACTTTTTACAGATTCGAGTATACTGTAGTTAATATAAGGTGTGTCCGGCATCTGTGCACCGGCACACAGGAGGGGAGAGCATATATGAAAACGGGTCTTGTGCTGGAAGGCGGTGCCATGCGCGGCATGTTTACCGCCGGTGTTCTGGATGTATTGATGGAGCATGGCATCGTGCTGGATGGTGCCATTGGCGTTTCGGCCGGTGCGGTGTTCGGCTGCAACTACAAGTCCCATCAGATCGGCCGTGTGATCCGCTACAACACCCAGTATTGCAACGATAAGCGCTACGCAAGCTTCGGCAACCTGCTGCGCACCGGCAACCTGTACAGTGAGCAGTTCTGCTACCACACCGTGCCGGAAAAGCTGGACGTGTTCGACGCAAAGGCATTTGCAGAGAACCCCATGGATTTTTTTGTGGTGTGCACCGATGTGCGTACCGGCGACCCCATCTATCACAAATGCCGCACCGGCGATGCCGAGGATATCCAGTGGATGCAGGCATCCGCTTCCATGCCGCTGGCGGCCAAGATCGTAAAGATCGGCCATTATCAGCTGCTGGACGGCGGCATTGCCGATTCCATCCCCGTGCGGTTCTTCGAGTCCATCGGCTACAAACGCAACCTCATTGTGCTGACCCAGCCCAAGGGCTTTGTGAAAAAGAAGAACAAGATGCTGCCCGTCATCCGGGCACGCTACCTGCGCTACCCCGCTTTCGTGGAAGCCGTTGCCGACCGTCACGAACGCTACAACGAAACGCTGGATCACATTGCCATGCTGGAGCAGACCGGCAAGGCGTTCGTCATCCGCCCGCCCATCCCGCTGGAGATCGGCTCCATGGAGCGCGATCCGGTCCAGCTGCGCCGCGTCTACGAGACCGGCCGTGCCGTTGCCGAAATTCAGGTGGATAAGATTGCCGCCTTTGTGAACGAATCCAAAGCTGCAGCGGAAGAGTAACGGCGGCACAAACAGATATCCTGCATGTGCATAGCCCCCACGGGGAAGCAGCTCTTTTGATCGAAGCGCAGGTGCGCAGCCAGAAGGTCTACATGTGATGTTTTCGCGGCACCACGAAAATGTTAACGTCAACAAAATCATGGTATAGCAGCAGCCCCGGTGAACCTGACGGTCCATCGGGGCTGTTTTTGCGCCGTCTTCAACGACATCGCCGCAGCTGTTCGAATCCACCTGCATTTATGAGCCCCACGCACAAGCAAAATAAAAAGCTCTAACGTACTAAATACGCTAGAGCTTTTTGGGGTGGGCGCGGGTGGATGTCGCGAGCCGCGCATCTAAAAAAGCCCCGTAGGGGCTTTTTTGCCCTCCGGGCTATTCGGCGGGCCGATGCTGTTCGAATCCGCCCGCCCAATAAGTCTGGCTTTGCAGTAATACAAAAACCTCAGCGTACTTGCATACGTTGAGGTTTTTTTGGTGGGCGCGGGTGGATGTCGCGAGCCGCGCATCTAAAAAAGCCCCGCAGGGGCTTTTTTGCCCTCCGGACTATTCGGCGGGCCGATGCTGTTCGAATCCGCCCGCCCAGTGAGTCTGGCTTTGCAGCAAAACAAAAACCTCAGCGTACTTTCATACGTTGAGGCTTTTTGGTGGAGCGAAGCAACCTAAATCCGAACCATTGCCCTCTGGGGCATCTTTGGCGGCAATTTCATCGAAAGTGATGGTTTTTGTGCCGTCTTTGTAGTTGAATGTAATCAAAACTTTTTCATCATAGAGATAAACGGCGTTCACGAAGGTATTGATAAGCGTTTCCCGGTGGCTTTTTACGTTCGGGTCGAGCTTGCGGAACCGGGTCAGCCAGAAACGAACCTGATTTTCGCTTAACCGTGGCCGAGCGATTTTTTCTTCGGCAATCCGAATCTCAAGTTCTTTCTGCTGGGCTTCCAGCTTATCCAAACGCGATTTGGTGGAGTTGGTCAGCACACCCGCTTGGATAGCGTTCAGCATATTCTCAATGCCGTTCTCCACCTCGCGCATCTGCTTTTCCAGCAAAGGGAGCGTGGTGTTTTCCTGATCCTGCAACTCCATCACTTCTGCAACGATGGCATCAATCACGGCATCGTCCTGAATCAGCTTCATGGTTTCAGCCACGACCAAATCTTCCAGCCATTCCTTACGGACGGTCTTTTTCTTGCAGGTCTTGAAACGCTTCGCGGTGGCGCACTTATAATAATGATGAACGACCTTGTTTCTACCCGTACCGCACTCGCCGAACATCATCGCGCCGCACATTCCACAGAACAGCTTGGTGGTGAGCAAGTAATCATCCTCGGCCTTGTGACGGGCAGGAGCGCGGCTGTTCTTCTTGATTTTTTGCTGCACTTCTTCAAACAAGTCCTTGTCCACGATGGCCGGGATGCTGTCGGGCATCACAATGTCCTTGAAGTGGTTTTCTCCGATGTACCGTTTGTTCGTCAGCAGCTTCTGAACACTGTTGTAGGTGAACTTTTGGTTGCGGTTGGTGGTCACGCCACTGTCGTTCAGCCAGTTCATCAGTTCTTTCATGGTCGCGCCATCGTTATACCGCTGAAAGGCTTCTACCACAAAGGGAGCTTTCAGCGGGTCGATTTGAAAGAACTTCTCCTCGTCCACCTTAAAACCAATGGGAATCGTGCCGCCGTTGTACTTGCCCTTCAGAACATTCTCAGTCATGCCGCGCACAACTTTTTCAGAAAGTTCTGCGGAATAGTATTCAGCCATGCCGGTCAGCATACTCTTGACCATGATACCCGCAGGGCTGTCAGAGATAGGCTCCGTGGCAGATACCAGCTTGACATGATTTCGTTCCAACTGGTACTCATAATGTGCAGAATCGTAGCGGTTCCGGGCAAAGCGGTCGAGCTTCCAGACCAACACGATATCAAACAACCGCTTTTCGCTGTCCTTGATCATCTGCTGGAAATCCGGGCGGTTGTCGGTTTTGGCGGAAAGGGCGCGGTCAATGTAGTGCTTGACCACGGTAATGCCGTTCTTTTCGGCGTAGGCCGTACACTCGCGAATCTGACCTTCGATGGATTCTTCACGCTGGTTATCGCTGGAATAGCGGGCGTAAATCACGGCGGTCATGCAAACACCCCTTTCACTTCATTCTCCGCAGGCGGCGCACAAGGTCGGATGCGCTGTACAGCACACGAGCCACCGAAACAGCATCCCCGCCCACAAAGTAGAACACCGAGTAGTTGTCCACCAGCATCTGCCGCAGCCCTTGAGTGCGCTCCGGCTCACTTTCCACTAGCGCACAGCGCTCTGGCAGGATGTTCAGGGATTGGATGGCTTCTGCAATACGATTATACTGCCCCATAGCCGTGTCAGGCTCCAGCAGACGGTCAGCAATATAGCTGTAAATCTGCTCCATATCGCTGAGGGCTGCACGAGAAATTTTCACGTCATACTGCTTCATCTGTGCTGTTCCCTGAACTGTGCGAATGCGCTTGCCGCATCCACGGTATCACCGTTCTGAATTTCCTTAATGCCTACCTGCAAGGCTGCATGAAGCTGATCATCGGTCATGGTGTCAGCATTCAGAGCCGCAGGAGCTTTCGGCAGGGACAGAGAAAAGGGGATGCCGCCAGTCAGGGTGATCTGGCGCAGGTACATATCAATGGCGGTTGCCATCGGGATGCCGAGCTGCTTCAGCACATCCTCGGCTTGCTGCTTAACGGTGGGGTTGACACGAAGATTGAGTGTCATCGTTTTTTCCATGGTTATCACCTCGGTCTTATTGTAACGTATTTTGCGTTGCAAGTCAATTCGAGGTGAACGCGCAAATGAAATTCTCCATATCGCACAATATATTCATCGTTAAATTGTTCAAAGCGCGGGATATTCACCCTCTATAATAAATTCTTGGAGTGTGCCTAGCTTTTGCTGAGTAGTAAGTTTGAATATTATCTCTCTTGGCTGCGACCATGGCAGACTGGAAGTTTAACCTTCAATAAACTATTTACTGTACAATTCTTTTAGAATACACCAAAGATTCATTATCACACCAACGCCACCAACAAGTGCAATGAGAATCCCTGCAACTACTGTAAGGCGAACATTTTGATTAAAGGCATACCATAAAAAATTAGTGTCCGCACAAAGTATAAGCAAAATTCCAACAATAAATATGCTTACCGATACGATTGCTGTAAGAATTTTTTTCATGTTACACTCTCCTTTGTGTATCACTGTTATTCTCCGAGAAAGTTCGACTCACATCCCTATGATAGTGAACACATCATTCGTTTCAAAACACTTTGCTGCCCAAGGAACTGCTTCTGCAATAATCTCTTTGCAAGTACATCCATCCGATTGACTTTTTGTTAAAATATTATCCCATTGTACTTTTGTAACGATTGTTATTCCATAAAAGTCAAACTCTGGAATCACTTCAAGAATCAGATCTGAAACATGGCGGCTATTCCATACTTCATCACTGATGCTAATAGATGTGTCAAGCCAGCACTTGTCATGATACTGCCCTTGTTGAAATTCCAAGTAGCAGCTGCTGTGTGAGGCTTTTCTTTGATCTTCGTCAATAAAATACTTCAAATTAGTTCACCCGTATTAGCAGATAGCTGTGGTCATCGCTATGTACTACAAGCGGAAAAGTTATATCAAATCCCATTGATCGTTAGCAATTCAACCCATCACAGTAACCATCTGGAAGTATTGATACTGATATTCGTCTTCTAATACAGCCTGCATCTCTTCCATGTATAACGGGTCTTTCAACAGTTTGAGATGAAATGCTCGCTCTCTCCAAAGTCGGACTCCAATTTCAGGGAAAAGATATTCCGTTCCCAGTTGCAAGTCCTTTTCGTTGCAAACAACGTTGTCCTTTTTCATTAAGCTATCAATAATACACTCGGCGGTTGTATTAAACATATCCAGCCCGAACAATTTTATTGATGCCACTTTAGACAACTCTCTCTGGATGCCGATTTCAGTAGCTTTTCCGTTCCGATACTGCACCAGAAAGAACGAATCATTATCCATATATCGTCCTGTTATCAAATTAGGATCACCAGTTTCAGCACAACGCTCCATTTGCATTGCTTCATCAGAAGAATTCGACCACTGTTTCTTCATTTGTAGAAGAGCATTTTCTAGCTCATCTGGTGCCATACCTAATTTTAATTGTCCAATTCCAATATGTGGTATAATAATTATCTCTTTCATAACAAAACCTTATACCAAAAAGGTAAACCACACAAATGCAGCAGTTGCACATATCATCAGAACCAGTAGTATCGTACTTGCAAGTTTCTTCTCAATGGAAACTTTCTGATTTTCGCATAGGACAATCTGCTGAAGATTGTGAAATTCGGCTTCGCTGACATTTCCATTTAATGCTTTCCATGCAGTGCAGCGATCTGTAACCAGCAAAAAATCGGACAGCATTTCCATAAAGATGACAGCGAAAAATGCCAGAGAAAAGAACCACATCCCATTCCATTGAAGTTCTGTCAACACCCTCTGAAGGCTTGAAGGCTTTAATGACACTAACGAAATAATGTAAATCAACGTGTTGCAGAATTCTCTTGCTAATGGCCCTTTTTGTTTAAGAAAATCCATTTTCAACCCTTTCCTTACAAACGGAGTGACTTAACCACCAATAGCCTGATAGTAATCCGTTTTAGAACGAATCAAAGAACCGTTTGACTTGTATTCTTTGACAGTTTGATGGTAGCAATATTTTCGAAATATGTGTTCTATTTTTTCTGCATTGGAATCACCTCATATCAAGTTTGAATTCATATTCTATGCGTCAAATTGTGACTGATTTCAATGATTTTTTTGGTGATGACTAAGATGTTTTATTTAGCTCATTTCGTCCGATGCGGTAAATCTTCTTGTCTTGTTCTCCTACTTCAACAATAAGTTCATTTTTATTGTGATGAACTATTACTGGAATATAGCTATCGGAATTTTCCACCATCAAACATGTGACTCCATTCGTCCATTCACTGTTCAATTCCTTTGATAGCATGGAAATGATTTCTTCTTTCGTCATTTTGATTAATGAATAACCTCCATTTTGTACACTCCCCCAGGAGCTTTTGCTTAGTCAACGTTGCTCACACTGCGTTTGTGACAGCTTTTTTGAAAAAAGTTCAAAATCTTGTCAGCTTTGGACGCTTCAACGAAAAAGTGTCCACACATTTGTAAATAATTACAAGCGTGTGGGCAAAAATTCAGCCAGTTAGGAAATGCTCTCTGCAATTTTTAGAATCTCTTCACGCGGTATCTTTCCAATGATCGTATGTGATATGCCATCTTTCTCCCATACTAGCACATATCTTGTACGGCCTCCGCTATTGTTTGTTCCGAGTGTGGCATCGGCTGTTCCAACTTAACCTCGTTCTAAATAAACCGTCTGGCGGTATCTAACTGATTAACATTTCAACAAAGAAGCTGTGGTTGGAGCCTCCAATATTGAGCAATCCATTTTCTTTCCACTGCATCATAGGGATAACCGGGATTCCCCAGCATCTCTTTTATTCAGGATTTTTCTACTGAAATCCGGATTCCAAATCCTCCCTCTGAGTATGCAATGCTTATCCATGTTTCATCTTTTCTTAGCAAAACGCCTGTCGAAACGCTTTCTGAAGCCGATGCCTCTTCAGCGTATCCTAAGGTTTTCAATTGGTCAATATATTTTTGTATTTCTTCTTCAGAGATATTATTATAAAAGATTGCATAATACCCAGCATTAGAACCATCCAATATATATTCTATCGTTCCACTTTCCGGCTCACAAATAAGCCTAGTGTATTCATTATCCGGCCAAACTGAAGTATAAATACATTTTACATCAGACGGATTGGTTCCTCCATGTGTAGCAAATTTTCCCTGACCTGAAAAACGAATGCAAAGAAAGACCAATATCAAAACTATAAAGGCAACCGCCATACTGCTAAAAAATTCCAATTTCTTATTCATTTGGCTTGCTCCATAATTCAAACGTACAAAGCCACGATTCTTTTCTTTCGACTCTAAAGAATCGTGGCTTTTATACCCATTATCTAATGCTTTTATTACGGAATCGTGATGTCGTAGGAAATGGAGAACTGGCCACCGTTTGCCAAAGCATTCAATTTGTTTTCAAGGAAATTATCTGCATTGGAATCACCTCCATCACGGTTTCCATTTTAGATGTTGATAATAGCAAAGCACAAATAGAAAAAATCCACAATATTGTAGCAAGACGGAGAAAAAATGTCACCAAAACGGTGTAAGCGCAAAGCAGGGATTGGTTCTTGATCTCTGTTGTGAGAGTTCACAAACGTCCGGGGTGCTGTTGCCGGAAGGATGCTTTCTTCAATTTTCTTCCAGAATTCTCTGCAAATAGCGGGCTGTTTATGCTTCTTGAGAATCCATCTAGTGAATACCGACACCCTCCATGATCTTTTCTATCCAATTTGTGGAAGAATCATTTTTCTCACTAAATGACCCCAAATAATGTGACGAACTCTCAACCTCTATTATTACACCATCCGGCATTCTGTATTTTTCTAAACTGAGATTCAAACCTTTAAGTGGGATTGTTCTAGCCAGTTGAGGGATAGAAACTGTATGGAGAATATCAATTTTTGATAAACCTCTATACGTTTCTGTCTTTTCGGCTTCACTTAGCAACCGTTCTGCATACTGATTTGAAATAACCTGTATGCGAAATTGTTCTTTTTCATCCTCGGTCATCTCAAGTGGAACGCCGTGCAATGTGTCCACAATATAGGACGAAATTTTAGCGAAGTGCTCGTCAAAATCAGTGGTATCTTCGTTGGTCATATTTCTGTTCTACCCTCATTATAAGCTTTCCGGCCTGCTTAAAGTTACAGCTTTCAGCGTAAAGCTTCCGTAGTTTTTAATGCTAAACGATAGTTATCGAACTTTTCCACAGCTTTTGCAAAATCGTCGAGAAAAAGTTCTGTATCTTTTTCATTCGTACCACTTTACCCCATTATTAGAATTGAAAATTAGTAGCCCTTTGATATAAATAAGTAAACGATGAATCCACCCCACAAAACAACTTCAGCAATTATCAAACACTTCAAGTGTTGCTGCAATTTTTCGGGGTCAATTTCGCCTTTTTTCAGAAAATCATAAATTGAATTTCGCAATTTATCTATGTCTTCCTGCTTGATTTCCAGTTTCAAATAAAAATTTTTCCCGAAAAGGAGCTGGTGCATCCCATAATATATTGAAAGCAATATTAAAAATGAAGTAATACTTACAAGCGCTGGCTGGGTCCAGCTTATTGTCATACCTTCTACCGATGTAAGATTTCTATAAAAAACAATATCACTTAAACCAGCTACAAACAACAGAAAATTCCAAACCAAAAATGTATATAAAGTTTTCTTCATTTTCTATACCTTCTTTCACTACTGCCCACATTGCTGGAAATATCAAACGCCTACTTTATTTTTATGCCCTCATTTTTTACAAATCATCAAACCTTCCCGCCTTGCTTTTTTGTTTAGATAACGAAATTTAAGCCTGATTTATTTCGTTTGTCCACAAAATTTTTCAAAATCGTATAGATGCACATAAACTTCCTGAAAATTTGTAGCACAATCGCAATCTTCTTTTAAATAAACACGCTATAAGGATAAACTTTTTGTTTTACCTCGATTGAAAGCCATCTTTAGCTTTCTGGTTTGAGAACTGTACTTCGGGCCGGATTCTTTGGGTCTACTAGAATTTTTATTGGTGCCCCTTTCGGAATACATGGATTGAACCAAAACCACTGCGACTTTCCATTATAGGTTTCACCTTTAACTTTATACTGATAATGTACCACATATGGATAGATTACATCCTCATCGGCAAGGTGGTAGGTACTCATATGAAATTTTATATGTACCCGTTTTGTTGCTGTAACCTTTCCGATGATTCTTGTTCCATTTTTCAAAAGTTCTGCCTTTTTATAGTCAGAAATAATCGCCAATCCGATAATTATACCTGCTACAATCCATGCTAATATCGCAGCCACCCAAATACCAGACTTACACGCTCCAACCGATATAATTGCCGCCACGAACATTCCGACATATGCCATTGTATGAATAAGATCTTTTGAAAAAAACATTTTATCTCGTGTAATTTTCATAAAACGGCATCCTCCTCAAATCCTACAGTCGGTAATCAGCGGCTCCGTGAAATCAACGTTCCTTAGATACTTAGATTTAATCCTATTTTGTTTCATCCGTCTACAAAATTTCTCAAAATCGTATAGTTGCACATAAATCCCCATAAAGCTTGTAGCACAATCACGATTTTTTCTTTTCATTCAGATAAACCACCACGGCAGTTCCAGCCAAAGGTTATCCATGGCCTGTTTCTCCGTCTTTTTTGCGCGGCCTTTTGTCAGGTGAAAGTATATCGCCGTGCCGATCAGAGGATGCTCCTCGCCATCGGTGAAGCCATAGCGGTACAGAAGATAGGTCTGCTCCCGCTGGCTCAGCCGTTTCAGAGCATCGTACAGTTCCCGGCGCGATTCCTGTTCTTCCATAATACTCTGCGGCTGCATGGCGTAGGGGTCGGCTATGGCTTCGATGCGCCGTAGTTGTTCCTCTCCCGGCAGAACATCATCCAGCGAAACACGCTGGTAGCAGAATACCGTCCTTGTCCTCTGTCACCATCCGCTGCTCAAAAGCAGCAAAGGCATCCCGCACCATGTCCATCATGGCGTTATGAATGGCAGGAGCCGCATAGGTCAGGAACTTCATGCCGCGCGCTGCATCGAACTTCGGCACGGCCTTCCACAAGCCCATATTCCCTGCCTGTTTCAAATCGTCCGTGTCAAGGTTCAGGCCGGACTGTGCCAGATTCATGCTGCGGAAAAGGTCATTTGCCACCTTGCCAATAAAGGACTTGTTGTTGTCGATCAGGCTGTCCAGTGCGGTGGCGTCCCCTTTCTGTGCCAGCGCACAAAGCCGTTCATTCGTCTGCTTCATGGGCGTTTTCCTGCTCTGCGGCAGACTGCAAGATTCCCAACAGACCGCTTCGCAGCTGTTCCAGTGCTTCCGGCGTGGCTCCTTCCATACCCGAAACGCTGTCCAACATTGCATCCGTCAACTGCTCTGCCGTAATCGTTGGGTGCTGCACATCCTGCCCTTTGGTCAATTCGGTGAACATCTTCTCTGCCACTTTCTTGCTCATGGCTTCCTGTTCAGCGTAGTGGCTCCCGATACCCTTTTTGATTTCCTTGACCGCCGCCATGAAGTACATCTCAATGTCATCAAGGTCGCCTTGGTACACCGGTTTTCTCCGAAGGCTGATGTCCTTTGCGGCTTTGGCTGCTTCCGGGGTCTTGACCTTTGTGCGCAGCAGGGTGCTCAATGTCGTGAGCATGGCGTTCTGTGCTGCGATGCCAGACGCAAAAGTATCATCAAAATACTGCGCTATGCGGTAAGTAAGCTCTGCAAAGCGGGCGTTTTCCAGCAGCAGGTTGACTACCTCTGCATTGACGCGCCCCGTGTAGAGGTTCTTTGCGGCTTCTACGGACAAGCCCAGTTCGGCAATGTCGTAGTTCTTGCGGTCGGGGATGTTGGTTTCTCCCAGCAGAAAATCCGTGGACACGTTGAACAGCCTTGCAATTTTCAGCACTTGCTGATGAGTCAGGGTTCCTTTCGCACCACTGATAAAGCGGCTGATAGTGCTCTTGGAGCAGCCGATTTCCTTGGCAAGCTCTGGTTGGCTGATGTTGTGCTTTTTCATCAAGTCCGCAAGACGGACGTTGGATGGTGCGGGCAGATATTCCTGTGCCATGTGGTCGGCCCTCCTTTTTGATCTTTTTCCTCATTATAATACGCTCTGCCGTTTTGTTCAATATACGGTTACCTCTCCGCCCTTGCTGTTGCAGTCCTGCAACCAGTGAGGGCTTTTTTCTTTTTCCGTTGCAGTTTTGCCGCTTTTTTGCTCTTTCTGCAAAATTCCCCGTATATTCAGGCAGGAAACAAAAAACACCAGAGTTCCCACTTTGGGGTACTCTGGTGCAACGCACGAAACAAAGGAGGAATGCCCTTGAGCCTGTATCAAACTGTCAAGTCCGCCATCACCGTTCGGCAGGTGGGAGAGATGTACGGCATGGAGCCCGACCGCCATGGCATGGTGTGCTGTCCGTTCCACTCCGACAACCACCCCAGTATGATGCTGAACGAATCCTACTATTACTGTTTCGCTTGCGGGGCCAATGGAGATGCCATCGACCTCACCGCCAAGCTGTTCGACCTGAACCCCCGGCAAGCCGCCGAGAAGCTGATACACGACTTCGGGCTTGACCCGGACAAGCCGCCCGCCAATGCCATCGCCCTTACGCCGCCCAAGCGTGGCCTGACGGACGAGCAGTGGGCAGACATCGCCTACTGCCTGCGGGTGCTGACCGATTATCTCGACCTGTTGCACGACTGGCAGGAGTGCTACAAGCCTGCCACCCCGGAGGAACCGCATGACCCACGGTTTGAAGAAGCCCTCCACACGACCGAGACCATCGAGCACCTGACGGACTGCGTTGCATTTGGAACACCCCAGCAGAAGGCCGATGCCGCTGCACGGCTGCTGTCCGGGTCGTACCTGCTGATGCTGGAGGAGCGCACCGACCGCCTTGCTCTGGCAAAGTGCGCCTGACGATTCATTCACCTAAAGTGGTGATTATCATTATGATAATCACCACTTTACTTTTTTAAAGGAGAATTACCCTATGAAGAAAAACATTTCCCGCAACCCCTTATGGCCGGACTGGTACAACGGCAAGAAGATCGATGAAGTCCAGTTTGGCCGTGCCTTTCTGGAGCAGTGGCCGCTGAAATGCGTCAACGGAACGCTGTACACGCTGGACGGCCCGGTGGAGGACGAGAGCGAGATCAAGCAGCGCATCTTGGAGAACATCGAGGAATATGTCACCTCCGGCCTGTCCAAAAAGGTCACCAACATTCTGGAGACCATCAAGCTGCTGGCCTTTTCCGACCCGTTTCCCATCGAACAGGACTGCATCCATCTCCAGAACGGCGTGTACCATCTGCCGGACGGCTCTTTTCAGGAGAGCCGCCTGTTCTGCCAGAACCGCCTGCCTGTGAGGTATGACCCGAAAGCCGCCAACCCGGAACGCTGGCTGACCTTTCTGCACGAGCTGCTGGACGATGCCGACATCCCCACCTTGCAGGAATATCTGGGCTACTGCCTGATCCCCAGCACCAAGGGACAGAAGATGATGCTCATCGTTGGCAAGGGCGGCGAGGGCAAGTCTCGCATCGGGCTGGTACTGAAACGGCTCATGGGAGATGCCGCCAGCAATGGCAGCGTCCAGAAAGTGGAGAATAACCGTTTTGCCCGCGCCGATCTGGAACGCCGCCTGCTGATGATCGACGATGATATGGACATGAACGCCCTGCCCAAGACCAACTATATCAAGACCATCGTCACCGCCGAAGCCAAGCTGGACTTGGAGCGCAAGGGTGTCCAGAGCTACCAGCGGGATATTTACGCCCGATTCCTCTGTTTCGGCAACGGTGCGCTGACCTCGCTGTACGACCATTCGGATGGCTTCTTCCGCCGTCAGCTCATCCTGACCACCAAAGACAAGCCTGCCGACCGCACGGATGATCCCTTCCTTGTGGAGAAGATGTGCGCCGAGTTGGAAGGCATCCTGCTGTGGTGTCTGGAAGGACTGCACCGGCTGGTGCAGAACGATTTCCGCTTCACGGTCAGCGAACGAGCCGCCGCCAACGTGGACACCATCAAACGCAGCAGCAACAATGTCATCGACTTCATGGAGTCCGAGGGTTACTTCCGCTTTAAGGCGGACTACTCCATCAGCTCCAAGGAGTTCTATGACATTTATAAACAGTGGTGCGAGGATAACGCCTGTCACAGCGTATCGGCGATCCGTTTCAGCGCAGAACTGCGCCAGAATGACCGCCGCTACAACCTTGAAGCCACCAACAACATCTACCTGCCCGGTGGCCGCAGGGTGCGGGGCTTTGTAGGCATCGAGCCGCTTGTCCACCCCTGCCCGTAAAAAGTGCATTTTTCACGGAAGAAGTTCGTACAACCTGTACGGTCTGTACTTGTACGCACCTGTACGGCAAATCGAGACAAATTAAAACGTGTTATCGTTTTTATTTTAGATTTTCGTACGTCGTACAGACCGTACGGGTTATTTGAAGTCCGTACGCAATTTTTTCAGATGCGTACGGAGCAATCAAGTTCGCATTGTGCGAACTTGATCGTAGCTCTCCCGCAGGAGACGTTCCCCCTCGGAGAGCCCACTACACTTTGCAGACCATAGGGATGAAAGTGTCATAGTGGGTTATTACACTTCCGCAGAAGTGCATCTCCGTTCCCCGTCACCTCTCGATGAACCTTGAAAGGAGGGATGCCCTTTGGCAAGAAACGATGGCGTTGACCGCACCAGTGTCCGGAATCTCGCCGTTTCGGACAAGGCCGTTGGCAACACCCAGCAGCACAACGAGCGCGAAAAGGATAGCTATCGAAACCCCGACATTATCCCCCAGCGCGCTGCATGGAACGTCCATTTCAAGAAGCCAACCGCCAGCTACACCGACCTGTTCGCCCAACTGGAAGCCGATGGAACCATCTCCACGCGCGGCCTGAAGCCGGATGCCACCCACTACTGTGAGCTTGTCTTTGATGTCAACTCGGCCTACTTTGACAACCACGGCGGCTATGAGTTCGCCAAGCAGTTCTATGAGGATGCCTACAAAGCAGCCGTTCAAATCGTGGGCGGTGAGCAGTATATCCTCTCGGCTGTCATGCACGCCGATGAGACCAACCGTGCCATGACCGAAGCATTAGGCCGGGAAGTTTACCACTACCACCTCCATGTGGTCTATGTGCCTGTCGTGGAAAAGCAAATCCTGTGGTCGAAACGCTGCAAAGACAAGGCATTGGTCGGCACAGTCAAGGAGACCGTCATGCAGGTCAGCCGGAGCAAGAAGTGGGCATCCAAGCCCCTGCTGGACGATGCCGGAAAGCCCGTGCTGCAAAAGAACGGCAAGCCAGTCCTGAAGAAGTCGTACAGCGTCCTGCAAGACGATTTCTTCCACTATATGCGCAACGCCGGGTACACCGACGTAGAACGCGGTGAGCGCGGTAGCACCGAAGAACACCTGACCGTCACCCAGTTCAAAGTCCAGCGGGAGCAGGAGCGTCTGGACAGCCTGACTTCTCAAATCGACCAGAAAGAACAGTCGCTTGCCCGAACCAGCACCGCTCTCTCCAAAAAGGAGAAGGAACTTGCCGCTGTTCAGAAAAAGGCCACGCTCACAAAAGAAGCCCTCATTCACGCGCGCGATCTGGATTATATCGGTAAGCGAACCTTCCTCGGCAACTATTCGCTGACCGAAGAAGAATTCTCCAAACTGAAAAAGCAAGCCGACCACGGCTATATGATGGACGTGGAGAACCGCCGCTTGAAAGAAGAACTTTCCACCGCCAAGAAAGAGGCCGTTCGTTGGAGCAACAAGTACCACGACCTGTGGTACGACGTGAAACCCTATCTGGATGCTCTCCACCGTGCGCCCGAACTGGTGCGCGGCTTTCTGGAAAAGATTCTTGCCCCCAAGCAGGAGCGCACCATGAATGTGCCGCAGCGAAACCGCAAGCGTGGGCAGGATATGGAACTTTGATTTTCGGAGGATACCATTTGAACAAAAAGAAGAAGTCGAACAAATCCGGCTACCCGGATGAAGCAATCAAGACCCTTGCGCGTTGCTTTTATCCCTCCATGGTTGAGTTTTTCAACAGTGAGGAAGGCCAGCGTGAATATGAGGAATGGCTGAAAGAGCAGGAAGCTCTGCAAGCCTTGCCTGTTGCCGCATAAAAACAGCAGGACGCTCCCAGTAAAGAGGGAACGCCCTGCCTTATATAGATGTATCTCACCGAGTTGTGTCCAGTTGGACACAACTCTTATTTTTTGTCCTTAATCTTCTAACCCATGGCTCCCTGCTACATTCTTCAAATATTCCTCTGGGTCGCCATTCAAAATCAAGTCCGCATAGCCCAGCGGGTCATTGTAGATGAGGTAGTCCAGTTCTGACCTCTGCTCCATGGTAACATCCAGAGCATCCTCAACCCCGGTGCAGTCAATGGAAATTTTTCTCCCATCTTGGAGAGTCAACTCCACACACCCGGTATCCATGTTAAACTTGCAGGCTCTTTCATCGTACTTCATAATCATACCCTCCAAATCTTGTTATTGGCTTACGGTCTATGACAAGGTATCGGAGTTTTGCGCCGTCCACGGGAGCCTTCATTGCTGTACCCAAAGAAAACGAAAAATCCGAACCCTTCTCCAATCGGAAACAGGTTCGGATTTTTCTTGTTTGGTGGGCGCGGGTGGATTCGAACCACCGAAGCTGAAAGCAGCAGATTTACAGTCTGTCCCCATTGGCCACTCGGGAACACGCCCATATTCAGTTTTTGCAGTCCATGGATTGCCTGTATATATTACCACCCGGATGGTAGTTTGTCAACATCTTTTGCGGAATTTTTGGATTTTTGTGCCGAAAGCAAAAACACAAAAGCAAAAGCCGCCCAGAAATCAACGTTCCTGAGCGGCTTTTTGGAGCTGGTGACAGGAGTTGAACCTGCAACCCACTGATTACAAATCAGTTGCGCTGCCATTGCGCCACACCAGCATGGACCAAGCGGTCTTTTGATAGAATACCAAAAAACGCGCGGCTTGTCAATATCTTCTTGGCGCGCAAAAAAACAACCCATTCCCCAAGCAGTATACTATACCGTTTAACAAATGAGGTGCCATTGCCATCAGTTCATACTTTCGTCTGCTTTTAGCATTCTTTTCTGTTGTATCACGTTTTGATACCAGGAATTTTCAACGCAATACATCGATAATAAAATCGAACCATTCGATTCTATTATCATAAAAACCCCACAGGAACCGCGGACGGCTCCTGTGGGGTTCAAAGTCTGTTGTATTCTTTTTTGAGCAGCGGGCTGCTTCAGCGGGCAAGGGCCTGCTGGATCTTTGCAAAATCCTCCAGTGTGAGGGCTTCCGGGCGGATGCGGGCATCAAAACCGGCGGCTTCAATGGCGGCTGTCACCGCGTCCTTGGGCATCCCCAGGCCGCTGGCAATGGCGTTTGCAGCCGTTTTGCGGCGCTGTCCGAAGGCGGCACGCACCAGCGCAAAATAGCCTTCTTCGTCCTCCACCTGCACAGCGGGCTGCGGACGGATCTCCATGCGCACCACGGCGCTGGTCACCTTGGGGGCCGGGTAAAAACTGCCGGGCGCAGCGGTGAACATCATTTTGGAGGTGGCATAGTAGCTCACCGCGCAGCTGATGGCGCTGGATGCACGGGTGCCGGGCGCAGCAGCCAGACGGTCGGCAGCTTCCTTCTGTACCATGACGGTCAGGCTTTCAATGGGCAGGCGGTCGCCCAGCAGCTTCATGACGATGGGACTGGTGATGTAGTAGGGCAGGTTGGCGCACACAGCCACCGGCATACCGGGGAACTCTTCCGCAATAAGAGCCTTCAGGTCAACTTTCAGTACATCCTGTAATATCAGTTTAAAATTGTCCACTCCGGCCATCGTTTCGGCCAGCAGCGGCGGCAGGCGTTCGTCCACTTCAATGGACACCACCTTGGCGGCGCGCTTTGCCAGTTCCCGGGTCAGCACACCGATGCCGGGGCCGATCTCAATGACACCATAGCGCTTATCCACGCCGCTGGCATCCACGATCTTGGGCGGCAGACCCGGGTTGATGATAAAGTTCTGTCCAAAACCCTTGGAGAGTGCAAAATCGTATTTTTCACACAGGGCGCGGATCACCGAGAGGTCGGTCAGTTCGGGCATAGATTCCATCCTTTTTCATAGTACGATTTGAATGCCCTCCGCGTCGCTTTGGGCATATTCAGCGGAAATATTATTATAATATGGCAACCCAGCCAGACCTGCGGGTCTGGCTGGGTTGCATTTTCACGAGAAGGGATCAGTACGGCAAACAGCACCGCAATAAACCGGGTCTCTTTTTACAAAAAGAAGCCCATGCAGCATTTCTGCCGGTTTTACCCTTTATTCTGCGCTGGATGCTGCTTCGCCGCCGGCTTCTGCTTCGGTGGAGGAAGCCGTTTCCTCAGAGGAAGTGTTCTCCGGCTCAGTGGCAGCGCTGTCGGCTTCTTCGGAAGCAGCAGCCGAAGAAGCTGCTTCGTTGACACCGCCCAGAGTCGTGGTACCGCTCAGCTGCTGTGCTGCGCTGACCGCACGCTGGATCTGCGGGTCATCCTCGGGGGTATAATCGTAGAAATTCGTGGTCTCTTCGGCACTGAGGGCACGCTCCACATCCACGCTCAGGCCGGTGCCATCAAAGCAGGAGCCGTCGCCGCAGATGAGCTTTGCCACCGTGATGCTCACGGCGCTGCCATCCGAAAGGCGCTGCGGGCTGCTCTGGATGGTTCCCTTGCCCATGGTAGTGGTGCCCACCAGACGTGCGCCGTTCATGGTGCGCAGGCTGGCAGCAAACAGCTCTGCTGCGCTGGCGGTGTTGCCGTTGACCAGACAGACGATGGGCAGCTCCACCTTGCTCTCATCGTCGCTGCTGCCAATGATGGTGCGGTTTCCGTTCTTATCCTCGGCATAGGCCACAGTGCCTTCCGGGGCGATCAGGTCGATGCAGCTGATGGCATCATCCAACACGCCGCCGCCGTTATCGCGCAGGTCGAACACAAGGCTCTGGGCACCGCTGGTAGTGAGAGACCGGATGGCATAGTCCAGCTCGCTGGGCGTGCTGCCGTCGAACTGGCGGATCTTGATGTAACCCACGCTGTCCAGCATCTGGTAGTCCACGGTGGTGCTGGTGTAGCCGGAGTGGGTCAGGTCCGTCGTCCGGGAAGCAGCCTTGCTGTCGAGCCATGTAACATTGACGATGGTGCCGGCTTCGCCCTGCAGGCGGGACTGCACGGCATCCACCCCGGAAAGGCTCTTCACATCGGTGCCGTCAATAGCAGTGATGTAATCGCCCACCACGATACCGGCTTCCTGCGCAGGCGAGTCCTCATACACCCTTGTCACTCTGGCATAGCCGGTCTGGTCCATGCCAAGCTCCACGCCAATGCCCATCACCTTGCCGCTCTGCTGGTTCATCAGCTCGGTGTAGGCGTTGGCGGTGTAGTAACGGGCGTACTTGTCGCCGGTACCCAGCAGGTAGCCTGCGGTCAGGCGATCGTACAGCATCGTTTCATCAATGGTGTAGTAGTCGTTGCTGCGCACATAGCGGTCCACCTCGGCCACTTTGTTGTACATGCTCTCCTTTTCCTTCACGCTGCTCACCGTGCTGTCAAACAGACGCATGGCAATGAGCATGGTAATGGAAAAGGTCACGGTCATGGCAAGGATCACAATGGTGACAGCCATGCCCACAGAGATTTTACGGTTCATGCTTGCCCCTCCCTGTTAATACAGCAGCATCATGATCACACTGCTCAGCAGCGAGAGTGCAAACACGCCTGCCAGAACAAGGCAGCCGATACGCAGCCAGCGCTTGTGTTTTTGTTCGTTCATAGAATACCAGACTCCTTATAAACACACTCAGTTGTGCGGGAACGGGATATAACCGCGCGGATTGACCGCATTGGCCTTTTTGCCGCCCTTCCAGACCTCCAGATGCAGGTGGTTGCCGGTAGAGTTGCCGGTAGAGCCAACGTAGCCGATCAACTCGCCCTGCTTGACATACTTGCCTGCGCTGGTGGCGACCGACCTCATGTGGCCGTACAGGGTGCTGTAGGCATTGCCGTCCGACATGCTGCCGTGATAGATGATGACGTAGTTGCCATAGCCGCCGCTGGACCAGCCTGCCACCTGCACATAGCCACTGGCGGCTGCGTAGATGGGGGTACCGCCCGGCGCAGCCAGATCGATGCCGGCATGCAGCCTGTTGACGCCGGACACCGGATTCTTACGCCAGCCGTACTCGCTAGAAACGCGGGTATAGCTCTTCAGCGGGCAGGCAAAGCCGGTAAAGCTCAGCTGCGGCTTGCTGGATGCAGCGGCCGCGATCAGCTTCTGGATCTCTTTCTTGACGGCCTCATAGTTCAGCTCGTCCGATTCAATAGCGGCCTGTGCCGTCTGCTGGGCCTTCTGGGCATCCTGTGCAGAAAGCTGCGCCGCAGAAATGCTGCTGTTCAGCTCGCTCTGCTTTGCCTTCATCTGGTAGTTCTGGGTATCCAGCTCCGCCTTCTGGCTCTGCAGTTCCTTGCGCTGGGCCTCCAGCTCCACCTTGTCCGCTTCCAGTTCGGACTTGGCCGCCTTCATGTTGTCCATGATCTCGGTATCTTTGATGGAGATATCCTGCATGACCTCGTTGAAGGTGAGCAGCTCATACAGGTCGTTCACTGCGCTCAGCATGGCCACGCTGCCGCCGTCGCGCAGCTCCTGCATGGCAGCCATGTGCTTTTTAAAATCGCCCCACTGGCTGTCGATCTCGGCCTGCTTCTGGGTGATCTCGCCTTCCTTGGCGGTGATTTTCTGCTCGGTCTGGCCAATGTTGTTCTGCACAGCAGCGATCTGGGTGCTCAGCACGCTGATCTGATCCTGAATGACCCCCACGCGCTCCTTCAGCTCACTTTCCAGCGCTTTTGCAGCAGCTTCCTTTTTCTTTGCGTCCGAAAGCTCCTTCTTGTGCTGGTCGATGGATTTGGAAAGGCTGTTCAGCTTGTTCTGCAGGCTGGCCATGCTGGTGGCTGCCGTAGCCGGCTGGAAGCTGACGCTTGCCGCAAGACATACCGCCGCCAGGCACAGACTCACGCCGCGCAGCAGCTTGCTGCGGGCAGGCTCCGGCCGTGCATGGCGCGGCGTATGGCCGGGCATCTGCAGGCGGAAGGGCTTTGCATGAAGTGCTTTTTTCATGTGCGGCTCCTTTCGATCACACGTTCAGGTGCTTGCGGATGGAGAACATACTGCCCAGACCACCCACAACGGCACCGCCGATGAGGCTGTACGGGATGATAGTGGACCAGACGGCGCTCACCGGCACCAGTGCCTGACCCATGATCATTTCCCACACGCCGCCCAGACCGTCGGAGGCCTGCACCATGTAGGAGTAGCCGCCCAAACTGATTGCTGCAGTGAGCACGCCGGAGATCAGGCCCATGGCCAGACCTTCCACAACGAAGGGCAGAGTGACCAAGCCGTTGGTGGCACCCACGTACTTCATGATCTCAATTTCGCGGCGGCGCGCAAACACGCTCAGGCGGATGGTGCTGCCCACCGTGATGATGCTGACGACCATCAGCACCAGCACGATGCCGCGGCCCACTTTGGTAACAGAGCGCTGCACCTGCACAAAGACGTTGGTCATTTCCACCGGGGCGGTAACGCTGTACACGCCCTGAATGGCCTGCATCTGCTTGCTCATGCTCTCCATCTGGCTCAGATCCGCGATGGAAACGCGGTAGTTGGCCTTGAAGGGGTTGTCATTTTCAAACTCATCCCACAGGGAGGAGTAATCTTCCATGTAATTGCGGTAGGTGTTCAGCACGTCCTGCTTGGAGACGAACTGCACATTGGTCACGCCGGGCATTGCCGCCAGCTTTTCGCCCACGGCCTGCGCAGTGGCATCATCACACTCCGGGTCCAGATAGACCACGGTCTCGTTCTGGCTGCCCAGATAGTTCACCATGCTGTCCACGTTCACCTCGGCAAGACTTGCAAAGGTGTTCAGGGTCATACAGACACTGAGGGACAGGATGCACACAAAGGTCATGGCCCAGTGCTTGCCCAGATTGCGGATACCGCGCCGGACCAGAAAAAAGAAGGTAGAAGGTCTCATCATACGGTGGCCGCCTCCTTTTCTGCAGTGTCAGCAGGTTCCAGCTCGGTCTCGAACAGGCGTTCTTTGCGCTCTGCGCGTGCGCGGATGGCTTCCTTGTCGGCAGGCACATCCGAAATGATGCGGCCCTTTTTCAGGGTGACGACGCGCTGGTGGAACTGGCGCACCAGCTCGTGCTCATGGGTAACGACCACCACGGTGATGCCCGTTTCGCTCACCCGCTCCAGCAGCTCCATCATTTCCAGGCTCAATTCCGGGTCGATGTTGCCGGTGGGCTCGTCCGCAATGACCAGCTTGGGGCCGTGGGCAAGGGCGCGGGCCACAGCCACGCGCTGCTGTTCACCGCCGGAAAGGGTGTCCGGATAGGCCTTGGCCTTATCCTCCAGATGCACCAGCTCCAGCATGTACTCCACACGGTCGCTGATCTCCCGGCGCTTGACGTTGGTCACATGCATGGCAAAGGCGATGTTTTCGTACACAGTCATGGTGGGGATCAGCCGGAAATCCTGAAAGATAATGCCCATCTGACGGCGCAGATACGGCACCTGATGGCGGTGCAGGCTGGCAACATCCTTGCCCAGCACGGTCACCTTGCCCTCACTGGGCAGCTCTTCGCGCAGCAGCAGCTTGAGCAGGGTGGATTTGCCTGCGCCGGAATGGCCCAGCAGGAACACGAACTCGCCGTCGTCCACATGGAGGTTGATATCGTCCAGTGCCAGCGGTCCGCCCCGTTTATATTCCTTGGAAACGTGTTCTAAATCGATCATAGGGTAATATTAGCTCCTGACATTAAAATCTGTTTTCACAGCAAAAAGAACCGGCCAGCATCGGTTTCGAGCGGCCGGTTCTGCACTGCAGGCAGAGCCTGCAGCTTATTAGTATTTGGCCGGATTGTTGGACAGGTACTTCTTGACCATCAGTGCTACCTTAAAGACGATAGCATCGTCGAACTCACGCAGATCCAGGCCAGTCAGCTTTTTGATCTTTTCCAGACGATACACCAGCGTGTTGCGGTGCACAAACAGGCCGCGGCTGGTTTCAGACACATTCAGGTTATTCTCGAAGAAGCGCTGGATGGTGAACAGGGTCTCCTGATCCAGGCTTTCGATGCTGCCCTGCTTGAACACCTCGCGCAGGAACATCTCGCACACGGTGGTGGGCAGCTGATAGATCAGGCGTGCAATGCCCAGATTATCGTAGCGGATGATCTGCTTTTCGGTGTCGAACACCTTGCTCACTTCCATGGCGATCTGTGCTTCCTTAAAGGAGGTAGCCAGATCCTTCACGTTGGAGATGGGGGTGCCGATGCCCACCACAGCCTTGATGTAATGCTCGCCGGACAGGGTATCCACGATGCTGGCAGCCAGCTTTTCCATATCGGTGCGGTCGATGCCCTTGCGGATCTCCTTGACCAGCACGGTATCCGTCTCGCTGATATTGAACACAAAGTCTTTCTGCTTGTCGGGGAACAGGCTGCTGACCACATCGTAGGCGGAGATATCGCCGCCGCTGGTAACACGCACGATGAACACCACGCGGGAAACATCGGTGGCAAAGTGCAGCTCACGGGCCTTGGCATAGATATCGCCGGGCAGGATGTTATCCAGCACCACATTCTTGATAAAGTTGGACTTATCAAACTTTTCGTCGTGGTACTGCTTGATGCTCTGCAGGCTGATGGACAGCATGGCGGCAAACTGACCAGCCGTCTCGTCCACGCCTTCCACGAATACTGCATAATCATTATGCTTGGCGCTGGAGAACTGCTGATAGGTGTAGCCATCGCGCACAAAGCGGTCGCCCGCGGTCAGACGCTCCGCCATGAAACCCTCGCGCACCTCGCCGATCAGGTTCAGTTCCGAGCAGGAAATAACAGCGCCGGTCTCATCCACCACGCCGACCACCCGGTTGATCGCGTCTTTCATCTGGTAGATCACGCTTTGAAATACTCTATTGGCCATAATGGATACCCCTTTTCCTCGTTTGTGCAAACCGCAGCGGCAGCCGGTCGTGATTTTTAACAATTTAGCTGCATTACATTTTATATTTTACACAAAAGAATTTACTTTTGCAACATATTTCAACAAAAAAGATAGTTTTTTCTTGTGAATATTATCTTCAGGGGCCATTCTGAACCAAAAAAGTGCCTTTTTGCGTGGTTCTGCCCCCTATTCTACCGGAAAAATGTGTTGCTTTTTTGAAATTCGGGTGAAAAGCCGACCCTGTCAGCTGGAAATTTTTGACACTTCTTCGGCAGAAAGCTCCCGCCACTGGCCCGGTGCAAGGGCCGGGTCGAGTGCAAGGCCGCCGATGGCATCCCGGTGCAGGCCGTTCACGCCTGCGCCATACACGCCGAACATCCGCTTGATCTGGTGGTATACGCCCTGCTTGAGCACCACCCGCACAGTGCAGCCATCGGCAGAAAGGGCCGTGACCTCCGCAGGCGAAAGTGCGGTGCCGTCGGCAAGGGTCACGCCCGCCGCAAAGCCGGTGCGCATCTGCTCGGTCAGCGGCGTGTCCAACACCACGGTGTAGGTCTTGGAGACGTGGCGCTTTGGAGCAAGGATGTCGTGGGCAAAGGTGCCGTCATCGGTCAGCAGCACAAAGCCGGTGCTGGTCTTGTCCAGCCTTCCCGCCGGGAACAGCTGCCGCCGGGGATAGGCATCCCCCACCAGATCGACCACGGTGGTGTCACGCTTGTCGGTGGAAGCGCTCACCACGCCCTCGGGCTTGTTGAGCATGATGTACACGAACTGCCGATAATTCAGGGCTTTGCCGTCCACGGCCACCGTATCGGTTTCCCTGAGCTGGGTGTCCCCTTTTTTGCAGACAGTACCGTTCACCTGCACCCGCCCTTTGGAAAGCAGCGCCTTAGCTTCGCTGCGGGTGCACTGGGCCGTCTCGGCTAAGTATTTATCCAATCGCATACGCGGTTCTCCTTTTACATAGGTTTGGAGTTTTAGTGTAACATGATAAAATGATTTGCGCAAGAGAACTCCTTCCGTCATCGCTGCGCAATGCCACCTTCCTTTATTAGGGAGGCTTTGGCCGTACGGTAAACTCTTCCTCTTCGTCAGAGGCTCCCTCTTTGAGAAAGACTTCCCCCGGTCGGGGGAAGATGTCACCGAAAGGTGACAAAAAGGGGAACGGCTGACGCACGAAGTGCAGCTGAAGGAGTTTTTCTTTCCGGCCCTTTTCGTGAAAAAGCAAGAAGGAGAAGCCCGCAGGCTTCTCCTTCTTGCAAAACAAACTGTAACTTCCGCTGTTTATGCTCAGAGCGTAAGCGGAGAGCATTTAAAATCAAACACTCAAAGATGCGTGCTGCTCCACGGCGTCGGGGTTAGCATCGAAGATGGGCTTGAGCACATTGGCGATGAACTCCTCCACCTGCTGCGGTGCACGGCCCACAAAGTTCTCCGGCACAAGGCCCGCCACGATCTCCTCGCGGGTCAGGCCAAAGGCAGGGTCGGCAGCAATACGGTCCACCATATCGTTGGGCAGGCCCTCTTCCTTGACCTGCTTGCCGGCGGCGATGGCGTGCTGGCGCAGACGCTCGTGCAGCTCCTGACGGTTGCCGCCCTTTTCCACAGCCTGCATCATGATGTTCTCGCTGGCCATGAAGGGCAGCTCTGCCATCAGACGGCTGCGCACCACCTTGGGATACACCACGATGCCGTCGGTGACGTTGAGCATGATGTTCAGGATAGCGTCGGTGGCAAGGAAGCCCTCAGCCATGGCGACACGCTTGTTGGCGCTGTCGTCCAGCGTGCGCTCAAACCACTGGGTGCCGGTGGTGAAGCTGGGGTTCAGCACATCTACCATCAGGTAGCGGCTCAGTGCGCAGATACGCTCGCAGCGCATGGGGTTGCGCTTGTAAGGCATGGCGGAGGAACCGATCTGGTTCTTTTCAAACGGCTCTTCCATCTCCTTGAAGTTAGCCAGCAGACGCAGGTCGGTGGCAAACTTCATGCAGCTCTGGCCAATGCCGGCAAGGGCGTTCAGGATGAAGGCATCCACCTTGCGGCTGTAGGTCTGGCCGGACACGGGGATGACCGCTTCGGGCGCAAAGCCCATCTCCTTGGCGATGGAAGCATCCACGGCGCGGATCTTATCGGCATCGCCCTTGAACAGCTCCATAAAGGAAGCCTGCGTGCCGGTGGTACCCTTGACACCGCGCAGCTGCAGAACAGCAAGACGGTGGTCGATCTCCTGCAGGTCCATCACCAGCTCGTTGGCCCACAGGGTGGCGCGCTTGCCCACGGTGGTGGGCTGAGCGGGCTGGCAGTGAGTGTAGGCCATGCAGGGCATGTCCTTGTATTCCTCGGCGAAGCGGCCCAGCTTTGCCAACACACCGATTAGCTTTTTGCGCACCAGTTCCAGACCCTGACGCATCACGATGATGTCGGTGTTGTCGCCCACATAGCAGCTGGTGGCACCCAGATGGATGATGCCGGCCGCCTTGGGGCACTGCTGGCCGTAGGCGTACACATGGCTCATCACGTCGTGGCGCACCAGCTTTTCGCGCTCGATGGCCACTTCATAGTTGATATCGTCCACATGGGCTTCCAGCTCAGCCACCATATCGGGGGTGATGTTGGTCAGGCCCTGCTCCATTTCGGCCCGGGCCAGCGCCACCCACAGGCGGCGCCATGTGCGGAACTTGTTATCGTCCGAGAAGATATACTGCATCTCGTCCGAGGAATAGCGGGTGGAAAAGGGGCTGATATAACGATCATGCTGAGACATTGATTGTTTCCTCCTGAAAGTGACTCCCCCAGTCGCCTTCCGGCGACAGCCCCCTCGGGGAGGGGGCCTTTCAGCCTCCCTTTCCGAGGGAGGTGGCATCGCACCAGCGATGACGGAAGGAGTTTTTCTCTATTCTACCATCAAATCTTGAAATAGTCCACGCCGCCCTCAAAGATCGGCTGATATTTGTCACCGGTAACGTTCTTGTACAGGTATTCGCCGCTGCGCTCCGAGTGGCCCATCTTGCCGAACACACGACCATCCGGGCTAGTGATGCCTTCGATTGCCAGCACAGAGCCGTTGGGGTTATAGCGCTGATCCATGGTGGGATCGCCCTCGATGTCCACATACTGGGTGGCGATCTGGCCATTCTTCATGAGGGTGTCCAGCACCTCCTGCGGAGCCACGAAGCGGCCCTCGCCGTGGCTGATGGCAACGGTGAACTGTTCGCCCACCTCGCACTTGGACAGCCACGGGCTGCCGGTGGATGCAATGCGGGTGCGCACCAGCATGCTCTGGTGGCGGCCGATGGTGTTGAAGGTCAGGGTGGGATCGTAAGCGGTGATGGGGCGGATATCGCCGTAGGGGACCAGACCCAGCTTGATGAGGGCCTGGAAGCCGTTGCAGATGCCCAGCATCAGGCCGTCGCGCTGCTGCAGCAGACGGCGCACCGCCTCGGTGACTTCCGGGTTGCGGAAGAAGGATGCAATGAACTTTGCGCTGCCGTCCGGCTCATCGCCGCCGGAGAAGCCGCCGGGCAGCATGACGATCTGGCTGTTATCGATGGCCTTGACCAGTGCCTTGCAGCTCTCGGCCACGTCGGCGGGGGTCAGGTTGCGGATGACCAAAATCTCCGGGTCGGCACCGGCGCGGGCAAAGGCCTTGGCGGTGTCGTACTCGCAGTTGGTGCCCGGGAACACCGGAATGATGACCTTGGGCTTTGCCACACCGATCTTGGGTGCGGCGGGTGCGGTCAACTTGCCGTTGATCTTTTCCACGGTGGGGCCTGCCTTGCGGTAGGGGTACACCGGCTCCAGCTTGCCTTCCCAGATCTCCTGCAGCTGGGCCATATCCAGCTTTTCGCCGCAGGCTTCAAAGACGTATTCCTTGGTGGTCTCGCCCAGGATCTCACCGGCGGGCGAATCGGACACCATTTCCAGAACGATGGAGCCATACATGGGCTGGAACATCTCATGGGTGGTCTTATCCGCACGCATCTTGAAGCCAATGTGGTTGCCAAGGCCCATCTTGAACAGAGCCTCGGCAATGCCGCCGTAGCCCACAGAGCAGGCGGATGCCACCATGCCCTCTTCGATCATGTCCTCCACGATCTTGTAGTTGGCCTTCAGGGAGAAGAAGTTGGGGCAGCCGGTCTCGGGGTCGATGATAGGCCGTACCAGCACCACCGTGCTCTCCGGCTTCTTGAACTCGGTGGACACCACCTTGTTTGCCTTGCCGATGGCAGTGGCAAAGGAGACCAGCGTGGGAGGTACATCCAGCTTTTCAAAGGAGCCGGACATGCTGTCCTTGCCGCCGATGGATGCAATGCCCAGACCCATCTGAGCATCCAGTGCACCCAGCAGAGCGGCCAGCGGCTTGCCCCAGCGCTCCGGGGCGGTGCCCAGACGCTCGAAATATTCCTGGAAGGTGAGGTAAGCATCCTCATAGCGGAAGCCGGAGGCCACCAGCTTGGTAACGCTCTCGATGACAGCCATCTGAGCGCCCTTGTACTGGTCTGCGCTCATCAGGAAGGGGTTGAAGCCCCATGCCATGCCGGAGCAGGTGCTGGTCTCGCCGTCCACCGGCAGCTTTGCCACCATGGCGTTCTGCGGGGTCAGCTGATAGGCACCGCCAAAGGGCATGAGCACGGTGGCGGCACCAATGGTGGAGTCGAACCGCTCAGACAGGCCCTTCTTGCTGCAGATGTTCAAATCGCCCACCATGTTCTTCATCTTCTGGCTGAAGGTCAGGCCCTCCCACTGGGGCTGCCAGACCGTGGCCTTTTCCACATGGACCTTCTGGTGCTTCTCGGCACCGTTGGAGTTCAGGAACTCGCGGCTGATGTTCACGATGGACATGCCGTTCCACACCATGTTCAGGCGGGGCTCAGCCGTCACCTTTGCCACCGGAGTAGCCTCAAGGTTCTCTTCGTTGGCGAGAGCAATGAACTTGTCCACGTCCTCGGGGGCCAGCGCCACAGCCATGCGCTCCTGGCTCTCGCTGATGGCCAGCTCGGTGCCGTCCAGACCCTCGTACTTCTTGGTGACCTTGTTCAGGTCGATGTACAGGCCGTCGGCCAGCTCACCGATGGCAACGGACACACCGCCTGCACCAAAGTCGTTGCAGCGCTTGATCATCCTGCAGGCATCCTCGCGGCGGAACAGGCGCTGCAGCTTGCGCTCGATGGGAGCATTGCCCTTCTGCACCTCGGCACCGCAGTGCTCAAGGCTGTCCAGCTTGTGGGCCTTGGAGGAGCCGGTAGCACCGCCCACACCATCACGGCCGGTGCGGCCGCCCAGCAGAACGATGACATCGCCGGGGGCGGGGCACTCGCGGCGGACGTGGGAAGCGGGGGTAGCGCCTACAACGGCACCGATCTCCATGCGCTTTGCCACATAGCCGGGATGATAGATCTCGTCCACCTGACCGGTAGCAAGGCCGATCTGGTTGCCGTAGGAGGAATAGCCTGCGGCAGCAGTGGTCACCAGCTTGCGCTGGGGCAGCTTGCCGGGCAACGTCTCACTGACCGGCTTGAGCGGGTCGCCTGCGCCGGTAACGCGCATGGCCTGATAGACGTAGCTGCGGCCGGACAGCGGGTCACGGATGGCACCGCCGATGCAGGTAGCTGCACCGCCGAAGGGCTCGATCTCGGTGGGGTGATTGTGGGTCTCGTTCTTGAACAGGAACAGCCAGTCCTCATCCTTACCGTTCACATCGCACTTGATCTTGACGGTGCAGGCGTTGATCTCGTCGGACTCGTCCAGATTTTTCAGGATGCCCTGCTTCTTCAGCTCCTTGGCGCCGATGGTGGCAAGATCCATCATGCAGCGGGGCTTGTTCTCGCGGCCCAGATCGGCGCGCATGGCCATGTAGCGGTCAAAGGCCTTCTGCACCACGGCATCGTCGATCTGCACATCGTCCAGAATGGTGCCGAAGGTGGTGTGGCGGCAGTGATCGGACCAGTAGGTGTCGATCATCTTGATCTCGGTGATGGTGGGGTCGCGGTGCTCCGAGCGGAAATACTTCTGGCAGAACTCGATATCGCCAAGATCCATGGCAAGACCGTTGTCCGCAATGAACTTTTTCAGCTGCTCTTCGTCCAGCTGGTTGAAGCCCTCCAGCACCTTGACCGGGGCGGGCACGGGGTACTCCATTTTCAGGGTCTGCTTGGTGTCCAGCGAAGCCTCGCGGGCCTCCACCGGGTTGATGACGTATTTCTTGATCTCGGCCACCTGCTCGTCAGTCAGGGTGCCTTCCAGCAGATAGACGCGGGCAGAGCGCACCAGCGGGCGCTCGCCCTGACTGATGAGCTGGATGCACTCGGCAGCAGAGTCTGCGCGCTGGTCGAACTGGCCGGGCAGATACTCCACTGCAAAGGACACGCCGTCGCTGGCGGGCAGCTCGGCATAGGTGTTATCCACCGGCGGCTCACTGAACACGGTGTTTGCACACTGGTTGAACAGTTCTTCGTCGATGCCTTCCACATCGTAGCGGTTCAGCAGACGCAGACCGGTAAGCGACTGGATGCCCAGCAGGCTGGTGAGCTCATTTTTCAGGCCGGTGGCTTCCACATCAAAGCCGGGCTTTTTTTCCACATAAATACGATAGACCATTGGGTAGGTTCCCCCTTTGTATTCTTTGAACCGACCCTCTCAGTCACGGCTTACGCCGTGCCAGCTCCCCCGAAAGGGGGAGCTTTTTCTGCTGGCGGAAAGTACCGCGTTCGATGGAAAGCATCGGCTTGCCCATTTTCCCGCATAAAGCTCCCCCTTCGGGGGAGCTGTCGCCGCCAGGCGACTGAGAGGGTTTTCTTTCTTACTGCTTCTCTGCCAGTGCCTTCAGGGCTCGCAGGCCGATATCGCTGCGCTTGTGCAGCTTTTCAAAGCTGATCTTCTCTGCCGCCTCATAGGCATGGCTCAGCGCATTGGTCAGCCGCGGGCCGGTGGCGGTGACACCCAGCACACGGCCGCCGGCCGTGACAAGGGCGCCGTCCTCGGTGATGGCGGTGCCGGAGTGGTAGACCGTCACATTCTCCTCGCCGGGCAGCTGGCCGTCCACAAGGCCTGTGATGGGCTTGCCCTTCTCGTAAGCCACCGGGTAGCCGCCGGAAGCCAGAATGACGCAGGCGGCAGCACCGTCCGAGAACTTGACCTCCTCGTTTTCCAGCGTGCCGTTGGTGCAGGCCTGCATGATGTGCAGCAGGTCGCCTTCCAGCAGGGGCAGCACCACCTGCGTTTCCGGGTCACCAAAGCGGCAGTTGTACTCGATGACCTTCGGGCCGTCCGGAGTGAGCATCAGGCCGAAGTAGAGGCAGCCCTTGAAGGGGCAGCCCTCGGCGTTCATGGCCTTGATGGTGGGCAGGAAAATTTTCTCCATGCACTCAGCGGCCACTTCCGGGGTGTAGTAGGGGTTGGGAGCAATGGTGCCCATGCCGCCGGTGTTCAGGCCGGTGTCGTGGTCGTTGGCACGCTTGTGGTCCATGCTGGACACCATGGGCTTGACCACCTTGCCGTCCGTAAAGCTCAGCACACTGACCTCGGGGCCGGTGAGGAATTCCTCCACCACCACATGGTTGCCGGATGCGCCGAATTTCTTATCCAGCATGATCTCCTTCACGCCGTCCGCAGCCTGCTGCTCGTTTTCGCAGATCAGCACGCCCTTGCCCAGTGCCAGACCGTCGGCCTTGATGACCACCGGGTACTTGCCCTCGGCCTTGATGTACTCCATGACCTTGGCGGGGTCGTCAAAGGTCTCGTACTTTGCGGTGGGGATGCCGTATTTCTTCATCAGGTCCTTGGAGAACACCTTGGAGGCCTCGATGCGGGCAGCGGCCTTATCCGGGCCAAAGGCCGGGATGCCCACTGCTGCCAGCGCATCCACCATGCCCAGAGCCAGCGGGTCGTCCTGCGCCACCACAACGTAATCGAACTTTTCTTCTACGGCAAAGCCCACCATGGTGTCCACATCGGTAGACTTGATGTTTTTGCACTTTGCGTCATAGCTGATGCCGCCGTTGCCGGGTGCGCACCAGATCTCGCCGCAGTCAGGGCTCTTTTTCAGTGCCTTGATGATGGCGTGCTCGCGGCCACCGCCGCCGACAACCAGAATTTTTTTCTTCATAATTGCACCTTCTCTATGCATCGGCACGGCGGAAGTTTCTCCGAGGACCGTCCGCTGGGGTTGGACCCTGCCGCCGCAGGCCGCAGGGCGGGCGATGGAATGGCCCGATTCGTGTCCGAGGAGGAAGCTTCCGCTGTGCCGTACTATCAGTGATGGAACAGCCGCAGGCCGCAGAAGGCCATTGCGATGCCGTACTTGTTGCAGGTGTCAATGACCTGCTGGTCGCGGATGGAGCCGCCGGGCTGCACGATGGCGGTCACGCCGGAGCGGCGGGCACGCTCGATGTTGTCGCCGAAGGGGAAGAAAGCATCCGAGCCAAGGCACACGCCGGTCACTTTGCTCAGATATTCCTTCTTTTCCTCAGCGGTCAGCGGGGCGGGCTGCTCGGTAAAGGTCTCGGCCCACACATCGTCGCCAATCACATCCTCGGGCGTATCGCCGATGTAAACATCAATGGCGTTGTCGCGGTTGGGCTTTGCCACATCGTCGCGGAAGGGCAGGTTGAGCACCTTATCCATGTGGCGCAGCTGCCAGTTGTCGGCCTTCTGGCCTGCCAGACGGGTGCAGTGGATGCGGCTCTGCTGGCCTGCGCCCACGCCGATGGTCTGGCCGTGGTAGGTGTAGCACACGCTGTTGGACTGAGTATACTTCAGGGTGATAAGTGCAATGACCAGATCACGCTTCTGCTCTTCGGTCACATCCTTGTTCTCAGTGACCCAGTTGTTCAGCATGGTGTCGGCGTTGATGACCAGCTCGTTGCGGCCCTGCTCAAAGGTGATGCCGTACACCTGCTTGTGCTCGATGGGAGCGGGCTTGTAGGCCGGGTCGATGGCGACCACATTGTAGTTGCCCTTTTTCTTGCCGGACAGGATAGCCAGTGCCTCCGGCTCGTAGCCCGGGGCGATGATGCCGTCGGACACCTCGTGCTGGATCAGCTTTGCGGTGGGCACATCGCAGATGTCCGAAAGGGCGATCCAGTCGCCAAAGGAGGACATGCGGTCCGCACCGCGTGCACGGGCATAGGCATTTGCCAGCGGCGACAGCTCCATATCCGGGGCAATGTGGTACATCTTGCGTTCCACATCGGTGAGCGGCAGGCCCAGCGCTGCGCCTGCCGGGGAAACGTGCTTGAAGGAAGCTGCTGCGGGCAGACCACAGGCAGCTTTCAGCTCCTTGACCAGCTGGATGGAGTTGAACGCGTCCAGAAAATTGATGTAGCCGGGCTTGCCGTTCAGCACAGTGACCGGCAGGTCAGAGCCATCTTCCATATAAATGCGGCTGGGCTTCTGGTTGGGGTTGCAGCCGTACTTCAGTGCCAGTTCGTTCATTGGTGCATCCTCCTTATTTCTCTATTGTTTTAGTCCTGTTTTTCCTCTGCGTCAAGCTTTTTGAGCAGTTCCAGCTCCTCAGGCAGCAGCTCCGGCTCTTCGGGGTCGTCCAGATCGCTGCACACGGCATCGTACTTGTTAAAGATCATGTCGCCGGTCTCGCCGGAGTCCAGATCAATGACCCGGGCAAACAGGCTCACCTTGTTGTCCGGGTTCAGGCTGCTCCACAGACCCTGTGCAAAATCGCCGATGGTGCGGGGGCAGGCAAAGCGCAGCGGCTCACCCTCAAAGCTGGGGATGGGATTTCCGTTGTGTTTGTAGGTGCTGATGAAATGGCCCTCGCCTGCAACGGGTTGCGGGTAATCAAAGAAATAGCGCTGCACGCTGTCGCCATTGCCGTCCGCAGACTTGAGAATGCTCATCTGATAGCTGCCGTCGGCGTACACCACAGCGGAGATGCGGGGGGTGTAGTTGGGGCCGTCCGGCTCAAAGGTGCGGGTGCGCAGGGCATCGGCAAAGCTCTTGCCCTGACTCATCAGGTCATAAATGGTATCGGTCTGGTCGCCGTTGGTCACGATATGGGTCTTGCCCAGCGTCAGCACCGGATTGTAAATAATGAGGCTGGGGTCCTCCAGTTTTGCGGGGTCCGCTGCGATGGTGCAGATGCCGCCGCGCTCGGGCACGGGGTCGAACACGCGGTTGCGGCTGTTCTCGCTGCGGCCCATGATAAAGTAGCCAATGAACATCTGGCGGCCATCCGGAGCCATTGCCACAGCAATGCCGCGGCCGGGGTACTCGTTGGATGCCAGATACTCGTTCAGGTTGATCTTTTCCATGTCAAATTCTCCTATTACGGAACTCCCCCAGTCGCCTGCGGCGACAGCCCCCTCGGAGAGGGAGCCTTGCCTCCCTCCTTGAGGGAGGTGGCACGCCGTCAGGCGTGACGGAAGGAGTTTTCACTCGATCTCTCCGCTGCACACCATAGCCACAGCCTTGGGCAGCAGCTTCCACTCGGCCTGCTCCATCACACGCTTCTGCAACACCTCGGGGGTGTCGCCGGGCAGGATGTCCACGGCCTTCTGCAGCAGGATGGGCCCGCCGTCGCACTCTTCGTTCACGAAGTGGACGGTGGCACCGGTCACCTTGCAGCCCCGGGCCAGAGCCGCCTCATGCGGACGCAGACCGTACATGCCGGGCCCGCAGAAAGACGGGATGAGTGCCGGGTGCACATTCAGGATGCGGCGGGGATACGCTTCAATGACACTGGGCCCCAGCACGGACAGAAAGCCTGCCAGCACCACCAGATCGATGTTGTGGTCTTTCAACGTTTTCAGCAGAGCTGCGTCAAAATCCTCACTACTGGCGTAATCCTTGCGGCGCACCACGCAGCCTTCCACACCGGCCTTTGCGGCCCGTTCCAGCGCATATACACCGGGCTTGGAGGCCATCACAAGGGTGATCCTGCCGTTGGGGTTCTCGCCTCGGGCTTCGCTGTCCAGCAGAGCCTGCAGGTTGGTGCCGCCGCCGGAGACTAAAACTGCAATGTTCAGCACAGCTCCACGCCCTCACCTTCTGCAATGACGCCCAGACGGTAAGCTTCCGGCTCGCCATTTGCGTGCAGGATGTCCAGCGCCTTGTCGGCCTGCTCTGCGGGGACGGTGAGCACCATGCCAACGCCCATGTTGAAGGTGTTGAACATATCGTGCTCGGAGATATTGCCGGTCTTCTGCATCAGCTGGAACAGAGCCGGGGTGCGGACATCTGCCTTGTTGATGCGTGCGCAGCAGCCCTTTTTCAGGCTGCGGGGAATGTTCTCGTAGAAGCCGCCGCCGGTGATGTGGGAAATGCCCTTCACATCCACCTCTTCCAGCACCTTGAGCACAGGCTTGACGTAGATCTTGGTGGGAGCCAGCAGGGCCTCGCCCAGCGTCTTGCCGCCCAGCTCTGCAGGGGCAGTGTGCAGCACATCGGGGTTTGCGTCAATGTCAAAGATCTTGCGCACCAGCGAGAAACCGTTGGAGTGCACACCGGTGGAAGGCAGGGCAAGGATCACATCACCGGCTGCCATGGTCTCATTGCTCAGGATCTTTTCCTTATCCACGACACCCACGGTGAAACCGGCCAGATCGTACTCCTCCTCCGGCATCATACCCGGGTGCTCGGCAGTCTCGCCGCCCACCAGAGAGCAGTCGGCCTGCACGCAGCCCTCAGCCACACCCTTGACGATCTCTGCGATCTTCTCGGGAATGTTGCGGCCGCAGGCGATGTAATCCAGGAACACCAGCGGCTTTGCACCGGCGCAGATGACATCGTTCACGCACATAGCCACGCAGTCGATGCCGATGGTATCGTGCTTGTCCATGATCATGGCAATTTTCAGCTTGGTGCCCACGCCGTCGGTGCCGGAGATCAGCACCGGGTGCTTGTAGCCGGTGCAGTCCAGCTCAAACAGGCCACCAAAGCCGCCCAGACCGCCAATGCAGTGCTCGTTCATGGTGCGGGCCACATACTGCTTCATCAGTTCAACAGAGCGATAACCGGCGGTGATATCCACACCGGCGGCTGCATAGCTTTCAGAATAGCTTTTTTCCATGGTCTTACTCTCCTAACTTTTTCTCGTCCTTGGGACGGTCGTTCAGGTGGCGTTCGTGAATATCGGTGGAAAGCACCTCGTCCGGCTTCACGGCATATTCGCCGGTAAAGCAGGCGGTGCAGAATCCGCATTTTGCGTTCTTTGCAAGCTGGACAACATGCTCAGTGGAAAGGTAGCCCAGCGTATCGGCCCCGATCACTTCATTGATCTGCTCGACCGTGCGGCCGGTGGCCACAAGCAGCTTCTGATCCGGGATGTCAGTGCCGAAGTAGCAGGGGTACTTGAACGGCGGTGCCGACACCATAAAGTGCACCTCGGTGGCACCGGCATCCCGCAGCAGCTTGATGATGCGGGCAGATGTGGTGCCGCGCACGATGGAATCATCCACCAGCACCACGCGCTTGCCCTTGACCGTGCTGGAAACGACGTTCAGCTTGATGCGCACGCTGTTCTCGCGCTGCTTCTGGCTGCCCTGAATGAAAGTGCGTCCGATGTACTTATTCTTAATAAAGCCGATGCCATAGGGGATGCCGCTCTCCTGCGAGTAGCCGAGAGCTGCATCCAGACCGGAATCCGGCACGCCGATGACCACGTCCGCTTCCACGGGGTGTTCCTGTGCAAGGAACCGGCCAGCCTGCTTGCGGGCCTCGTGCACCGAGCTGCCCTCGATGATGCTGTCCGGACGGGAGAAATAAATGAACTCGAACACGCACATCTGGGTGTCCGGCCGACCGCAGTGATCCTTGATGCTGCGCAGCTCACCGGTTTTTGCGTCTGCCACCACGATCTCGCCGGGCTCCACATCCCGCAGCAGGGTGGCACCGGCGGCATCCAGTGCACAGCTCTCGCTGGCAAATACGTAGCCGCCGCCGGGCAGGGTGCCGATGCACAGGGGCCGATAGCCGCGGGGGTCGCGCACGGCGATCAGCTTGGTGGCCGACATGATCACCAGACTGTAGGCACCTTCCAGCACATCCATCGTCTTGCTGATGGCGGTCTCGATGCTGCCCATGCGCAGGCGGTTGCGGGTGATCAGGTAGCAGATCACCTCGGTATCGGAGGAGCCGTGGAAGATGGCACCTTCATTTTCCAGCTGGCGGCGCAGCTCGATGGCGTTGGTCAGGTTGCCGTTGTGGCACAGTGCCATGGTGCCGCGGCCATGGCGCACGATCATGGGCTGTGCGTTGGCCCGCACGCGGCTGCCAGCAGTGGCGTAGCGCACATGGCCGGTAGCCATGTGCGCATTGGGGTTTGCCAGACTTGCCAGCACCGCCGGGGTGAACACCTCGTTCACAAGGCCGAGGTCGCGGTGGCCGTTGATCACGCCATCATCGTTCACGGCGATGCCGCAGCTCTCCTGACCACGGTGCTGCAGGGCATACAGAGCCGAGTAGGCCGCAGCGGCCACATCCTCGGTACCGGCACGGTCGTAAATGCCGAAAACGCCGCATTCTTCGTGCAGCGGATATGCAAAATCAGACATTGGTTCTCCTTTACAGCTGGGCGATCTCAGCCTGCAGCTTTTCCTCTTTGGCAGCGATCTGTGCGGCCATGGCGGTGCGCTCTGCTGCCAGCTTTTCGGCCAGAGCGTCGTCGCTCAAAGCCAGAATTTCCGCAGCCAGCCATGCGGCGTTCTTGGCACCGTTCAGAGCCACCGTTGCCACCGGGATGCCGCTGGGCATCTGCACCGTGGCAAGCAGGGCATCCATGCCGTCCATGGCACCGCCCTTCATGGGAATGCCGATCACCGGCAGGGTGGTGTTGGCAGCAAAGGCACCCGCCAGATGTGCTGCCATGCCTGCTGCGCACAGGATCACGCCGAAGCCGTTGGCACGGGCGCTTTTGGCAAACTCCGCTGCCCCGGCAGGGGTGCGGTGTGCCGAAAGGATGTGCGCCTCAAAAGGGATGTCCAGCGCTTTCAGCTGGGCACATGCGCCCTTTACCACCGGCCAATCGCTGTCAGAACCCATGATCACAGCCACTTTACGAACCATATCCAAACCTCTCTTTCTCAACCGACAAACAAAAAAGGCTGCGGTACACCCGTACCACGGCCTTTAATTCTGCGTATGCTCTCCCGACGCTTTGCACAAAGTTGCACGATGCCCCTGACATGCCCGAATGTTGTTTCGACCCATGAGACCCGGCAGCATCTTCATCATTGAAGTTCTCCTCCGCAGTTCCTTGTGCTTGCGTTTTCAGGCGGCGGAAAAGCCCTTTCTGCGGGCCGCCGTCCCTGTACTACATACAGTTTACGGCAAAAAAACATCTTTGAAAAGAGTGTTCCCACAAATTCTACCTTGTGTTTTCATGCCGTCAAAAAACTTTCAAAAGTTTTGTGCAGTTTCGACATTGTTTTTCTTTTTAAGTATGACTTATAGTTTAAGTATATTTTATGTAAATAGGATGCGTTAACTTTTTGTACAATAGACGGACTTTTTTAAAAAATAATTTTTGCTGTAATTGCCCGTGCAGCGCGGATGAGGTCCGCCGGGGCACAGCACACCTGCGTGCCGATGCGCCCGCCGGAGACATAGACCTTCTCCTGCGTCAGCACGCTCTCATCGAACACAGTCTTATACTGCTTTTTCATGCCTACCGGGCTGCAGCCACCGCGCACATAGCCGGTGACCTTGTTGATATCGGCCACATGGATCATGGCAACGCTTTTTTCGCCCACACTGCGGGCAGCGGCTTTCAGATCCAGCTCTGCTGCCACCGGAATGACGAACACAAAATAGTTTTTGCTATTGCCCTGCGTCACCAGCGTCTTATACACGCAGGCAGGGTCTTCGCCCATGCTGCCTGCCACATCCACACCTGCCACGGCAACGCCCTCTTCATGAGCGTACTCGTGGGCGGTGTAGGGCACCTTCTCGCGCTCCAGAATGCGCATGGCATTGGTTTTTGCTTCTTTTCCCATTGTAGTATTCCCCTTTATATTTAGCTGGTTCTATTCTTAAGTATGATGGCATTGGGTCAGCGTCCTCGCCCTCTCCGTCATTGCTAACGCAATGCCACCTCTCCCAAAGTGAGAGGCTTTGGCAATCCACGCAAAGTTTCCGTTTTTGCCAAGGGCTCCCCCTTTGGGGGAGCTGCTGAGCGCAAGCGAAGCTGAGAGGGCGAGCCTGCTTTTCCTTTTCCTGCCCCCATTCTACCACTTTCTTCAAAAAAATTCAAAATTCTCTTGACTTCAGTTTCCTGAAGTGATATCATAGCGTCACACACTTCAGAACCCTGAAGTTTGACACTGCAAGCTGCGGCAAAGGAGCCGGTCTCCCTCGCCGTTTCACACGATAAGGCAAAGGAGACAAAGCACTATGATCATCGTACTCAAACAGGACGCACCTGAGGTACAGGTACGCGAGTTCTGCCACGAACTGCAGGATATGGGCCTGCAGATCAACGATTCCAAGGGCAGTGAGAGCCACATTCTGGGCCTGATCGGCGACACCAAGGCCGTGGCCGAGAGCTGGGTGCTGGCAAACCCGGTGGTGGAGACCTGCCGCCGCGTGACCGAGCCTTATAAGAAGGCCAACCGCAAGTTCCACCCGGACGACAGCGTGATCGATGTGGACGGCGTAAAGATCGGCGGCGGAAACTTTGCGGTCATTGCCGGCCCCTGCAGCATTGAGAGCGAGGAGCAGATCACCTACTGCGCACAGCGCGTGAAGGCTGCGGGTGCTTCCCTGCTGCGCGGCGGCGCATTCAAGCCCCGCACCTCGCCCTACTCCTTTCAGGGTATGCGCAGCGAAGGCCTCGACCTGCTCAAGCTGGCACGCCGCGCCACCGGTGCTCCCATCGTGACCGAGATCATGAACACCGAGCACCTGCCCCTGTTCGAGAATGTGGACCTCATTCAGGTGGGTGCCCGCAACATGCAGAACTTTGAGCTGCTCAAGGCCGTCGGCCGTCAGAAGAAGCCGGTGCTGCTCAAGCGCGGCCTTGCCAATACGCTGGAAGAGTTCGTGATGAGCGCCGAGTACATCATGGCTGAGGGCAACGAGAACGTCATCCTCTGCGAGCGCGGCATCCGCACCTTTGAGACCAGCATGCGCAACACCCTCGACCTTGCCGGTGTGGTGATGCTGCACAAGATGACCCACCTGCCCGTTATTGTGGACCCCAGCCACGCCTGCGGCCACGCATGGATGGTGCCGGATCTGGCAAAGGCCGCTGTTGCTGCCGGTGCCGACGGCCTGATGATCGAGGTGCACAACAACCCCGCCAAGGCAAAGTGCGATGGTGCCCAGAGCCTGACCCCCGACCAGTTCGATGAGCTGATGCAGTTCATCGGCAAGGAAGTGGAGTTCTTCGGCAAGAAGCTGAACTGATGATTTGAACTATCCTCTGCGGAATTATTATTTTGTGTTTGCAACGAGGAAGATCCTGCGGGATCTTCCTCGTTGCTTTTTCACACTGCATCTTCCGGTTCTGCCCCTTTTCCTGTGAAAAAACAACCCCGGGGCGCTTGCGGTCACCCCGGGGTTGTTACAAGAATGATCTACTTTTTCAGGAGATCAGGCTCTTTTCCTTGGCCTTATCCCAGACAAGGCAGGTTTGGAGCTTGGTCACATAGCGATAGGGGCGGAACTCGTTTTCCTTCACATCGTCCATCAGACCCTGCTCTTCCATCCAGCTGGCAGCCTGCCGCAGATGAAGGTCGGCATCATCGATGTCGCTGAAGCTCTTCACCGTCTGCGGTTCCGGGCAGCCGGCCTTTTCCCAGATCAGGGTCGCCAGACCGGCGCGGTTGGAGGGCATGGGGACGTCGGGCATATTCAGCACACGATAGATGCCGGTTCCGGTTTCGTAAATGCCCCACACGGCTGCACCGGTCAGCGCAACAGCCGCAATGCCGGCCACCACATCGCTGCTGCTGCCGCCGCCGGGATTGACAGGGTCAACATTTCCGCCCTGATACAGCGCTTCGACGGTCACGTTGCAACCGGGCATCTTAAACTGTGCAGTCTGATCATCGCCCAGATCCAGCTCTTTGCCATCGTCACGCACGGCGCTCCAGCCGAGGAACTCTGCGCCCTCTGCGCCCTCCGGGAGGTTTGCCGTCACGGTCACGAGGGTGTTTTCCGGCACAACGGTGGCAGTATCCAGCTCCTGCTCCCCGGCACCGAGGTCAGCGGTTGCCTTCGCATTTACAGCGTTGACGATGTTGCCGTTGGCATCTGCCAGATAGCGGTATTCCACGCCATCATCGCCGCGCTTATAGCCGATGATGTAGCCAGAATTCATGCTGAAGAGTTTCAGCTTGTTCTGATAGCTGAGATCCTCGTTTTCCAGCGTGATATGACGGCCGCGGCTTGGATCATCGGTCAGGATCGTTGCCGTACCGGTAAAGGTCTTTTTGATGTTGATCGTCTGACCCTCACCCAGATGGATATCGTTGGTGTTGTTTTCGAACTTCACCTGCTCCAGGGTCACTTCCGAGCTGACAAGGTCCTGCACATAAATGCCGTCTTTGATGCCTTTGATCGTGCCGCCGATGAGCTTGATATCGCCGAAATTGCCGGAAATATCAATGGCAGCACCGGCTGCATTCGTGTTGGTCACCGTACCGTCGGTCATGCGCAGCGTGCCACGGTTACGAATGGTGCTTTCTGCATCCGAGGTAATGGTGCCGCCGTTGATCTCCACACGACCCCAGTTGTTTTGGATGCAGCTTGCCCCCTCAGATTCCAAAGTGCCATTATTGATTGTTACCGTTCCATTGTTAACAATGCAGCTTTGGTTTGTCGTTTTATAGTTTCCGCCGTTGATTTCAACAACTGCACCGGTATAATTTTCAACGATAGTACTCGTCTTGCCGTCGACGGCAACTTGCGGTGTAACCGTAACATCTGTCAGCGTCAGGTGTCCCTGGTTTTTGAACTCACTATAGAGCGATGACGTTTTGGTAAATGTTCCACCGTTGACATACACCGTATTAGAGTCCGTCGTCACGGCATACCCGGTGTTCGTCTGTATATTAACATTATTCAGGGTAAGAGTGTTGTTCGTTCCCTGGACCATGATCATGTTTCGACCCGGTGCTATATAGGTGCCGCCATTTATAACGCTCTCCACACCATTGCTTGCAGTACTTAGGTCGTAAAAATGCTGTCCGTTCAGTGTCACCGTGTGATTATCGGTGTTTTCAATCGTCACCAGTTTTGCATTTTCCACCCAGATAAAGACCTGATTATCCCGCGTAAACTTCACGTTACTAGCAATGTGAATCGTCACTTCATCATTATCGCTGGCATTAACGGTAATGCCTCCCGTATAAGTGTCTCCCTTTATCTCATAATCACCGCCCTTGGTGATTTTCATGCCCGTAGTGGGGATCGTCGTGGCCGTTTCCGCGTTTTCCTGCGCAGTTATGCCATTTTCAGGCGTACCCCCCCAGAGCAAGTGCATTGACCGGAAGGACAGATGTCATCATGCATGCCGCAAGCACTGCACTGATGAACCGCATCTTCTGTTTTTTCATCCTCAAAACCTCTGCTTTCTGTTAAATTTCTAAGACTTATGTCTTGCATTTTTAGTATAGCACCTCTATTTTCTGCATACAATCTTCACCTGCACTGAAATTCGCCTTGTAATTTCTTCTAATTTTTGTTGCCTTTGCTCGAAATTTTCCGAAACTTCTCCCGGTAGTACCGCCCCCCCCGGCATTCCATTTTTTGCGTATTTGTGTTATACTATAGTGTATTTGCAATCCACCCTGAAATGAGGTTTTTTTATGAAAGCACATATCGCACGCAACCAGAACGCCGGTGTCCCGCTGGTTCTGGGCTGGAATCTTTCCCCCGCCGACCGCGGCAAGCTGGAAGGCATGGCTCCTGCTTTTGGCATGAAGCTGCTGCTCGTCTCCCCTGCCGATGCGGGCAAGACCGTGGCCCAGCTGCTGGGCGAGGTGGAGACCAAGGCCGCCCGCACGCTGGTGCTGGAACCGGGTGCCTACCCGCCGGCAGTGGTTCTGGCCAACTTCAAGGAGAAGGATGTGGACACCCTGCTGGATCTGATGAAGCAGGCACAGGTTATCATTCCGCTCAAGGCCGTTGTGACTCCCTCCAACCGCAGCTGGGTGTTCGGCGATCTGCTGGCCCACCTGCAGGAGGAGCACGCCGCCTTTACCGCCGCAAAGGAGAACCGCACCGTATGAAGACCCGCGCAAAACGTTTCGTCAGCGCCCTGCTGGCCGGGGTGCTCTGCCTGAGCCTGCTGGCAGGCTGTGCCTCCAAAAAGAAAGAGCTTACCCGCTATTCCACCGTTTTTTATGATGTGTTCGATACTGTAACGCAGGTGATCGCCTACTGCGAGAGCGAGGAAGAATTCAACACCCAGATGGATGCCCTGCACGCAGACCTTATTACCTATAACCAGCTGTATGATATCTACAACGATTACCCCGGCGTGACCAACGTCAAGACCATCAACGACAATGCCGGCAGCGCTCCGGTGGAGGTGGACGACCGCATCCTCTCCATGCTGGAGCTGGCCGACCAGATGTACCAGACCACCAACGGCAAGCTGAACATTGCCATGGGCAGCGTGCTGAATATCTGGCACAATTACCGCGAAGCTGCCGAAGCCGCCGAGACGGATGCCGACAACAAGCTGCCCACCATGGAAGAGCTGGAAGCAGCCGCCCAGCACTGTGATATCAACAACGTGATCATCGACGCGGATGCCAAGACCGTTTATCTGGCCGACCCGGAAATGTTGCTGGATGTGGGCAGCGTGGGCAAGGGCTACGCCGTGGAAATGGTGTGTCAGGCTGCCGAGGCCCGCGGCCTGACCAGCGCTCTGGTGAGCGTGGGCGGCAATCTGCGCGCCATTGGTGTAAAACCGGACGGCAGCCAGTGGACCGGCGGCGTGGAAAACCCGTGGAGCTCTTCGGATGTATACACTTCGGATTCCATGCTGGACGGTGCCATCAACATGAGCGATATGGCCCTTGTGACCAGCGGCGACTACCAGCGCTACTACGTGGTGGACGGCAAGCGCTACCACCACCTGATCGACCCGGACACCCTGTTCCCCGCCGCCTACTTTAACGGCGTGACCGTGCTGTGCAGCGACTCCGGCCTTGCCGACTGCCTGACCACCGGCCTGTTCTGCCAGCCGCTGGAGGACGGGATGAAGATCGTGGAAAGTCTGGACGGCGTGGAAGCCATGTGGTGCACACCGGATCAGCAGGTCATCACCTCTTCCGGCTGGGATTCCCATTTGAAAAAGTAACCCTTAAAACGGCAAAAGGCCGACGCAGTGCTGCGTCGGCCTTTTGCTGTTTTATCAGATGGTGAACTGCACCACACAGAATGCCGCGTAGATGCACAGCAGCGCAATGCCCTGCGGGCGGCTCAGCTTGCCCTTGAAGAGAGCGGGCAGGGTGAGCAGCAGCATCACGGCGAACATGACCGGGAACTCCAGCACCAGCGATGCATTGTGGCCGAAGAGCAGGGAGTTCTGCGGGATGGTAAAGGGTGCCACCGTGGCGGAAACACCGCTCACCAGCACCAGATTGAACACGTTTGCACCAATGACATTGCCCAGCGAAAGTGCACCGTGGCCCTTTGCCAGCGAGGTGATGGCCGTGACCAGCTCCGGCAGCGAGGTGCCCAGTGCCACGAAGGTGAGCGCGATCACCGACTCCGGCACGCCCAGTGCCTGTGCGATCAGGGTGCCGTTGTCCACCAGCAGGTTGGCACCCACGGCAATGAGCACCGCGCCCACGGCCAGCAGACCCAGCTCCTTGGCAAAGGATGCATTTTCTTCCGGTTCTTCCTCTTCTTCCGGGGCGGGGGCGTTCTTCATGGCCATCACGTTGCAGATGATATACGCTGCGAACATGGCCAGAAGGATCAGGCCCACCGGGCGGGAGAAGTAGCCGGTGGTGTAGGCCACACCGGCATAGAAGGCCGCTGCCACAAAGAAGAACAGCACCGGCGTGCGCAGGCTCTTGGGGTCTACCTTGCCCGGCTTTACCGCAATGGTGAGGGCCGCAATGAGCGATGCATTGCAGATGATCGAACCGATGGCGTTGCCATAGGCGATCTCGCCGTGGCCGGTAAAGGCCGAGGTGGTGGAGACCATCACCTCCGGCAGGGTGGTGCCGATGGACACCACGGTGGCACCGATAAGCAGCTCCGGCACATGGAAGCGGCGGGCAATGCCCGTGGCACCATCCACGAACCAGTCACCGCCCTTGATGAGGCACAGCAGGCCCACGATGAACAGCAAAACAGGAATGAGCATAGTTTTCTCCTTTTGTTTTTGGCAGAGCAGCAATAAAAAAGAGGCCTTTATTACATCCTGCCCAGAAACGGGAAAGTGTAATAAAAGTCTCAAGCTTCCGGTGACACAGCGGGCATTTCTGCCGGGATGTCGCTGCGCCACAGCGCACCGTTTTTGCAAAACGAGCGCCCTTTACTCCCTTTTATCCGGAAAATATTATACCGGTTTTTGCACCAAAGTGCAAGAGGAGCGTTGAAATTTCATCCGGCCTTGGCTACTTTCTTCGCGTTGGGATAAATGCGCTCCATGCGGGCATCGTCAAAATGCGCATCCAGCAGCATATCGATGCTGCTTTTGGGCGCTTCACCGCTGGTGCGGGCATCGTAGCGGGCCAGCGCCAGCGCACTGGTGAGCATGTTCGCCGCCATGAACACTGCCAGCAGGGCGGTCATCCATGGGCGGACGCGGCTGCGCACCTTCTCCATGCCTCTGAGCACCAGCGGATAGCCGTAGCGCATCCATACCACCGCCGCAATGCCCCAGAAAAAGCAGTACAGCAGGTTGATGCGCCCGCCCAGATTGAACTTGAACTTGCTGTAGTCCCAGAACACGGTGCCGAACAGCAGCTCGGTGACGGCGCTGCATACGTATTCGTACACACCGCCCATGACGGTGCCGAAGGCGAACAGGTAGCGGTCGCTCCGGTCCTTTTCCTGACGCAGCAGCACCGTTGCCAGCACCAGCGCCAGACCCCACACCACGCTGAACGGCCCCCAGACCAGACTGGAGCGGCTCATCCAGACCCCGGCGGTCACGCGGCAGAACACCGTCTCCACCATGTCGCCCAGAAACGCGCCGATCACGAACAGCCACAGCAGGTCGGACACGCTGAGAAAGTTCTTTTCCCCCTTCCGGAGCGCAGTCTGCTCCTGCCGGGCCGCAGCCGGGTAAGCATACTGGATGCGTTTTTCAATGTAAAGCGCGATCCTGCGGCGCAGCGTATCCGACCGCTCCCCCAGTCTCTGGTTGAGCTGCTCCAGCATCGGGTGCCGGGCCGCATACCGCTGCACCAGCACCGCCGAACCGATCTGGTCCAGCACCGCCACCGTCAGCGAGACCCATACTGCCGGACGCAGCAGCCAGACCGGGATATGCGCACACAGCCGCAGCAGCACATTATTGCCCCACAGCACACTTGCCGTGCCCAGTGCACCCCACAGCAGCGAATACTGCAGGCACACATAGCCATTCAGATTGAATTTTTTGCCGGAATAGTCCCACCACTTGCGGCGGTGCAGGCGTTCCAGCAGCTTGGCGGTGATCCATTCCATCACCGTTGCCGCCATCATACAGGCAAAGAACAGGTAGACCGGCTCGGTGCGCAGATCGCCGAAACTCACGGCCAGCAGCACGCCGGTGGTACCGTAGATAAAGCAGAACGGGCCTGCCGCCGCACCGCGGTTGGCAAACCTTCCGCCCCGGATGGTCGCGACTACCGTCTCAGCCACCCAGCCCAGAAAGGAATATACTAGATAAATAACACCCAGAGTATAGAAGTTCAGCGTCATAAGGTTCCTTTCGCTTCCAGTTTTTTCTTACTGCATTGATTGTACCTGTTTTGGGCGCTGTGTACAAGAGCCGTGCAGAAATTTTGTCACTCTGCGACGAGGCAGGCTCTCCGGGCATCTCTGAAAAGACGAAGATCCAGCCTGTTGCTTTGTTTTCAGATACATCTTAGAAAAAGGCCCTGCCATCCCGAAGGACAGCAGGGCTCAAAATTACAGCTTGAATTTACAGAGCGGAATCACAGCTGGCTCTTATACAGCTCCACGATCTCCTCCACGCTGGTATCGCGGGGGTTGCCGGGACGGCAGGCATCCGCAAATGCGGACTCGGCGAGGAACTGGATATCCTCTTCCTTCAGGATGCCGTGCAGATTTGTGGGGATGCCCACGTCTGCGCTCAGCTGCTTGACGGCGGCGATGGTTGCATCGGCGGCTTCCACATCGTTCATCTCGTCGATGCCCATAACGCCCATGGCCTTGCCCACGGCGCGGTAGCGCTCACCGGCAACGCTCTTGTTGTACTCCAGACCCACCGGCAGCAGGATGGCGCAGGCCACACCGTGCGGGGTGTCGTACAGAGCGGACAGGCCGTGTGCCATGGAGTGGACGATGCCCAGACCCACATTGGAGAAGCCCATGCCGGCGATGTACTGGCCCAGAGCCATGCCCTCGCGGCCTTCCGGGGTGTTCTGCACTGCGCCGCGCAGGCTCTGGCTGATGAGCTTGATGGCTTCCAGATGGAACATATCGGAGATGACGCAGTGACCCTTGGTGATGTAGCCCTCGATAGCGTGGGTCAGAGCGTCCATGCCGGTGGCGGCGGTCAAGCCCTTGGGCATGGAGGACATCATATCGGGATCGACCACGGCGATCTCGGGGATATCGTTGGTATCCACGCAGACGAACTTGCGCTTCTTCTCCACATCGGTGATGACGTAGTTGATGGTGACCTCGGCAGCAGTACCGGCGGTGGTGGGAACAGCGATGGTGAACACAGCGTGCTTCTTGGTGGGAGCAACACCTTCCAGAGAGCGGACATCCGCAAACTCGGGGTTGTTGATGATGATGCCGATGGCCTTTGCGGTATCCATGGAGGAGCCGCCGCCGATGGTCACGATGCAGTCAGCTTCAGCAGCCTTGAAAGCGGCCACGCCGTCCTGCACGTTGGCGATGGTGGGGTTGGGCTTGATCTCGCTGTAAACAGCGTAGGCAAAGTTTGCAGCATCCAGCAGGTCGGTGACCTTCTTGGTGACGCCGAACTTGATCAGGTCGGGATCGGAGCAGACGAATGCCTTCTTGTAGCCGCGGGCGGTCAGTTCAGGAACGATGTTCTCAATGGCACCGTGGCCATGGTAGGAGATGGTATTCAGAACGATGCGGTCAGCCATAGTTATTTTTCCTCCAAATCTCTTTTCCGCCGCTTTCCGGGCGGAGCTCTTTGTTTTTCAGCATAGCACAGTGTCAAAAGCTTTGCAATGTGAAATTGTTTGAATCTATTGTAATTTTTTATCAATGTGCAGTGTTTTATGGGCACTTTTCCAATTTCCCACAGTTTTATGGTGTTTTTTCTTTTTCCCCTTGACAAACAGCGCAAATCGTGTATTATTGTATCAAGTGCTTAATACAGCAAGACAAGGAGATGATACCATGGGCGAACAGTTTGATGCCAGCCGCCCGATCTATGCCCAGCTTGTGGAACGGCTGAAGGCCCGGATCCTAGCCGGCACCTACCCGCCGGGCGGGCATCTGGATTCGGTGCGTGATCTGGCCGCAGCCGCCGGGGTGAACCCGAACACGATGCAGCGGGCCCTTGCCCAGCTGGAGACGGAAGGGCTGGTGCGCACCGAACGCACCGCAGGCCGCTATGTTACGGAGGATACTGCATTGATCGAACAGCTTCGCGCCGACACCGCCCGGACGCTGGCGTCGGATTTTCTGGAAAAGATGCGCGGCATCGGCTACAGTCCCGCACAGACAGCCGCGCTTTTGGAACACTGGGACGCAAAGGAGGACCGCAATGAGTGAACTTTTGAGCTGTGAAGCACTGACCAAGTGCTATCAGAAGGATAAGACCGCACTGGAAAATATAGACCTGCACATCGGCTTTGGCCGCATCGTGGGGCTGCTTGGCCCCAACGGCAGCGGCAAGACCACCCTCATCAAGCTGGCGAACGGTCTGCTGCAGCCCAGTGCAGGCAGCATCCGGATCGCCGGCATGACCCCCGGGCCGGACACCAAAGCCATCGTGTCCTATCTGCCGGACGCCGACTGGCTGCCGGACTGGATGCGTGTGGAGCAGCTGGTGGAAATGTTCCGCGAATTCTATGCCGATTTTGACCCCGCTAAGGCAAACGAAATGCTGGCCCGGCTGGAACTGGAACCGAAGGCGCGGCTCAAGACCCTCTCCAAGGGCAGCAAGGAAAAGGTGCAGCTGATCCTGGCCATGAGCCGCGCCGCAAAGCTCTACCTGCTGGATGAGCCCATTGGCGGCGTGGACCCTGCCGCCCGGGACTATATCCTGAGCACCATCCTGAACAACTACAGCCGGGATGCGACCGTCATTCTTTCCACCCACCTCATCGGCGATATCGAGCCAATTCTGGACGAAGCTGTCTTTTTGAAGGATGGCCGGGTGTTCGCCCACCGCAATGCCGAAGAGCTGCGCGAGACCGAGGGCATGAGCGTGGATGCATATTTCCGGGAGGTATTCAAATGCTGAAACAGCTGTTAAAATATGAATTCAAGGCCACCGGCCGCACCTACGGCGGGCTGTATCTGGCCCTTGTTGCGCTGGCAGTGCTGAGCGGCTTTTCCCTGCGCAGCTCTTCCAAGGACAACTTTGCATCTCTGCTGCTGTTCGCCTACATGGTCGTAGCCGTTGCAGTGGCAGTGGTGTCCGTGATGACCATTGTGACCCGCTTCACCCGCAATCTGCTGGGCCGCGAAGGCTACCTGATGCACACCCTGCCGGTGACGGAAAGCCAGCTCATCCTTTCCAAGCTGATCTCCAGCGTGGTGTGGATGCTTTGCAGCAGCATCGTGGGTATTTTCTCCTTTGCGGTGATGCTGCTGGCTCTGTCTCTGAACAGCGCGGCCCTGCAGCAGCTGCCGGAGCTGTGGCAGAAAGTGGTAGAGATCTTCCGAGAGATCTTCCGCATGACCGGCAGCTCCGGGTGGCTCTGGCTGGTCTTTGAAACGCTGAACGGGCTGGTGGCACTGGTGTCCAGCATCCTGTGCATCTATGCCGCTTGCATGATCGGCCACCAGTTCAAAAAGCACATGGTCCCGGCCGGTATTCTGGCATTTTTCCTGCTGTCCTTCCTGCAGAACTGGCTGAGCTCCGGTGTCAGCAGTGCCGACATGCTGCAGGCTGTTTCCGATCCCACCCTTGGCGGTGTAGATGTTTCTATTGCTGCGCCCAGTGCGTTCACCACCCTGTTCGGGCTGGCGGTCAGCATCGCCTTTGCCGCAGGATACTTTCTGCTGACCCGCTGGCTGATGGAACATAAGCTGAATCTGGAATGATCTTAATGTCCTCCGCTTTCGTTCTGGGCATTTTCAGCGAAACTACTTCTTAATTGCAATTTGTAAAAGGCCGAACCATAAACTTCATCTGATACAAAAAACATCTGCAAGCTGCCCCATTCCGGGCAAAGCTTGCAGATGTTTTTCTTGTTATAAAGTGTTCAGCACTCGTCGTACTGCTTTTTCAGGTAGTTCAGGCATTCCACCGCGTTTTCCGGGGTGGTGTTCTCCAGCGTTGCAAAGATATAGGGCTTTTCCTGCTTTGCAAAGCGCAGGATGGTGCGGTAGTCCTCCATGCCTCCCTGCCCTGCACCCGTAGCAGCCAGCTGGCCGCCTGCATCCTTGCGCAGGAAATCCTTGAAGTGGATCATGGCGATATCCTTCCCCAGAAGCTCGATGGCCTCGGCGAACACTTCCTCGCGGCGGTCCACATTTTCCATGTTCAGCAGGTTGACGGGGTCGAACAGGATCTGCAGGTTCGGGCTGCCGATCTCGTCCAGCACGATGCGGGCGCGTCTGGCATCGTACACGATGTGCTTGACCACCGGCTCAATGGCAATGGTCACGCCGTACTGCTCGGCACAGCGCACCACTGGCTTGAAGTTCCGGATAAAAGTAGCAAGGGCTTCGTCGCTGCGGCACTCCGGACAGAATTTGTACTCCGCGTTGGGCGCACCGGTCTCGGTGCCCACCATGCCGCAGCCCAGCAGGCTTGCAAAGCGGATGTGCGCATAGTATTTTTCCTGAATGGCGTGCAGGGCATCCGCATCCGGGTGGGCAAGGTTCAGGTAGTTGCCCAGCACGGCAATGTCGATGCCGTTTTTCTCAAACAGATGCCGCAGATACATCGCATAGCCGGGGGTCAGGGCGCTGGGGGTGCAGGGCAGCTCCTTGAAGGATTTGCTCAGAGCCACATGGGCGCAGGTAAAGCCTTTCTGGCGCACCAGCGGCAGCACCTGTTCAACGGGCAGCTTTTCCGCGTCATGCAGACGCAGGCCGAATTGGATCATGGAAAACCTCCTCCTTTCCCGCACAACACGCGGGGTTGCATTGACTTTATTATACACGAAAGCTGCGTTCCATGGAACAGCCTGAAACAAAAAAGAGCATCACTTTGCACCCTCACCGGATACAAATGATGCTCTTTTTTCAGATCTGGTCCTGGCAGATGCGGCTCATTCTCAGCGCCGGTACTTTGCAGCGGCCTGCAGGCGCTGCATCGCACGGTCGAGCGCGATCTTGCTCTGATAATATTCATGCATGCTCTGCTGATGCTGCAAACGCTCCTCGGCACGGATGCGGGCAGCCTCGGCACGGTTCTTGTCGATATCCTCCGGACGCTCGGCGCTGTCCACCAGCACCATCACGTAGGCAGGCGTCACCTCGGCAATGCCATCGCCTACCAGGATGTCCTGGCTTTCACCGTTCACCTCAAAGTGCAGGATGCCCATGTGGATGGCCACCAGCACCGGGCTGTGTCCGGCCTGTATGCCGTACACGCCATCGCTGATGGGCAGCACAAGGTCTTCGCAATCGCCCTGATAGTACTCACCGCTGGACGCAGTGATGTTCAGCATGAACTTGTTCATCAGACGGCACCGCCCTTTTCCTCAGCCAGCTTTTCCGCCGCCTTCTGGCGGGCATCTTCCAGCGTACCAACGTTGAAGAACGCCCACTCCGGCAGGTCGTCGGCCTCGCCGTCCACAATGGCGGCAAAGCCGCGCACGGTATCCTGCAGGGGCACATACTTGCCCTTCAGGCCGGTAAAGTTCTCGGCCACGGCAAAGGGCTGGGAGAGGAACTTCTGCAGCTTGCGGGCGCGGGCGACGGTGAGCTTGTCGTTCTCGTCCAGCTCGTCCATGCCCAGAATGGCGATGATGTCCTGCAGTTCCTGATAGCGCTGCAGAATGGACTGCACCTTGCGGGCCACGCGATAGTGCTCCTCGCCCACGATATCCGCTTCCAGAATGCGGGAGGTGGATGCCAGCGGGTCCACGGCCGGGTAAATGCCCTGCTCCACGATCTTACGGGACAGCACGGTGGTGGCGTCCAGATGTGCAAAGGTGGTAGCAGGGGCCGGGTCGGTCAGGTCGTCGGCGGGGACGTAGACGGCCTGCACCGAGGTGATGGAGCCTTCCTTGGTGGAGGTGATGCGCTCCTGCAGAGCGCCCAGCTCGTTGGCCAGAGTGGGCTGGTAGCCCACAGCAGAAGGCATACGGCCCATCAGGGCGGACACCTCGGAGCCTGCCTGCACGAAACGGAAGATGTTATCAATGAACAGCAGCACGTCCTTGTGGGTCTCCTCACGGAAGTACTCTGCCATGGTCAGGCCGGTCTCGGCAACACGCATACGTGCTCCTGGGGGCTCGTTCATCTGACCAAAGACCAGTGCGGTCTTATTCAGAACACCGGACTCGTTCATCTCGCCCCAAAGGTCGCAGCCCTCGCGGGAGCGCTCGCCGACGCCGGTGAAGATGGAGTAGCCGCCGTGCTCGGTGGCCACGTTATGGATCAGTTCCTGGATCAGCACGGTCTTGCCGACGCCTGCACCGCCGAACAGACCGATCTTGCCGCCCTTTGCATAGGGGGCCAGCAGGTCGATGACCTTGATGCCGGTCTCCAGGATCTCGGTCGCGGGCTTCTGCTCCGCAAAGCTGGGGGCCTTGCGGTGGATGGGCCAATGCGGCACATCATCCACAGAGCCCTTGCCGTCGATGGGTCTGCCCAGCGGGTCGAACATGCGGCCCAGCGTGGCTTCGCCCACCGGTGCGGTCAGGCCGTGGCCGGTAGCGGTCACGGTCATGCCCTTGCCCAGACCCTCGCTGGCGGAAAGCATGATGCAGCGCACAGTGGTCTCGTTGACATGCTGTGTCACTTCCATCGTGCGCTCGGTGCCCTCGGCGGTCACGGTAAGCGCTTCCTGCAGGGCAGGCAGCTTGCCTGCGGTGAACTGCACGTCCACCACAGGGCCGGCTACGCGAATAATAGTTCCCTGTATCATACGATTGCCTCTATACTAATTTGTAAATACGTTTTATTCCGCCCGGTTCTGCACGGCAGCCGCACCGCCGATGATTTCGGTGATTTCCTGTGTAATGGAGCCCTGACGGGTGCGGTTGTATTCCAGTTGCAGCTCCCGGATCATATCGTTGGCGTTCTTGGTGGCGGAATCCATGGCAGTCATGCGGGCGCTCTGCTCTGCGCAGAAGCTCTCGGTCATGGCACCAAAGATCATGCCGTGCATATAAATGGGCGCGATTTGTTCAAACACCGTCCATGCAGACGGGAACATCTCCACATCGCCCTTCGGATCGCCCAGACCCTTGGGGGCAGGCTGCAGATGGGCGCGGTCCAGCGGCAGCAGACGCACCATGGTGGGCTCGCTGGTCAATGCATTCTCGATGCGGGTATAGATGAGATAGATCTCATCCAGCTTGCCGGTCTTGAAATCATCGATGGCGTCCATCGTGATATCGCGGGCACGCTGCAGCGTAGGCTCCGTGGCACCGTAGTGGAAATCCTCCACCAGCCGCGGGTCCTTGTGGTACAGGGCGCGGTAGCCGGTCTGGCCGATCACATAGAACCGGTCGTTCTCATCCGCATTTTCCTTGAGGAACTTGATGATGTTCTGGTTGTAAGCGCCTGCCATGCCCTTATCTGCCGTCAGCACAATGTAGGCCCGCTTGGGGTTTGCGATATTACGCTCGTGGAAGAACGGATGCACCGGCTCTTCCGGCAGGTGGGGCACCACGCGGGAAATGGTATCGCGCATACGGTTGAAGTAGGGCGATACATTCTGGTAGTTCTTACGTGCCTTGCGCAGCTTGGACGAGGAGATCAGGTACATGGCGTTCGTGATCTTCATGGTGTCCTGAATGCTCTCGATGCGCTCCTTCAGCAGCTTACTGGACGGCATGGCTGTCGCCTCCCGCATAAGCTTTCCAGGCGTTCAGGATGGCATCGACCATTTCAGGTTCCAGCTTGCCGGTGGCGGTGATCTTATCCATCGTACCGGACACATCCGCGCGGAACTGACGCACAAATGCGGAAGTTTTGGCGCGCAGCTCGGCAGTGGGCAGTTCGTCCAGCACGCCGTGGGAAGCCAGCACCAGCGTGACCACCTGCTCGGCGTCGGACTTGGGCTGATACAGCGGCTGCTTGAGCATTTCCATCAGAGCCTTGCCGTGATCCAGCTGGCGGCGGGTCTCCGCGTCCAGATCCGAGCTGAACTGTGCAAAGGACTCCATATCCTTGTACTGTGCCAGCTCGATACGCAGGTTGGCGTTGGCCTTTTTCATGGCCTTGGTCTGGGCAGCGCCGCCCACACGGGACACCGACAGACCCACATTGACGGCCGGGCGGTTGCCTGCATTGAACAGGGCGCTCTCGAGGAAGATCTGACCATCGGTGATGGAAATGACATTGGTGGGGATGTAGGCCGAAACGTCGCCTGCCTGCGTCTCTACGATAGGCAGTGCGGTGATGGAACCGCCGCCCAGATCGTCGCGCATCCGGCAGGAGCGCTCCAGCAGACGGGAGTGCAGATAGAACACATCGCCGGGGTAAGCCTCACGGCCCGGAGAGCGGCGCAGCAGCAGAGAAATGGCACGGTAGGCCACTGCATGCTTGGACAGATCGTCGTAAACGATCAGCACGCTCTTGCCCTGACTCATGAAGTACTCGGCCAGTGCGGTGCCGGCATAGGGTGCGATGTACTGCAGGGGAGCGGAATCCGAAGCAGTAGCCGCCACGATGGTGGTGTAGCTCATGGCACCGTGCTTCTGCAGATCGCCTGCCACGCGGGCAATGGAAGAAGCCTTCTGGCCGATGGCCACATAAATGCACAGCACACCGGTGTTTTTCTGGTTCAGGATGGCGTCCGTGGCGATGGAGGTCTTGCCGGTCTGGCGGTCGCCGATGATCAGCTCACGCTGGCCGCGGCCGATGGGGAACATGGAATCGATGGCGAGGATGCCGGTGTGGAGCGGGGTATCCACGCTCTGACGTTCCAGAATGCCGGGGGCCTGCTTTTCGATGGGGTTGTAGCCCACAGCTTCAATGGGGCCCTTGCCATCGATGGGCTCGCCCAGCGGGCTGATGACACGGCCCAGGAAGGCATCGCCCACCGGGATGCCGGCACGCTTGCCGCTGCGGGTCACCATGGTGCCCACACCGACGGTCTCAGCTCCGTCGAACAGCATGATGCCCAGCTGTTCGGGGTCCACGCTCTCCACCATACCCTTGGCACCGTTGTCGAAGGTGACGATCTCGCCGTACACGGCGCGGTTCATGCCCTCGACGTGCACGATGCCGTCGGCAGAGGAGATGACCACACCGCCCTCGGCAGAGGTCTCGGCGGGCTTGTAGTCCTCAATGCGGGTCTTGAGGGTAGCCAGCGAGGGCTTACCCTCCATCATCTTGTCCAGCTGATGACGGCCGGAGTTATCGAACACGCGGTCGCCCACCTGCAGGACATAGCCGGACAGCAGGCTCTCGTCCACCGTCACGTTCAGGATGACCTCGGTGGCATCATACAGCTTGCGTACCTCGGCGCGGATCCGGTTCAGCTCCTCTTCCCGGGGCTTGCGGGCGCTGCGCAGCTCGGCCTTGACGATGCGGTTGTCCGCAAAAAATTCACGACTGAATTCAGTTGCCATTGCCTGCACCTGCTTTCTCCAGCAGATCGTCCAGCAGACGTGCGTCGTCCTGGGCGGTCAGATTGCGGGCCAGCAGCTTCTCGCACATCGCACGGGCCAGTGCCGTGGTCTGGGCATCGGCTTCCCGCAGCTTGCTCTGGCGTTCGGCCTCGGCGCTCGCCTTGCCGGCGGCCACGATGGCGTCTGCCTGCTTGCGGGCATCTGCCAGCAGCTGCTGCTTTTCGACCTCAGCCTGCTTTTCGTAGGCTTCGCGGCGGGCAGCGGCCTCATTGTCCACATTGCGCAGTTTTTCCTGTGCGGCGTTCATGGTCTCTGCGGCTTCCTTCTTGGAGGTCTCCGCATCGGCCAGGTTTGCGTCCACCATCTGCTGGCGCTTTGCGATCACGTCCTGAACAGGCTTGAACAGGAACTTGCGCAGCACCGCATACATGACGAGGACGTTCACGACGGTCCACAGCAGGTTAATATCCAACTTCAGCATTCGTCTGCGCCTCCGTTACTGACCCAGGAACAGGATGATCAGCAGTGCAACGACGAAGCCGAAAATTGCAGTACCTTCTGCCAGAGCAGCGCCCAGCAGCAGGTTGGTCTGGATCTTGCCGGATGCCTCGGGCTGACGGGAGATTGCCTCCGTTGCCTTCCCGTTGCGATGCCGATGCCGATACCGCCGCCAATGCCGGTCAGCGCTGCAATGCCAGCGCCCAGAGCAATCAAACCATTCATAGTAATAATCTCCTTTTAAATTCAGTAAATATCAATGGATCAGTCTTCTCCGCCCATGGTCTCTTTCATGAACAGTGAAGTCAGGAACACGAACACGTAGGTCTGGATCAGACCATCGAACAGGTCAAAATACAGGCTGAACACCGCCGGGACGAACACAGGCACCACGAGCTTGATCAGCTCCATGATGACGAATGCACCCAGCACGTTGCCGAACAGTCGCATGCACAGGCTGGTGGGGCGGATGGCGATCTCGAGGATGTTCATAGGGGTCATGACCGGAGTGGGGGCAGACAGACTCTTGAGGAAGCCCACGCCGCCGCGTGCACGGATGCCTGCACCCTCGATCAGGATGATGCTCATCAGCGCCAGCGCTGCGGTCACGTCCAGATCCTTCGTGGGGGGCTTGACACCGAACACGCCAATCAGGTTGCTGAAGGCGATGTAGATGGCCACGGTCATCAGGTAAGGCACATAGCGCCTGCCCTTTTCGCCCAGCAGACCTTCAAAGAAATTGGTGCCTGCGAGGTAGGCCATTTCCAGCACGGCCTGACGCTTGCTGATGTGGTCCACCTTCAGGTTTCTGGTAAGCAGGATCGAGCCGATGGTAACGATGGCCAGGATCACCCAGCTGATGACCACGGATTCCGGGATCTGCAGCGGGCCGACCTTGACGTATTCGACGGTCAGCTCTTCCATCAATGCTTTGGTCAGATTATTCAATTGTTTTTCCTCCTTCCTGAAGAATAGGGTTCCGGGGGTAAGACCGCCGCACCGCCCCGGCGGCGCAGCGTCCTTCTTATCGCTCGAAGAAAAGGCGCAGCTTTGTGAAAAAAGTAAGGAAGGTGTTCGGCTCTGTCCGGTCACACCCTCCCTCCTGCACGGGTCACTTCGTCTTTTTTCGTTGTGTATGATAGTACGATTGACGAAAATTGGCAAGTGGCTTTGTGCACATTCTACATTTTAGGTGGTTCTACTGCATTGATATACAAAAAAAGTTGTGCATCTTGTCCAATAAAACGTTCTTCACATGTACTTTTTCCACAAATTTCTTAGCCAATTCTTAGGTTTCAATGGCTTTTTCAGGGCATTCCGGGGAATATTTCCATCAAAAATGCCCCATTGTACATACTTTATATGCCCGATATATAAAATTCGTATAGGCGTCTCGTCCGGTATTACACCCGCTCCTATACATATTTATTATAACTGCATATCTAAAATCTGTCAGTCCGCCTGTTTTGCGCCGCGGCGGAACACCAGCCGGAAGATGGCACGGGCAAGCGGCCCGCAGTACAGCATCTGCCAGCACAGGGCCATGGGCATATTGCAGCCCCATGTATGCACCCAAGTGCCAAAGCCGGGTTCTTTAAACAGCACCGTTGCGATCAGGCTCATCACCGGGCACATGATGCACACGATCATCAGCGAGATGGCATAGGTGATGAACTGCGGACGATCTGTGGGCCGCATGAACATAAACGCCAATCCGGTGGCCAGTTTCTCCACCACGAAAAATTCCAGCACGCAGGCAATGGGAACCATGATCGGCATCTCGTGCAGAGCCATAACAAAGTTGGCATTGGTGACACCGCCTGTGTTCAGCGCCACATTGTAAACGATCATGCCATAGACCATAATTGCAGCCATGACAATGGTAAAGAAGATACGTTCCGGTAAAGTTTTAGACATTTTGATTCTCCGTTTCTTTTGTGTCTAAATTTTTGCCGCAAAAAAGCCGCCCCGCGAAACTTTCATCTCGCGGGGCGGCGGCGACTACCATTCATTGACGCTATTTTAGCACAAATCGATCTGACGCATAATACCCTGTGGACACTTTCTCCCGTTTTGCGCAAAATCCTCCACAAACGGCCCGGAACTTCTGGGCAGCTTTGCTGTTGACTTCCTCGTCAGCCCTCCCTGCAGGGCACAGAGTTCCTCCCCAAAGGGCCCGATTGCCCGGGCACACCGCACAGAAAGCGGCATTTTGCACGTTCCATCTGCTGTTTTTCAAGAACTGCACAATTTTATATTTATATCCTTGTGCACTCTGCGAATAGACAAATCAATCAGGAATATGTATAATAAAGCCAGAAACCAGAGAAGTACAGCAGAAGCTCAAGAGAGAGCTAATCCCGCTGACTTGAAGCAGAAAGGAGCGAGACCGATGGTCGATATGGAACCCGCACAGCAGGGACAGGCTGTCGGGATTCGCTGAGAAGCAAAATAGAGGCTCACCACAGACGGGATGTTTCCCCCGTATAAAAACACAACAAAAATGAGCCAGTCTTGAGCATCAAAAATGCGATTACACGACAACCTGTCGATAAACTTAACCCCCAGCGATTCAAATAGATCCGCCGGAGATGATTCCTATGAAGGTATCTTTTGTACGGAGAACATTATTTGAATAGCAAAAAAGGAGTTCTACCAATGTACTAAGTAGTTTGCCCCTGGCGAATCTAACTCGAAAGAATGTGGTAATATGAAATTCATCTTCCGAATCTCGGTGCCGCACTCCATCAGTTAAGAGAAGGGTCAATCCAATGTACTAAGTAATCAGTCCCCTTGAAATAGATTCTCAGTTTCCAGTAGTTTCTAAGGAGAGTCACCCTATGAAACGTTTACTCCGAAAATGAGGAACCACAAGGAGAAGAGGCTTATGACTCCGAAGAAGTAAGTATCCAGCCGGACGAGGGCTTGCAACCGCCTCGTCCGGCTGGTTTTATTTTGTGCTGTTTTCACCAACAGTCAACGCCCGATTTGTGCAAATTTTATGCTGCGCGGTTGAATACCGTCCTTGTGTTTTTGCACTTTTCTGTGGTATACTGTGGAAAAAGATGGGAGGTTCATTTCATGGAGTCGTTCGTTTCGGTTTCCACTCTGTTCAACCTTGTGCTGACCGTTATCTGGTTCATCTCCGGCATTCGGGATCTTCAAGGCAAAGACCCGTTCATCAATCTGCCGTTCAACCAGTATAATCGTGACCCGGAGTACCGCGCCTTCTGGCAGAAAAAGAACGGCGTGTTTTACATGCTCAACAGCATCGCCTTTCTGATCTTAGCCTTCACACCTGTTACATCGCTGCTCTACCGTATCATCTTCGGCATCGCCATTGTGGGAGACCTTCTTTATCTTGTCGCTTACGAAAGCTGGAACCATAGTGCGGATTGACAGCCGGAAAGGAGCCACTATGAATTTGAATCTTTCGGGCTGGGATTGGCTGAACGCCGCGCTGGGTGTGCTGTTTTTGTACCGCGGCATCCGGGATCTGTACAATGGCACCGGCACCGGATGGAGCACCGAGGACGAAAAGAAACACTTCCGCAAGTTTTACGGCATTGCTTCGACCATCGGCGGCGCGTTCTTGCTGGTCAACATTTTTCTGCCAAAGGTCGAGCCGCTGCACTCCATTTTGATGGTGGCAGCGCTCGTGTTGTGCACTGCCCTGCTGATCTCGTATCTGTGCTATGCCCTGAGTAGGAGCGACAAAACCAAAAAGTGAGGGGTTGCTATGGAAGTCATCTGTGCGATCTTAGCCGCACTTTTCGGCATCGGGTTCGGCATTTTTATGGCGCTGCAGCCGGAGGATGCCATTGCCCTGCATGACCGTGGGCGGTACACGCAGGTACCTGAGCCCACAGAAGAGTACATCAAATTGACCCGGCTGGAGGGCATCGGACTTTCGGTGCTCTGTGCCGTGCTTCTGGTGGTTCTGCTGTTCGCACCCCAATAATACTTTGCAGCTTTCCTCTTGCGGATTTTTTCTCACCCTGTTACAATGAGAAAAAAACGCAGGAGGTTTTTTTATTATGGTCAAGCATGTGATCCTGTGGCAGCTGAAGGACGAGCTGTCCGATGCCGAAAAAGCCGCCGTCAAGGCAGGCATCAAAGAGGGGCTGGAAGGTCTGGCAGGCAAAATTCCGGGCCTTGTGGAAGTGCATGTCAACATCAACGGTCTCCCCTCTTCCACCGCCGACCTGATGCTGGACACCACCTTTGAAAGCGCCGAGGCCCTCAAGGGCTACTCCGTCCATCCCGCCCATGTGGCTGTGGCCGACGGCAAGGTGCGGCCCTACACCAAGGCACGGTTCTGTCTGGATTACGAGATTTAATGTTGACAAACCCACCGTTTTTGCGTATTATAGACATAACAATGTAAATTGGCTGTGAAGAGAAGAGTACGCACCGTCTGCGCCTGACAGAAAGCCCGAAGGATGGAACCGGGCAGGCCGCGCGATGCCGAAGATGGTCTCGGAGCTGCGCAGGTGAAAATTGAGCCTGCGACGGGTGCGCCCGTTACCGCGCTGCGCCGTGCTTTTTGGCCCGGCAAAAGGCTGCGCCCGCAAGGGTGCGGCGAAGCAAGGTGGTACCACGAAAGTTTCAGGCTCTCGTCCTTGTCCGGCTCAGTCCGGCAGGATGAGGGCTTTTTTCGTTCCCCGCCAAATCAGGAAAGGAAGAGTATCAACCTATGAGTGAGCACAAGACATTCTACATCACCACTCCCATCTACTACCCCAGCGACAAACTGCACATCGGCCACAGCTATACCACTGTCGCCTGCGACGCACTGGCACGCTTCAAGCGGATGCAGGGCTATGACGTCATGTTCCTGACCGGCACCGATGAGCACGGCCAGAAAATTCAGGACAAGGCTGCCGATGCCGGTGTGACCCCCAAGGAGTATGTGGACAAGATCGTAGCCACTGTCAAGGATCTGTGGAAGCTGCTGGACGTCAGCTACGACCGCTTCATCCGCACCACCGACGACTACCACATGGAGTCCTGCCAGAAAATTTTCACCAAGCTGTATGAGCAGGGCGACATCTACAAGGGCGAGTACATCGGCCACTACTGCAAGCCCTGCGAGAGCTTCTGGACCGACAGCCAGCTGGTGGACGGCAAGTGCCCCGACTGCGGCCGCGAAGTGTACGACGCACACGAGGAAGCCTACTTCTTCAAGACCAGCAAGTATGCCGACCGCCTGCTGAAGCTCTACGAGGAGAACCCCCAGTTCATCCAGCCTGAGAGCCGCAAGAACGAGATGATTGCCTTCATCAAGCAGGGCTTGCAGGACACCTGCGTGTCCCGCACCTCCGTGAAGTGGGGCATCCCCGTGCCCTTCGACCCCAAGCACACCATGTATGTGTGGGTGGATGCCCTGAGCAACTATATCTCCGCGCTGGGCTACGGTAACGAAAAATATCACGACTACGACAAGTTCTGGCCCGCCGACCTTCACATGGTGGGCAAGGAGATCCTGCGTTTCCACACCATTCTGTGGCCCGCCATGCTGATGGCTCTGGATCTGCCCCTGCCCAAACGGGTGTTCGGCCACGGCTGGCTGCTGATGAACGGCGGCAAGATGTCCAAGTCCGTGGGCAACGTGGTGGATCCCGTGATCCTGTGCGACCGCTACGGCGTGGATGCCATCCGCTACTTCCTGCTGCGTGAGATTCCCTTTGGCAACGATGGCATGTTCACCAACGAAGCCCTGATCACCCGCATCAACAGCGATTTGGCGAACGATTTGGGCAACCTGCTCAGCCGCACGGTCGCTATGTGCGAGAAGTACTTCGGCGGCACCGTGCACAATGTGGCCGGTACCGAAGCCATTGACACCGAGCTGGAGACCATGGTCAACGAGCTGACCGCCAAGGTCACGGCCGACATGGACAGCCTGACCATCCCGCAGGCCCTGATGGAGATCTTTGCGGTCATCCAGCGCGCCAACAAGTACATCGACGAGACCGCTCCCTGGGCACTGGCCAAGGACGAGGCCAACAAGGCCCGTCTGGAGAGCGTTCTGTACCACCTGTGCGAGGCACTGCGCGTGTGCGGCATCCTGCTGAACGCATACCTGCCCACCACCGCACCCAAGATGATGGAACAGCTGGGTCTGGACGCATCTGCTCTGGACCTGACCAAGACCACCTACGGCGTACAGGAGACCTACACTGTGCACAAGGGCGAGGCACTGTTCCCCCGCATCGATGTGGCAAAGGAAATTGCCCACCTGAAGGAAGAGGACGAGAAGCGCAAGGCCGCTGCCGAAGCTGCCAACAAGGCCAAGGCTGAAGCTGAGAAGAAGGCTGCCGCCCCCGCCGAGGAGAGCACCGTGGACTTTACCCACGAGGAAGAGATCGACTTTGACACCTTCTGCAAGGTGGAACTGCGCGTGGCCGAAGTGCGCGCCTGCGAGAACCTGAAGGAAAGCAAGAAGCTGCTGCACCTGACCGTGTTTGACGGCGAGCGGGAGCGCTGCATCCTTTCCGGCATTGCAAAGTGGTTCAAGCCGGAAGACCTGATCGGTAAGAAGATCGGCATTGTGTGCAATCTGGCACCTCGCCCCATGATGAAGGGCAAGTATGTCAGCGAGGGCATGATCTTTGCTGCTGATACCGCCGACGGCGGCTGCTCCATCGCTTTCTACGGCGACGACACCCCCGTAGGCAGCCGCATCCACTGAGCCGCCATGCAGGAAAACAAAACGCTTTCCCGCGCGGAATGGCTGGATAAGATCTTCGGCACGCCGGTGTTCGCCGTGCTGCTGGCCATCTTCTGCAATGTGCTGTGGGGCTCGGCCTTCCCCTTCATCAAGCTGGGCTACCGGCTGTTCTCCATTGAGACCAGCAACACCGCCTCCATCTTCTGCTTTGCCGGTGTGCGGTTCATGCTGGGCAGCTTTCTGGTGCTTCTGGGCAGTGTTCTGTTGCAGAGCCGCCTGCCCAAGTTTCCCCACGGCAAAGTGGCAGCGGAGTGCTGTGCTCTGGGCCTGTGGCAGACCACGATCCAGTACGCATTCTATTACATCGCTGTTGCCATGCTCACGGGTGCCTTTGGCGGCATCCTGAACAGCACCCAGAGCTTTCTGGGCGTGATCTTTGCCCATTTCATCTACGGCAACGCCGACCGCATGACCCCTGCCAAAACGCTGGGCTGTGTCATCGGCTTTGCAGGCGTGCTCATCGGCACGCTGGGAAACCACGGCAGCGGCAGCGGCTGGGGCGTGTTCTGCATGATGGCCGCTACCATCATCTTTACCCTGTCCGGCCCGTGGAACAAATCCGTGACCAAAAAAGCAGACAGCTTTGCCGTCTGCTTCATCAACCTGTTCGTGGGCGGTCTGGCACTGTTCGTGCTGGGCACTGTGCTGGGCGGCAGTCTCCATGTGCAGAGCGCACTGGCGGTGGTGGTCATGCTGTATCTGGCCTTCATCTGCGGGGCAGGCTATGTGCTGTGGGCCCTGCTGATGAAGAACAACCCGGTCAGCCGCATTGCCATCTTTGGCTTCGTGAACCCGGTGGTCAACGTACTGCTGAGCGCCGTGCTCAACGGCGAACCCCTGTTCCGCTGGCAGTATCTGGCGGCTCTGGTGTTCGTGTGTGTGGGCATCTGGCTGGTGAACAAGGCCCCCGCCAAAAAGGAGGGCAAATGACCGGCCCCATTTTTGACACCCACGCGCACTACAGTGCCCGCGCTTTTGACGCAGACCGCGATTTCCTGCTGGGCAGCCTGCCCGGCAAAGGCGTGGTGGGCGTGTGTGAACAGGCCACCCACTCCGGGGATGCACCCCGGGTGATGGAGCTGGCGCACCGCTACCCGTGGGTGGTGGCAGCTGTTGGCATCCATCCGGAAAGCCTGCTGCCCGCCGCCGACTGCGGCGAGGAAGGCCCGGCTCCTACGGTCTCGGTGTACGGCGGGGACTGGGCCGCAGAGATGCGCGCTCTGGCCCCGTATTACGAGGACCCCAAGGTGGTAGCTGTGGGGGAGTGCGGGCTGGACTACCACTGGCCTGTGCCCAAGGATGCCCAGCTGGCCATGTTTGAGGCACACATCCGGCTGGCGCTGGAACTGGACAAGCCCATCATCGTGCACGACCGCAACGCCCACGCCGACGTTTACGCCCTGCTCAAAAAATACCAGCCCAAGGGCATCGTCCACTGCTATTCCGGCAGTGCCGACGATGCAGTGTGGCTGGCAAAGCAGGGACTGTTCATCGGTTTTGGCGGGGCGTGCACCTTCAAGGGTGCCAAGCGGGCGGCAAAAGCCATCAGCGCCCTGCCGCTGGAAAGCATCGTACTAGAGACCGACTGCCCCTACATGGCACCGGAGCCGGTGCGCGGCACCCGCTGTGACAGCTCCCTCATCCGCTATGTGGGCGAGTATATCGCCCAGCTGCGGGGCCTCTCTGCCGAAGAGGTGTTCCGCACCACAGCCGAAAATGCCCGCCGGGTATACGGGCTGTGATCCGTTTTTCGCAAGTTGCACAGGTTTTTCTCTGTGCTTCTGTATAAATCAACAATCAAAATCCAAACTGTTATAAGGAGAACCTACCATGAAAGCACGTATTCCTAAGCACCGCGAGTTCATCATCAACTTCCCCGACAGCATCGACCAGAACAAGGCCAACGAGGGCTGGGCAAAGCTGCAGCAGATCGTTGAGGACTACAAGAAGGCCCACAATGGCGCTTCTGTCTACGCCCCCACCTTCATCGAGGACTGCGAGGCCGAGGTGAAGAAGCTGCAGGAAGAGTACGGCTTCGAGTACACAGTTGAATACGTTCAGTAATTTCTGATATTTAAAATCCCCTCTGTGCATCTGCGCAGGGGGGATTTGCTGTTTGGGGAACCGCTTTTCCCTACGGTGCGCTTCCCCGCAAAAATACAGCCCCGGCAGACTGCATGGTCTGTCGGGGCTGTGCTTTTCTGTCCGGGTCACTTTTCCACTTTACTCAGCAGGATGCGGTCGTTGTCCAGATTCTTGCCTGCGTTCTCGCGGAACTTTTCAAGCAGGTCGTCCACAGTCATCCGGCTGCGTTTCTCGCCCTTCACGTCAAAGACGATGCGGCCGGAATCCATCATCAGGGTGCGGTTGCCCAGCTCCAGTGCCTGATGCATGTTGTGGGTGACCATCAGGCAGGTGATCTTCTTTTCAGCCACGATGCTCTTGGTCAGCTCCAGTACCTTTTCGGCGGTGGCGGGGTCCAGCGCTGCGGTGTGCTCGTCCAGCAGCAGCAGCTTGGGGGTGACGAGGGTGGCCATGAGCAGGGTCAGCGCCTGCCGCTGGCCGCCGGAAAGCAGTCCCACCGGCTGCTTCATGCGGTCCTCAAGGCCCATATCCAGCAGCGCCAGCTTTTCGCGGAACACTTCCTTGTCCTTGCGGGAGATGCGGGAGAAGATGGCGTGGGGCGCGGTGCCGGCACGCAGATAGGCCAGTGCAAGGTTTTCCTCAATGGTCATGTTGGGTGCCGTGCCCTTGAGCGGGTCCTGAAACAGGTGGCCGATGACCTTGCTGCGCTGGTGCTCCGGCGCAAAGGTGATATCCTGTCCGCCCAGCAGGATGCTGCCCTCATCCGCGATGAAGCCGCCGGTGATGGCGTTGAACAGGGTGGATTTGCCCGCGCCGTTGGAGCCCACGATGGTGGCAAAGTCCCCGGCTTCCATGTGCAGGCTGACACCGTTCAGGGCCACTTTTTCATTGACCGTGCCGGGGTTGAAAGTCTTGTGCAGATCGTTCAGCTGAAGCATTTCCATCTTACTTTCCCTCCTTGCCGGTGGTCACGCGGCGGCGGCAGGCCCCATGCTTGCGCTGCTCAAAGGCGATTTTTTCCTTGATGGCCGGCATCGAAATGGCGATGGCCACGATGATGGCGGACACCAGCTTCATGGCGGCGGCAGGCACATTGAAGCGCAGGGCCACAGCCACGATAAAACGGTACAGGCAGCTGCCGAACACCACGCCGATGATCCGGCGCAGCATGGTGCGCTTACCAAGCAGAGTCTCGCCGATGATGAGGGAAGCCAGTGCGATGGTCACCATGCCGGTGCCCACATTGATATCGCAGCTCTTCTGATACTGTGCCAGCAGGCCGCCGGAGAGGGCGCACAATGCGCCGGAAATGCACAGGCCCACCGTGATGGTGAAAGCCGGGTTAATGCTGGAAGCACGCACCATGGCAGCGTTGTCACCGGTGGCGCGGATGGACAGGCCTAGCCGGGTGCCCAGAAAGCCCAGCATCGCCGCACCGGCAAGCAGGATCATGGCCAGCGCGATGGCCAGCTTATACCAGCCGCCAAGGAAGCTCAGTGAGCCCTTTGCCAGCGAGAAAACAGTGTCGGTCTTGACCAGCGACATGGTGGAGGAAAAGCCCATCACGGCCAGATTGATGGTGTAAAGGCCGGTGTTGACGATGATGCCTGCCATGATGCTCTCCACCCCAAGGCGGGTCTGCAGAAAAGCCGTAACAAAGCCGGAGCACACACCTGCCGCCATGGCTGCGAACAGGGCCAGAATGGGGTGGCCGGTCAGTGCTACCTGACAGGCCACGGCGCAGCCCAGCGTGAAGCAGCCGTCAGTGGAAAGGTCTGCGATGTTCAGGATGGAATAGCTCAGGAACAGTGCCAGCGCCACCAGGGCATAGATACAGCCCAGTTCCAGCGCCGTCTGTAGGACGTTGAGCGAAAAGATACTCGCCAGCATGTGTGTGCTCCTTTTATGTTTCTTTTTGATTGGACGATTTAAAATGGCCTCCGCTTTTGCTCTGGCCATAATTTAAGGAATCAGTTTTTATTTCGGAATACCGGAGCGTCTGCGGACGCTCCGGTATTCCATTTTCACGGGAAGGGTCGTGACGGAAAGCAGGCTCGCCCTCTCCGTCACCTACGGTGACACCTCTCCCAAAGGGAGAGGCCTTGGCAGAAAGATGAACTTTACGTGGACTGCCAAAGGCTCCCACTTTGGGGGAGCTGGCAAATCCGTAGGATTTGACTGAGAGGGCGAGCCTGCTAACCACGAAGATACCGGACTTATTTAATTTAGCTTCTTGTGATGCGGTGCACTGTGGGCAGCAAAACACTTCCTCAGAACCGCCAAAAGCTCCCCCCTTCGGGGGAGCTGGCAAAACCGTCAGGTTTTGACTGAGAGGGTACTTTTTTAAGAGAAGTTCTCTGCGGTGGTCACTTCCACGATCTCGGTGCAGTAGGGCTTGAAGGCCTCCTTCACGGTGTCGAGGTCAAGGCCCAGCGCTTCGCATGTCTCGGTGTTGATGGTGACGATACCGTTATCAAAGGTCTGGTAGGGCAGGTCTGCGGTAGTCTTGCCCTCGCACAGCAGCTCTGCCACCATATCGGCAGTGGCTTCGCCCAGCTGGACGTAATCCACGCCGTAGCCCACAAAGGCCCCGTTCAGTGCAAAGCTGTCGGCACCGGTGTAGTGCTGCACGCCTGCCTCGGTAAAGGTCTCGTAGATGGACAGCTCTGCGGTCATCACGGTGTTATCGGTGGGGGTGAACACGGCCTTGACACCGGCGGCGATCAGAGCCTCAGCCGCCATCTGCACCTCAGCGGTGGTGGTGCCGTTCTTCTCAATGTACTTGATGCCGTTGGCATCACAGAAAGCCTTGGCATCGGCAATGGCCTGGGTGGAGGCATCCTGACTCAGGTCGTACAGCAGGCCGATGGTGTCAATATCCGGGTTGACAGCGGTGATCAGCTTCATGATGGCCTCGGTGTTCAGTGCGTCGGAGGTGCCGGTGATGTTCTCCTCGCCGTCAAAGCCTGCAGCAGCGGGGTCGGTGACAGCAGAGTAGACAACGGGGATATCAGTATCCTCCACAGCGGCCAGCATGGTTGCGGCGGTGGGGGTAGCCACAGCCACGATCACATCCACGCCGTCCCCTACGAGGTCGGCACCGATCTGGTTCAGGTTGGACTGGTCAGCCTGTGCATTTGCGTAGTAGTCGGCGTAGTCGAAGGTAACGCCCTTCTCTGCCCCCAGCTCATCCAGACGGCTCTCCACAGATTCCACGATCTGGTTGAGGGAAGCATGATCCACATAGTTGACGATGCCAACCTTGAAGGTCTGGCCACCCTCGGCTGCTGCGGAAGCGGCAGCGGAAGAAGCGGTGGAAGATGCAGCCACGGTGCTGGAAGCGGAGCCGCCGCAGCCGGTGAATGCCAGTGCAGAAACGGCGGAAGCAGCCATAGCGGCCTTGAGGAAGCTGCGGCGGGAGATCATGGTAACGTTTTTCATAACAGTAAACTCCTTTCCCGGAGCGGGCGGCAAAAGTAAAAGACCCGCTCCCCTTGCGGGACGGGTCTTACAAATAAAAACGACCCTGTCCCTGTGTGTTATCCACAAGGACAGGATCGGTAAAGTTCGATTCTGCGGTGCCACCTTGCTTGCCCTGCTTTGCAAACTGCAGAGCCTCTCACGGAGAGCCAACACTCCCCTGTCCTGTAACGGAGACTTCCGTCCAAAGCTACTAAGGCTTGCTACCCGTTTGCCCGGCCCTCGGCGGCCCACGAAGCTCTGCCCCGCTCTCGCCCGTTTTCACTGTCCGGGCTCACTGAAGATGCGCTGTGCAGGTTCTCTTCCGCCTCATCGGTTTGATTGCATTATACACTTTATTGGCATAAAGTCAAGAGGAAATTTCAAAAATTTCTTTTTTCTACAGCACAAAGTCATTCTTCCGTGCATCAGGCCCGCTTTGTGCGGCGCTTGCGCCAGACGAAGTACGCCGTGTACGCCAGCCATACCACAATGCCGCCCAAAGTCAGCGCACGGCTCAGCCGGATGCCGTCGGGCTGGTAGACAAAATCGATGCTGTTTTCACCTGCCGGGCACAGCACAGCCATCAATCCCTCATCCACCTCCACAATGTCGGCCTCCTGCCCGTTGACATAGGCCGTAAAGCCGTCATCGTAAGGCACGGAGAAGAACACGAGGTTCTCTTTTTCCAGCGTGATCTCGGCGTGGAAGCCCGAATTGTTCATCTGGAACACACTGGCAGCCGTGGCGCGGCGCTCGCGGCAGTCCTGCACGTAGGACTCATAGTACAGCTCCTCCCGTCTGCCTTCCGGCAGATGGGTGAGGTACTTGCCGTAGACTGCAGCATCCTCGTCGGTAAGCACCAGTGCACGCATCAGGAGGTTTGCGCGGGTGGCCTTGGCTGTTTCTTCGTACTCGGTCTGGGTGAGGTAATAGTCATAGGCAAAGCCCATGGGCACGTAGTTCGTGTTGCGGTAGACCGCATAGCCGTCCTTTGCAAAGGCATATTCCCAGCCGTCGTCGGCTTCGTTTTCAAAGTCGGTCTGCTTTTCCGGCGTGGTGATAAGGTACTCCACACTCAAAAGGCCCCGCAGTGCATAATTGGAAAGCTCCGGCTCACTGCGCACATCCCGCTTGACCCCCAGCGCCGGGTAGAAGCTGAGGATACTGGGGGCCGCCGTGCTGCCAAAATACTGCAGGCAGCTCTTATCCAGCCACATACCGATGTTGTCGTGGATCTTGTAAGTGTCGATGCGGTAATCGCCTTCGGGCAGGTCGTTTTTCAACAGCAGGGCGTTGGTGTCCTGCTTCACAAGGTCGCTGTCGGTATACCACTGGCCAAACTTGCCAATGCCGATGTGCACCACGCTGAACAGGAAGGCAAACGCCAGCACTGCCGCCGTCAGGCGCTGGGCAAAGCGGCTGTCGCCCCGCCACTTCTGGCAGAGATAGCGGTACAACAGCAGGCCCAGCATGCCAAAGCCCAGCACCGCACAGTACTGACCGGGGTTCTTGAGCACGCCGAACGACCAGCTGCCGGTGTCGCTGTCCTGCACCGGCACCACCGCAAAGGCCACCGTGGCGATCATCAGCCAGCTGATGCCGCGGGCCGGGCTGTCCAGATCGGTGTTGTGGTCTTCCAGCGCGTTCACGGTCATTGCGGCCAGCACCAGCACCGGCATATAGTACCAGCGCGCATAGTAGCTGGAATTGAGGGCGTAGAACGCACTGTTCAGGATGGGCACCAGTGCGAACACGGCGCAGGTGCCCACGATGCGCTTTTTACTGTCGCCGCACTTTGCTTTCCAGTAGGCCACGGCACCGGCCAGACTGCACAGCGGCAGATAGGCCGACATGCTGGTCCATTTGATCACGCCCTCCGACCAGATGGATGTGAGGTAGGGAGAATCCGGCGGCATGATCCAGCTGACGAGAATTGCAAGGTACTGCTGCACCTTGCTGTAGGTCAGAAAGCCCCAGCCGGAGGAAAGGTCGATGGTGCGCGGGTTCTGCAAAATGGAGAGCACCGCAGGCACCAGCAGGATGCTGCCCATGGCAACGCCCAGCAGGCTTTCAAAGGCCAGCAGCCCGAACTTTTTTGCAGTGAGACGGAAGTCCCTTGTGCTGAGCTTGCAGATGAAGTAGATGGCCAGAAATACCACCTGACCGATGAAAAAGAAGTAGTTGTTGACAAGGTTCACCGCCACCCAGAACGCAAACCAGCTGCGGCGGTCGTTGTAAAGGGCCTCGTCCAGCGACCACAGCAGATACGGGAACAGCGCCACCACATCTACAAAGTGGTTGAAGAACACATTGTATACCGTAAAGCCGGAGAAGGTATACAGGCAGGCTCCCAGCACGGCGTAGTCGATATTTTTGACGTAGCGGCGCAGATACAGGTACGCACCGCCGCCCGCCACGGCAAACTTGAGCACCAGCAGCGGTACCATGAGGTAGGGCAGCCACCCCTGCGGGAAGAGCAGCGAGAACCAGAAGAACGGCGAGCCGTACAGGTAGAACGAATAGGCGTTCATCACGCCGCTGCCAAGGTCGGTAGCCCATGAGAAGGTATTGTGCACCGAGGTGAACGCACTGTCCGGGTAGCCTGCGCCCTTGATAAAGCCGTTCATATAGCGGTAAAAGCTGATCTGCTGGCTGTTGAAATCGCCTGCATAGTGGAAAAAGCCGCCGTCGATGATATAAAACGGCAGAAAGAACAGGGCCGCCGTGAGGGCACACAGGCCCACCGTCAGCCAGAATTTATCCTTTTTTTGTCCCAGCAGCTGCGGCTGCCGGGCAGTACCAGACCGCTCCATGGTTTCCTCTTTTCTCTGCCAAAGCGGCAGAAAGTTGGTTTGTTCTAGTATAGCACGAACACTGCGCAGAAAAAAGGGCTTGACAACGCTCTGCCGGACAGGTATGTTGGAGAAAAAAGGAGGAAGCTGCCATGCTGTACCCGTTCAGCGCCCTGCTGGCGCGCATGAAATATATTACCCGCTGGAGCCTGATGCACTCCACCCGGGCCGAATCTCTCAGCGAGCACACCTGCGATACCGCCCTGCTGGCCCACATGCTTTGCCTGATCGCACGGCGGTACACCGGCACGCCCTGCCGCCCCAAAACGGTAGCAGTGGCGGCGCTGTACCACGACGCGCCGGAGATCATTACCGGCGACATGCCCACACCGGTCAAGTACAGCAGCCCCACCCTGCGGGATGCCTACAAGGCGTTGGAAACTGAGAGCGTGCGCTGCATGACCGGCCTTCTGCCGGACGAGTTGAGCGAAGAGCTGTCCCCGTTCATCTCCGGGGAACTGCTCACCGCCGAGGAAAAGCGCCTGCTGAAGGCCGCCGACCGGCTGAGCGCCCTCATCAAATGCACGGAGGAGCAGCGCAGCGGCAACCACGAGTTTGACGCGGCGCTGGCCCAGCAGAAAGCGGCCCTGCAGGCCATGCACTGCCCGGAAGCCGACTGGTTCATAGAGCACTGTCTGCCCTGTTACACCCAGAATCTGGATGAGCTGACCCGGCAGCAGTAATATTCCCCTTACGGAAACGGCACCTCGCGCACGTCGTCCGGGTCGATGCCCGCTTTGCGCTGCTCTTCAAAAACAGCATCGATCAGCTCGTCCAGATCTTCCAGATGGGTCAGGGTGCAGCAGTAGCGGCGCAGATTGGCCGCACCTTTCAGCCCCTTCATATAGTGCATGGTCTGAGAGCGGGCCTGCGGCATGGCGACGAACTCGCCCTTCTGCTCCACCATCTCCTCCACCTGACGGCGCAGCGCATTCATGCGGGCCTGCAGGTTGGGTGCCTTGGGTGCGGGCAAGCCTTCAATGGCGGCGTTCACCCGCTCAAAGAGCCACGGGTCGCCCAGCGCGCCCCGGGCGATCATCACGCCGTCACAGCCGGTGGCCTGCATCATCTCCACTGCATCCTCTGCCGAGTGGATGTCGCCGTTGCCCAGCACCGGCACTCTGACGGCATCCTTCACCCGGGCAATGATCTCCGGGTCGATGCCGGGGGTGTACATCTGCTCCCGGGTACGGGCATGCACCGCAATGAGGGCTGCGCCGGCCTGCTCACAGGCCTTGGCACACTCCACTGCAGTGATGTGGTCGGCATCCCAGCCCTTGCGCATTTTCACGGTGACAGGCCGTTTTGTATTTGCCACAACCTGCTCCACGATGCGCCCGCAGCGGTCCGGGTCCAGCATCAGCTTGCTGCCTGCGCCGCCGGACACGATCTTGGGGGCCGGGCAGCCCATGTTGATATCCACAAAGTCGAACTCGTACTGTTCGATGGCGGCGGTGGCTTCGCCCATGATCTCGGGCACTTCGCCAAAGATCTGCACGCCATAGGGTGCACCGTTGGGTTCGGCCTTGAGCAGGCTCACCGTCTTGTGGTCGCCGTACACCAGCGCCCGGCTGGACACCATTTCGCTCACAGTAAAGCCTGCACCGTGCTGGGCCATCAGGCGGCGGCAGGGTGCATCCGTAAAGCCCGCCATCGGGCCGAACACCGCCCGGTGCGGCAGGATGATATTGCCGATTTTCAAAGGTTCCATTGGTTGTTCCTCGCTGTTATCGAAAAAAGCTCCCCCGCAGGGGAGCCAGATTTTTGGGGTACGAACCCTCTCAGTCACGGCTTGCGCCGTGCCAGCTCCCCCGAAAGGGGGAGCCTTTTCATCTGCCCGAAACAGGCTTCTTGCGGGTGAAGAAATCGTTTATCTTCATAGCGCATAAAGCTCGCCCTTCGGGAGAGCTGGCAAAACCGTAAGGTTTTGACTGAGAGGGTTTTTGCATGTTACATCTTCTCCGGCACGTTGATCTTGAACATGGTCAGCACGTTGAAGATGGCATTCTTCACGCCAATGCACAGGGCCAGACGTGCCTGCTGCACAGCGGGGTCTGCGCCCTGAATGCGGCAGCTGCCGTAGAAGCGGTGGAAGGCGCTGGCCAGATCAATGACAAAACGGTTGATGCGGCTGGGGTCGTACTTCTCGGCCGCCATGACGATCTCCTGCGGGAAGGCTGCCAGCATCCGGATCAGATCCATCTCGGAAGGCTCGGTGAGCAGGGTGGCATCCACCTTCTCGGCACCGGCAAACTGCACGCCCTCGCTCTCCATCTTTTTCAGGATGGAGCAGATGCGGGCATGGGCATACTGCACATAGTACACCGGGTTATCGTTGTCGGTCTTGACAGCCTGATCGAGGTCAAAATCGATGCCGCTACCTGCGTCGTGCATATTGAACAGGAAGCGTGCGCTGTCGATGGGCACCTCTTCCAGCAGGTCGGTCAGAGTGATGGCATTGCCGGTGCGCTTGGACATCCGCACAGGCTGGCCGTCGCGCATCAGGTTGACCATCTGCATCAGCACAACGTCCAGATCTTCGCCGTTCAGGCCGATGGCATCCATGGCACCCTTCATGCGGGCCACATGGCCGTGATGGTCTGCACCCCAGACATCGATGGCCTTGGCAAAGCCGCGGGTGGCCAGCTTGTTGTAGTGGTAGGCGATATCGGCGGCAAAGTAGGTAGGGATGCCGTTGGCGCGGACGAGCACTTCGTCCTTGGCTTCCTCCTCGGTTCCGTCCTCGGTCTTTTTCTTGTTCACCGTGCCGTACTTGGCAGCGTACTGGGCGCTGCGGTACATGATGGCACCGTCTTCCGCCTTATAGCATGCGCCCAGCTCCAGCAGCTTATCCACCACGGCCTTCACCGCGCCGGACTCGTGCAGGGTGCTCTCATGGAACCACACATCGTAGTCGATGCGGTACTTGCCCAGATCGCGCTTGAGGGCAGCAATGTTCTTGGGCAGAGCGTAGGCCACCAGTGCGTCCTTCAGGGCAGCAAAAGCCTCGCTCTCGAACAGAGTCTCCTCATCCATTCCCTTGCAAGCGGCAACGTACTTGTCGCCGTTCAGCTCGGCAAACTCACCGGCCAGCACCTTGATGTCGCCGCCCTGATAGCACTCGGCGGGCAGCGGATAGGCTTCCTCGCCGCAGTACTTCTGCAGGTAGCGCACGGCAAGGCTCTTGCCGAACTTCTGGATTTGGTTGCCGGCATCGTTGATATAGAACTCACGGGTCACATCATAGCCGGACCAGTCCAGCACAGCGGACAGACAGTCGCCCAGAGCGCCGCCGCGGGCGTTGCCCATGTGCATGGGACCGGTGGGGTTGGCGGAAACAAATTCCACATTGTACTTGGCGCCCTTGCCGTGATCGGTGCGGCCATACTCCTTGTTGGAGCAGGCACCCAGCACCACACTGGCCCAGAAGGACGGAGCCAAAAACAGGTTGATGAAGCCGGGGCCAGCCACTTCCACCTTGGCAAACACACTGTTCTCGATGGAGGGCAGATGTGCCAGCAGCGCATCCGCGATCATCTTGGGAGCCTTACGCCAGCTGCGTGCACCGGCCATGGCGATGTTGGAGGCGATATCGCCGTTCTTGGTATCGGCGGGGATCTCCACGATGAAGGCGGGCAGCTCAGCTTCCGGCAGAGCACCATCGGCCATGGCGGCCTTGGCGGCAGCGGTCAGCAGAGCGCGTGCCTCGTCCAGCGCAGCCTGACGGGGGTTATAGTTCTGGTAGGTCTTTTCAAATTCAGTCATTGGTCTGGTTCCTTTCACAGTCTGGGAAATATCTCAGTTTACGTGGGTCACGGTCACTTCAAGGCGGTTGCGGCTCACAAGCTCGGCGCTGTTGGCATCCAGCAGGTAGCCGAACTTTGCGGTGCCGCCCTTCTCGGTCAGGCCGCACTCGATCTCGTCGGCGGTCACGCCCAGCGTCATGGAGCCGTAGCCTGTCTCGTAGTGGCAGAGGTTGCGCTTGCCTTTTTCGATCAGCAGCTGGGTACCGGCCCCGCCGCCCTTGCCAAACCGCAGCATCGCCACGCGGCTTCCGTCGGCGGCAATTTTCAGGGTGGTGGTGCAGCCCTCGTAGCCGGTGGTCTCGGTCTCTTTATAGGTAATGTAGTAGCTGCCGCCCTTCTGCACGAACTGGCCGCGGGTCATCAGCTCCACAAACTCTTCCTTTTCTTCCTGCTCCACAGGCTCTTTCACATGCTGCTCAATGCGGCTCTTGATGCGGATGATATAATCTTCCTTCAGCGGTTTGCTCACGTTTTTCTGTCCTTATCAATATTTATCAATGGCGATCTGATCCACCGGGCCGCCCTTGTACTCGCCCAGGAACAGGTCTGCCGTCTGCACAAAGCTGTCCGGCACATCGCTCACGTAGAAGTGCGCCTGACCCTCGTGCTCCTGTGCAGCGCGCAGGCCGCGCTCGGAGAGCATCTGTTCCAGATGGTGGGCGGCGGTCTTGGCCGGATCCACCAGCGTCACGCTCTGGCCCATGAACTCGCCGATCATGGTCTTGAGCAGCGGGTAGTGGGTGCAGCCCAAAATCAGGGTGTCCACACCGGCCTCACGCACCTCGGTCAGATACTGAGCGATCACCAGCTTCGTCACCTGCTGTCGGCTCTCCTCGCTGTGGTCCACGTAACCGGCCTCCACCAGCGGCACGAACAGCGGGCAGGCCTGCGCGGTAATCTCTACCCCCGGCACCAGCTGACGCAGCAGCTTTTCGTAGCTGCGGGAGCGGATGGTGGCAGCGGTGCCGATCACGCCGATGCGGCGGTTGCGGGTAGCAAAGGCTGCTTCCCGGGCGGCAGCATCCACCACACCCAGATAGGGCACCGGCAGCTTTGCCGCTTCTGCAGCCGGGTAGGTACTGGACACGGTGCCGCAGGCCGCCATGATGCACTTTACATTTTTAGAAAGCAGGAATGCCACGTCCTGACGGGCATACTGCAGGATGGTCTCCGGGCTGCGGCTGCCATAGGGCACGCGGCCGGTATCGCCAAAATAGATGATCTCCTCGTGGGGCAGGCGCTTGCGCAGCTCCCGCACACCGGTCAGGCCGCCAAGGCCGCTGTCGAATACGCCGATCGGGCGGTTATCCATGCTGCTTTTCCTTCCTTTCCAGCGCCAGCGCGATCAGCCGGTCGATGAGCTGCGGCACCGGCAGGCCCTCGTGCTCCATCAGCTTGGGGTACATGCTGATGGACGTGAAGCCCGGGAAGGTGTTGATCTCGTTGATCAGCACCCGGCCAGTACCCTTTTCCACAAAGAAATCGCAGCGGGCAAGGCCCTCGCAGTTCAGGGCAGTGTAGGCCATGGCAGCGTAGGTCTTCACCTCGTCCAGCTTTGCTTCCGGCAGGTGAGCCGGGATGACGGTCTGGCTCACGCCGTTCTTGTACTTGTCGTCGTAGGTATAGAACTCGGCACCGGCAAGGATCTCGCCCGGACGGGTAGCCACGGCGGGGTCGGAGCCGATCACGGCGCACTCCACTTCCTGTCCGTCCACAAAGGCTTCAAACACCACCTTGCGGTCGTTTTCCAGTGCAAGGTCGATGGCCTTTTTCAGCTCGTCACGGCTGGACACCTTGGAGATGCCCACGCTGGAACCGGCGTTTGCGGGCTTGACGAACACGGGCCAGCCCAGCTTCTTTTCCACGCCCTCGCACACGCCTTCCAGATCGGACTCGATCTCCCAGCGGTCGGCAGCCAGCCATCTGGTGTGGGGCACACCGTTGGCCTCGAACAGAGCATTGGCCACGGCTTTGTCCATGCACACCGCGCTTGCCAGCACGCCGCAGCCCACGTAGGGGATGCCGGCCAGCTCCAGCAGGCCCTGCACCGTGCCATCCTCGCCCCACAGGCCATGGAGCACCGGGATGACCACATCCACATGCACTTTTTCCACATGGCCTTCCGGGGTGAACAGGATCATGCCGTGGTCGGCGCGGTCCGGACTGATGACGCAGGCCATGTTGCCTGCCAGCTCTTCCCAGCTGCCATCGGCCATCTGGGCGGCCGTGGCCTCGGTGTACAGCCAGCGGCCCTCCTTGGTGATGCCCACAGTGAGCACCTCATATTTTTCACGGTCAATGTTGTTGACGAAGTTGCCCACAGAAACGCGGCTGACCTCGTGCTCACTGGACATACCGCCGAACAGCAGCACAACGCACATTTTTTCAGACTGCATGATAACTCTCTCCTATTTATAAAGCCCAAGACCTGGGTGGGATATAACCGGTAAAAATGCCGTTCTGGCTTATTATACAATATCTATGCGCGCGATGCAAGCAGAATGCCAAAAAGCTGCCGGTGGGTAAAAGAGATATTTTTCAAAAAAACTTTCCAAAAATCGAAGGTTTCCGCTTGACGGATGGAAAAGTGCGTGGTACAATGATATCACCTCTTTTGCGGGGTTATTAAGTGCGCCTGTTTTACAGGTACCACCCGCAACCCGAGGGAGGTTCAAAACAACCGTTATAATGGAGGTGTCAACAAATGACCGTTAAAATCACTCTGGCCTGCACCGAGTGCAAGCAGCGCAACTACAACACCACGAAGAACAAGAAGAACAACCCCGATCGTCTCGAGATGAAGAAGTATTGCCGTTTCTGCAAGAAGCACACCGTTCATCGCGAAACCAAGTAAGAAAGGCGGACGCATCATGGCAGACAAAACCGAGAACAAGCCGGGCTTTGTGGCCAGAGCAAAGGCCGCTGTGAAGAACTTCTTTGGCAAGTGTGCCAAGTTCTTCCGCGACACCAAGAGCGAGCTGAAGAAGGTGGTGTGGCCGTCCAAAGAGGACGTTAAGACCAACACCATCGTCGTGCTCGTGACCGTCGCCATCGCAGCGGTCGTGATGATCCTGCTGGATGCCATCTTCGGCGGCATCCTGGGCTTGATCATCGGCGCCTGAGAATCATCTTGAAACGGAGGGCAGACCAAAATGGAAGAACAATCCAATGAGGCACTTTGGTATGTAGTGCATACCTATTCCGGCTATGAGAACAAGGTCGCGAACGACCTGCAGACCATGGTGGAGAACCGTCATCTGCAGGATCTGATCTGCGATATCAAGGTTCCCGTCGAGATGGTTCCCGAAATTGACAAGAACGGCAAGCAGAAGATGGTGGAGCACAAGCTCTTCCCCGGCTACGTTCTGGTCAAAATGGTGATGAACGACGATACCTGGTACGTGGTGCGCAATACGCGCGGCTGCACCGGCTTCGTCGGCCCCGCATCCAAGCCCGTTCCCCTCTCTGCTGAAGAAGTAGAGAAGATGGGCGTGGAAAAGGCTGCACCTCTGGCCGTCGACTTCAACGTCGGCGACACCGTGCAGATCACCGCCGGTCCTCTGGAAGGCTTTATGGGCCTTGTGGAGGAGATCGATACCGAGAACTTCAAAGTGAAGCTCAAGGTCAACATGTTCGGCCGCGAGACCCCCGCAGAGGTGGAGATCGGTCAGGTCGAGCTGCCGTAATCAACCGGCACAAATCGTTTACCAAGGTAAGACCGCAGTGCGGTTCTTATAGAGCGTGTGCACTGTGCACATGCTCGTGGGAGGCACGGAGACACCGTGCCGCAACTCACCACAGATTTTTGGAGGTGCATTTATTATGGCACAGAAAGTTACTGGCTACATTAAGCTGCAGATCGAGGCCGGCAAGGCAACTCCGGCTCCCCCTGTTGGCCCTGCTCTGGGTCAGAAGGGTGTCAACATCATGGCATTCACCAAGGAGTTCAACGAGCGTACCAAGAACCAGATGGGTTATGTGATCCCCGTCGTCATCACTGTGTATGCTGACCGCTCCTTCAGCTTCATCACCAAGACTCCTCCGGCAGCCGTTCTGATCAAGAAGGCAGCTGGCATCAACACCGCTTCCGGCAAGCCCAACAAGGAAAAGGTCGCTTCCCTGACCGCCGCTCAGGTGGAAGAGATCGCCAAGACCAAGATGCCCGACCTGAACGCTGCTTCTCTGGAAGCTGCATGCAGCATGGTTCGCGGCACCTGCCGTTCCATGGGTGTCACCGTCGAGGGCTGAGACATAAACAGTGGGAGGGCATAAAACTGCCCGCATGACCACACAGGAGGATATACAATGAAACATGGCAAGCACTATGTCGACGCTGCAAAGCTGGTCGATTCTACTAAGGCATATGATGTGAACGAGGCTCTGGAGCTGGCTTGCAAGACCGCTTCTGCCAAGTTCGACGAGACCGTTGAGCTGCACGTCCGTCTGGGCGTTGACGGCCGTCACGCTGACCAGCAGGTCCGCGGCGCTGTCGTTCTGCCCAACGGCACCGGCAAGACCGTCCGCGTCTGCGCAATCGCCAAGGGTCCCGCAGCTGCCGCTGCTGAGGCTGCTGGCGCTGATATCGTCGGTGATGACGAGCTGATCGCAAAGATCGCCGGCGGCTTCATGGATTTCGACGTTGTCGTGACCACTCCCGATATGATGGGCCGCGTTGGCCGTCTCGGTAAGGTCCTGGGCCCCCGCGGCCTGATGCCGAACCCCAAGGCCGGCACCGTTGCTCCCGACCTGGGCAAGGCTGTTTCCGAGGCCAAGGCTGGTAAGATCGAGTACCGTCTGGACAAGCAGAACATCATCCATGTGCCCGTGGGCAAGGCTTCTTTCGGTGCAGAGAAGCTGTACACCAACCTGGACACTGTGATGGAGGCTATTGCCAAGGCAAAGCCCGCTGCAGCAAAGGGTACCTACTTCAAGAGCGCTACCATCGCCACCACCATGGGCCCTGGCATCCGTCTGAACACCCTGAAGTACGGTGTCTGATTTGAAGTTCTGATCGTTTTTCTGCCGTTCGTATGGGCGGCAGAAAAATTTTGTCAGAAAATTTCAAAAAAGACTTGACAACTCCGCACGTCTGCGGTAAAATAATCATGCTGTTTTTGAGACAGCAGGTACTGGAGTCCAGTGTAAGGCTATGCCGCCTGCCGAGAAACGTGCGTAAAGTTGTTTTATGCCTCTTTCTCGACCAAGTGCGGGAAAGAGGCTTTTTTCATACTTGCTCCGGTTTTCGATACAAGTTTTTGAAACGAGGTGAAACCGAATGCCCAGTGCAAAGATTCTTTCTGAAAAGCAGGCTTATGTCGCTGATCTGAAGGCAAAGTTTGAGAGTGCGGTTTCCGGCTGCGTCGTCGCTTACGGCGGCATTAACGTCGAGAACGACACCAAGCTCCGTAAGGAGCTGCGTGAGGCAGGCGTCGATTACATGGTCGTGAAGAACACCATGCTGCGTCTGGCTGTCAAGGGTACCTCTCTGGAGGGCCTGGCTGAGCAGTTCAAGGGCGATACTGCTATCGCTTTTGCTCACGAAGCGGATCCCATGTCCGCTGCCCGCATCCTGTGCAAGTATCAGGATGGCGATAAGTCCAAGAAGTTCGTCGTGAAGGCTGGCTTCATGGAAGGCAAGGTCATGGACGCTGCCGAGACCAACGCAATCGCAAAGCTGCCCAACCGCGAAGGCATGCTGTCCATGTTCGCAGGCGCCCTCACCAGCACTCTGTCTGGTCTGGCCGTTGCAATGCAGGCTTATGCCGACAAGCAGGAGGAGCCTGCAGCCTGATTGCTGCATGACCGCTGCTTAAACAAAACAAGAAACTAACAAACAAAACCATTGATATTGGAGGGTTACTACTATGGCTTCTGAGAAGATTACTGCCATCATCGACTCCGTTAAGGAGCTGTCCGTTCTGGAGCTGAAGGAACTGATCGACGCTTACTGCGAAGAGTTCGGTGTTTCCGCTGTTGCTGCTGCTGCTCCCGCTGCTGCTGGCGCTGCTGCTGCCGCTGAGGAAGAGAAGACTGAGTTCGACGTCATCCTGGCTGAGGCTGGCGCTACCAAGATGCAGGTCATCAAGCTGGTGAAGGAGATCACCGGTCTGGGCCTGAAGGAAGCTAAGGCTATCGTCGATGGCGCTCCCAAGGCTGTCAAGGAGAAGGTCTCCAAGGCTGAGGCTGAGGACATCCAGAAGAAGCTGACCGAGGCTGGCGCTAAGGTCGAGGTCAAGTAATTGAACCTCTTCTGAGAGTCGTTCATTCTTGAACAATGAGGTGTCCGTACCGAAAGGTGCGGGCATCTTTTTTTGTTTGATGATTGGAATGCCCTCCGCTGCGCTCTAGGCATGTTTAGATGAATTATTATTTTTAATTTGTGTTCAGAAAATGTCTGCGGACATTTTCTGAACACTTTTTCACAGGAGGGGCGGTAAAGGCAAGTGGCATCTGTGCGGTAGGAAAATGCATTTGACGCTACGACTCTATGGTGAAAAAACAGCTCCGAAACGACCGCAGTCGTTTCGGAGCTGCAAATATGATTTCCGCTGTTTATGCCCAGAGCGAAGCGGAGGGCATTTTAAATCGTCATCGTCGTATCTTTTCTGCATTCAAAAACTATGCTATACTGTTCTCAACAGGAGGAACGGCAGAGCCTTCACCCCCCTCTGCCGCAAAAAAAGAGTTTATGGAACACCGCAACTGGAACAAAAACAACATCCGCACTTCCCTTTTGGGTTACGGCTGTATGCGTTTTCCCACCAAAGCCGACGGCACCATTGACGAAGAGCGCGCCGAAGCTTTGCTGAACACCGCTAAGGCCGCCGGTGTCAACTACTTCGATACTGCCTATCCCTATCACAACGGCCAGAGTGAGCCGTTTGTGGGCCGCGTGATCGCCAAATGGGACCGCAGCAGCTTTTATCTTGCCACCAAAATGCCGCTGTGGAAATGCAAAAGCCTGGACGATGCCAAGCGCATTTTTGAAGAGCAACTGCAGCGGCTGGGCGTGGACTACATCGACTTCTACCTGCTGCACTCCCTGCACAAGGCCCGGTACGAAAAGGCAAAAGCCATGGGCCTTGTGGACTGGCTGTGGCAGCAGAAGGCCGCAGGACGCATCCGGAACTTTGGGTTTTCCTGCCATGACAACTCTGCCGGATTTGAGTATATTCTGCGCGACCAGCCGTGGGATTTCTGCCAGCTGCAATACAATTATCTGGACCGGGACGACCGTGCCGAGGAGATCAGCGGTGACCGGGGCTATCAGCTGACCGAAGAATGCGGCGTACCGCTTATCATCATGGAGCCCATCAAGGGCGGCACGCTGGCATCCCTGCCTGCAGACGCCGCCGCACCGCTGCACGCCCTGCGTCCGGATGCCACCGATGCCTCTTGGGCACTGCGCTGGGTGGGCAGCCACAAAAACGTGCATGTGATCCTCTCCGGCATGAGTGCTGAGGATCAGCTGACCGACAACCTTGCCACCTTTGACCATTTTGAACCGCTTTCCCCCGCCGAGAATGCCGCTGTGGAAAGCGTAGCCAACGAGCTGCACCGCCGCATCAAGATCGGCTGCACCGGCTGCCGGTACTGTATGCCCTGCCCCATGGGGGTGGACATCCCGGACAATTTCAGCATCTGGAACAAGCTGGGCATGTTCGGGCAGAAGGATGCCATCAAAGCCCAGTGGACCACCTGCTTCCCGGACAGCGAAAAGGCCCTGCACTGTGTGCGCTGTGGTAAGTGCGAAGCCGTCTGCCCGCAGAAGCTGCCCATCCGCGATTCTCTGGCACAACTGCAAAAGGAGCTGGACGCACTGTAACTCCTTCCGTCATCGCTGCGCGATGCCACCTCCCTCAAAGAGGGAGGCCTTAAGGCCCCATCTCTGAGGGGGCTGTCGCCGCAGGCGGCTGGGGGAGTTTCATAACAAAAAAGACCGTCACACGTTTTTCGTGCAACGGTCTTTTTTATGCAGTTCTTACCACAGCCGGATGACCTTGATCACGCTTTCAGCCTTATCGCGGGCCAGCTCCAGATGGTGCTGCAGGGAATCTGCAGCACTGTCCCAGTTGTCGGCCAGAGCGGCATCCAAAATTTCCAGATGTTCGTCACAGGTCTGCTCCTGATTGATCATGCTCACCTTGCCGGTCATGATGCGGAAGCGGGTGTTCAGACCGGTGATGCGGTCATACGCCGAACGCAGGTACTTGTTGGGCAAAGTGCTCATGAGCAGTTCGTGGAACTCATCGTCCGACTCGCAGAAGTCGTTGATGCTGTCCGGGTGATGCATCAACTCGGCAAATGTCTCCAGCTGTTCCCGCGGGATGCCGCTGCCATAAGTACGCAGGGCGTAAGGCTCCACCAGCAGGCGCATCTCGAACATGCTGTGCACGTCCTCCTCGGTGATGCCGGAAACCATCAGGCCCTTCTTGGGCAGAATGGTGATCAGGCCTTCCTGCTCCAAACGGCCAAGAGCATCCCGCATGGGGGTGCGGCTGATGTTGCCCATCTCGGCACAAAGCTTCTGCTCGTTCAAAAACTCGTTGGGCCGGTACTCGCAGTTCAGGATCTTGGTCTTAAGGTACTGGTATGCCTGCAGCTTCAGGCTCGGTTTGGTCTGCGACTCCATTTCTTTCATGTTCTGCACAACTCCTATTCCCTTTTCCCTTGCAAAGGAAAAGGTTCTTCTCCTATAATACTCTGGGGCGCATGCTTTCTAACTTCAAAGCATCTTGTATTCTTGCTGCAATCCAAGTAGTATTCCAGTTCTATTATTTCATAATAGGGCAATTATTACAATACTTTTTTGTGAACTTTGGCGCGTTTTATGTTTTATCTAATTTTTATATCCCATTTTTGCCAAAATCAACAAGTTTTTTTGTGCTTGTAGCCAATACCGCTTCTTTTGGCCCGGTTCTTTTGCATCCAATGCAAAAATATGCTACAATGTAAAAAATATTGAAAAGGGTGTGGATCTCTCTTATGGCACGAAGCGACGGCTACAATACCAAGACCCGTCAACTGATTTTAGATTATCTCATCAACAACCGGCAGCACGCGGTGAGTGCTTCCAACATTCTGGAGCATCTGGAAGAGCAGGGCGCAAGCCCCAACCCCACCACGGTGTACCGCTATCTGGACAAGCTGGCCGGGGAGCAGCGCATCATGAAATACGTTGCCGACAAGGGCGAAAAAGCCGTGTTCCAGTACGTGGACGAGGGCCGCCACTGCCGGGAGCATCTGCACCTCAAATGCGTACAGTGCGGGCGCATCTATCATCTGGACTGCCACTTCATGGACGAGGTGCGCTCCCACCTGATGGCAGAGCATGGCTTTACCCTGCAGTGCGAGGGCAGCGTTCTGTATGGTTTGTGCCGCCACTGCGCCCAAAAAGAGGAACAGTCCGACTCTGATGGTCAAACCGCACAAAAATGCGCCTGCTGTGTTGACACGGACAAAAAGCCGTGATACAATGCATGCAAGAAAAAGCGTTGACCGGGAAAAGTAAGGTTTCAATGTCCTCTTTCAGAGAGTGCGGGTAGGTGGAAGCCGCGCAGAGAGCGAAACCCGAACGAACACCCGCAAGCTTCACCCTGAACCTGTTTGTGCAGCAGTAGGGGCCGACGTGCGCCGCTCGTTATCGCGGCAGTGCTTTCAACGGGGAGAGCGCACAAAAGTGACTGGCATGGTTTTATGCCGGTAATTTAGGTGGCACCACGGATACGGCAGCATATTCGTCCTAGCGATTGGGATGAATGAGCTGCCGTATTTTTTATTTAAAAAGAGGGGTAAGAAATATGTGTTGTGTTATGGGCTATACCGGGCACGATCTGAGTGCCGCCAAATTCAAGGAATACCTGCTGCGCACGGTCATGCGCGGCCCGGACGACCAACGTGTGGTGGAAGGGCCTTTTGGTCTGATGGGCTTTGGCCGTCTAGCCATCATGGGCCTGACGCCGGAAGGCATGCAGCCCTTCTACCGCGGTGCCGACTGTGTGGTGTGCAACGGCGAGCTGTACGGCTTCCGCTTTGAGAAAGAGATCCTCAAGCGCCGCGGCTACAAGTTCCAGTCCGACTGCGACTGCGAGATCCTGCTGCCGCTGTACTATGAGTACGGTCTGGATATGTTCCGCCACATGGACTCCGAGTTCGCGCTTATCATGTACGATTCCCGCAAGGACCGGCTCATCGCCGCCCGCGACCCCATCGGCATCCGTCCGCTGTTCTACGGCTACTCCAAGTCCAGCCACCAGATCGCATTCGCCTCCGAGATGCAGAACCTCATTGGCTGGTGCGACGACATCCGGCCCTTCCCCATTGGCAGCTACTACTGCGATGGCCGCTTCGTCCGCTATGAGGACATTGCCGATGTGCCCGCCCCCATGCAGGACGACATGGACACCGTGCTGCGGAACATCCGCGAAAAGCTGATCGCAGGCGTAGAGAAGCGTCTGGACGCAGATGCCCCTGTGGGCTTCCTGCTCTCCGGCGGTCTGGATTCCTCGCTGGTGTGCTCCATTGCCACCAAGAAGCTTGGCAAACCCATCCGCACCTTTGCCATTGGCATGGACACCGATGCCATTGATCTGAAATATGCGCGCCAGACCGCAGAATATCTGGGCAGCGAGCACCACGAGATCATCATCAACCGGGATATGGTCATCAACAGTCTGGAAGAGGTCATCCGCCTGCTGGGCACCTGGGACATCACCACCATCCGCGCCAGCATGGGCATGTACCTGCTGTGCAAGGCCATCCACGAGCAGACCGATGTCCGGGTGCTGCTGACCGGCGAGATTTCCGATGAGCTGTTCGGCTACAAGTACACCGACTACGCCCCCACCGCCGATGCCTTCCAGCAGGAGAGCCAGAAGCGCATCCGTGAGCTGTACATGTACGATGTGCTGCGCGCCGACCGCTGCATCTCCTCCAACAGCATCGAGGCCCGCGTGCCCTTTGGGGATCTGGATTTTGTGCGTTACGTCATGGCCATTGACCCGGAAAAGAAGCTGAACAGCTACGGCAAGGGCAAGTATCTGCTGCGCAAGGCCTTTGAGGGCGATTGGCTGCCGCCGGAGATCCTGTGGCGCGAAAAGGCCGCCTTCTCGGATGCTGTAGGCCACAGCATGGTGGACGATATCAAAGAGTATGCCGAAAGCCTTTACACCGACGAGGAGTTCCAGCTGCGCCGGGCAAACTATTCGGCCCACTGCATGCCGTTCACCAAGGAAAGCCTGTTCTACCGCGAAATTTTTGAGAAGTACTACCACGACCAGAGCCGCACCATCGTGGGCTTCTGGATGCCCAACAAGGCATGGCCGAACTGCAACGTCAACGACCCCTCTGCCCGTGTGCTGGCAAACTACGGTGCTTCCGGCGTGTAATGCCAGACCATTTTGAATGCGCTCCGCTTTGCTTTGCGCATGAATAGCGGAAAGAATATTCTATAATTTGTAGATCGGGAAAATCTGCGGATTTTCCCGATCTACTTTTTCACGAGAGGGAACCCTCTCCGTCATCACTACGCGGCAATGGGAGACGGGACATCTCCAGTCAAAGCCGCAAGGACGAAAACGGCTTGTCCTTCGCAAGCGTCCTCGCCCTCTCCGTCACCTGCGGTGACACCTCTCCCAAAGGGAGAGGCTCTGGCGAAGCTGGAAACTTCGCAGTTGAGCTGGAAACCTTGCCGCCATGCCAAGGGCTCTCCCTTTGGGAGAGCTGCCGAGCGGAGCGAGGCTGAGAGGGCTAGCTCTTCCCCCGCTGCGCCGCCGCTTCCATAGGAAGCAGGCGCGGCATCCGCCCCTTGCCGTCCAAGCTCCATCTGTGAAAATGCAATGCCGGGCGGTCCGCAGACCGCCCGGCACTGCTCTATTAAAATTATTTTTCCGCTATTCATGCCCAAAGCGCACGCGGCGGACATTCTAAATTGTTGTGTTACATCCTGATTTTTTGTGCCGCGCGTGCAATGGACGCAAGCAGAGCCACCAGCCGCTTTTCGTCCATCTGGCCGCAGTAGCTGGTGAAGGTGTAGTAGCAGCCCTGCACGCAGAAGGAAAGCACGATCTTACGTACCACGTCGGCATCAAACGAGGGGTCGCTCTCCGAGATGCATTTGCTCATTGCAGCTTCCACGCGGTTGATGAACAGTCCCTGACGGGAGCCGGAAAACAGAATGCCGATCTCGGTCTGATTCCGGGTAAACGCCCGGAACATTTCCCGGGTCAGCCACTCGGTGCGCTCGCTTACATCACGGGCGGTCAACTGCGGCAGGCTTTCCACCACCACCTCCACCATTTCGTCCTCCATGGCGTTGGCCAGCGCATAGATATCCTGATAATGCGCATAAAAGGTGGACTTATTGATGCAGGCCAGATCGCACAGTTCCTTGACCTTGATCTTTTCCAGCGGTTTCTGCGCCCGCAGCTCCATGAATGCCTGCTTGATGGCACGCTCCGTTTTTTCAATGCGAATATCCAGAAAACCCACCTCTTTTGCTTTTTCGTTGATTATCCAACCATTTTCCTGTTTTGCGGATAGACAAGGCCCTCAGCCTTTTTTATACTGGGTCTGTCCCCATCCGCATCACTCCTTGCGGTACAGGATGCCTTTTTCTTCCAGCTCTTTTTTGATGCGCTCAAAGCTCCCGGCATCCGGGCAGTGCAGGGTGTGCAGATGCACGCCGCCGGTCATGCGGCTCAAAAGTGCTTCCGGCGTGTCCTTGGCCTGCTGGATGAAGTTGTCCACATCGTAGCGGCTGGCAAGGTTCAGGTTGCCGCGCAGCTCGCCATACAGGCTGTTCTCCACGGCCACATCCACCACGATGCCGCCCTGATCCACCACGGTGTACAGCTCGGTGCGCATCTCGTCCTCGGTGCTGTGCACGCAGGCCAGAATGGCGGTATAGCCTTTTTCCGCTGGGTGCAGCTGATAGCCCCGGGGCGTTGCATCGATCTGCGCACCGCCTGCCCGCAGCAGAGCCACATCCCCCACCACGATCTGGCGCGAGACCCCCAGCAAAGCCGCCAGTGCGCTGGCACTGACCGGTGCTTCGGCCCCGCTGAGCCGTTTCAGAATGGATTCTCTGCGCTGCGCTGCATTCATGGTTTTCAAAGCTTCCTTTCCGCTTTACGGTATTATGCTCTTATTGTAGCAAAAGACGGCGGATCATGCAAGAATGCGTTTACTTTTCCAGCTGCAGGATGGTAGCATAATTGGAGGGCAGCTGCACTTTCATGCGGCCCCACTCCATGCTGGTCAAAACGGGCTGTGCGCCCACCGTGTCGGCCAACAGGTCCTTTGCAGAGGATGCCTCCACCGGCAGCTGAAATTCCAGCTGTGCGGGACTGTCGCCGTTGTTCAGCACCACGACGCAGGCCTTTCCATCCAGCACCCGGGCAAAGGCATAGCACTGGGTGGTGAGCTGCAGCTCTTTCACCTCGCCGTCGGTCAGCTCCGGCAGCTCCGCCTTCAGTCTGCCCAGTGCGGCATACACGCTGGTGACAGGGTTGGTGGTCTCAGCGTCCCTGAAGTCGGAAAGTTCCAGGCAGGGGCGCAGCGGCCAATCGCTTCCCCACTCTTTTTTGCCTTCAATGCCAAATTCTGAGCCATAATAGATGGACGGAATGCCCCAAAGCGTATATACTAGAATTGCAATGTGGCGGATGTGCTCCCGGTTGCGCAGCTTGTTGGGCAGGCGCTCCACATCGTGGTTGTCCGAGAACAGATACAGCCGGGTATCGTGGCACAGGCCCTGCAGACGGCGCATGGTGTGGGCGATCTCGAAATAGTTGTGGTCGTTGTGGCCGCTCCACAGGCCCTTGTGCAGCTCGTAGTTGGTCACCGAGTGCAGCATCTCCGGGTTTGCCCAGCGGCTGTAATCGCCGTGGATCACCTCGCCCATGAGCCAGAACTCTGGCTTTACCTCGTTGGCAAGGCGGCGCAGACCGCGCATAAAGTCAAAGTCCAGCACATCGGCTGCGTCCAGACGGATGCCGTCAATGTCAAATTCATCCACCCAGAAGCGGATGGTATCGTAGTGGTAGTTCTGCACCTCCGGGTTGCGCTGGTTCAGCTTGACCAGCAGATTGAAGCCGCCCCAGTTTCCGTAGGAAAAGCCGTCGTTGTACTCGTTGTTGCCCCAGAAATTCACATCGCAGAACCAGTCCTTATAGCGGGCGTTCTCGCGGTTTGCCTTCAGGTCCTGAAACGCAAAGAAATCGCGGCCCACATGGTTGAACACGCCGTCCACGATCACCTTCTGGCCCCGGGCATGGCACCGGGCCACAAAGTCCTTGAACTCTGCGTTCGTGCCAAGGCGGCGGTCTACCAGCCGGTAATCGATGGTGTCGTAGCCATGGGAACCGCTCTCGAACAGCGGGCCGATATAAATGGCCGTGCAGCCGATGTCCGCTGCGTGCTCAGCCCATGCGTTCAGTTTATTAAACGCGCCGGGCACCGCCTGCCCATCGTTCTCGTGTGCACAGCCGCACAGCCCCAGAGGATAGATGTGATAAAATACCGCGTTGTCATACCAAGCCATTGTTCATACCGCTCCCATACAAAAAATCAGCCTCCGCCCACTGCGGCGGCAGGAATAGTATAGCACAGAATCTGTAAAACATGTTAATTTTTACCGATTTTTGTCAAGAATCGACAAGAATATCAGCCACTATGCCCCATTTCGTCTTGTTTTTATTGGATATATTGCCCAAACACCTGTGTCACATGCAGTGCCGCCGGGCGCTGCCTATCATAGAATGTAAGGAGATCTTTGCATGAATTACCCCGCCATTCCCCGTGAATTCTTCAATGGAGACTGCTTTGATGCCTACCGCATCCTTGGTGCGCATCCCTGCTCTGACAACGGCACCGAAGGGTGGCGCTTTGCGGTGTGGGCCCCCGGTGCCACGGCAGTGGAAGTCTGCGGCGGCTTCGACGGCTGGGAGGCAGGCGTGCCCATGGAAAAAGCCGATACCGGCGTGTGGAGCGCATTCGTCCCTGGCCTTGCAGAGGGCGACCTTTATAAATACCGGGTGCATGGTGCCGACGGCAGTGTGGTGATGCGCAGCGACCCCTACGCATTTTCCACCGAGCTGCGGCCGGGCACGGCCAGCCGTCTGGCAAAGCTGGACTTCCACTTTGACGACAGCGCATGGATGGAGCGCCGCGACAAATGCCGCAACCGCCCGCTGAACATCTACGAGATGCACGTTGGCAGCTGGCGGCACAAGCCCGGCAGCAAGGAGGCCGATGGCTCCGACGGCTGGTACAACTATGAGGAGCTGGCCAAGGAGCTGATCCCATGGCTGCTGGATCATCACTTTACCCATGTGGAGCTGCTGCCGCTGGCCGAACATCCCTTCGATGGCAGCTGGGGCTACCAGACCACCGGCTACTTTTCCGTTACCAGCCGCTACGGCACCCCCGCCCAGTTTGCCGGCTTCGTCAACGCCTGCCACCGCATGGGCATCGGCGTCATCATGGACTTTGTGCCGGTGCACTTTGCCGCCAACGCCGACGCTCTGGCAAAGTTTGACGGCACCCACCTCTACGAGTACGACAGCGATGTGGGCCACAGCGAGTGGGGCACCTGCAACTTCAACTACTACCGCCGCGAGGTGTGCAGCTTTTTGAACAGCGCTGCCGCCCTGTGGATGGACGTATACCACTGCGACGGTATCCGTATGGATGCCATCTCCCGCGCGCTGTACTGGCAGGGCGACCCGAACCGCGGCGTGAACGAGGGTGCCGTGAACTTTCTGCGCAGCTTGAACCACGGCCTGAACGAGCGCTGGCCCACCGGCATCTACACTGCCGAGGACTCCACCAACTTCCTCAAGGTGACAGCTCCCACCCGCTACGACGGCGTGGGCTTCGACTACAAGTGGGATATGGGCTGGATGCATGATACGCTGGACTATTTTGCTACCCCCTTCGGTGAGCGGCCAAATGCCTACGGCAAGATTGTTTTCAGCATGCACTACTTCTACAACGAGCTGTATCTGCTGGCCTTGAGCCACGACGAGGTGGTGCACGGCAAAAAGACCATCATTGATAAGCTGTGGGGCACCTATGCGGAAAAATGCGCCCAGCTGCGCACCCTCTATTTTTATATGTACATGCACCCGGGCAAGAAGCTGAACTTCATGGGCAACGAAATGGGACACTTCCGGGAGTGGGACGAAAAACGGGAGCTGGACTGGGACCTGCTGAAATACCCCTTCCACGATGCGTTCCAGAAATACTTTGCCCACCTGTGCCGGGTGTATTCCACTGAGCCTGCACTCTACGATGGCGAGTACAACCCCGACTGCTTTGAGTGGGTGGCCTGCGAGAGCCGCAACGAGGGCGTGTACGCATGGCTGCGCAAGGGCCGGGGCGAAAACCTGCTGTGCATCATGAACACGCAGGACCACGCCCACAAAAAGTTCCCGCTGTATCTACGCTTTCCCTGCAGTGCCGAGGAGGTGCTGAACACCGAATCCCCCGAGTGGGGCGGTGCACTGAAGAGCCGCCGCAAGACAAAGCTTCACACCACCGATGGCGGTGTGTTTGGTCGGGACTATACCCTTACAGTGGACCTGCCTGCCATGGGCAGCTGCCTGCTGCGCCTTGCGCCGGAGGCCCCGAACCCCGATGCGGCCCGCATCAGCGCCAACAAAGCCCTGAACGCAAAGCGCCGCGCTGCCCGCAGCACAAAGGCCGCAGCCAATTCCAGCAAGTAATATTCGTTTCAAAATGTCCCGTCTGCGTTCAAAGCGGCGGGACATTTTGTTGTTTTCCGTGCACAGCGGCTGGACAGTGCAGATTTTGCTTGCTATACTGTAGCTGTGATATTCTGCAGCTGAGAGGTTTTTGGGATGAGTGGAATCGTTTCCCGTCTGTCTGTCCTTGGCAAGGTCTGGCTGGGCCTTGCTGCCGGAGCGATGGCGCTTATAATATTTTGCCTTGCCGCATCGGGCAGCAGCCTGTTTTTCCCGCTGGTGAGCCTGTGGTGCAATGCAGCACTGTTTGCATTGGCGCTGCTGGTGCTGCGCCGGGCCGGTGTGGAGCTGGACCTGTTCCACAAGGCGGTTCTGGTGGGCCTGTGGGCAGCGGCCGTGCTTTACTTTTACTGGACCCTCGGCAGCCGCACCTTCCTCTACCACTGGGACTACGTAAACTACATTCTAAAGCAGTATCATGCCGAAGCCGCCTTTGCCCAGAGCACAGGCGCAGGCTTCCGGTTTCTCCTCGATTCCATCACCGAGGACTATACGAATTTCATCACCCTGTTCACCGAGTTCCCGTTCTGCCTGAGCGGCAAGACCGGCGACGACTACGCATTCTGTCAGGTATTCAGCGTACTGCCCAGCCTGCTGGTGCTGCTGGCGGGCCTGACGGTCAAGGTGGGCCGGATGCTACGGGTAAAGAACCGGTTCTGGTATTTCCTCATCGGCTTTTCGTGGTGCGCTACCTTCCCGTTCGTGCGCATGTCGGCGGTGCTGGGCCAGCCGGACTGGTTCGGGCTGATCTTTGCCTTCATGCTCATGCTGCTCACACTGGACTACCGCTTTGACGGCATCGACCTGCCCCGCTATCTGCTCATCTTCGCCGCCACGGCGGGCATCATCCTCACCCGGCGCTGGTACTTATATTTTGTGGTGGGCTACTGCTTTGCCTACGTGCTGCTGCTGGCAGTTTCCAGCATCCGGCTGGCAAAAGATGGCCAACCCAGCCGCGCTGTGCACCGCATGGTACGGCTGGTGGTGTTCGGCCTGTGTGCGGCCGGGGCCATGGTGCTGCTGCTTCTGCCCATGGTGCGCAAAATTTTAAGCTTTGACTACGCTGGGCGCTACTCTTACTACAACTTCGGCGGCATCACGCTGGAGCTGGCCGCACAGACACTGCGCATCGGTTTGCTGAACTTCATCCTCATCGGAATGGGGCTGTGGTTTGCCACAAAGCGCCGTCTGCCTGCCCTGCCCTGCCTTGCAGGGACAGAGCTGCTGGTGAGCCTTGTGCTGTTTACCCGGGTACAGAACACCGGCTCCCACCAGATGCTGCTGTTCATGCCGGGGTGGCTGTTGCTGTTCCTCGTTGGTTCCGCCGCACTGGCCGACGGCCTGAAAAAGCACACCGCCGTCAAGCTCTGCTACTGGGGCTTTACCATGGTGTTTGCGGTGTCCGTGCGCTGCTCGCCGCTGACCACCGTTGCTCTGCCGGGCTTTGTGGTGGATCATTTTCCCCTCAAGGCCGTGTCAGAATTCGTCCAGCTGGACAAGCTCACCTACGACCGCACCGATGCCGCCCAGATCCAGCGCGTGGACGACTGGATCGATGCCCACTGCGATGCGGAAAAGGGCGAGTTCGCCTACATGATCCCCCACGATATGCTGTATAACTCGGACATATTCCAGTACGCCGCCCTGCCGGACATCCAGCTGCAGGGCAAGCTGGCCGCCGGCATCTCCATCCCGGGCACCCACGAGTTCCCGGTGCGGTTCTTTGAGGCGAAGTACGTGCTCACTGCAGAGCCGCTCCCCCAGACCTTTGTCAGCGGTGGCGAGCTCTCCGGCCGGTGGAATGCCCTCTTCTGCGCCGCGCGGGATGAGCACTTTACGCAGGCCGCCAGCTTTGACATGGGCAATGGCACCGTGTTCACCGTGTGGGAGCGCACCGAGCCTGCCGACCGGGCTGAGGTGGAGTATTATCTGGATGCCTTCGCGCAGGAGGATGCCCTCTACCCCGAAATGTTCTCGCAGGTGGCGGAAGCCTGGCTTGCCGGACATGGACTTTAAACTGCAAACGCTTTGGATATAAAAGGAGTATTTCCCATGGAACAGAATGCAAACGCCCTGCCCAAGGTCACGCTGGGCCAATACAAGGGGCTGGAATTCACCCGCCGGGTGCGCCCGGTATCGGAAAAGGCCGTGGAGCTGGAGGCGGCGAACCTCACTCGCACCCACGCCCCCTTTGCACCGGTGGAAAAGTCCGCCGCGCGCGGGATGCGCGTCACGCTGGATTTTGAGGGCTTCATGGACGGCGCACCCATCCCGGAAAGCAAAATGGAAAATGTGACCGTGGTGCTGGGCACCGGTCAGCTGATGCCCGCCGCCGAGGATGCTGTGTACGGCCACAAAGCAGGCGAGAGCTTCCGGTTCGATTTTACCTATCCCGCCGAGTTCCGGGTGCCGGAGCTTTCCGGCAAGACGGCGCAATTCGCCATCACCCTGCACACCGTGGAGCAAAAGCAGCCTGTACCGCTGGACGATGCCTTTGCCAAGACACTGGGCTTTGATACGGTGGATGCCCTGAAGGAGAGCATCCGCGAGAAAAAGCGCCGCTCCCACGAGGCCAACGCCGACCGAATTGCCGGAGCCGCCCTGCTGGGCATGGCCGGTGCCAACCTGACGGCGGAGCTGGATAACGCCATTCTGGACCAGAATGCCGACCATGACATGAACGCCCTGCGCGAACGGCTGCGCCGCAGCAAAATGACCATGGAGCTGTACTGCAAGGCAGGCCAGACCACACCGGACGAGGTGCGCGCCGCCTTCCGCCGGGATGCCGAGCGCAAGATGCGCAGCATCCTTGCGGTGCAGGCCATAGCCAAGGCCGAACAGATCACCGTGTCCAACGCAGAGGTGGATGCCGAGTACGTCCGCCTTTCCAAGCTGCACGATACCCCGGAAGCCGAGATCCGCAATGTGCTCAGCCGGGACGCTGTGGCCTCTGCCGTGACCACTCAGAAGGTGCAGCGTTTCCTGATCGACCACGCAAACATCACTTCGGTTGTGGAAAAGGAGTAAACTATGGGCTTTTTTACACGCACCGCGATGGATATGCTGATGAAAACTACCCATCCCGAGATCAACCGCCGCCAGTGCTGGAACCTGCATCCCCATCGCAAGCCCTGCACCGAGTGCAAGGATATCTGCCCCTATGGCGAACAGATCTTTACCCGCCCGAACCTTGTGAAGGACTGGGACCCCTGTACCGAGTGCGGCCTGTGCGTCTCTGCCTGCCGCAGCGGCTGCATCATCCCTTCGCCGGAGCAGGTGCAGCGGGACACCTCTGCCGCCGATACCGACAATGACACCATCTGGATCGGCTGCGAAAAGTCCACCCGCAAAAATTCCATGGTGCGCACCTGCATTGCGGCCCTCACATGGGAGACACTGGCCTACCTTGCCCTGAACAAAAAGATCGTGCTGGACCTGACCCCCTGCGGTGAATGTGAGAACGACCTGTGCGCCGCCCAGCTGCGCAAGGAGCTGACAAGGCTTGTGGATTTCTTTGGCCAGCCCATGTTCGAGGCACGGTTCACTCTGGCCTACGAGCCGGACGAAGCGCTCTACCACGTAAAGGAGCTGAGCCGCCGCGAAATGTTTGAGCAGGTGAGCCACGGCTCCAAAAGTGGCACCAAAAAGCTGCTGCAGATGCTGCCCGGCCTGCACAGCGAGGACGACGGCGGTGTGGATTTCCGCCTTTTGCTGCACCAGCGCACAAAGCAGCTGAAGGCATCCATGGAAACGCCGCTGAAGTACGGCTACTACCTGCCCAACTTTACCGATAAATGCTTTGGCTGCGGCAAGTGCGAAAAGGCCTGCCGCGCCGGTGCGCTGAAGCTGGAGGACCTGCCCGACGGCCAGACCCGCATCGTCATCACGCCGTGGAAGTGCAGCGAGTGCGGGGTGTGCGTGGCCTCCTGCTCCAACCATGGCATCAACGGCATGAAGCTGCGCCAGCTCACCACCCTTGGCCCGGTAAGTGTACACAAATGCACCAAGACCCTGTGCAAGGAATGCGGCAAGCCCATTGCGCCGGGCAGTGTGGATGGTGTGTGCACCGTGTGCCGCATCAAGGCCCGCACCAAAAAGCGGCAGGAAGAAGCCGCTGCCAAGGCAAAGCAGCTGCGTGAGGAGCGCGAAGCCAAAAAGGCTGCAGAGGAAGCCGCCAAGGCAGCAGCCGAAGCCGGTGCCGACGCTGCTGAGACAGCTGTACAGACGGCTGCCGCCCCCGCAGAAACCGCTGCGGCCGGTTCCGTGATCACAGCACTGACCCCGGAAAAAGCAGCCCCCGCCGCGCTGGACGAAACCCCTGCTGCCGCACCGGAAAACACCGCAGAAAAGGATGTGCCCGACACACCGAAAAACGATTGACGGCGCACAGATTCAATGCTATACTGACCATAAGACCACGCACCGTGGCCACCGACTGTTACAAAGGGGTAACGGAGCTATTTCCGTTACCCCTTTCTTATCCCAAAGCACGAAGCAAGCTTTTGCCAAGATCTTACGAAAGAAGGATTTTACTATGGCTCATTCCATCTCCCGCCGCCAGTTCCTGCAAGGCAGCGGCGCAGCCGCCCTTTCTGTAGCAGCGGCTGGTCTGCTGAGCAGCTGCGGCGGCTCTTCCGCTTCCAATGGCGGCAGCACCGGCGCTGCCGGCAGCAGCTCCACCTACACCGTGCTGTATTCCCGTCAGCCCGCCACCCTGAACTATCTGGTCTGCTCAGCTGACCCGGACCTTTACCACGGCACTCAGTGCATCGACACGCTGGTGGAGTACGACAACCGCGGCAAGATCCGGGAGGGCCTTGCCACTGCTTGGGAGTGGGATGCCGACAGCCTGACATGGACGTTCCACCTGCGGGATGAGAACTGGGTGGACTGCAACGGCGAGGTGCTTGGCCCTGTGACCGCGCAGGACTTTGTGGATGCGCTGGCCTATGTGCTGAACCCGGACTACGCTTCCTCTACTGCAAGCCTTGTCACCCCCTATGTGGCCGGTGCGGACGACTACTATAACTACTGCGTTTACCGCAACAACGCCAATAACGGCACCGTGGCCGAGGACGGCACTACCTACGCCATTGATGCCAACGGCACCGTGACCGCCGCTGCCGCCGACGGCACCACCACCGAATACCCGGCTGTGGATTTTTCCACCGTGGGCGTGAAGGCTGTGGACGACCACACCCTGACCTACACGTTGAACTTCGACTTTCCCGGCTTCCTCAGCCTGTTGAGCTACGCTCCCTACGAGCCTGCCTACGGCCCGCTGCTGGAGGAGTTTGCCGACCAGTTCTGCACCAGTGCCGAGACCGCCTGCAGCTGCGGCGCGTTCTATCTGGCCGAGTACACTCCGCTGGAAAACTGGGTGATGAAGAAGAACCCCGAAAACTACGATGCCGACAGCGTTTACATCGACACGGTGCGCTACATCTACAATCAGGAAGAGCTGATCAGCGGCCCGGAGATGGTCAAGCGCGGCGAGATCGATCAGGCTACCATCAGCTCCGACATTCTGGACAGCTGGCTGGCCGACGACACCACCAAGGACATGGTTTCTATGGAGCGCCCGGAAACCGGCAAGAGCTACTTCTACATCTTCAACTTCCTGCCCTACCGCCACGAATTTTCCAACTGGACCGTGACCGGCGTGGATGCCCAGTACGAGCCGGACAATTGGGCCAAGGCCATCAACTCCACCAACTTCCGCAGGGCTTTCCTGTATGCCATCAATCCGTCTGTGACGCTGGCCGTCACCGCGCCGGAAGGCTACGATAACTACAAGCTGCACACCATCACTCCGCCGTCCTTCTGTGCCAACAGCAAAGGCGTGGATTATACTGAGTGCGGCGGCCTTGCAAACCTCTCTGACTTCTTTGACGAAGCCAAGGCCAAAGAGTACCGTGATGCCGCCGCGGAAGAGCTGACCGCCGCCGGTGTCACCTTCCCCATCAAGATCCAGTATCCGTACAACCCCGCTGTGGTGGACTGGGACAAGCAGTGTCAGGTGTTCAAGCAGCAGGTGGAAGCCGTGCTGAACGACGGCTTCGACTTCATCAGCATCATCATCACGCAGGGTCCGTCCGACAACTTTCTGAACGCGGTGCGCCGGGTGGGTGCCTACCAGCTGATGTCCTACTACTGGGGTGCCGATTACTCCGACCCCGAGACCGAGGTGTACCCCTTCTATCAGGAAGCCGGCGACCGCGGCACCTGCTACAGCTTCCTGCGCACCGGCGTGGAGGACGGCATCGTGACCGGCGAGACCGCCGACCTCGTGATGCAGTACATGTCCATGGTGGAGAACGCCAAGACCATCACCGAGGATCTGGATGCCCGGTACGAAGCCTTTGCGGATGCCGAAGCCTTCCTCATTGAGAACGCACTGGTCATCCCGCTGGGGATGCCGGTGCCGCCCTACATTGCCACCCGTCTGAACCTGTGGGAGGGCCAGTACGCGCCCACAGGCCTTTCCACCAACCGACTGAAGGGCGTGCACATCCTCGACCATTACGTTTCCATGGAGGAGTATAACGCCAACCGGGATGCGCGGTAAAAACTGAATCGGAAACTCCCCCAGTCTGCTGCGCAGACAGCCCCCTCTGGGATGGGGCCTCTGGCGAAACCGGAAACTTTCCCGTCATGCCAAGGGCTCCCTCCCCGAGGGAGCTGGCTTTGCGCAGCAAAGGCTGAGGGAGTTTTTGTTTGCTCCTCATTTTTCCCGCAAAAACTCACAAATCACTTTCCAAACGTAAGATTTTGCGTTATTCTATACTTATCTGTATTTATAAAGAAAAGAGAGGTGCACGGCTATGGTGCAATATCTCGCAAAACGCATCGGGCGCTCCATTCTGACCCTGTTCGTCATTGTGACGCTGGTGTTCTGCCTGCTGCGGCTCATGCCGGTGGAAGGCTACTTTGCAAACTACGAAAAAATGACCGAGGCACAGATCCAGGCCGGGCTGCAGTCCATGGGCCTGCTGGACCCGCTGCCGGTGCAGATCGGCCATTTCTGGCGGGATGCGCTGCACGGTGATCTGGGCGTGAGCCACATTTATAAGCTCAACGCTCCCGTGACCAGGATCCTTGCCCAGAAGCTGCCCATTTCCATCGAAATGGGTGTGCTGGCCATGCTGCTGAGCCTTGTGCTGGGCATCCCGCTGGGCCTTGTCATGGGCCGTTATAAGGGCTGCTGGCCGGATAAGCTGGGCACGGCATTCATCGTGCTCATTCAGGCGGTGCCTGCGGCAGTGTACTTTTTGTATATCCAGATGTACGGCACCACCGCCATGGGCGTGGGCCTGCTGTTCGATGCCGCCAACTGGCGCTATTGGGTGCTGCCGGTGTGCAGCATGAGCCTTGCAAACCTTGCGTTCTACGCCATGTGGCTGCGCCGCTATATGGTGGACGAGAGCAACAAGGACTACGTCAAGCTGGCCCGCGCCAAGGGCGTGAGCGAGAACAATATCGCCCTGCACCACGTATTCCGCAACGCCATGGTGCCGCTGGTGCAGTACATTCCCTCCGCATTCCTGAACACCGTCGTCGGCTCCATCTACATCGAAAGCCTGTACAGCATCCCGGGCATGGGCGGCCTGCTGGTCACCTGTGTGCAGCGCCACGACAACACCATGGTGCAGGGCATCGTGCTGCTGTACGCCTGCGTGGGCATCATCGGCCTGATTTTGGGCGATGTGCTCATGGTGCTCATTGACCCCCGCATCAACTTTGGCAAGAAAGAAGGTGGACGCTGATGCTCTCTTTTCTGAAACGCGAAAAATCGAAGCAGCTGGAGGATCAGCTGAATGCTGCTCAGGCACAGCGCCGCACCGGCTGGGAAAATCTGCCGGAGGATGAGCTGTTCACCCCCGCCGGGTTCAGTGAGGAACAGGCCGAAGCCACCGCCAGCTCCAACTACAGCTACTGGGGCAGCACCTTCCGTGCCTTTTTCAAGAACAAGTTCGCCGTGGCCCTGCTGATCGCGCTGGTGGTCGTGGTTGCCTTTGCCTTCATCCAGCCCCACCTGCCCGGTCAGGCAGACCCGAACCTGTGCGCCGTGGACCCTGTGACCGGCATCCAGTACCGCAACATCGCCCCCGGGCAGGACGGCTTTATCTGGGGTTCCAACTCCATCGGTCAGGACCTGTGGGCACGCATCTGGGCCGGTGCACGCACCAGTCTGACTATCGCCTTCTTCGTGGCCCTCATCGAAGCTGTGGTGGGCATTACCGCCGGTGTGCTGTGGGGCTATGTGCGCGGGCTGGACTTTGTGTTCACCGAGCTGTACAACATCTTCGATAACATTCCCACCGCCATCGTGCTGATCCTCATTTCCTATGTAGCCACCCCCAGCATCTGGACCATGGTCCTTGGCATGGCCATCAAGGGCTGGATTGAAATGGCACGCTTCATCCGCAACCAGATCCTCATCATCCGCGACCGGGATTATAATGTGGCTTCCCGCTGCATCGGCACGCCCACCATCCGCATCGTGCTGCGCAACCTGCTGCCCTACCTCGTCTCGGTCATCATGCTGCGCATGGCCCTCACCATCCCGGAAGCCATTGGCAACGAGGTGTTCATCACCTACATCGGTCTGGGCCTGTCCGTGGAGACCCCCTCGCTGGGCAACCTGGTCAACGACGGCCGCAAGGTGATGATGCAAGCCGGGCTGCGCTACCAGCTGCTGTACCCCACCCTCATCCTGAGCTTTGTTACCATTGCGTTCTATCTGATCGGCAACGCCTTCTCGGATGCTGCCGATCCGAAGAACCATCTGCAGTAAGGAGGGGACATCATGGAACACAACCAGCTCATTCTCTCCGCAAAAGATGTCAACATCCAGTTCAACCTGCGTGGAAAAGTGCTGCACGCCATCCGTGGCATCGATCTTGACCTCTATCAGGGAGAGGTGCTTGCCATCGTAGGCGAGAGCGGCTCCGGCAAGAGCGTTTTTACCAAGAGCTTCATGGGCCTGCTGGATGCCAACGGCTCCATTACCAGCGGCACCATTGATTACTACGGCATGGCGGACGGCAAGCCGCTGCGCCTTTCTGGCCTCAGAACCGAAAAGGACTGGCTACGGGTACGTGGCCGAGAGATCGCCATGGTCATGCAGGACCCCATGACCAGCCTGAACCCGCTGAAGACCATCGGGGCACAGATCATGGAAGCCGTTGCCCTGCATCAGGGCTTAAAGGGTGCTGCCGCCAAGGAAAAAACGCTGGAATACCTGCGGGATGTGGGCATCTCTGACCCGGAAAAGCGCTTTAAGCAGTACCCGCACGAGTTCTCCGGCGGCATGCGCCAGCGTGTGGTCATTGCCATTGCGGTGGCCTGCAGCCCCAAGATCCTGATCTGCGACGAGCCTACCACCGCACTGGACGTGACCATTCAAGCCCAGATTTTGCAGCTTTTGAAGGAAATGCGGTTCAAGTACGATCTGACCATCGTCATGATCACCCACGATCTGGGCGTTGTGGCAAACATTGCAGACCGCGTAGCTGTGATGTACGCAGGCGACATTGTGGAGATCGGCACTGCTGACGAAATTTATTACGATCCCCGCCACCCCTACACATGGGCGCTGCTTTCCAGTATGCCGCAGATGGGCGTGAAGGGCGAGGACCTGTTCAACATCGTGGGCACACCGCCAAACCTGTTTGCGGAAATTCGCGGCGACGCTTTTGCACCCCGCAACCCGCAGGCGCTGAAGATCGATTTTGTCAAGCGCCCGCCTTACTTTGAGGTAACGCCCACCCACAAGGCCAAAACATGGCTGCTGGACCCCCGGGCACCCAAGATCGAGCCGCCTGCTGCGGTAAAAATGCTGCGAGAGGAGGGGCTGTAAGATGGAAAATGAACGCGAAGTTCTTTTGGAAGTGAACCACCTGAACGTAACCTACGTCTCCGGCAAAAAAGCATATGAAGCTGTGCAGGATGCCAACTTTAAAATTTATAAGGGCGAGACCTTCGGCCTTGTAGGCGAAAGCGGCAGCGGCAAAACTACCATTGGCCGCGCCATCCTGCGCATCCTGCCAACTTCCGGCGGCGAGATCCTCTATAAGGGCCAGAAGATCAACGGCAGAATTTCCCGCCAGCTGGACAGGCAGATCATCAAAGAGATCCAGATGATCTTTCAGGACCCGCAGTCCTCGCTGAACGAGCGCGCCAAGGTGAGCTACATCGTGGGCGAAGGCCTGCAGAACGTCCGGCCTGATCTTTCCACCGCCCAGCAGGAGGAAAAGGTGCGTCAGGCTCTGCTGGACGTGGGTCTGCTGCCGGAATTTGCCTCCCGCTTCCCCCACGAATTTTCCGGCGGACAGCGCCAGCGCATCGGCATTGCCCGGGCCCTGATCGTGGAGCCGGAGTTCATCGTTGCCGATGAGCCCATCAGCGCACTGGATATGTCCATCCGTGCACAGGTGCTGAACCTGCTGCGCCGCCTGCAGAAGGAACGCGGCATCACCTACCTGTTCATCGCCCACGATCTTTCCGTGATGCGCTACATCTCCGACCGCATCGCCGTCATCCACAAGGGCCGCATCGTGGAGCTGGCCGGGGCCGAAGAGTTGACAGCCCACGCCATCCACCCCTATACCCGCAGCCTGCTTTCCGCCATTCCCATGCCGGACCCCCGCAGGGAGCGGCAGAAAAAGCTGCTGGTGTACGACCCCGCCATGCACGACTACTCCAGAGAGGCCCCCCAGTGGCGCGAACTGCGGCCTGAGCATTTTGTACTGTGCAGCGCTGCCGAAGCCGAACAGTGGCTGCCGCGCTGACCCCCGACATTTCGGGCTGAATCGTTGTTTTACGGCTCTTTTACGCAACATTCAAAGTTTATTTCTTGACATTCTCCGGCAGCTCCACTACAATAGAATCTGCATCATTGATTCTGATTTTTGAGTTATTAGCGTGTTCTGACCGGCGGCTTTCATCTTCTTTGCAAAGTTGTCGGCTTTTGGCAATGAAAAGAAGAAGAAAGAAAAGAGGACTTTATTCTATGACTACTGAACAGCGTGAACCGCTCTATGCGTCCACTGCGAAGCCCTGGCTGAAGTACTATGACCAGAAATACATCGACATGCCCCTGCCCAAGTGCAGCGCCTTTGAGTATCTCTGCCATCAGAACAAAAACCACCTGAGCGAGACCGCTCTGGAGTATTATGGCCGCAAATTCACCTTTGCAGACCTCTTTGTGAATATCAAGAAAACCGCGGCCGCCTTCCGTGCTCTCGGCGTGAAGAAGGGCGACATCATCACCGTTGTCAGTGTGATGACCCCCGAGGTGATCTATGCCTTCTACGCTGTCGATATGATCGGCGCAACGCTGAATCTGGTGGACCCGCGCTACAGCGTTGAGGGCATCCACGAGTACATCGAAGAGGTGGATTCCCGCCTGCTGATCTGCCTGAATGTGACCTATGAGCGCTGCCACAAGGCAGAAAAGCGCACCAATGTGGAGCGCGTTCTGGTCATCAGCCCCGCAGACTCTCTGCCGCTGCATCTGGCCGTCGGCTACAAGCTGACCAACCCCGATAAGAACCGCTACAAGTCCAATGTGATCCACTGGAAGGACTTTATTGCACAGGGCAAGGATCAGAGCATGAACGCCGAACCCTACGACCCGCAGCACGCCTGCGTGGTGGTGCACACCGGCGGCACCACCGGTTCTCCCAAGGGCGTTATGCTGACCGACGACTGCTTTAACTCTCTGGCCCACGAATTCATCGCCCAGAGCAACCTGTTCTGCCGCGGCCAGAAGCTGATGAACGTCATGCCTCCGTTCATTGCCTACGGCTATGCCTGCGGCGTGCACATGCCGCTGGTCATGGGCCTGCACGTCGTCATCATCCCCAATCTGGACCCCGACAAGCTGGGCGCACTGATCTGGAAGCACAAGCCCGAGCACATGTTCGGCGTTCCGGCCCACTACCAGCAGATGGCAGCTTCTCCGCTGCTCAAGAAGAAGAAGGATCTCTCCTTCATCCGCAACTATGCCGCCGGCGGCGACTCGCTGCCGCTGGGCGCTGAGCTGACTGTGAACGAGTTCCTGAAGGCGCACAACGTGGAATATCCGTTGGCCAAGGGCTACGGCATGACCGAGGTTGCCTCTGCCGCTACCGTTGCCGCCGGCAACGTGACCAAGCCCGGCAGCGTGGGCATTCCCATGCTGAACACGGTGGTGTCCATTTTTGAGCCTGGCACCGAGACCGAACTGCCCATCGGTGAGCGCGGCGAGATCTGCATCTGCACCCCCACCGTCATGAAGGGCTACTACAATAAGCCCGAGGAGACCGACATGATCCTGCGCCGCCATGCAGACGGCCAGATCTGGGCACACACCGGCGATGTCGGCTACATGGACGAGGACGGCTTTGTGTATCTGGATTCCCGCATCAAGCGCATGATCATCCGTCACGATGGCTTCAAGGTGTTCCCGTCCATGATCGAGAACGTCATCAGCCGCCACCCGGCCGTGCATCAGTGCTCGGTGGTGGGCTGCACCGATAAGGACCATGTGCAGGGCCGCCTGCCCTTCGTCTACGTGGTGCTGGACCCGGAAGGCGACAAGAAAAAGCGCCAGATCGTGCGGGAACTGCGCCAGCTGTGCAATGAAGAGCTGCCGGAGTATGTGCAGCCGGTGGGCTACAAGTTCATCTCCGAAATGCCCTTTACCCCTGTTGGCAAGGTGGACTACCGCAAGCTGGAAGAAGAGATCACTCCCCGCGATTACTGATCCTGAACTTCACCCTGTAATTTTTCAGACACTGAGCTCTCCCGAAAGGGAGAGCTTTTTTGTATGGAAGGAACCGCAGAATACGGACGCAGCGATGGCCGCAATTTTTTGAATTTTGTCAGTTGACAATTTTTACTTTCCATTTTATCATAGAGACAACAGCTGTGCCGCACAGGTGCAGTCATTCCAGAAAGAAGGAATTACAATGAAAAACAAAAAGTTTGCCAGCTTTCTGGCCGCAGCGGCAGCGCTTGTGCTGCTGGCCATGCCTGCATTTGCTGCCGACGAACAGACGGAGTTGCCTGCCGCCGAAGCAGCAGAGGTGCAGCAGGAGCAGACCGCAGCGCCTGCCGAGCAGGAGACCGCCCTGCCCGCCGATGCCCAGACAGCCGGCGAACCGGAGCAGCAGCTCACCTATGTGGCGCTGGGCGACAGCATCACCTCCGGTGTCGGCCTTGCCGATATGAAATACAACATCGCCCAGATCGGCTACGATCTGCAGCCGAACTTTGAGGGCTACCCTTCCCAATGCTACACCGCCCTTGTGGGCAAGGGCCTTGGGCTGGACCGCCAGCACGCGATCAATCTGGGCCTGCCCGGCCTGATGAGCCCTGACATGCTGGATATGGTGCAGAACAGCGCCATGCCCAAGATGAATCAGGCTTCCGGCGCATATTACGTCTACCCGGAATATCAGGAGTATCTGCGCAAGGCCGATATCATTTCCATCCAGATCGGTTCCAACGACGCGCTGGTGCCCTGCATCGTGGGTCTGGGCGAGGCCACCAACTGGAAGAGCGAGCAGCTTGCCGCACTGATGGTCAGCGGTGCCCTGCGTGATTTCAACTTCCAGAAGCTGGGGCTCTTCCTCGAAGCGCTGAACCGTATGACCCTTACCTTTGACGAGAGCCGCGCCACCAACCGCCTGCTGTTCCGCGGCATGGATGAGATCTGCGATCAGGCCTATACCAATGTGACCGCCAGCCTGCCGCAGATCGTGGCCAGTATCCGTGCACTGAACCCGGATGCCAAAATCGTGCTGCTGGGTTACACCAATCCGGTGCCTCTGCTGCCCGCATGGAACCGCTATTTCAGCAAATTGAACCGCTTTGCCAAAGACCTTGCCACACAGGAAGGCTTGATCTATGTGGACATTCCCCGTGCGCAGACCGCTGCCGACGGCCACCCCACCGTTAAGGGCCACCAGTACATTGCAAACCAGATTTTGAATGCTCTGAAGTGAGCTTTCCATCAAAAAAGCCTGTCTCATTTTTGCGAGACAGGCTTTTTTTGCGTTGTTCTGTTTTCAGCTCAGCCGGCCGCTTTCCACCGAAAAGCTGATATCTGCCGCAGCCATGGTAGACTTTCGGTGGGAGACCAACAGCACCGTTTTGTCTTTGCACTCTGCCCGCACAGCCTTGAGGATCACGCCCTCATTCAGGCTGTCCAGATTGGAGGTAGGCTCGTCCAGCAGCAGGAAGGGTGCATCATGCAGGAAGGCACGCGCCACACCGATGCGCTGGCGCTCGCCGCCGGAAAGTGCACCGCCCAGCTCACCCACCGGGGTATCATAGCCCTTGGGCAGGCTGTGGATAAAGCCGTCCAGCGCAGCCTTTTTGCAGGCTGCTTCCACCTCTTCCCGGGTGGCATCCCGCTTTGCAATGCGGATGTTGTTCTCAATGGTATCGTCGAACAGCTCGGTCTCCTGCGTCACAAGGCTTTCCTGTTCGCGCAGGGCGGCGGTGTTCACGCGGCGGATATCCTCTGCGCCAAAGCGGATGCTGCCGCTGGATACATCCCAGAAGCGCATCAGCAGCCGCAGGAAGGTAGACTTTCCGCTGCCGGAGCGGCCGGTGATGCCCACGATCTTCTTTTCCGGAATGGTCAGGCTCAGGTCATGCAGCACCTCCTCATTGGCATAGGCAAAGTTCACATGCTCTGCCGCAGCACCTGCAAATGCGGTGTCTGTGCCGTCGGTCACATCGGCGGTGACGGGCTGTTCGTCCAGCAGGTCCAGCACGCGGTCTGCGCTGGCGAACACCTGCGTCAGGCTGGCACCAAGGTTTGCCAGCGCCACCACCGGGCCAAAGGAGCTGAGGGCCGAAAGGGTGCACACCAGTACGCCCTCCACGCCCATTTTACCGCTCTGGTAAAGGTTCAGGCTCACACCCAGCACGGCCAGCACCGTGAGCAGGATCAAGGTGTTCGTGATGGCCACGGTCAGGCCCTCGCGGTATTTCATCGCCTTCTGCTTTTCGCCCAGCATCTCACTGTGGGCCGTGATGCCCTCGGCGCGGGCTGCGGTGTCCTGATACTGCAGGGTATCCTTCAGGCCGCGCAGGCTTTCCAGCACATAGCTGTTGGTATCGGCCAGTGCCTGACGGTACTCCCGGGCGGCACGGTCGCCGCGCTTTGCGCTCCACACCGGCAGGGCCACGCCCACCAGCAGATAGCCCGCCAGCAGCACCAGCGCAGGCAGGACGTGCCAGCTGCCCACAAAGCCCGTCATGCCGATGACGAAGATGCACGCGATGCAGATGGGCGAAATGGTGTGGGCATAGAACACCTCCAGCGCTTCGATATCGGCGGTGATGAGCGAGATCAGGTCACCGCGGTCACGGCCTTCCAGCTTTGCCGGGGTCAGACGGCGCAAGGCACCGAACACCTTATCGCGGATCAGGGCCAGCAGCTTGAAGGCGATATAGTGATTGGACGCCTGCTCTGCGTAACGCAGAACGCCGCGCAGCAGGGCAAACACCAGAATACATGCAAAGGCTGTGCTCACGGTTTTGAGCGGACTGGCAAGGCCCAGCGCACGCAGGATGCCAAAACCGCCGAAGATGGTAATGAAGGTGGCGCAGAAATGGCCTGCCACCCCCATCACGATCGCTGCCAGCATGATGGGCAGCATGGGCTTTACCAGCACGATCAGCCGTCTCACAATGGCAAAGGGGCTGCGATGATTGCTCTTGTTCATGCTCAGGCATCCTCCTCTTCCAGTGTTTCCAGCTGCCGCTGTGCCAGATACAGGCGGCTGTAAGCCCCCTGCTTTGCCAGCAGCTCGGCGTGTGTGCCCTGCTCGATCACACGGCCATTGCTCATTGCATAGATGCAGTCGCTGTGCACCACGTTTGCCAGACGGTGGGAGATCAGGATGATCGTCTTTTTTCCGGCCAGACTGTGGATGGCCTGCATGATATCGTTCTCGCTCTCGGCATCCACATTGGAAGTGGCTTCGTCAAACAGGTAGATGGGCGTATCATGCAGCAGGGCGCGGGCCATGGCAAGGCGCTGGCGCTGGCCGCCGGAAAGATTGCTGCCGCCCTCATGCAGAGCGGTCTGCAGGCCGTTCTGGCTGCGGCAGAAATCGGCCAGATTCACCTGTTCCAATGCCGCCCAGAGCTGTGCCTCGTCCGCGTCCGACTTTGCCATGCGCAGGTTGCTCTCCACCGTACCCTTGAAGATGGCGGCGTTGTGGGGCACCAGCGTCAGGGTGCGCAGACGCTGTTCCTGCTGCAGCTCCTGCACCGGCACGCCGCCCAGCGTCACGCTGCCGGTATAGCCGGTGCGGCTGCCGGACAGCAGCGCCGCAATGGTGCTTTTGCCGCAGCCGCTCTCACCCACCAGCGAGACAAAGCTGCCCTGCGGAATGGTAAAGGAGACATCGTTCAGGATGGTGCGGTCCTTCTCGTAGCCAAAGGTGACATGCTCAAACTTCAGAGTCGTATTCTCTCCGGGCACGCGGTCACCATCGGCAGGCTCTTCCGCTGCCAGAAGCTTGAAGATCTTCTCTGCCGAAGCGGCACCGTTCATGGCAATGTGGAAGTAGCTGCCCAGCAGCCGCAGCGGCAGGAAAAAGTCCGCCGCCAGCAGCACGATGGTCAATGTGGCGGTCAGGGTCAGCCGGCCTTCCGCAAATGCAGCCACCGCGCTGATGATGCCAAGGCCCGCACCGCCGTAAGCCATCAGGTCCATCAGTGTCACCGAGTTCAGCTGCATGGTGAGCACCTTCATGGTGATCCTGCGGAAGCGCTCAGCCTGCGCGTTCATCTGCTCGTGCTTCCAGCCGTCGGCCTGATAAATTTTCAGGGTGGTCAGGCCCTGAATGTTCTCAAGGAAGCTGTCGCCAAGGGTGGTGTATTCGCCCCAGTAGTTTGCCAGCAGCTTTTTGGCAAACTTCTGCACTGCCACAATGGACATGGGGATCAGCGGCACGCAGCACAGCAGGATGATGGCCGACCGTGCGTGCACACCCACCAGCAGCACAAACAGGGTAACGGGTGCCAGCAGGCTGTAAAACAGCTGCGGCAGGTATTTTGCAAAGTAGGTGTCGATCTGCTCCACCCCTTCGCTGGCCAGCATCACCACCTCGCTGGTGGCCGCCGTCTCGGTGTAGTTGGGGCCAAGGCGGGCAAGCTTTGCGTAGATGCTGCTGCGCAGGGTGCGCTTGACATCCTTGGAAGCCTGATCGCTCATGGCCGATGCCAGCATGGTAAAGGCAAAGCGCATGGGCACCGTGGCAAGGCAGAGCACAAGGTTCTGCCACAGCTGTGCACTGGTCAGGCTGCCCGCAAAGGCTGCGCCCACCAGCCGGGCAATGGCCCGCACAAAGATCACGTTGCACAGCATCCCCAGCCATTGGAAAGCCACATTGGCTCCCACATACCGCAGCGCACCGCGGTCAAAGGACAGCAATTTTTTATTGATCACTGGGCTTTCTCCGTTTCTGCTTTTTCTGCATCACTGCCAAACAGACGCTCATATTCGCCGGTAAAGATGCGCTCCGGCAGTGCACTGGTCATGGCAAGGGCAGCGGTAAAGCGCTCTTCTTCGCTCAGCGGCTCACCGACCGGCGGGAAATGGGTCAGGATCGTTTTCAGCTCCCGATCCACCTGTTTTGCCACCCAGATGCCCCGGTCTGTCATATAGATCTTGCCGTAGTGCTCCTTTACGATCATGCCGCGCTCCATGAGCAGATTCATGATACGCACCACCGAGGGTTTGGTCACCCCCAGCTTTTCGGCAATGCTGCGGGAGCTGATATCCAGATGGGTCTGTGAGACTTCGTAGATCGCCAGCAGATAGCGCAGATGCGCCGACGTAAGTTCCATCCCGATCACTCTCTTTCGTTCTGAATTTCCAATGTTATCCAAAGCTAACTTTTTGTTTTTGAAAAAAGGGCGCGAGCCGAATGTTCCAGCCCGCGCCCTTTGCGGATCATTTCAATGCTCAGTGACAGCCGCTGCAACCGCTGCAGCTGCCATTGCAGCCGCCTTCGCCGCAGCCGCTGCACCCACTGCAGCCGCCGCCATGCTTGTGGGAGTGCCATGTGATCCAGCCCACACCGCCAAACACGATGACTGCCACAATGATCGTGGGCAGATTAAAATTTGCAGCGAGGAATTCCATCATACAAAACACACCCTTTCACAATGTCATGCGGTTCGATCAGATCTTGGTCACGTCGATCTTGACTTCGTTGTTGCCCGCGTACTTGTTGGGACGCACCATCAGGTAGATGAAGGCCACCAGAACAACAGCAGCCACGATGGTGAAGAAGTTGAAGCCAATCTCACCGGTGATCAGGCCGCCCAGCTGGTACACGACCAAAGCAGAGCAGTAAGCCAGTGCGCACATATAGCCAATGGCGATGGCCGTCCACTTGCCGTTGTTCATCTCGCGCTTGATCGCGCCCATAGCAGCAAAGCAGGGAGCGCACAGCAGGTTGAAGATCATGAAAGCATAAGCCGACAGAGCGGTGTAGTCCTGCGCAACAGCAGCCCAGATCTCATCGCCGTTCTCAGACAGCTCGCCGCCGAAGTGATACAGAACACCGAAGGTACCAACCACGTTCTCCTTTGCGATCAGGCCGGAGACGGAAGCGACAGTTGCACGCCAGTTGCCGAAGCCCAGAGGTGCAAAGATCCATGCGACCTTGGTAGCGATCGCAGCCAGCACGGAGTTGTCCTGATCCTCGACCATGCCGAAGACACCGTTCTCGAAGCCGAAGCCCTGCAGGAACCACAGCACAACGGTAGCGGCCAGAATGACGGAACCAGCACGCTTGATGAAGGACCAGCCGCGCTCCCAGGTTGCGCGGAACACGTTGCCCCATGCAGGCACATGGTAAGCGGGCAGCTCCATCACGAAGGGAGCGGGATCACCTGCGAAGAGCTTGGTCTTCTTCAGGATCACGCCGGAGCAGATGATGGCAGCCATGCCAATGAAGTAAGCAGAGACAGCCACCAGAGAAGAACCGCCGAACATCGCACCTGCGATGAGGCCGATGATGGGCATCTTTGCGCCGCAGGGGATGAAGCAGGTGGTCATGATGGTCATGCGGCGGTCGCGCTCGTTCTCGATGGTACGGGATGCCATGACGCCCGGGACGCCGCAGCCGGTGCCCACCAGAACAGGGATGAAGCTCTTACCGGACAGGCCGAACTTGCGGAAGATACGGTCCATGATGAAGGCGACACGGGACATATAGCCCACATCCTCCAGAATGGACAGCAGGAAGAACAACACCAGCATCTGGGGAACGAAGCCCAGAACTGCGCCGACACCGGCAACGATGCCGTCCATGATCAGACCGTACAGCCAGCCTGCCACGCCGATGCTCTCCAGAAAACCGCCCAGAGCACCCGGCACGATCTCACCGAACAGGACATCGTTGGTCCAGTCGGTGGCAAAGGTACCAATGGCCCAGCCGCCGTCTGCAATGGAGGTGCCCATGGACAGGGAGTACATCAGGAACATGACCAGTGCGAAGATGGGCAGAGCCAGAATACGGTTGGTCACGATCTGGTCGATCTTATCGGAAACGGTCAGGTGCTCCACGCGGGCCTTTTTCTTAACAGCTTTGCCCACGACGGTGTTGATATATGCATAGCGCTGGTTGGTGATGATGCTCTCAGCGTCATCGTCCATCTCAGCTTCGCAGTCCTTGATGTGCTGGTCGATGTGGTCGGTCAGGCTCTTGTCGAGCTTCAGCTCGTCCATGACCTTCTCGTCGCGCTCGAACAGCTTGACGGCATACCAGCGCAGGAAGCGGTCATCCACCTTGCCCTGAATGGACTCTTCGATGTGGGCAATGGCGTGCTCCACGCTGCCGGTGAACACATGGGGCAGCTCAGCAGCCTTGGTAGCCTTTGCAGCAGCCACAGCAGCCTTTGCAGCGGCCTCGGTGCCCTCGCCCTTCAGTGCGCTGATTTCAACAGCCTGACAGCCCAGCTCTGCGCTCAGCTTCTTCAGGTCGATCTTATCACCGTTCTTACGCACCAGATCGATCATGTTCACAGCCATGACCACCGGGATACCCAGCTCGATCAGCTGGGTGGTCAGGTACAGGTTACGCTCAATGTTGGTACCATCGATGATGTTCAGGATGGCATCGGGCTTCTCCTTGACCAGATAAGTACGGGAAACCACTTCTTCCAGCGTGTACGGAGACAGCGAGTAGATACCGGGCAGATCCTGAATGATAACATCCTTATCGCCCTTCAGCTTGCCTTCCTTCTTTTCCACCGTAACGCCGGGCCAGTTGCCGACATACTGGTTGGAGCCGGTCAGATTGTTGAACAGGGTCGTTTTACCGCAGTTCGGGTTGCCGGCAAGTGCAATTTTAATGCTCATTGCTTAATCCTTCCTCCCTTTGGGATCAGACTACTTCGATCATTTCAGCATCGGCCTTGCGCACGCTCAGCTCGTAGTTGCGCACGGTCAGCTCCATGGGGTCACCCAGAGGTGCCACCTTGCGGACATAGATCTCAACACCCTTGGTGATGCCCATGTCCATGATGCGGCGCTTGACCGGGCCTTCACCGTGCAGCTTTGCCACAGTAGCAGTCTCGCCGACCTTTACGTCTTTCAGAGTTTTCATACTTAACCATCCTCCTCTGCTTGTCTTTATAGAGAGACTATTCCAGTTTCGGAGCAGCTCCCAAACAGCGCCTGGGCACTGTTCAGCCAATCATGATACGGTTTGCCATGGTCTTGTCCAGCGCGATGCGGCTCTCCTTGACCTGAATGATCAGGTTGCCTGCGATCTCGTTGACGACCGTTACCTCACTGTCCACCACAAAACCCAGCTCTGCCAGATGCAGCCGGATCTCGTCCTTGCCGGTGATCTTTTTGATGGTGACGGTCTCCCCTGCTTTTGCCATTGTCAAAGGCATCATACTTCCGCTTCCCTTCCTGTTTGAATCTGGGATATCGCTGCGGTTAGTCAGCCGCAACTACCAACGTGGATAGTTTACGCTTACTAACCTTTTATGTCAATAGTTTTTTCATAATTAAAAGTTAGTTCATATGAACAAACAATTTTTCTGCCCGATTTTTTCCGTTTTTTCACCACAATCAACAACAACTAACTCAAATTATTGAACCAAAGTTAGCTATTGTTTACATTTTCTTGTTCTTTTTTGGCGGCATCTTGTAAACTATCACAAAGCTTTTTCTCTGCCCTGCTGTGCTCTTTTGCTGCAAATGACACAGCCGCGTGGTACAGTGGTCAGTCTGCACCGCGCGGCCGCGTGTCAAAAGGAGGATTTCTTTCCTGCCAGTGCGTGGACACCAGCAGGTGCCAGGATAAAAAGAGAGTATTTGAAAAGAGAATGACAAATTTTAAGCCGCCACGGCAAGGCGGAGAATGGGTGTTCCACTGTGGAACAGCCGCAGATAGACTGCTGTGCACTTGCTCAGCTGGTCAAAGTGCTTCTGCGCTGCATCCGGGTCGCCATAGGACTTCCAGCAGCCGCAGCAGGTAAAGTTCTTGCCGCGGTTCTCGATAAAGCCCACAACATCGCCCAGCGGATAGCCAAGGAACACCCCGATCTCATGCGGAAATTCTGCCGAACAGCACAGCTTGCGGGAAAGCTGAGTGAGCATATTGCCCACATCCGGTGCTTCACCCGCTTCCGGCAGGCGGTAGCCCTCCTGCCGCAGAAAGCTCTGCACCTTTTCATCTGCCAGCACGGCAGCCAGCCTGCTTTCGCGGTAGACATACACAAGATACCGGTGGTTGAGCACGCAGCCCTTGAGCACCCGCACACGCAGGCCCTTGGGGTTCAGCTGAGTGTTCCAATTTTTCACCCGGCGTGCAAGGTCGGCGCAGTCGCGGGTCTCATAGCGGAACAGGCCTGCCGGTTTCAGGCTTGCCAGCACCGGGGCACACTGTTCGATCATGACCGTCTCAAAATTGCGCTCCATGTCTGTGCCCTCCCGCCTTGTTTCTCCGGGCTATTGTTCCCCGGATGCGCCGTGGTTATAAGTTAGATATTTCTAACCTTGATTCCAAAAAAGAAGCAGCTTTGCGCGGAGCATTCAAGGCTTCGGCCTGCCGATCTGTTTCTTGTGGTTAGTTATTTCTAACGTGACTGTATCTTACCACAGCGGTGGGCCGTTGTCAACACTTTTCTCGAAAAAAGTCATTCATAACAAACCCTCATTTGCTTTGGTCTGCTTTTTTCGCATCCTACCGTTTTGAGGCACGGTATGGTATAATAAGGAAAACCCTCTCAGGCGCTAACGCGCCAGCTCCCCCGAAGGGGGAGCTCTTTATAGAGTCAGCGCATTCAAAAGCTCTCCCCTTCGGGAGAGCTGGCATTGCGCAGCAATGACTGAGAGGGTTCTATCTTATAAAAGGAGCACGCATCCATGCCACAGAACATTGCACCGCCGGGCCTGATCTCCCTTCTTGCCGCCGTACTGGCACAGCAGCCCACAAAGCCGCTGGTGCTGGCGCTGGATGGCCGCTGCGGCAGCGGCAAGACCACCCTTGCAAATACGCTGGCCCGGCAGTTCCCGGCCAGCATCACCCTGCACACCGATGATTTTTACCTGCCGCCTGCACAGCGCATCCGCGGCTGGGAGAAAACGCCCTGCGCCAATATGGACCTTGCCCGCCTGCGGGACGAAGCCCTACGCCCAGCCTACGAGGGCCAGCCGGTGCAGTACCGTGCCTATTCCTGCCGCGAGGGTGCGCACCTGCCCGCGCGGGAGCTGGCCGCGCAGCCGCTGGTGATTTTGGAGGGCAGCTACAGCCACCACCCGCTGCTGACCGGCTGCGAAACGCTGCGGGTGTTCCTGACCTGCGCAAAAGAAGAGCAGACCCACCGCCTGCAGGCGCGGGAGGGGGAGCGATATGCCAATTTTGCCGCCCGGTGGGTGCCGCTGGAGGAGGGCTATTTTGCCCAGTACCACATTGCGGAGACGGCGGATTTTGTGGTAGACACCACCCAAAGCGGGACGATTTGAAATGGCTTCCGCGCCGCTCTAGCCATTATCAGCGGAAGAATTATTTTTATTTGTAGTTCCGAAACGCCTGCGGGCGTTTCGGAACTACTTTTTCACGGGGAGGGGGCTTCCTTTTTGCGCACCTTGCCCAAAAAGGCGGGAAATATTTTTCTCTTCCTGCGTGAATGGGGGGTTATTTTGCATCAAGTCGCACTTGCGGGGGGTGGGTAGCATCTGTTAAACTTATAGTCACGAAGAAAGCAACGCCACGCTACAACAAAGAACGGAGGATGACCCTTATGAAAAAACTGGCAAGACTGACCGCCCTTTTGCTCACCGGTGCGCTGCTGCTGGCGCTGACCGCCTGCGGGGCTGCGCCGCTTGCGCCGGAGCAGCAGGCAAAGCAGCAGCTGCTGGGCGAGATCAACAGCTACCGCGCGACCCTTGAGTTTGCTGCGCCGCTTGAGGAAGTAAAACAGCTCTCTGATGCCGAGCAGATCTGGGTAGAGCAGTTCCGCGCTGCCGGCAAGACCGAGCTGCCAGAGAGCACAACGAACGAAACCCATCAGAAATGGGCAAGCATGACCGGGAACTGGACGCGTTGTGATACTTTCGGCTTGGGTGTGAAGAAAGATGCGAGTGGCGAGTTGATCGACATTCTGCTTGCCAAGGTTCCAGCCAATACCCCGGAGGGCAAGGCAGAGCTGTCGGAAGCCTTGAAGCATCCTGCCTTTAATCGCAGCGCTTGCACGAAAATCGGCATTGCCGTTGTGACCATTGACGGGCAGATGTACTGGACCTGCAGCGTGTATTCCTGATTTCCCCTTTCCGCGCGGAACAACACCCCTTGAACCAAACAAAGCCGGACAGCTTGCGGGCTGTCCGGCTTTTGCTTTGGCCTGATCTACAGGCTGTTACTTATTCTTGTACATATCCTGATAGTAGTTCTGGTAATCACCGCTGGTGACGTGGTCCATCCACTCCTGATGGTTCAGGTACCAGTCAATGGTCAGCACGATGCCCTTTTCAAAGGGGGTCTCGGGGTACCAGCCCAGATCGTTCTTGATCTTGGTGGGGTCGATGCCGTAGCGGCGGTCGTGGCCCAGACGGTCGGCCACATGCTTGATGAGGTCCTCGCTGATGCCCTCGTCCTGCAGACGGTCGTGGAGCTGGTTGATGATGGTCTTGACGATGAAGATGTTGGGACGCTCGTTGTGGCCGCCCACGTTGTACACCTCACCGATCTTGCCGCCGTTGGCTACCATGTCGATGGCCTTGCAGTGATCTTCCACATACAGCCAGTCGCGGATCTGCATACCGTCGCCGTAGACGGGCAGCTGCTTGTGGTGCTTGACGTTGTTAATCATCAGGGGGATCAGCTTCTCCGGGAACTGGTAGGGGCCGTAGTTGTTGGAGCAGCGGGTGATGTTCACGGGCATGCCGTAGGTATCGTGGAATGCCATAACGAACATATCGGCGCTGGCCTTGGAGGAAGAATAGGGGCTGTGGGGGCACAGGGGGGTGGTCTCCATAAAGTAGCCGTCCGCACCCAGTGCGCCGTACACCTCATCGGTGGACACCTGCAGGTACTTCTTGCCCTCTTTCCAAGTCTTGGCATCGGCATCATACCATGCTTCCTTGGCGCGCTGCAGCAGGTTGACGGTGCCCATCACGTTGCTCTGCACAAAAATTTCGGGGTTCTTGATGGAGCGGTCCACGTGGCTCTCGGCGGCAAAGTTGATGACGTAATCGAAATCGTACTTCTGGAACAGGCCTTCCACCAGCTCCTTGTCGCAGATATCGCCCTGCACGAATACATGGCGGGGGTCGCCCTCCACATCCTTCAGGTTTTCCAGATTGCCGGCGTAGGTCAGCTTATCCAGATTGACCAGCAGGATCTCCGGGTATTTCTTGAGCATATAATGCACAAAGTTGGAGCCAATAAAACCGGCGCAGCCGGTGATCAGATAGGTTTTCATAGGTTCAATTTCCTCTTTTCAGTCTTTCATCCCGTTGTCGCCGTCCCAGTGGGCGAAGAAGCAGGCCAGAGCGTCTCTCCAGTCGCGCACATCGTTGCCCACGGTGCAGCGCAGCATCCGGTTGTCCAGTGCGCTCCACTTGGGGCGGTCGGCGCTTTCCGGGTGCTTTGCCTTGTATTCCTCGCTGGTGCAGGGTGCCACAGCGGCATCCACGCCGGACAGGCGGATGATCTCGGACGCAAAATCATACCACGAGCAGATGCCCTCGCCGGTGCAGTGATACAGGCCGTACTCGTGGGTCACACACAGCTGCAGGATCTCGTGGGCCAGATCCACCGCGTTGGTGGGGTTGCCGCACTGGTCATTGACCACTTCCAGCTTGCCAAACTTCTTGCCTGCGTTCACGATGGTCTTGACGAAGTTTTTGCCGTAGTAGCTGTAGAGCCACGCGGTGCGCACGATGAAGTGACGGTGGCAGAACTGCTCCACATACTTTTCGCCCATGAGCTTGGTAGAGCCATAGGCGCTGATGGGACCGGGAATGGTGGCTTCGTCCTGTGCAACGCCGCCGTTCTCACGGCCGGAGAACACATAATCGGTGGAGACGTGTACCAGTCGTGCACCGGTCTTTTCCGCTGCCTGTGCCAGATTGCGGGGGCCGAGGGCGTTTGCCTTGAAGGCGGCATCATGGTTCACTTCGCAGCCGTCCACATTGGTGTAGGCAGCGCAGTTGATGATGACATCCGGGCGGTTGCGGCGGATGAACTCGTCCACCATTTTGTAGTTGGAGATATCCAGATCCGGCAGGTCCACAGCGATCACCGTGGCATTGAGCAGCTTTTCGGGGATGGGGCCGATCTCGCTGCGGCCTTCGCGCAGCTGCTTGAGGATCTCGGTGCCCAGCTGACCCTTGCAGCCGGTAACAATGATTTTCATATGGGTATGCCTTTCTTTTACTTAATAGCGCAGCTTGCCGTCTGCAACGTTCTTCAGGTGCTGGCCGTAAGGACTCTTGCCGTAGCGCTCAGCGCTTTCCAGCAGGGTGTCGCGGTCGATCCAGCCGTACTTGAAGGCGATCTCTTCCGGCGCACTGATCTTGATGCCCTGGCGCTTCTCGATCATGCGCACAAAATCGGCTGCTTCCACCAGACTGTCCATGGTGCCGGTGTCCAGCCATGCAAAACCGCGGCCCAGCAGCTGAACATCCAGCTCGTCCTTCTTCAGATACATGTCGTTCAGGGTGGTGATCTCCAGCTCGCCACGGGCAGAGGGCTTGACCTGCTTTGCCATCTTCACGACCTCTTTGTTATAGAAGTACAGGCCGGTGATGGCGTAGTTGGACTTGGGATGCTGCGGCTTTTCCTCCACGCTGAGCACCTTGCCGTCCTTGTCGAACTCCACGATGCCAAAGCGCTCCGGGTCCTGCACATAGTAGCCGAACACGGTGCAGCGGCCTTTGTTTTCCGCATTGGCGGCGGCGGTCTTGAGGATCTTGGAGAAGCCGTTGCCGTAGAAGATGTTATCGCCCAGGATCATGGCGCAGCAGTCGTCGCCAATGAACTCTTCGCCCAGAATAAAGGCCTGTGCCAGACCATCCGGAGAGGGCTGAACTTTATACTGCAGATGGATGCCGTACTGGCTGCCATCACCCAGCAGCGCCTCAAAGCGAGGCGTATCGGTCGGGGTAGAGATGATCAGGATATCCTGAATGCCTGCCAGCATCAGCGTGGACAGAGGATAATAGATCATCGGCTTGTCGTAGACCGGCAGCAGCTGCTTGCTGGTGACCATGGTCAGCGGGTAAAGCCGGGTGCCGGCACCGCCGGCAAGAATGATACCTTTCATATTTGTGCACTCCTTTAAAATAGATTGAAAAGTTGTGCAGCTGTACGCCGCCCAGACGGGAGACCGCCCGGATGACGTATGGATTCAAAGCGGAGCTGCGTCCGCTGTAAACGATTTTGGGGCTGCTCTCCCCTGCCCGGAACGGCAAAATGGGATAGCAGTTCACTTTATTTTACTATCAAATCACACAAAAAGCAAGAAAGAACGGCTTTTCCGAAAAATTTTCCGGAAAAGCCGTTCTGAAACTCCTTCAATCTCGCATTTGCTCCGCCCAAAAGGCCCCCTCTCCGAAGGGGCTGGCAATGCCGCAGGCATTGACTGGGGGAGTTACCACGCAAAGCCCCACTTGGAAAAATAGCGCAGCAGGCTGTGCAGCTGCCACAGAAAAGGCTTCAGGCTGCGGTGCGCCGCGCGGTGCCATGCATGGATGGCGGTGTACTGGGGCACCAGATACGTCTTGCCCCGGGTGCGCATCTTCTGGGTCAGGTCGGCATCCTCCACGTACATGAAGTAGTCCTCGTCAAATCCGCCCACAGCCTTGAACACCGCAGTGTCCACGGCCGAGAAGCTGCCGGTGCAGAACTCGATCTCGGTGGGTTTTGTCAGGTCTTTGTCCGCCATGAGATAGCGCTCGTTGTACTTTGCCCAGAATTTCAGGCAGGGCAGCTGGCGGTACACCATGGCCCGCACACTGCACCGGCGCAGCGGCAGACGCTGGGGCCGCCCGTCCGGGAAGGTGAGCGCGGGCCGCGCCATCACCACGCCGGAGTGCTGTGCCATCCAGTCCGCAAGGTCACTCAGCGTATCCGCAGTGAGCTGGATATCCGGGTTCAGGATAAAGTGCACCCGGCTTTGCAGCAGACTGAGCACCGTGTTGTGGCCGGTGCCAAAGCCGCCGTTCTCTGTGCGGCAGAGCACCTCCACCTTCTGGTCCTTGCGGATGTGCAGGGTGCCGTCCTTCGCAGCCTTTGCAAGGCACTGGCCGCTGCCGTCCGGGCTGGCGTTGTCCACCAGATACAGTGTCAGCGGGTGGCGGCGGGTGCAGTCCAGCACGGTCTGTGCCGCCCTGAGCGCTTCATCCGCTCCGTTATAAACTACAATACAAGCAGAAAGTTCCATGTCGTTCACTCCAGCGGTTTGATGTCAAAGCTGAAGTCCTCTTTCATCAGGTCAAAGTTCGGGTTCATGCAGGGGTCGCCTGCGGCCAGCTGCTTTGCCCACCGCTTCTGGAAGCGCTCCACCTCCGAGATAAAGCGCTTGCGCTTGACCGGGTTCTCGTCCAGACCGCGGCTCTTGCTCTCGTAGTGGTACAGCTGTGCAAACGGGGTGAACACGTTGGTATAGCCCGCTTCACGCACGCGCACGCAGAAGTCCACGTCGTTGAAGGCCACAGCAAAGCTCTCGTCCAGACCGTTCACCTGCTCGTAGACGCTCCTGCGCACCATCAGGCAGGCGGCAGTGACCGCATACACATCCTGTGCATAGACCAGACGTCCCATATAGCCGGGGTGGCCCACCGGGAAGTTCTTGTGCATGTGGGCCGCAAGGGTCAAAAAGCCGAAGCCGATGCCCGCATGCTGGATGGTGTTGTCCGGGTAGAGCAGCTTTGCGCCCACGCAGCCCACACGGTCCTGCTGGGCGTACATGAGCATTTCTTCGATCCAGCGCGGAGAAATGACCTCCGTATCGTTGTTGAGCAGCAGCAGGTATTCGCCGGTGGCTTCCCTTGCGCCAAAGTTGTTCAGGGCGCTGTAGTTGAAGCCGGTGCCCTGCCATGTGATCACCTTCAGGTTCTTGTGCTCCTTCTGCAGCTTTTCATAGCAGCGGAAGGTGGCAGGCTCCCTGCTGTTGTTCTCGATGACGATGATCTCAAGATCCTCATAGGTGCTCCTGCGGTAGATGGACTCCACGCAGGTGCGCAGGTCGGAAGAATGGTCGCAGCTGGGGATCAGGATGCTGACCCGGCCCGGCTTTGTGATGGTATAGTCCGTCTTATAGAAGCCCGGCGTACCCGGGATCATGGAAACTTCATCCACCGGAACACCCACACGCTCGTAGTGGGCATACAGGGCCTTGACCGCAGCTTCCAGACAGTAGGTCTTGGCCGAAATGTTGCTTGCCACGCTGGTGGGGCTGGAGCGCCAGTAGTACAGCAGGTGCGGGATATGCACGATCTTGTGCGCCTTTTCGGTCAGGCGCAGGTAGAGGTCATAGTCCTGACTGCCGTTGTAGGCTGCACGCTCATCGCCGCCCACAGCGGCCAGCAGCTTTGCGCTGAACACGCTCAGGTGGCAGATATAATTGTTGGAGCGCAGATTATCCAGCATATAATCCGGCTTGAAATGGTAAACGGTCAGGTGGTCGATGTCGCCCTCAAAGGTCACTTCATCCGTATACACAAAGTCTGCGCCCTGTTCGGCAATGGCCTGTGCCACGTACCACAGAGCACAGGGGTGCAGGATATCATCGTGGTCCAGCAGGGCGATGAACTCGCCCGTTGCCAGTGCAAAGCCCTGATTGGTGTTGCCCGCAATGCCCTCGTTCTTTTCCAGCTTCTGGTAACGGATGCGGGGGTCTTCCGCAGCACGGGCTGCTACGGTCTGGCCCACCGTCTCGTCCTGTCCGGCGTCCACAAGGCACAGCTCCCAGTTCTGATAGGTCTGGTTCTGCACCGAGTCCAGCAGCTCCACCAGAAACTGCTGCGGCGTATTGTACAGCGGCACCACGATGCTGATGCGCGGCGCGGCGGGCTGGTCGGCCGCCTGCCTTACCAGCAGCTCTGCGCTGGCAAAGCGGTCGGCGCGCATGGTCCTGCCCGGGAACAGTTTCGCATATTCCTTTTTGGCCTTTGCCTGCGCACGCACGCCGGAAATGCCCACCCGGCGCAGCTGGCCCAGAAAGACGAACGGCGGGAAGGTGTGTGCCAGCTGACGGCCCTTGCTGACAAAGTAGCGCAGCGGCCAGCTCATCTTCCAGAAGGTGGAGCTGGTCACATTGTTCAGCGTCTTTTCCAGATCCTGCTCATGGCTGCGGCTCAGCGAAAGATCGCTGCGCAGGCGTTCCAGCTGAGCCGTCTGCTCTTCGCCGGTGCGCTCGGCCTGCTGCATCCGCTCTCGCAGATCGTCCAGCGTCATCTCGTAGCCTGCCAGCAGCTGCTGTGCATCCTGCACAGCGGCGCTGCGGCAGAACAGCGCGGTCTGCTGGGCTTTGCCGCGGTTCTTCCACTCAAAATCCCGGTACAGACCCTGTGCGGCCAGCTGCTTTGCACAGTCAGCCATGGCCGATGCATCGGTGCATACCAGCAGCACCTGTGCACACTGCAGTACGGGCAGATCCACCCATTCCGGGTCCTCTACCACCAGCAGGGCAGCGGTGCCCTGCTCTGCATTCTCCGGCAGCAGCTGTGCGCCGGCCTTTTCCAGTGCTTCGGCCAGTGCGCCGCTGCCGCCCAGCACCTGAATGCTGGCAGGGGTCAGCTCCCGCACGATGCGCTGCGCCAGTGCACGGCAGCGCTCGGCCTGTCGTTTGGTTTCTTTTTCCTGATCCATTCCGATCTCCGCTCCTATGGAACTTTTTTATCTTAAAATGATCTCTCAAAAAATCACACGATTTATAGTATACCAAATCCGGCATGATTTGAGAAGGTTTTGCGCGCATTTCTTTGCAGTTTTCCACTGCTTACCAGTGGAACAGGCTGTGCAGCCAGCCAAAGAACCCACCGCCGGAGCTGCCGGAAGTGGAAATGCTCACACCCGTGTAGTAGTGGCTCAGGATCTCCCGGTAGCCCATGCCCTGCTCCTGTGCATAGCCCACAGCACCGCACTGGCTCATGCCCACGCCATGGCCAAAGCCGTAATAGGTCATGCAGGGGGTACCGCTTTCGTCCGCGCCAAAGTCGAAGCAGTAGCGGGAGGAAACGAACTGGCCGATATAGCGGTAGCTGCGGCCATTGGAAACAAAGGTGTTGTACTGCACAAAGCCGCCCAGATCCTTGTGGGTGGTGTCGGCGCTGACGTAGGGCTCGCCGGTGCGGCTGTCGTTATACTCTTTATAGGTATAATCTTTTCCGATGACCCGGCGCAGCTTGTTGTGGTACTGCTCCTCGTAGGGGCTCTCCACGCTCTGCAAATACGGCACATCGGTGCCCCATGCGTCCCGGCTGGAGCAGGTGCCGTACACGCCGGTCTGGGTGTTGTAGCCCGCACTGGCCGACCACACGGCGTCGCAGACGCTGCCGTTGTAGGTAAGGATCTCATTTTTCACCGGTTCCACCGCCCTGCGGATGGCTTCCCGTGCCGAGGACGGGATCTGATCCACCGGAGTGTAGATGAGCGCATTGGCAGAGGAGCCGTACTGCTTGTGGTATTCCAGATAGGAATGGATGGCCACCGCCTGCGCCTTCCACGCCTGCTGGGCGGCGCTGGCGCTGACATAGCTGCCAATGGAGCCAAGCTCCGTGTAGGTAATGCCCACAAGACAGTCCACAAGGTTCAGCGTGACATTGCGCTGCAGGCCTTTTCCCTTGATGTTGAGGTAAGGCATGGTGATGGTATCACTGGTGCCAAAGAGCCATGCAAGGCAGTTTTCCTCCTCGGCAGGGATCAAGGTCGTGTCCGCGCCACCCATAGTGGTGGCTGCCGAAGCCGCCGGGACCAGCACGCAAACGCACAGCGCTGCTGCCAGCACAAACGCCGCCGCGCGGCGCACAAACCGATGCAGATGTTTCAAAAGTGATCTCCTCCTGTTTTTTGCAGATTTCCGACTGTGTTTTTTACAGTGTAACACAGCCTGCGCCTGCGGGCAAGGACTGGACTTTCGTTTTCACATCTGGACAAAGAAGAAACCGGAGGGCCTTTCCCGTTCGGGCAGCTCTCCGGTCTGATTTATAAGGTCTCCGGCCGACGACGCATGGCATCGTCGATCTCGTTCTCGATCTCCCGCAGGCAGTCCAGCAGCACCGGATTGAACGCCCCGGCCTCGCCGGTGCAAAGCATCTGCACTGCAGCCGCGCAGGGTACCGGCGGCTGGCTTCCGCTGCCAGTAGTCAGCGTTTCGTAGGCATCCGCAAGGCCGACCACCTGTGCCGCAATGGGGATCTGTTCGCCAACCAGCTGGTCCGGGTAGCCGCTGCCGTCGTACCGCTCGTGGTGCCAGCGGCAGATCTGATAGGCTACCCGCACAAAATCTTCGTCGCGGTAGGCATCCAGCTCTTCCAGCATCCGTGCACCCAGCAGGGTATGCTGGCGCATGGTTTCTTCATCCTCCGGCGTGCGCGGCTCCGGGCTGTTCAGGACCTGTTCCCCGATCTCCATTTTGCCAATGTCGTGCAGCACCGAGGCCATGCTGATGGTACGACGCATCTCCTGCGTCAGGGGGTAAGTCTCGGTCTTTTGCACCAGATGGTCCAGCAGCATTCCGGTCAGGGTGCTGATGTGCTGCACATGGGTGCGGCTCTCGCCGTTGCGTCGCTCCACCACCCGGCTCAGAATGCCGATCATCATTTGGCTGCGCTTTTCCTTTTGCGACACCTGATCCGCCACCATGGCGCTCAGGCGGCGCTGCTTTGCATACATGCGGATGGTGTTGGTAATGCGCTGATACACCACCCTTGCATCAAAGGGGCGGCTGATATAATCGGACGCACCCAGATCAAAGGCGCGGCGCACCGTGTCCACATTGTCCTCGCTGGAGATCATGATGACCGGGATCTCTTCCAGCATTCCGCGCTGGCTCATGGCTTCCAGCACGGTAAAGCCGTCAATGCCGGTCATGTGGATATCCAGCAGCACAACGGAAATGCCGGTGGGGTTCTGTTCCAGCAGGCGCAGGCAGTCCTCGCCGGAAGCCGCTTCGGCAGTGTCGAACTGGCTGTTCAGCATCTGGCTGAGCAGCATCCGGTTCATGGCCGAGTCGTCCACGATGAGCACACTCTGGCGGCTGTGGGTGGGCTGCAGGGCGTGCGGCTCCGGCTGACGCTCGGTGATCACGGTGTTTTTCTGGATGCGTGCATAGTGCATCAGCCGTTCCGCGTGCTGCACCGCATCGTCCACATTTTCGTCGTCGATCCACACGCCGCCAATGCTGGCCGACATGCGGATGCGGGAGTAGCCCGGCACGCTGGCCGCCTGCAGCTGCAGACGGATTTGTTCCAGACGCGGGCTGAGCTGTTCCTGCCGGATGTCCGGCAGCAGCAAAAGCAGCCTGCCGCCGTCGTAGCGGATCAGGCGGTCTTTTTCCGAAAGGCCGCGCCGGATGGTGCTTACCGCCGTTTCCAGCACGCTATTGCCTGCACCGGAGCCGTAAACATCGTTGGAGAACTTCAGATCGTCCATATCCAGCATCGCCACACCGGCGGTAATGCTGCGGTAGCGGTAGTTCTCATCATAATAGGTGCGGTTGTAGGCACCGGTCAGCGGGTCGCGGTAGCGCTTTTCCCGCTCGTCGGTAATACTGTTGAGCAGCCGCTCACCGTTTTCCGGGTCCAGCAGAACACTGCGGTCGATCTTGCGGGTCAGCTCCAGCACACAGAGTTGGCCATCCACCTGCACACAGCTGGCCGTGATCTCGTACAGCTCCTGCCCAAAGTATTCCAGCCTTGTTTTCCGGGTGTTCTTTTCCAGCGCCTGCCTTGCCACGCAGTTTTCACACGGACGGCTGCGCCGCCACTGGGCATAGCAGGGCGCGCTGCCCTTTTTGCCGCCCTGCACCTCGTCCGCCTTCATCAGGCGCACTGTCATGAACACCTTGCGGAGCTGGCGCATTTCCTCTTCCATCTGCTGGCGTGTTCTGTCTTTTTTGCTCATCATCGCATATCCCCCGCTGCAAAACCGCGCGTTTTGGGCCGCACGGCATTCCTTCACGAATAACATTATACTATTTTTTACCAGAATACGTCAATCTTCACCCCTTGCAGCCTGCGGTGCGGAATGTGTCGTTTTGATCCTGTAAAATCAACGTAAGCTCTTTATTTTTGCCAAATTTCCTCATCAGACACCGTACTGTGCCGCACAAAGCGACGCAAATTGGGGAGTGCAGTTTTCCGGCCGTCTGCTGCCCGGGAACAGTCCACGTGTTTCCGCCGGAAACTCAGTCTTGATTTTGTGCGCAGAATCCGCTATAATAGTAACGTTCTTTTGAATTGCATATCAGCCGGTGTGTCGGAATGGCAGACGAGGGGGACTCAAAATCCGCTTCGTGATTTTCCGTGTCTGTGCGAGAAATCCACGAGTGTTCGTTGAATTTTGAAGGTTTGCCGAAGCAGGATTTCTTACATCCCTCCTGAACATCCCTCCAATCTTCAGAAACCGGTACTAATGTCCCAAAATTGAATATAAGCCGATGTGGCGGAATGGCAGACGCAAACGACTCAAAATCGTTCGGGAAACCATGTGGGTTCGAGTCCCACCATCGGCACTTCATCATAAAACGGCTTAGGATCGAAAGATTTTAGGCTGTTTTTCTTTTTTGCCCATTTTTTATACTTTGGCGTTTTCTGGGAAGATATTGACGATTGCATTCGCCGAAGATACCTTACTGGAGAAATCCAGATGTGTATAAATGTTGCTTGTCGTGCTGATGTCGCTGTGCCCCAGCCACTCCTGAATCTCCTTCAGGCTCACGCCATTGGCATAGAGCAGACTGGCGCAGCTATGGCGCAGATCGTGAAAGCGGATACGCTTCATCTGGTGTGCGACCAGAAAATCCGGGAAATGTTGGCTCAGGAAATCGGGCCGAATCCGTTTTCCCATCGGGTCTACATAGATATAGTCAAGATAATCGGTGCAATAGCTTTTGCCGCAGACCTTCCGATTCTGCTCCTGCTCCTTTTTCATTTTATTGAGCATCTGCTCACAGGCAGGGATTAGGGGAAGTGTCCGGCAGCTCGACTTTGTTTTTGTCTTATCTCGTGCGATTTCTGTTAGCGTTCCGTTGACCTTTGCGGTCACAACCGTATGCTGAATGCTGATTTTCTTGTTTTCAAAGTCAATGGCATCCCATTTCAAGCCAACAACTTCACTGCGCCGCAGGCCGTAGAATGCAGCCATGATAACGCCAAACTCCGAAGGGTCACCTTGAATCGCTTTGAAAAGCTGCTCCAGTTCTTCACCGCTGTAAATCTCCGACTTGAACTTTTCCTTACGAGGACGTTCAACGCGATCTGCCGGGTTGGAACGGATCATGCCGATTTGAAAAGCGTACTGCAAGCATTTGCGGATGTTGGCGTGATAGTGAATGACGGTGTTTGCCGTAAGGCCACGATCCAACTCATGCTGGTAGAAGTCTTGGATGTATTTGGGATGCTGTTCCATATCCTGCAATGTATAGTGGAGCGGTTCAAAATATGGGACGATCTTGTGAACGATTGCTCTTTCATAGCTGGTATAGGTTGTGATTTCCACTCGTGACTTCATCATTTTCAACCAGTCCGTGATGAAGTCGGTGAAAAGTACCGGGGAGTTATCAAGGCAGGGGTCAACTTCTTTGATGGGGCTGACCTTCAGCCAATTATTGTCAACGGCATATTGTAGGGCATCGGTCAACTCCTTGTGCCAATCCAGAAGCTGCTGTACACTGGCCTCCTCCTGCTGACGCTCATAGCGGAAGAACGTTTCCAGATCGCGCGGAGAGAGTGCTTTCAAAGACAGCCGCTTCTTTTCAAAGTATGGGACAACTACTCTTCCCAGATCATAAGCATATCTGCCATAGGTTTCGGGCGGAAGGTTCATCACGCTTTCCCGAAGCCAGCGGTTCAGATATTCCGATACCGGCAGGTCGGAAACCTGCTGCATCGTTTCAGGGTTAAACTCTTTTTGTGTTTTACGCAACAGAGATTCAGCTCTTTTTTTGTTTCCTTTAACAGGAAGTCCTGTGCTGATGGATTTGGTTCTGCGCTTTCCATCTGTGTCTTTCCAGCTCAGAATCATCTGATACATACCGTTTTGTTCTCTTAAATGTCCGGCCACATTTGTCATAGTTATGCTCCTTTCTGTTCGCAGCCAAACGTCCTTTGCTTAGGCATCATAAGTTTAGAAGATTCTGGAGTGTTTTGCAAGGATGGCACAAGGGAGTTTGAAAGGTGCATCCCTCCAAGTTGCCGATCCTGATCGAGCAGGTACTCTACCACGCAGAGTTTTGGTATCTTATAGCTGCGTCCTACACGCGCCGAGTGGATCTTATTCTGCTTGACCAACAGATACGCATTCTTCCGGCAGATGCCAAGCATTTCCTGAAGATGCTCCACCGTCACCACATCCGGGTAGTCCTTGAACATCGTCAGATACCTCTCCGTCTTTCGGTCAGGCTCTTCCTGAATCAAAGTGCAGGCTGCGATCTCGCTCATTCCTGTCCTCTCTTTCTAGTTCAATATGTCGATTATTCAGCAAAAAATACTATATGTAAAGTGTGATGGTCTTTTTCGGGGACCATCTCACTTGCCAAAGGAGATATTTGAGCTTAGAACTTCATCGGCAGTGCGTCTTTCCTGCACTTGCCGTTGTAGGTGGTGTAGATGGGGTAAACGTACCGCCGCCAGCCCGGAAGCTTGGCGGGGTTATCCCGGCTGACACGGTAGAGCTCCATGGGATGGACGCCGCTCAGCGCACGGACAAGCCGCTCCTCGCTGTACTGCCCATGATACAGCTGCACAAAGTACATCACGCCCCGCAGGACAGCCGCCCGGAAGGAATCCGGTTTGCCCTCCCACGCTTCCACGATGTGCCGCAGAGCTTCGCAGTAGATCTCTTCGCCCAGCTGGTCGTACAGCTTCAGCGCCGTGCCCACGCAGCCGATGCGGTAGTCGCTCAGCTGCATACTGTCGTAGTTGAGGGAAAGCCCCGCCCGGTTAGTGGCTGCGACAAACGCCTTGGAAGGCGCATCGCCGCCCACCACCTTGGCGCGCAGCTTGATGCCCGCCGACAGGGGTGCGGCGTGACCGTTCTGCTCGGCAAAGAGCAGGGCTTCCTGCTCCATCGTCAGACCGGTGTAGACCTTGCAGAGGATCGGGCGGTCCTCGCCGCCGTTGAGGAGGATGCAGCCCTCGATGGTGTGCTGCCCATCCATTACATAGTACCTGCCGTTGCGGAAGCTGACCTTCGGCTCGTTAACGATGTACTCGTTGAAGTCCCTTGCAATCAGCTCCACCCTCTTGCGCTCTACGCCCCGCTGGTAGATCTCGCGGGGATAGATCAGCTTGCTGCTGTGGATGACCGAAAGCTGGTACGGCGGGTTGATACCAATGAAAGTATTGTTGTCGTTCAGGCGCATCGCATTTCCTCCTTGATTCTCCAAATGTACTTCTCGGCTTCCTCTAAGATCTCAGTCACCTGCTGCTTCCGCTTCGGGCTGGTGAGCAGGCTGGGATTGAAGGTGAAGCTATATTCGAGCCGCTGGATCATGGCATGAACCGCGGATTGCAGTTCGGTGTACAGCATCATTTCCTCGATGCTTCCGGCGTTCTCAAAGGACGACCGGATGGGCGTATAGGGGTAGACAGGCGGTTTGCCATCCACCACCTCAGGCGGCGCATAAACCGCCGTAGAGCGCCGGATAGGCTCTATCTGCTGGATGCTGCCCATAGGGTTCAGCGCAAGGCTGATGCGAACCGCATCATCCACCCGGCGCATCTCCTCTGGGGTCAGATGCCCCAGATACTTCAGTGCCCGGCTTTTGTCGATGGTGAAGATCTGCTCTGCCTGCACAACGGACGGCATATTCAACCCTGCGTTTTCCAACAGGCAGTGGGTCGGCTGGTTTACTTTCTTTTCCGCCTTGCTTGTCATGGTCGCAACGATCAGGGTCGGAGAGTGATAATTGCCCACGTCATTCTGAAGAATGACCGCCGGGCGGTCACCGTGCTGTTCCGAGCCGGTGCTCGCCCCGAAATGGGTGAAGAAGATGTCTCCGCGTTGGAATTTCCAGTTTTGCTGCAAAATTGTACCTCCATGTTGTTATGTGCAAAGCCCGCTGCCGGATGTTCCGCAACGAGCTTCGTTCAAGGTATGGTGGTATGGTTGGGTCAGCGGTGCATGACCACATAATCATAGCCGCGCCGCATCTGGCAGACGGTGCATGTGTCCATGCTCCGGTCTGGGCTGGGTACAAGCGCGATTTTGAAAGCCTTTGCATCCACAAAGTGCCGCAGACAGGTACCGCAGAGAGTTCGGATGGACTTGACCATCTCAGGGGTCAGCTCCATCTCCTCGTAGATCTCCTGCTCGCGCACCGTGGGGTTCAACTCGTCCATAAAAGTGTCCTCCTATGTATCAAAAGTGAATATTCGGATAAAGAATAAATAAGAGTACGTAAAAAAACGGGAACTGCCGGATGCGTGGAACGTACCCGACAGTTCCCGGATCAATATGATTAAAGGTCTCGCATATTCGCCCTCGGCTCCCTGCGAGTGGGGCATGAACATCTGGCAGCGGATTTGTACCGCTTCATTGGCATTTCAGCCACCCCGTCTGCTTTGTGACCGGGCCGCGAATTACGGAAGTATCATTATCGGAGTACCAGATGACGGAACTATTCAGTTTTCAAGGTCCCTGAGGTCGGACGTTTCGCCCTGCGGCAGGTGCCGCTTGGGAAATCGTCCTCTCACTTGGTAGCCGACGAGAAAGGTCAATTCGTAGCATTGAAATTGAAGTTTTTCAAAAATTTAGTAATTCTCTTGATTTTGATACTAATAGTGGGCCGAGATACGCCGTAGACTTTAGAAATTTCAGTGATGTCGTATCCCTCGTAAGCGTACATGGTGATGATTTCCAAATCTTCGGTTTTCAAAGTTTCGAGTGCAGTAAGCAACTGCTCGTTCTCAATCTCACCAATCCATGCAAAACGGCTTTTAGTTTCGTGGTAAGTATCTGTCACGGTAATCGCATCCTGATAGCGTAGCATCAAAGGCGACGCTTCTTCCTCAGAGCTTTCATACGCAGGAGCGGTGAATTCCTGCGTCCGCTCGATAAAGGTACGCTCCGAATTGAATTGCTGACGGTCATAATCGTACATCTTCTGGATGGCCTCTTTCGTCATTCCCGCAGCTGCGTACTCGATGCGCAACTTTTCCCAGTGTGCTTCAAACTTCTTCAACTCATAGCCTTTATTAAAAGACATCGTAAACCTCCAAATTTTCGATAAGTCGTAAAAAGTCGAAAATTTGGAAGGCTACGGATATTTCGCCGCTTGGGGCATCCATGAAAAACGGACAAACATAAAGCCTGCTCCTTTTTACGGGAGCAGGCTACCTGAAGGCTAAAAAAATAGCCGGACAACCAACTAACAGAGCGGTTCTAAAGCAGAATCACTCTATCAGCTGTTGCCCGGCTATTTGGTGCGCGTTTCATACATTGCCTTGCGGCAATGGCCCGTTGCTCGGTGACGAACAGTCCATATTCAGGGTGCAATGCACCCGATTTTTGAAATTGTGGTTTGTCTAAAAAAGTCAGCGTCTGCGGTAGGCTAAGTCAACTGTTGCTATGTTACCGCACTTGAGGCACTTTATGCTGATAGAGCCTGAACAGCTCTCGTTTTTTTGGTAGAGCTTGTGTCCGCAAACCGGACAAAACCTCCAGCCAATGCTGAATTGTGCCTGCTGTATATTGTTCAGCGGTTTACTCTTAAAAGAGCGATTATTTGACCAAGTCATATTATTCTCCAAATCGAATGACGTCCAATGGATGGCAGTGGATGGGTTTTCCGTTGATGACCTGCATCTGCTGTAATCTGATCCTGATCGCAGACCACGATACCCCGATCCGTGCAGCCATCTCCAGAATTCTTTCATAGTTCGGGTCCGATGCGGATTTGTACAGGATTCCATTTGGCAGGCACAGCGCTGCACGTTCTATTTCGGCGTTGACCAGAAATGTTGGCATCAGCAGCTCCGCTGCAAGGGTATTCGCCTGCCATTCTTCCCATGAGGGCTGTCCGTTTCGTTCCCGATAGGCAATGTGCCCACGGCACTTGACTGCTTTTCCGTAGTCGTTCGGAAACAGGTCAGCCAGTATATGGTGCGCCGCTTCATGCGCTATCGTGAAATTCCGGCATCCGGTGCAGCTGTCTGACGCAAGGGCGGAATCGATTACAACGTCCTTCGGCATGAACACCTCCACAAGCTTTGTCCCATCCCCCAAGGTTACGGTAAAACCGCATTTCTGGAAAACAGTCAGTCCTAGAATACTTCCATCGCTGCATAGCGGCAGCATTTTCACATTCAGCCCAAGAACAGAACTTGCGAGCCGTTCAGGGTCAATGGGTTCTGGGGCATCTTTACTGATCCCGAAACGGGTATAGTACTGGTCGATATACTTACCCGCTATGTGCGAAAGATCTGCGCGGGATAAGTATCTTGCCATTACGAAGCACAGCTTTCCGGCACGGAGCAGTAGGCTTCCACGAACCACTTGCCCCGTTCAAGCCAAAGATTCCGCTTCTGACCGCAGATCAGGCAGGTGAAGCAGTGACCTTTTCCGCCTAGGCGTGATGTCCCATGTTTGACTGCCAAGACACGATCAATTCCATAAGTGTGAGCCTTGTCATAGTTTATGGCAAGAGGGCGGATCTTACCGTCAGGAGTAAAACGAACGTCCACTTCGACGTATCTTTTCTCACGGCGAAGGTTGTAATCACCACACATCAGAATTCCTCCTTTTTGCGGATTTATCAAAACACGGCGTGCATTACTTGCGAATCATACTGCGTGCCACGAGCTGTTTTTCGTTCAACAGCGGAACGGACACTGTATGTTTTTTCCACTCATCCATAGAGCAGGTCACTGCTTTGCACAGACGGCATTTTGTCCAGCCACCGGTTTCATCAAGATCCACATCATAATTCATGGTTCCGCACATTGGACATCTTACATTTTCTTTTCTCATAGTATCACCTCGCAAAAAAACGCCAAACAAACACAATCCCATACGAAAATAACACCAAAAGGCTGTTATTTGTGGATTTGGTTTGATTATACACCCACTTTATGGAGATGTCAATTACGCATTTGTCTCCATTTTAGAGATTTCCTGTTGATTTCTTATATTTTCTATACTATAATAGAGCTACCGGATCACAAAGGAGTGTTCTTGTTATGAAAAAGAAAACCACGCTCACCAAAATGCACATAGCCCCATCCACAGTGCGCTATGATGCAGTCGCTGCGAGGGATAGCAATGAGGTTGGTCAGATTCTCGCAGGCACACGAAAAAGGAATGGCTATTCACTTGTAACTTTCTCTGAACTTCTCCGTCACTATGGCGTCGATGTCAGTGATAAAGGAATCAGCAAATGGGAAAAAGGCTATACCACTCCTAGCATCTACCAACTAGTTGCAATCTGCTACGCATTGAACATCAAGGAGGGTCCTTCCTACTTTACAAAGAACTTCCAGAAACCCGCCCTTCTAAATGACATCGGGCAAAAAAAAGTCGCTGAGTACGAAATGGACTTGATTGCATCCCGGCGCTACCAGCCAGACGCAGAAGAGCCCGCGGAAATCGACTACATAATGATGCCTGTATCAGAGTTGCCAGTATCGGCAGGTCTAGGAGCTTTTCTTGAGGGTGAAATGTTCCAGCAGATACAAGTGCCTGCCAGTAGCGTTCCGGCTGGTGCCGAGTTCGGGATATATGTTAGCGGTGATAGTATGGAGCCACGCTATCATAACGGACAGATTGTATGGGTGAAGCGCTGCGAAGAACTTGAGTGCGGGGATATCGGGATATTCGTATATGATGACTGTGGATATCTGAAAAAATACGATGAACATACCCCAGACAAATCCCAAGCAGAGTTCCTTACCGACAGCTATGGCGTGGTGCATAACCAACCGGTTTTGGTTTCTCTTAACACCAAATATTCGCCGATCCTTATATCTCCAGAGCAAAGATTCGAGGTTGTTGGAAAAGTTTTGAACTAAAAAGATGGGAGGAGTTTTTGTGGATACGATCAAGCGTGTTCAGGATTTGATGCAAGTGCGTGATATGAATCTATGTGTATTGGCAAAGAAATGCGGAATATCGTACTCCACGATTCAAACCACCGCCCGTCGGGGAGGGCAGTTAAGCGTAGAGACGATTGAAAGAATTTGTCAGGGTTTAGGAATTACATTAAAAGACTTCTTCGATTCCTCCTACCTGTAAATATAGGGGCAGCAAAAAAGCCGTTCGCCACGCTGGAAAATCTGCGTGGTGAACGGCTTTAATACTGCTTCTATTTATCCTTTGGTAATCTCCAGATAAACACTAATCTCCATGATTGTTACCATTGAAGGAATACATTTGCGACGATCTTCGGGCATACCGAATAAGATTTGCATTGGCAGTTGAAGACGGCTCATGTTACCTATTGCAATTCTGACTATTTGGAAATATACTTGTAAGTATCAAATTATTTCACTTTATGGGAGGAAATTATTATGGCAAGACCCAAGGGAAGCAAGAATAAGGCTCGTACTGTAAAGGCCAGCGTTGATTATGTAGCAGTCATTGCAGAAAAGGCCGCAAAAAAAGAGAAAATCGAATCTGAGGTTGCTACGTTGACTGCAAATCTCGATGATCTGAAGACGCAGCTGAAAGCCAAGAAAGCAGAATTGAAAGCCGCCACCAAGGAACTTGCCAAAGCCGAAAACAAAAAAGCTGCCGCCGAAGCAAAAGCAGCAGAAGAAGCAAAGAAGGGCGAAGCAGAAGATGTGCTGAAGAAGCTGCTTGCCAGCGGTATGACGGCTGAAGAAATCCTTGCAAAGCTCCAGTAATGCAATATGATGAACTGGACAAGCTGCTGAAGTAAAGGAAGGGGCTGTTGCACAAGGATAAAACCGGTGTAACAGCCTCTTTTTCATTCATGCTGCAATTTTTTCAGCTTTTCAAACGTATCTAAATTAAAGTGGCATATCATCTTCCTATTTCACAAATCCTTGCCGTTTTCAGACAGGAGGTTGCTTTTATGAAAGTATCTGCCGACTATCGTATGCTCGCTCTCGATGCCCTGCGCGGAAAATGGAAAACTGCTGTTTTGACAGGTATTGCCGCCAGTGCGCTCGGTGCTACCATTGTGAGCAGTTCCAACAGTGCCGTATCCAATTCCAATCAGGCAAAGGACATCCATTTTGAACTGTTCTCCCAGCCCAACGGCGGTCGGCTGCTTGCTGTTCTGCTTGCCGGCATTGTTCTGTGGGCAGTCCTCCAACTGATCGTGGGCGGTGCAGTTCAACTGGGATATGCTCATTTTAATCTGAACCTTGTAGATGGAAATGATGCTGCCATCTCGGACTTGTTCTCTCAGAAAGACCGTCTGTGGGATGGCTTCTGCATGAAATTCCTGCAGGGTCTGTACATCGCCCTCTGGTCGCTGCTGTTGGTGATTCCGGGAATCGTGAAAACATACAGCTATGCGATGACACCTTACATCATGTCCGAGCATCCTTCGCTGACCGCAAATGAAGCGATCACAGAATCCCGGCGGATCATGAATGGCAACAAATGGCGGCTGTTCTGTCTGGATTTCAGCTTCATTGGCTGGGAGCTGCTCTGTTCGGTGCCACTGTATGCCGAGGGTTTTCTGGTTCTCAAATATTTCACCGGTTCAGAGGCTCTGGCGATTTCTCTTGTTCTTCTGCTGACAATTCCATTGAGCATTGGCTTCTTTTTTGTACACCCCTATGAGGAAGCTGCATGGGCTACTTTCTACCGCGATATTACCGCAGCACCTACCGAACCGGATGAAGCATATTGACTTTTATATTAAAATTATCGTTGTAGTTCCCTTCATCGGCTATGACTCTAAATGGCCGGATCAGAGTAAACATAGATTGAAAAAGCTGATCCAAAACGCAAACGATTCTATTGTTATTTCACACTCTGCGGATGTTTCCAGTTATAAAAAAAGAAATTATTATATGGTCGATCATGCAGAGTACCTTATCGGTGTGTTTGATAATCAGAAAAAGCTGCGCTCAGGTACAGCACAGACCGTCAACTATGCCTTGCATCAGGGAAAAGTAATCACTCTGATCCATCCAGACACTATGGAGATAACAGCCCCTGCGCCTTAACAAATTCACAAAAATTTTTCATTAGCATTTCCAACAAAATATTTTCATTGAAGGGGTGCTGTGATATAATAAGATATAAAACTACGCTCAGAACAAATGGTGCCGCTATGAACAAATATATTGGACAGCAATTTGCTGCTTTAAGATACGAAAAAAATATTTTGGTTGTTGAAGAAACTACATCTGCTGGTGGATGCGGCTCCTTCAACGCGGCTTCTTCATGTCCTGCGTCAGCCTGTCTTTATGACAGTGCGGCGTGGGGCTTTTTTATTGCCTGAAAGGAGTATGAGAACATGAGTCTGAAATATACCTGCCCCAGCTGTGGGACCCCTTTGGGCTATGACGGATTGTGCTGGAAATGCAAGTGTGAGCAAGAGCGAAAAACTGCATTGGCCTGGACGCCGGAACAGATTGCTGCAAAGCAGAAAAACCTGATCCAGAACATCCATCGGCTTGCTGATATGGAGGACCCCGAATGCACCGACTTCTGGCAGCTGCTGGGTTACCGGGACGCCATCACCCCGGAAATCCAGCGGGCGGCGCTGGCCGCAGGGGTGTTCTGGCCCTGTGAGATCTATTATCACGCTCCCGCTGATGTGGGGGAGGGCCTGATCCACGCGCTGCTGTCCACAGAGGATTCCAGTGAAGCGTCCAACCTGATGTGCTGCCTTGCTTTCCAGGGCGATGGTCGGGCACTGGAAACGCTGTTGGAACTGGAGAATCATCCCCGCTCCTGGCGCAAGAAGCTCTATGTAGACCCGTCCATTTACGCCCAGTGCGGCGGCTGGACCTTTAATAAAAAGGGACAACGGACCCAACTCAACTTCGATACCTGCTTTTCCTTCGTCAAGGGAGCCCCCGGTGAAGTGTCCCCCGTTCGCATCGGGCGGGCACGGGAGGACACCTGTCCCCACTGCGGCGGGCGGATGGCGGACATGCTGGTGCTGGACGGCCGGGACGAGCGGCTGAAGTTTCTGGGGCTGGACGGCATTCTGACCGCCACCTGCTGTCCCAACTGCGTGGGCTTTCTGAAAGGCCCCGCTTTCAACCGCTTTACTCTGGACGGCGGCGTAGAGGTCTTTCCCTCAGAGCTCTTTGACGGGGCGGGAAAGATGGACTGCTATGTCCGGCCGGAGGACTACAGGTCCCTTACCGAAAATCCCTTCGTGCTGGGCGGTGCGCCAGTGCCCCTGTTCTATGGCGCCGCCTGTGACGATGTGAACACCGTTGGCGGCTTTGCCAACTGGGTTCAGGACTGGGAATACACCGCCTGCCCCCACTGCGGAAAGCCCATGAAATATCTGGCCCAGATCCAGTGGGATACTTTGATGGACGGCACAGAGGGCACACTCTACATCGAGTTCTGCCCTGACTGCCAGATCGTATCCATGCAGCACCAGCAGACCTGATAGGAGGAAATCGCTATGAATTTGCCAAAGTTCAACAGTGCGGACGGGCGCTGTTACTGGATGAAGCCCGAGGTACAGGAAGAACTGCAACCGCTCTTTGACCAGTGTATCCAGGATGCCATTGACGGGAGAATCACGCGGCTTGATGATTCCCACTGGCCGCCGGTAGTGGTCAGCAGCGAAGGTGCACCCTTTGAGGTGTGGCAACTGCTTAGGGCATGGACCGAAATACAGCGGGCCGAGACCCTGGATGCGGAAAAGGCCATCGCCTTCAGCGAAAACCTGCGCCGCCAGAGCCGCTGGGGTGAAATTGACCACCATCTACTTGATATGCTGAAACGGGAGCTACAAGAGAAGTATTTTGTTGCAACAGGCGATGAAGATGATCGCTTCTGGGATCGGGAGTATTCCTTGAAACCAGGCATCCGTGTAGAGCAGATCCCGGAGCCGCTGCTGCGTTTCGCCTGCTATGTGGCGGTGAGCTATAAAGTGTATGGCTTGGACTTTCAGTATCTGGACGCCAATTACCTCTTTGGATTGGTGGAGAAAGTCCGTCCTGATATGGTGAAAAAGCTCCGGGAACACGGGACCGGCAGGCTGCCGCTCTCTCTGCAAAAGAGGAAAACAGAGCACTTCACCGCATCGGCCAACGATGCCTTTGCTGTGATCCGTATTACTGCCAGGGACAACACGGAGGAATGCTGCCGTGAAGTGCTGAACTACCTGTGTGAGCTTCTGGAGCAGGAGGATTTTCCCCGCAGCTATGCGGTGGAGTTCAAAGGGCCGGAAAAGAGGTATCTTCCCATCACAGGACTGCCCAAAAAGGGAGTGAACCAGCTCTTTGCCTGTGCCGTGCAGTACCCCGGCCTCCACCCCCTGATGGAACAGTACGCCCGGCTTGCCATGCGGCAGTATGAGCAGTACACCAATCTCAGCGATGAGCAGTGCGCGCTCCCCGGAAGTTTTGCCGTGTTCGCCCTGGGAATGCTGGGGCAAGAGTGGCGGCAGCTGGTATGGGATTATCTCGATCTCTGTGATGATGAGCACTCCCACTTACAGGAAAAATTCCTCCGGGAGTATGTGAAACAGTTCGGATTTACCGCCGATACCGTCCCTGTATTTGTCCGTGGGGTGCTGTCCATGCAGAACATGAAGTATTCCAAGGACTATGCCGCGTGGATGGCAAACGCAGAAAGCCTGGACGCTCTGCTGGAGGCAAAAATCCACCTGTCTGAGATCGTTCCAAGCGGTTTTTCCTCCGACGAGGATGACGATGATGACGAGGACGAGGAACCCGCAGAAGAAACAGAAGCCAGCCCGGAGGAAGTGCTGCAATACGCATGGGAAACGGTCTGCTATGTGATCTGGGGCAAAGCCAGCGCCAAGGGTGGTCAGAAAGTGGTGGAAGCAGCTTCGGAGGAACTGAAGGAACTTTACCGACAGATTTTTATTCCGATAACGGAGAACCTGGAAGGAAGTGGTGGCCTGCTATGAGTTTGCCGAAACGCGACGGCGTACAAGGTCGTTATTATTTGATCCAGAAACCAGATACGAACCCCGAAGTGCTGGAACACGCCGATCAGTGCATCCAGGATGTGTTGGATGGAACTGCAAAAGAAAACCATTCCGGCTATCCGGTGGTCGTTCGGAACCAAAGCGGAACGCCCTTTCTTCCCAGCCAGCTCCTGGAGCGGTATCTGTCCAAACTGCCTTTGAAGGGATTCCCCTATGAGGAAGCTGTTACATTCTGCGATGCCCTGCGGCGGCTGGTGGGCTGGAGGGAGATTGGCCACACCTTGGGAAAATACATCAAACACCAGGTGCAGGAGAGGTTTTTTGAGATTGGAGAGAATGAGGACTACTTTTCGCCTTTCCCGCTCTGTACCGCATGGCCGGAGCTGCGGCCGGAGGATGTGGACGAGAATCTGCTGCGCTTTACTTGCTATGTGGCGGTCTGTTATACGGTGTATGGGGCCAGCGATAATACGATTATAACCGAACACTACCTTGATCTGGTTTCCCAGCTTCGCCCGGATATGGTGAAGCAGCTGAAAACAGCTGGCAGCGGCAAATTGCCAAAGGACATCCAGCGGCGTAAGACGGAGCATTTCACCGCATCGGCCAATGATGTGTTTGCTACCATCCGCATCACCGCCAGGGACTCCACGGAGGAGTGCTATGCTGAAATTCTGGATTACCTGTGTGCGGTGTTGGAGCAGGAGGGATTTCCCCGCAGTTACTCGGTGGAGTTCCGTGGGAAGGAAAAACTCTATCTGCCCATTCCCGGTCTGCCCAAAAAGGGCGTCAATCAGCTCTTTGCCTGTGCTGTGCAACACCCCAATCTGCATCCGGCTATGGCGCGATACGCTCGTCTGGCTATGCGGGAATTTGAGTGGTACCAAAACCTCTCAGATGAAGCCTGTGCGATGCCCGGCACCTTCGCCGTGTTTGCCCTGGGGCTGGAGGGAGAACCGTGGGCACCGCTGGTGACGGAGTATCTGGATCTCTGCGATGACGAGCACTCCTCCCTGCAAGGGAAATTCCTTCATGCCTTGATCCGAAAGTTTGGGTTCCAACCATGGACGCTGGGGGTATTGGTGCGGGGCGCATTATCTATGCAGTGGCTGGAGCCTGCCAGAGAATTCCGCAGCCTGATAGCCAATGGGGAAAGCCTGGATGCACTGCTGGCAGTCAAGCGCCGCTTTTCCGCTTATCTCCTGCCGGAAGAAAACGAAGACCCGAAATTCCGGGCCATCGCTTGGCAGAGCCTGCTCTGGGCCATCTGGGGGCAAGCCTCTGAAAACGGCGGCAGCAAGGTCATCAAGTCGGCACCGAAGGAACTGAGAGAAAGGTATCAGGAAATTTTTCAATAGACTATAAGGAGGACTCGGATGAGTGAAGTAAGCTATTCAAATGTACCTCCCATGATGGCTGCCATCAAAAGTGGTGACATAGAGGCGATTCGTTCCCTGCTTCACGCAGGGCATTCTCCCAATGAGCCACAATGCTATCATGTAATGATTGGAGATTGGCCGCGGGATGACGAAGCCTCTCCGCTGGAATTGGCTGTACTGGAAAATCGGATGGACATGGTACAGCTCCTGATCGAATGCGGAGCAGATTTGACCCATAACCCGGAAGAATTGCTTTGTGGTTCCCTGCGCAGTCAAGACCTGACCCTGTTTTCCTTTTTGGTAGATGTGGGAGTCAGAATCCCCGCAACGCAAAGGGATATATGCAGGCTGTTTCTTCACTTGGTGGATCGGGATGAGCCTAATGTACTCCCCATTTTGAAAAGGATGGGCATGGATTTGAAACAATACGGCGGTGAAGCCCTGCGCAGTATGGCGAGCCATGGAAATCAGCTGCTGGTGGAGTATCTGATTCAAAACGGGGCGGACATCAACTATCACAAGCCAGATATGGTGTTTCCCTACGCTTCGACTCCTGTCACTGAAGCTGCACGGCACAACGATTTTTCTATGGTGCGCTGGCTTGTGGAACAGGGTGCAGACATCACCATCCCGGATAAATACGGTGACCGGCCCTACACCGTGGCAGTACAGAACAAAAATCAGGAAATGGCTGCCTACTTAAAAGCTCTGGAGCCGGAGGAATGGCATAACGAACAGGAAAAGGCGCGTCAACTCACGCCTTACAAGCTGCCTGCCAAGCTGGTGGAATACTTAAAGACCGGCCCCTTGCGTCTGGAATTTCCAGAGCGGGAACTGGTGAAATGGGCGGAACTGTACCCCTACATGGATGTACAGGAGATGACCTGGAAACGGAAAAAGTTGCTCTCCCTTATGGCGAAAATGGACAATTACAGCGACTATTTGCTGCTGTGGAGTCCCAGAGATAAGAAACTCTGGTATCTGGACATTGAGCATAAGGAGTTTCATCCGTTAGCCAAATGGGAGGAATTTATTGCTGATCCCGGAAAATATCTTAATGGAATGATTGAGGGAGAGTTTGAGGAATAAGGAGCTAACGCAATGTTTGAGGAATTTTATCAAAAATATGAGACTGAGGAGCAGGAAGTGATTGCCCTGATTCGTAAGTGCATTGGGGCTGGGTACCATAAGAGCGATAACAGTGACTTTTGGGAGATGACTGTCATTACACTGGGTATGGTGTTCTGCAATACCGGCAAGGTCAGCATTAAAGAAGGTCGGCTGAAATGGCCGGTTACGGAGGAGGAACGCAACAGTGAAAAGAGCTGGGGGCGTTTGCAGCAAGGGCAGATTTGCCGTCTGAAGGTACGCAGATTGTTGGATGGGTTGGTACCTGAACACACCACTCCGGAACAGTTCAACAGCTGGGCTGTTATAGATGTGCTGGAGCCTTCTGTCCCCTGCCCTCCGTTGGAGGCAGTATGGGAGGAATACCAGAAACCCGTAAACATTGAGGATGAAGTTCTGGGAACTTTGAAACTGAACCGGGACTTCGGGCTGCTGGATGGCAAAATCTTGTGGAACGAAAAGGAAGTCTCCCTTGCACTGGAAATAGATCTGGAGGATGAGGAAACCTGGGATACCGTCCGCAGCATTGCCCACAAAGTTATGGCAGACCGCGAAAGCTGGGACAAGTCCATGCGGGAATTTGCGGCAAAGGAACTGACCGGGCTGGCCAATGAGTGGCAGGCAGATGACGATGAGAAGAAAAATGCTGATCCCATTGCAGAAGAAGGATTTGCCCAGCGCATTACTTTGTCAGAACTGAGCCTTACTTATGAGGGTGACTTTACGGCCTATTTTGATGACGACGATATGTTCTGGGGACACACTGTTGAGGTTTGCGGCTCCCTGGAAAATGGGATAGAGAGCGCCAATATTGCGGGATAACGGTTGCATAAGACATACAAGCTGATATTTGAATGCGAAAGGAGAAATCATGATGAAAGCATTTGACCCGAATTACAAACTGCTGGACGAGATGTATCAGGATAATTACTATCCAGTTTTTCTGGTGGATAAGGTCAGGGACGAGCTTCAGAAGGTCATTGACCTGCTGGAGAGCGGCGAAACGGACACCGAAGTGATACAGAAAACGCTGGATAAGGCGGTCTGCGGCATCAATGATCTTCAGGATGAATTTTACGAAAACGACAGCGAGATTGAAACGGTGGCCCGGGATTGTATTGGAGACACCGTTGCCTACATTCTGGAGTGGTTCGGTATCCCGATTGATATGGAGGAGGCCATCCGAGAACGGGACTGGTGATCTTTATGAAAATAGAGCCCCCTCTTAGCACCGCTGTTTTCTGGCGCGGCGGAGAAAAGATTGATCTGAATGGACTAAAACCAGATGCGGTATGGTGTCTGTCTGTGACGGGAGAGCGGAAGGTGAATCTGTCCTTCCTACGAGATTATCCCAATCTGGAGGAACTGATCTTAATGGAAAAGTGTGAGGGTGTGGAAGTTCTCTCCGAGCTAAAGCAGCTTCATACACTGTCCCTATGGCTGTCGGCCCCTGTTTCCTGGGACAATGTTTCTCTCCCCGGCCTGCGTGTCCTCCACCTGCGTGGGGAAAAGAATGGCGACATCACCCCGCTTCTCACCAGCATTACCTATCTCCATTTGGAGGAAATGCGGAAAACGGAAGATCTTGCCCCTTTCCTAACTCTGGCGCCCCGGCTTCAGAAACTCTATCTCCAGTCACTCCCAGCTGTGCAGAAACTACCGACTCTGGATGGGCTTCCTTCCCTTTATGCCCTGAAACTCTATGAGCTGCATAAACTAAACGATTTGTCCGCCCTCTCTCACAGCCATTTGCGCTACTTTGCCGCCTCTCTGATTGGGGATAAACTCTCCGCCCAGGCGCTGGCAGATGCTGTGATGGCGATTCCCAATCTGGAGGCAGCCGCGCTCCAGCTGGCGGATCGCTCCGAGCGGCGCTATGGCGGTGTCCAAAAAGCCTTTGCCGCCGCTGGGAAGTCCCCACTGCTGCGGGAGGAAATCAGTGCTTTGACCACATGGCTGTCGCTATGATGTAGGAATTGGAAGAAGGAGAAACTACCTATGGCAGAGTTCAAACAAATCATAGATGATGCGCTGGATATTCTGAAATTTGACGGAGCCGTACAGGACACTCTGGCGGAACTGCGAGAAAAATGGGGCGCACAGGTTCCGGCGCTGCTGGATGAACGCTTTGATGCCGTTGGCGTCCAATATATGAAACTATCCCATGAAAAAGGGGTGGCAGCATTAGGACAAGAACTTTCTGCCTTCGGCTGGGCACTGTATAACCTGGACGATGAGGACGAGTATCTGTTTGTCTTGATCCAAGAGGAAGAACGCAGCGAATGGGAACGCTACTGCAAAAAGCAGGGGCAATATTGTCACCTGATGAAACAGCAGGGGCGAAAATGGGGCGACCATGCCAAGGAGCAGGACCCTGGGAAACTGATGCCCTGCGAGGAATACATACTTCAGGATGAGTACGATTATTTCTTCAATTCTCTGGCGGGTGATTTTGCGGCGGGAGAATGGAAAAACCAAAACGCAGAGGAGTGGAAAAACGGCTGTGTGGCCGATCTGCGCCACCGTCCGCCGCAAGTAATCCGCTCCCACAGCTTGCCGCACCTTGGGTGCCTTACCTATTCCCCGGAACATGAACTATATGCTGCATCGAGGGCCGCTGGCAGCGGGACGATTGGCCGGGCATTACTGAGCAAGAATCCAGCCACGCTCAACTGGGCCGAGCCGTCCCCCATTGGATATGACGGTCCGCCCCGGACCCTGTGCTGGGCTGACCATTCCCTCTGGGTGGGCGATCCCACCAACGCCACACGGATTGAACTCACCGACCGGGGCACCTGTCAGGATGTGAAAAACTGGCCCCTGCCGGAAGATGGATGGAGCACCAAATACCATTGCGGCATTACGACAGACGGTCTGGGCCGGGTCTACTTTTCCAACGAGTGGTACAAGGGGCAGATTTACCGCTGGGAAAACGGCAAGGTAACAAAACACACCTTCTCTCTGGATGGATACGACCATCTCTCCGAGGCCGTTCCCGTTCCCAGCACAGGCCGCATTACCATGATCCACGCAGTCAGTGGCAAGGGGCGGATGGAAGAATGCCTGCTGGAACTGGATATAGACACCGGGCGGTGCCGAATTGCCCCCCTGCCTGGAATGGGCGAGGGGCTGAAACTTCGCTGGTTTACCGGGGACTGGCTGCTGGTGCAGGGAAACGGCGAAATCCTCTCCGATGACTTTGCCCAGCTCATCAACATGAACACCCGTGAAGTGCTGCGTATCCGTCCGGAAATGTTCGGCGGGGAGAAAATGCAGCACATTGGAATACTCACCGATGGCACGGTGGTCATCGTCACCCGGCGGGACAGGGTTGGGCCGGTATTTCGTTATCCCATCGACTTCTGGGGCTTCCTTCGGACGGCAAACAAGCCCAAAAAGCTGGAATGGCGGGAGTACAAAGAAGTGTACCCGAATCTGCCCATCTTTCTACCGTCCAAGGCCACGGAGCGAAAAATCATTCTCAAAAAAGACAGCCTGACAATCCTGGGGGCGGTATTTACGCCGCCGCTTACTCTGTCGCAGCTGGCGGAAAAGTTGGGGCCTGCCCACATTGTCCTGCAAAATGGAACACGAAAAAGCCCCATTACAGGCCGAGAGAGTCCCTATACCCAGGCACTTGCTTTGTGGGACGAACTTGGACTACAGGGCTGGTTGGACGAAGATGAGCAGACCATCAAAACCATTGGTGTCCGGGTAGCGGCACAGGGAGAGTATGCGGTCCGGCAGACATTTGACGGAGCGGTTTGGATCGGGTCCAAGGACTACCGAGAGGCCAGCTGGAAGGATTTCGCCGGATTTGCCCATACCCTCAAATTAGGCGGCTTTACCGTTTATACCCGCTTGCCGGGTCCTGTTCCAGAGGAGCAATCAGCGCAGAAAGCAAAGCTGGAGGCCCTCTCCGCCATGGTACAGATCAGCTGGAAAGAGCCAGAGAATAAGGCGGCGAAAGCGCAGAAATACAAGTTATCCAAGCCGACTGAACCAGTGCTCACCTTTACCAGCTTCAACTTCAAGCTGGCGGTTATGGAAGTCCTGATGTACGAGAAAGGCTTACTGGCTCCTAAACTGGATGCACATGAGTTTGCCAGAGAGTATAGCCGACGCAAGATCGACATTGACGCGGAAGGGTATGAACCCATCCCAGAGATTCGGAAGTGGCTGGAGAAATACCCTGTCCCGGAGCGGCTGGCCCCGGAGGTCACAGAAATTGAGATGGATGGCGGCAGCGAGATTTATACCCAGCTCTGTCCGTTCTGGGATGGCGAGGATGGAGCCTTTGATCTTAATACCATTACGGAGGCGGAACTGCGCCAGTTCCCCAATCTCAACCATATTACTCTCATGACCTCCAAGCCGGAACAGGTGCTGCCGGTTCTGGAACGGTGCAGTATCAAGGTAGACTTGCTGTGAGGTGAAAGCATGAAAGCGAAACTAAAAGTGATAAAGGACTGGGAGTTCGAGGAATTTGAACTGACGGGAACTTCCTTCAAATACAGCCCGACTGGATGCAAAGGTATGGTGGCCCGCAGCGAGGATGAAATTGTGTTTTGGACCTATCATCTCGCGCAAAAGTGCAGCGGCGTTTTGTGGGTCAAAGGCGAAGTTTCCAGGTGGATTCCCAGCCCGGAGCCGAAAGAGCAGCAAGATGTTTGGGAAGATCCTGTCTTGCTCTCATGCGACAGAGGAATACTGTTGGTTTGCCCGGCCAGTAAATCCCTTTGGTGGATGCCGCAGATGGATGGAGAGTGGATTCCGATCCCCATGGATAACTGGTGTGCCCAGGGTATTCCCAAGCCGGTAGCAGTCACCGGAAGCCAGGGCGTTTTCCCTATTGTGTGCCGAGTGGACAACTCCGCTGATGCGACCAACAGTTTTACCAGCCTGACGGTAGACCTTGAAACCATGACTGCACACTGGGCAGAAAGCGGCTCTTGTGTATACAGCAAAGCAGGAACCCGACAGACCCATTTGGCGGCAGTAGAGCGTGCTGGCGGAAATTTTGCCCAGGCAGACTTTCACTACAACTATCCTATGATTGGCTCTATACTGGAACAGAATGGACAGTTTTATGCCTTTTTGGAAAGCAGCACCATCAATCCGGCAGGTCTTTCTCTCATGGGCTACTATTGGTATCTGGAACTGGAGGAAAACGGACTATTCAAAAAGAAACTGTGGGGCAAAGATAATTTAAGCCGCCTGCCCGGAAAACACGGGATGCGCGGAAAATTCTCCGGTGACAGGACTTGCCTGATCCTGTCTCCCATTTTTAAGAATGATGACTGGAAGGGTAAACAAAAGGTGCTGCGCCTTTCAGATTTGGTGCTGATCGACCTTGCCATGCCCCGTGGATACGCTTCCTTCCATGTGCTGGATGTATGGGGAAACCGGGCATTTCTCAGCGATGAGAAAAACAAGCTGGTTCTTTGTGAAATGACCTTGGAACAGTTATGAGGTAAACCAATGGAATTATTTGCAAAAAGAATGACTTGGGAGCTGGACAATGAGGAAGGACTGTCCTGCCTGTCCTTTGAACTGGAGGATGGCTACTTTACACTCTCCCGCAAGACCGGCGCGGAAACACTCCGCTTGGAAATGAATGATCCAGCCAATGGTCAGTTGATTGACCCGGACTGTTTTGAATATGCCCTTGATAATACCAGGTTTCGTCTAAATATCGTGCGGAACAACCGAAAAGTTCTGCGGTATCTGGAAGAACACCACATCAACACGGAGTTGTATGGAGAAATCGTCCTTCACTACACTCCTCTCAGCAAGCCACAGCTTGAATCATTATCTGCCGTGGTTCTCAGACTGTTTTTCGGTGAACTGCTTTTTTAGGCGGAAACAGAAGTGTCGTTGGCAGAAATCATGCGAGGGGATAACTATGGTTAAAATTCATCGTATTTGGTTCAATACGGAGAGAATGGACAGAGAGGATCACTACAAAATCACATTATTCAGTCGCCCTCGTGTATCTATTCATGTGGACGAGTACATTTGGAGTTTCATCGAAGAAAACATTGTGAAGCCACACAAGCTTATGCGCAGTGAGAAGCATGGGTATCTGTTGGACATTTCGTTTGACCAGTTTGACCCAGCAAAACACCGATATTATCCGCTTTCCCCGTACAACGGGCCGCTTCGGGAAGGTGTCGAGATGGACAGCGCAAACAGAAGCTATTTCCGTGAGGATTTTGTAGGCGGCAAGGAGCGGACTACCTGGTTCTCTCCCAATAAAATATGGACAAACTGCGGCGACAAGGTCCTGAATGTGGACATCAAAGCCGCCAATGTAAGCGAGAGCATCACCCCCAGAGAATACGCAGACTTGCTGTTCGATGGGATTGGGGCAGCATTGGTGTTTAACTTCAAAAGGCTCAAGCGCGAGGAGTTTGATGGGCTGAAGCCCAAGATTGACTGGAGCATCGTAGAAAGCTTCCCCTTTCCCGCACCCTTTGAGGAGCAGCGGTACATTGGGGATGAAGGCGAAATTCATGTGTATTCCTGGGATGGCCGAAAGGAAACGACCCTTGTTGGTCCCTATTCCGTGCGGGAGTTGTATCTGGAGCATTTCGGAGAATCGTGAGGAGGAATTTTGCCGTGCAAGTTTGGTCAAAGGTGGATTTTGGTACCGGAACGGTCACCTTTCTGGATGACACACGAAAAGAAGATATGCTGCAAGTGGAATATCCAAACAGTTTCTTGCTGGATATGGGCTGGTATCAGGACAGATATATCATTTCTATCATTCAAAATTTTGATTGGACGCATCCAGTCCAGCAGTATGAAACAGCAGAAAGGAATCAGCTTCCCAAGCTGTTGACGGAGGCGGTTCGCCTTGTGGAAAAGGAATCACAGTCTGCCGGAGCAAATTGAAAGAGGACTTGATATGAACGAGAATTTATTTCGACCACAATTTGATACATTGAAACTGTCCGATAAGCTCTGGCTGATGCAGACGCTGGCGACTCGTTATAATTTGACATTCAAAGAACTATACGCCTTTTCCCGCTGGAGACAGAGCTGCACTACCGGCCTGTTTGAAAAAGGTGGCCGGGAGTTTGTCTTTGTCCCAGGCGATACCGTGATTCTTGGCTGGGAGGGCTTTATCCAAGGAATGGACAAGGCCAACCAAGAGGAACTGGCGGATATTTTTGCGGAAATCGAATATGAGGGCACTGCGGAGGAATTTCTTCGGCAAGGTATGACCCCAGTACGCCAGATGACCATTGGCCCCATGTTTGTGGGCAGAAAACTGGAGGAGATTGGCTGGGAAAGTGTACCCATGAACGACCCTCGCATCACCGCCCACCCTGAGTGGCTGGAGAACTTGCAGAGGTGGGCGGGTCAGGACAGCCAGAGCTTTGAAATACACGAAACGGTCCGCTTTGAACGCAATGCTGATAGCTGGCGAGCGTGGCTGTGCCATCCAATGACCTACCCAGAGTTTCAGCGGTCCCTGTTGTGGGAGCTGGCAGCCAGCCTTCCCACGCCGGATGAGTGGGCCTACCTGTGCGGCGGCGGATGCCGAACCCTGTTTCCCTGGGGGGATGGACTGGACTACAAGATGAAACTACACCACTTTGAAAGAGAGGAAGAACAGGGTAAGTCATACGACATAGAGCAGGCTAACTTCTTTGGCCTGTCTATTGCCTACGACCCCTATAAGCGAGAGTTGGTAGACGGGAAAACATTGACCACCTGCGGCGGCGACGGAGGCTGCAATATCTGCGGAGGCATGGGTCCTTTGCTTGGATATTTACCCTGTTCCCCTCATTGTAAACCGGAGGTTCGGGAAGATAATGAGATTCACAATGACTATGACTTTTTCCGTCCTGTTATCCGGGTGCAGACATCCGGGTGGAGAATGGTAATAGATAGAGCGCAAGAGTAAGGAGGTAAACTATGGAATGGCCAAAGCGGGCACGAACAGCGGATTGGGAAAACGGTGTCCTAACTTTAGATGGAGAAAAGAAATTTGATATTCCGGAGCTGACCACAGAGATCATGGAACGGCTGGCCGGTTACACCCTGGTGGGATTCCATGTGAAAGGGTATCCGGTGACGGATGAACTGCTTGCCCCCTTTGCCGGGCATAAAAGTATGGTCAACTTCGGCGTGGAAAACGGCACCCTCACCGACGCCTGTTTCCCCGTTTTTTCCGCCATGCCCAAGCTGCGCATCCTGCTGCTGACCGGGAACGCCGGGATCGACGGCAGCGGCCTGTCCGCCCTGCAAGGCTGTAAGCTGGACCTGCTGACCCTTGACCACACTGGGCTGGATGATGCCGGTCTGCTCCAGGCAGCCTCCATCCCCAAGCTCTCTCATATCTGGATCGACCACACTGCTGTTACTTATGATGGACTGCTGGCTGTCGCCGGCAACAACTACATCAAGCCAGTGGCCCATGTGCAATTTACCAAGGAGCAGATGGAACACTTCTCCCAGCTCCAGCGGGAAAAGGCCAAAAAGCCCGTCCAGCTGGATGAGCAGGCAGCGTCGGAATGCCGCAGTGTGTTGTCCGCTTTCTTTGCCGAAATGACAGAATGGGAGCAGTACATGGAGCAGGTTGGGTTTGAAGATGCCGAGGCTGTGCCCCGCCTGCTGGCGATCTGGGAGAAGTATGTGAGCGAAAAGCCCCGTCTGGGCTATCGGCCTCTGGCCCTCTCATACAGCGCCCAGGGCACCTACAACGGGGAAGAATTCCTTGACGCGGAGCAGATCACTAAGAACAAGCTCTACATCTACACCAGAGAGAAAAATACCAGCTTTGACCGCCGCTTTCTCATGAAGCGCGTGGGCGAGGGTTGGATGATTGACGCGGTGCAGGAGCGGCTGAACGGCTGGCAACGGACAGGATTGTAAGGGAGGCATAATGGATGATATATAGGTTTACGGAAGTATTAAACGATCTTGTTAATTATTTTCTCCTTGGTGACATTTTGTTGCTGGAGGACTGGAAGCAGGCAAATCATCTTTCAGATGATTTAGCGATGGAGTTTACCACAAACGAAAGCGGCGACAGGATATTTGCCGAAGGAATTGTAATCCCAATGACCGGTATTGAAAACTATCCCTATACCATATTGTTCAATCTCTCTGGTGATAGACCGGAGCTGTGCAAAGAAAGAAACCGATTGCAGCTTAGAAAAAGTGGCTATTCCCTTAAAGTAGATCATAATATGCTGATGCTTTTTACATGGCCAATATTGGAACAGTTTACGCCTGAAAAGGTGAAAGATCTGATTTCTTACTATAGAGTGCATAAGAAGCCGATGATTGAGCTTGCAAATGGCTGGTATCATATCGAGATTTTGGGTGGAGAAACCTTGCAGGACGGGGACTATGAACCTACATTTGAGTTTGTGATACAACCAGCCACAAATGAAGAAGCCACCATAAATGCAGATATGAATTTTAGCTTTGAAATTACAATCTCTGCTTATTAGTGAAACCTATCCCTACCGAAGATGGAAAAGGAGATCATGATATGGATTTATTGAAACAATGCCAGCAATGGTTTGAACAGGATGAAGCGCAGAAGGTAATCGACACCCTGGAAGCGATTCCTGCCGAGGAGCGCACCCCGGAACTGGACAGCGAATTGGCCAAGGCATATATTGCCGTTGCACATATAGGAGAACGGGAGCCTTTTGAAAAGGCGCTGGAACTTCTGGCTCCCCATGAGGAGTATTTTGCCGAAGATCACTGCTGGAATTATCGAATCGCTTTGGCCTATTACTGTCTGGATGAGGAAGGCCCCGCCCTGCGTTACTTTGAAAAGGCCCTGAAAGCCCGCCCCGGAGACAAAGATACTCAGGAGTACATAAACGATTGCCGCCGTCGTTTGTCCCTGCCCCGCTTTGAAAAGAACTTCCGTGAAAGGACGCAGGAAGCATGGGCAGCCTTTTCTCAGATTGAGGCAGAACTGCGTCAAATCATAGATACGGACGAAACACACCAGCGCGGCGAAGAACTGGTTGAAAAATGCGGGAATGCACTCAAGACGGCCCTGTGTGATACTTCCTTCGAGCTGGGCTTCAATGGCGAAAAGCATGAATTGATCCTCAGTCCAGAGGGGCTTCGCTCCCGCCTGTTCCCGTTGGTGTACTTCCAGAAGCAGGCCCCAGAATCGGTGCTTGAGCATTGGAATATCTGGGTAGGCCGCCAGCCCTGTGAGGGGTTCGAGCTGCGAGCTGGAGAGATTGAAGTTCGGGCTGAGGATGTGCAGATGTGGGCAGAGGAAACAGAGGATCATCAGGTAAGTCTGGTCCTTTACTGTGAAAAGCTGACCTCGATCTTGAAAGAGGACACAGACAAGGTCTGGTGGGCACTCTCTATGCTGGTGGATCAAACCATCGGAGAAGTTTCCGCTATCGCCTTTGTTGCTGGGTTTGATGTTTATGCTCAACCGAAAGACGAACCGGCCAAGCTGCTTTCCGAACTGCCGGAGTTGCTGCAAAGCATGGGGCTTTCTCTCTGGCGGGATGGCAGCGACTACTTGGAAAACAGTTATCTTGCCTATGAACTGGAACCGGTGGAGGACCCGGAGGCTGACTGGCGGCTGGATGTTTATACTGGAAGCTGCCGCCTGCCGGTGCTCATCAACGACTACCTGACTGCCCGCAGTGATATGGTGGATGAGTACCACAAGGATGGCATTGCCGCTGGATTCCTCCTGTACCCGCTGTCCGGTTTTACCGGTGAGGAACGAGTGAAAGCTATTCTGGATTTCCGGGATAACCTGCGGGATGCCATCCTACGGGATGCAGGAGAGGAAGCCGTGACCTTCCTGGGTGGGGCCACTGGTCTGTATTGTGGGTATCTGGATTTTATCGCCTGGGATCTGCCCGCTGTACTAACAGCGGCACAGGCATTCTTTGAGGGAAGCGACCTGCCCTATGCTCACTTCCACGCATTTCGGCGGGATGTGGGCGGTGTGCCGCTACTGGACGAGAAAGAACCGGAGCCTGATATTCATGAGGAAACTGGCTCCTTGCTCTCGACAGAGGATATTGAAATACTGGAGTCCTTTGACGAAGGAACTGCCGCTTACTTTGGGAAAATGCTCGACTGGCTGGAGAATTTTATCAAAAGCGGCGTAGAAGAAGGACGATTCAGCGAAAAACAGGCTCACCAGGATTTACAGATTGCCCTCTGGTATGCCTTTGCCTGCCTTAACCTGGACGATTACATCCACTACTACCGCGCTGCGGAATGGATGAAGGATTCGGAGAAAAACGCCACGGGCTGCGCTACCTGGTACTACCGGTATTCTGTGGCGTTGATGTATTGCGGCAGGCTGGAAGAAGCACTGGAATATGCGGAGCGGGGCGCTCTGGAGGAGCCGGACTACCCCTGGATCTGGCTCCATCTGGGCAAGCTACGGGCGCATTTTGGCGATAAATCCGGTGCGCTGGATGCCGTCAAGCAAGGATTAAAACTGGAACCGGGAGATTATGAGTTCCTGACCTTAAAAAAAGAGATCAAAGCCGGAGCCACCCTGGAACAGATGGAATATCATTGGATCAATCCCGATGCTGACCAAACGCTCCAGCGGGGACTGGACGAGAATGCGGATGATAAACAATGCGCCATAGCCTGCATTCGGGTGGACGAAGCGGGACTTGCCGAATTTTATGAACTGTTCCACCCAGAGCGGTATAGCTATAAGAAAAATTCCCCCTGCTGTGAATTCCAATACCCGGTGAAGGAACATCTTGTGGAGCTTTCCTTCCGTATGAACGAAGCTGGACTCTCCAAGATGGGAACCGACTGGCTGCGGCAGCTCAAGGAACGGCTGGACAGCGGTGAATGGCTGACCCACACCCCTGAAGGAGAACCAGAGGGCATTCTAACAGGTGTGTTTGTGGACCAGACCCGCCGCATTGGTCTTGTCTATCAACAGCCGGGAGACGATCAGTATTTTCAGATTTTCCTGAACCCGGACGGCACGAAGGCGGATGCCTTCTGGTCCTCAAGAAAAAACAGCGAGCCGGAGGTTTATTCGGAGGATGAGATGTCTGCGATAGAGCAGCACATCAAAAACACCTTTGGTGAGTTTGAGAATGTGTTCCATGAGCTGGTTTCCCCTGACATCCATGTGGACATCTGCGTTGTTCCTCCCTCTGATGAGCGGGACTATTACACACTGGTAACGATGGGCATGGGTGCTCACCGGATGAATGTGCCGGAGGAACTGGCGGAATACAAGCTGGAGCGAGCAGAGCTGGCCATCGCTCTGCCGTCGGATTGGAAACTGGATGAGGAATCCCTGAAGGATGAGCGGTGGTACTGGCCTATTGGTCTCTTGAAAGTGTTGGCTCGCCTGCCCATTTCCAACGATACCTGGCTGGGCTTTGGCCACACAATGGACAAGCAATCGCCGTTTGCAGAGGACACGAAGCTCACCGCCGCTATTCTGACCGGTCCCCAGGGCGTGGAGGAAGGCGGCGAAGTCTGCACTTTGCCGAACGGCGAGGAGGTCAACTTCTATCAGGTGATCCCGCTCTATCATAATGAGATGGAGTATAAGATGGAGCATGATGCGGACGCCCTGCTTGAAAAGATGGCAGGCATCAGTTTTGTGGTCAATCCCACCCGCCAGAATGCCATCACCAGAGGAACGCTTGCAGAGGAGGAGTTCACCGGCGATATGGACGATGCCGCCTGGCACCTGGAATCCATTCAGGAAAAGGGCCTGCCGGTGGATGAGATCAATGCATACAACCACATGGCAATCTATCTGCGCTGGTGCATGGAGCATGATCTGATGAGCGCGGAATTTATGGAGCGGTACTGGGAGCAGGTGCAGCCGTTTATGGCAGATCTGAGCCGCGCCGATCTGCGTGGCTTTATCCGGGACCAGCTGAAAGGACAGCTCTTTGGGGCGCTGTTCAACAAGGAGGGCGCAGCCTTTGCTGGATATTACTATGGCGAGGCGGATAGCCCGTACTTCCCCAGCGACATTGATAACTATGCTTTGGAGTATTTCGGTTCAGAGCAATATTATTCCGATAAGTTCCAGGATGAAGCCTATCTGTTCATCCCATTTGATGAAAACTATTATCAGGCTATGGCAAAAGTCATGGAAAAGCGGTTCGCCAACTGGCAGGGGCAGAGTTTCGATGAGGCCACTCTGGAGCCTTCAGACCTTGCGGAAGCCATTATGGAGTATCTGGACTGTGAGTGTACCTATTTCCCGTCTATGGCAGATGATGATCCCATCATGTCAGCATACAGCTACGCCCGGCGGCTGGGGGTACGGGAGGGCTTTGTTCCCGTACTTATCCAGGCGGATGATGAAACGCAGTTGGAGTGTCTGGTGATGAACGCTGACCCGGAGCATGATGCGGACTTCTATGAATTTGACCTCAAAACCGTGGAGGAGTATCGAAAGAAGATGCTCTCCGCTCCCATCAAGGACGGAAAGGCGATTTTGGAGGAATTGACCGGTCAGCGCAAGGAAGAAGCCGAGGACGATGATCTGGACTGGGATGAGGAAGTCCTGGGCGAGATGGAGGGCGGAGAACCCAACGACCGCTTCGCAAACTATTGGAACGATGATACCGGAATGACATATCCGCTCATTCTGGCTAAAATTCCGGTAAAGAACCCCTGGGAGATCTTCGCCTACCTGCCCTTTGGAAATTGGAATGAGTGTCCCGACACACCGGACCTGATGGCAGTGGCGAAATACTGGTTCGAGCAACATGGTGCCATCCCTGCCGCCATGAGCCACGATGAATTGGAGTTTGAACTTCCAACTCCGATTTCCAAGGAAAGAGCTATGGAGGTGGCTGTGGAGCAATATGGTTTCTGCCCAGATCTGGATCAGAATGAGGATGGAAGCATTGGCTCCTTGGCAGCTGTCCTGTGGCAGTCCACCGTCTGGTATTTCTGGTGGGATTGATGGGAGGTGCGACCAATGACAGAATATCAAAAAACCTATATCGAACTAAAAAAACAGTTTGTTGCGACCAATGAAGGTCCGGACAGTGTCCGCGCTCTATATACCTTCAAGGAAGAACTTGAGCAGAGTGAGGATCAGCAGGCCAAGGAAGTGCTGGTGGATGTGTATGATCTACTGGACTTCAAGAAGGATGCCTATGAACTGCTCTGCCAAATCGGAAATCGTTCCGATAAAAAGACCCTCAAGCGGCTGGGCACGCTGAAGGACTATGCGGAAAACTGGGGCAATCATTATGCTCTCCCCAAGCCCAAAACGCCGGAGGAAAAGCAGAAAGAGAAGAAACAGCAGGCCCAGCTGGGCCTGCCCGCCTTCCGGTATCACCCAAACCCTCTGGAAACTGGGGCTTTTGAGGAATCCGCAGACGGCGTTGTCTGCGACTGCTGTGGCAAGACGACCCATATTTTCTATACAGCCCCCTTTTACGCTGTGGAGGATATTGCATATCTGTGCCCAGAGTGCATCGCCAACGGCGAAGCAGCCCGGAAATATGACGGTAGTTTTCAAGATGATTTCTCTGTGGACGATGGTGTAGACGATCCGGAGAAGCTGGACGAGCTGATCCACCGCACCCCCGGCTACTCCGGCTGGCAGCAGGAATACTGGCGCGCCCATTGTGGTGACTATTGCACCTATTTGGGTAATGTGGGAGCCAGAGAACTGCGGGCACTGGATGTGCTGGAGGAGGTGCTGGACGATCCCATGTGGGACGATGAGCAGAAGGAAATGATTCAGGAATCCGTCAATGGCGGGCATCTGCAATGCTATCTGTTCCAGTGCCTTCATTGCGGAAAGCACCTGGTCTGGATGGATTTTGATTGAGGAGTTTTCAAAAGGTAGGATACAAGCAATGAAAACTAAAACGCTGACCATTCAACTGAATGATGAACAACTGCCCATCCTCCCAGTGGAACCAGAAGCTCACCTCTCCTTTACCACTCATGCCGACGGAAATGAATTGGAGTTAACAGGAAACCGGGCGGGGCTGCTTCTATTGGCGAAAGCCGCTCTTGGTATGGCGGAAACCATTCGTGAGGATGGATTTCATATCCATTTGGATGACCTGTATGGCATCAACGCCGAAGGGAAAAGCATCCTGATCCGAAAGGAGAATCAATCAAAACCATGATTGAAAAAAACTTTCTCAACCCCGCCACAGATAAAAGGAATCAGATAGTAAAGGTGAAATGATGATGGATCTGTCCATAAAGGAAATAAGCATAGAAAATGAAAAAATCAACAGAGAGAAATTTTTTTCGGTAGGGTTTTGCCCAGAAATACAGCGGTATTTACTTTGCGTTCATATTTCGTGGGTTGTGGGATATGACCGGTATTATGCTATAGATGAGGAAGATATAGCGCTCTATGAAGAAAGTCCAGATGAATTTTGTCAAAAATATGCAAAGGAAATTAACGCTTACAGAACAGAAAGACTGCTTGGTGCAGGAGCATTAAGAGATTATGATTTTAGATGTTTACCAGATGAGATATTAAAGAGTTTGGATGGATACCCATCATTCAAGAGATATTGTTATACAAACGGAATGCTTTATGCCCAAATAAAGATAGATGATAGTTTCTTTACTATTCCGCCAATTCGTGATAAAAAACAGATGGATTGCTAAAATAAAGAAATTGAGGGCTATGGGATTGGAAATCTTTCGCCCGCCGATATGAAATTCCGAAGCAAGTTCAGAAAGGAGGCGGTCGCCATGTCAACTTGGAGCGGAATTCGAAACAAACTGGAAAGTGACTACCTGTGTCCGGCGCTCCGGGGCCACATCCAGTATTTTGCCACCAGTTACAGCAAAAGCGCCGACCACGAGGGCCGGGCAGCCATTCGTGTGGACGGCGTGGAAGTGCTGCGGAGCAACTACTACACCTATTTTGAAAATGTGTGGACGAAATTTCATCACTTGCGCTCCACCACGCTGAAAGATCACGACTCCGCAAAAGAGGCCATCAATCAGGCTCATGCCTATGCGCTGGAGCAGGGCACCTTTGACCAAAAGGTGTTCTATGAGGCGTTTGGGATCTTTGACAACCAGAGCATCGAGAAAAGCCTTGTCAGCGAGAATCCCCTTGTCCGTATCTTTGCCCTTCTGGATCGCAGGCTTGGCAAGCGCCGCCTGCTGGCTTTGGAGGACTCCATGGAGCAGGAACTGGACTGGGTGCGGGCTTTCTATGTGATCCGGTTGCAGGCCGAAGGGCTGATGGAAGCGAATAACATTTAGGAGGAACCACCATGTCACAGATCGCGTCCTTTTATCTGATAAAAAATAACCAGCGGCAGGAGTTGTCCGACGGTGACTGCTCCGGCGCGGTCTATATGGCCATCTGGGACTGGTGTGAGAGCGAACTGGATCTGGATGTCCGTTTTCCTGCTCCCCAGACGGAAGACACCCTGGACTGCGCTCTGCTGGAGGGAGAGCTGGCGTCTCAACTGCTGGCAGCTCTGCGGGAGCAGGATCTCTCGGAGCTGGCCGCTGAAATTGCCCCGGACTGGGATCTGCCCACCGAGGCGGTGCAAAGCGGGCTTAATACGCTGCGCTCCCATCTGGAACTGGTGCAGGGCGATGCTGCTCTGCTGTATGAAATGACATGAGAACGGAGGGATACCATGCTGGCAAAGCGGTTTGAACACATTTTACATGATCTGGGCATGGCTGGGCTGGAACACCCTCTGTTCTACCATGCACCGGTGGGCATTCGTTTTAAGATCGGCGGGGAGGAACCAATCTATCTGGATAGGCGTGCGGCGAAGCTGAAAACCAACCCCGCTTATGTTCAGGGGGCGCTGGACCGAGCCGCCGCGATCTATCGGGCACTTCCGGCGGTGCCGGACCTTCTGCGGATCGACGGGTATCCCGATGAAGAACCCGCCGAGTCCCTGCTGACCGTTATCCGGCAGCGAGTGGGCCTCCCAGTTCCCGATGAACAACTTTCGGCCACAGAGCAGGATGAAGATGGGGATACCCATGCACAAGTGCAGTTTTACTGGGATCTCAGCAAGATCAGCTTTCAACCAGAGCTGCTTCTTCGGGAAATCATTCTGGGGGACATCGGCGGCTGGAACGGCTTTGTGTCCAGCGTCTATCTGGCTGGGCCGGGGCCGTTCCTCTACCATTTGTACGATGACCGTGGGCTGGATGTGCTGGGCGGCTCACAGAAGCTGCTATCACGCTTTTCAAAGAACGAGCCGGAGTTGCGCGCAGCGCGCAGATAATCCCGGCAGTTAAACAAAATCTAATCAAGGTTGAGAGCTTTTTCTTCAGCCTTCGTCTTTGCCATGGCGTTTTTCTCCAATCTGAAAATTACAAATTGCGGACAAAAAGGACGCATTGTTGTGGCAAGCAGGGCTTTTGTCTATACAAACGCCATTTTTGCGTTGCAAAATGCTTGTTGGGCTGTGCCCAATCCCCTTCATTCTGCACTGTTCCGATGCAGGCTGCGCGTTTTTTCAAAACGCTTCTATTTATATAAGGTAGAGCTTCAAGACATTTGCACTCTGCAATTTTGATGGAAACATCTCAAACCAAACGAACAGCCAGCAACGGCCTCAACAGTAAGTGAGGTCATGATGCTGGCTGTTCTTCGTTCAGAACGGAAAACATTCGACATTTTCGCTGGTTCATGGTACACTACATCCAATCCATGCGAATCAGTTGGAGGTGATTGTGTTGCTTTCCCTGTACTTAGCTGTTCTTGACGATCAAAGCAAAGAAGAACAATTTATAGATGTATATAATATCTACAAACGGCTGGTCTACCATACCGCTTACAAAATTATGGGCGATTCGTATCTGGCAGAAGATGTACTGCAAGAGGTGTTTTTGTACGTTGCCAAAAATTTTTCTAAAATTCATCGAGAAAACTGTCACGAACTCGCTGCTTATCTCGTTAGTTGTAGTAGAAGCCGTGCATACGATATGCTTCGCAAGCAGCGAGAAGAACCGCTGGAAGAAGTCCCGGACGCACCAGATGATGCCCCGGTGCCGGATGATGCAGCAGTCAGCACCGATAACATCCAATACCTGACAGAACTGATCGGACAGATGAAACCGATGTACCGTGATCCACTGCGCCTTTTGGCGATGGGCTACACCAACCGGGAGATTGCCGAATCGCTTGGACTGACAGATGAAGTGGTTCGGATGCGGCTTTTCCGTGGAAGAAAACTATTGTGGAAGGAGCTGAACAGCCGTGAGTGAGCGGACAGAGATTTCTTTTGATGCAGCTTTGATGATGGCACTCCGTGCAGATGCACAGAAAGAACTGGACGAGCTGCCAACTCCGGCCCAGCTTAAGGAACGCTACCCGGACACTTCCCGATGGGATGCTCGCCTGAAAGCGGCATTGCATAAACGCTGTCCGGTGCTGAAACGAGTGCTTGTTGTAGCCATGACGCTGGTAATTTTAACTCTCGGCGCGCTTGCAGTAAGTGCAGACTTCCGCAAGGCAGTCTACACGATGATTCAGAAGTTCTTGCCGATTGAGATGCAGCTGACGTATCAAGTGGACGGCGAACCGTTGGAACGATTACCGGATGGATACAGCGATCATTATGTGCTGGACGGCTTTGAAATGGACGATGCGCAGAAATTTGAACGAGCAGAAAACTTTTTACATGTTTACTCGTCAAAAGAAACAGAGGAAAGCTACACTGTCCGTTGTTCAATTATCCAGCCGGGGCAGCAGTCCCTATTTGATAATGAGCATACAGTGTCCGAAACCGTAAAGGTCGGAGAAGCAGATGGCGTACTTGGAACTAGTACGGATGAACATGGAAAGAATGTTTATACTCTAAGTTGGGAATATCAGGGGATTACACATACCGTTATGGGAAACATTCCATACGATGAGATTATGAAAATTGCGGAAGGTATCCGTTAAGAAAGCCGGACACTTGTGAGAGTACACAAATGTCCGGCTTTCTTTTTGTCTGAACTTACAAAGATGGAAAATTTGAAAAAAATTTCTCCTGAAAATTGAAACGAAGCGAATGCGAATTGCGTTGATTATACAAAGGCTCTTGTTAGGAGCAAAAAAACGGAGGTGTATGTCTATGTCGAAAAAGCGTTTGTTGTCCATTGTTATTTCAGCGGTGATTCTCTTGAGTTTTGCCTGCACCGCAATGGCCGCTGAAAAGTCTGAGCGGTATGTAGGTGATAGTACGGTCAACGGATCCATTTACCAAACATACTATCAGGTTGATGCCCAGACACGAACTGGAGTAAAGAAAATCAGCGTTTCAGGCGTTCTCTATGAAAAGGGAACAATTGGAACATGGCAAAAAGTAAGTAGCTGCTCGAACAGCAGCACGACCTCAACCTGCATGGTGAGCAGTAACTTTAACACTAAGCCCGGAAAATCTTATAGGCTGGAGTATTCTGCGACCTTTAACTATTCCGATGGACGGAGTGAAACCATTACTGGAAGTGCCAGTAGATAAGTGAGGTTATTCATTTTAAAAAACTAATCCTAGAGATGATAGGTGAAGCCTTATCTTTGGAATAGAACACCTAAAGTATACCATTTCTATTAGAATAATCTACAGTGAGGGTTAATTATGAAAATTTGAATAGATTCATATCGTTTGCACTTGCAACCACGCTTTTGCTAACCGTTCCTTTGGTCTCTTTTGCAGCAGGAACTAAAAACAGCACGAGTTCTGACTTCACGACCGTACAAAGCGCGTCAGGTGAATTGCTTGTTAGAGCCTATGATCTTGACAATGGTGACTCGGTTTTTGAACAGTACAATGATGGAAAATTGGTAAGCCGTTATACGGTTGACCGATCAAAAAATGTTATAAATGAATTGGTTTATTCTTCGGATGGAACATCAAAACAGCTGCAGCGATTTATTCCGACAGAGAAGAATTTTGATATAGTCTTACCGCAATCTACAATGTCGCGTCGGTTGGGAAGAATTCGTTTCCAATATACAGATGGAACCGGAACGGGAATCTGCGGAGCATATGTGGATTATGTGAAAGAAACAGGAAACAAAAAATATGATATTAATGGAACATATAGAGATTTGGCAGGGTTGGCATCAGTTGTAGCAGGTGCCTTGTCATTACCTGCTGCTCCGGCACTTGCAATTTCCAAAACTGCACTCGCATATTTTGGTTTTGCTATGACGGCCGTGCAATTCACCATTCCACAGTGTAACCTTAATTCGCAGTATGAACAAATTGAATACACATTGACTGATATTAACCACTCTTCTCACAAAAATAGTTTTTGGGGAACCAAGTATGTTATAACGGAAAGTGGAAATAAGTTTAATAACACCTACACGGATGGCGAGTATTACCCCACAACATCTTGGGGAAATCAAAATTTTGGAATGACAATCTATAATTATCTGTTTACATACAGTAATTGGAATATTTATGCGTGGAACTAAAAAATATAAGATTGTTAAATGTTTCAGACATTTCGGTGCTATTATAATATTGCTATGGCTAATTTCTATCGTAAGATTTCCGTATTCTTTTGATAAATTGCAAGTGTTATCAAATAAAAATTTTGAAAGCGTTTCAAATTCTATGTTAACTCTTGTTGATTGTAAATCGACCGAATCGAAGTCTTCAATTGATTTTTTACTAACCGATGGAAAGCAATATTATATTATAACGGCAAAACGTTTCTTTATATGGAACCGATATGATTTATCTCAGCTGATGCCCTTCTCAGAAGAAACAAGTTATAGCTATACAGATTGTTTCACCAAGGTGAATGTTGTTCAATCAGGCAATACATTGTGTTTATATGAGGAAGGATATGTTCAACCTTATATCTTATCGTTTCTCTTTTTGTGCGTTGTGTTAATGCTCAATATTTTGGGAGATAAATCCACTCCAGAGGAATAGAGATAATGAAGTGCATTTATTGTGGAAGCGATATGCAGCTTGGAGGAATCGTCACGCAGGGAGTTTCAGCGATGTGGTTTCCTCAAGAAAGTCTGAAAAAATCACGTCTTTCAAAAATCATTTTTGAAGGCGGGATAGCTATAGGAAAGAAAGACTATTTATGGGGGACCGACGATACTAACAGATGCTTATTACTGTCGAAAATGCAAAAAATAATAGGAGTCTTTAGCATATAAATGCTTCAGATGGAGGTGATTCCAATGCAGATAATTTCCTTGAAAACAAGTTGAGCATGAGTTGAGGTACATTTATGAAATTTAGCGTACCGGAAATCTTGACAATTGTATCGACAGCAACAGTCATGGCGATTGCTTTTCTTGTGATTGCAAAGTACCTTATTCGATATGCTGTCACATTTTATGCAAAAATAAAAGGAGATGACTCAAAATGACCTTGAAGAAAAGATTGCTTGCGCTTTGTATGGCGGTGGTTATGGTCTTTTCGCTTTGTTCTATCTCTGCTTTTGCAGCGGCCCCAACGGATGACAAACAACCTGTTGTTATTGGAAGGTATGATGCACCTCTAAGCGAGTGCTTGGAACCTGGCATGGCTATGCAGGTAGGAATTGCTAACGTTCGGGTTAATTCCTACGCAACCTATGATAAGAATGATGGCGTACAGGTTCATGTTGAACTTTACGTTCCGTGGTACTCATCGCCAAAGCCGGAATTTACAGGTATGACAGGAAATGTCAAACTTACCATGAATGGCCAATCGACAAGTAAATACTTCTCTGAAGTCGCAACCGGGGACGAAACGATTAGTACAGATGTGGATACCGGTAGGAAAGCTAGTAGCGGAACAAGCGGTACAGTATTTGTTTCTGGAACTGCTGTAGCATTGAATGCTTTGGCAAACGGTGGCCAGTTCTCCATTTCCTACGACATCACGATTCCGTAATAAAAGCATTAGATAATGGGGATAAAAGCCACGATTCTTTAGAGCCGAAAGAAAAGAATCGTGGCTTTGTACGTTTGAATTATGGAGCAAGCCAAATGAATAAGAAATTGGAATTTTTTAGCAGTATGGCGGTTGCCTTTATAGTTTTGATATTGGTCTTTCTTTGCATTCG
>NZ_JAFREG010000004.1:0-264268 GCF_017377615.1 Faecalibacterium sp. Marseille-Q4896
ATCGCTACGACAAAGAACAGGCTGAACTGACCGAGAAGATTGAGCAGTACGAGCGGGAAGGCCGTGCTGAACACGATCAGCTGGACAAGATTCAGGATTTTATTGATGAAGTCAGCAAGTACGCTGGTATCACCGAACTGAACTATAAGATTCTGCATCAGCTGATTGACAAGATTCTGGTATCCAAAGCGGAAAAGGTCGATGGCGAATACGTCCAGAAAATCCAGATTTTCTACCGCTTTATCGGCCCATTGGATGCCATCGAGTAACAATGTCAGAAAAGTCACCTCCGAGAACTATCCTACAGATGCCGGACGAGAAGGAGAACTGATCTTCCGTCTGGTCTATGAATATGCCGGATGTAAAAAGCCTATGGAGCGCCTTTGGATTTCCAGTATGGAGGATGCGGCGATCCGTGAGGGCTTTGACCATCTCCACCCCGGCAGTGATTACGATAAGCTCTATGATGCGGCGGTCTGCCGGGCAGGAGCCGACTGGCTGATCGGGATCAATGCCACCCGGCTTTTTTCTGTCCTGTATGGTGTCACCCTAAATGTCGGCCGTGTTATGTCACCGACACTGGCACTTTTGGTACAGCGTGAGTCGGATATTGAATCCTTCATCAGTAAGCCTTTTTATGTGCCGGAAATCATCTGCGGAGGTTTTACTGCTTCCGGCGAAAAAATGACGGAACGATCCGAGGCTGAAAAAATCCGTATGGACTGTGACCACAACTCCGCTTTTGTGCGTTCTGTGGAAAAGCAGGTAAAAACTATACAGCCTCCCCGCCTTTATGACCTTACAACTCTGCAAAGGGAATGTAACCGTATTTATGGCTATACGGCTCAACAGACCCTTGATTATGTGCAATCTCTCTATGAAAAGAAGCTGGCAACCTATCCGAGAACGGACAGCCAGTATTTGACGAAGGACATGCAGGCAACCGCCGCTTCCCTGATCCTGTGGCTGCGTGACAATATGACCTTTGGAAAAGGCTACGCCGGAGAGCCGGACATTGACCGGGTAACAGATGACAGCAAAGTGACTGACCACCATGCCATTATCCCAACTGTGGAAATCGCACGGACAGACCTGTCAGAGCTTCCTTCCGGGGAGCGGGATGTGCTTACCCTGCTTGCCGTCAGACTGCTTTGTGCCACAACGCAGGTACACCGATTTGAAGCGGTCACCGCTATATTGGACTGCCAGGGATATACTTTTACGGCAAAAGGAAAGACTATTTTACAGTCCGGCTGGAAAGAGGTGGAACGGATTCACCGTATGAGTATCAGGCAGAGTGAAACGGAACACAAAGAAAATGAAGCTGTCGCTCTCCCTGTGCTGCAGGAAGGACAGACTTTTGAAGCTGTATCAGCAAGTCTCCGTGAAGGGAAAACTTCACCGCCGAAACACTATACGGAGGACACACTGCTGTCCGCTATGGAGACTGCCGGTGCGGAAGATATGCCGGAAGATGCCGAGCGTAAAGGATTGGGTACTCCGGCTACCCGTGCGGCAACACTGGAAAAGCTGGTTTCTGCCGGATTTGTACAGCGAAAGAAAAAGCAGCTCATTCCTACGGAAAAAGGAAAGAACCTGATCGCAGTCCTGCCGGACAATATCAAATCTCCCATCTTAACTGCAGAATGGGAATCCATGCTGAAACAAGTGGAACATGGCGAACTGTCGGCAACATCTTTTATGGATCAGATTGCAGATATGAGCCGGACGCTGGTAAAAGAACATACTACCCCGGAAGAACGTTTTGCGGATCTGTTTCCTTCTTCCAAAGGAACTGCACACGAAGCCGTGGGGGTATGTCCCCGCTGCGGTGCCCCGGTATTTGAAGGAAAGAAAGGTTTTTTCTGCGGCAACAGGGAATGTTCTTTTGCTCTTTGGAAAGATAACCGTTTCTTTTCCAGCAAGAAAAAATCTATCACAAAGTCTGTGGCAGCGGCTCTTTTGAAAGAGGGCCGCATTTCTATGTCCGGGCTTTACAGTGAAAAAACAGGAAGGACCTATGATGCGGAAGTGATCCTGGATGATACCGGCGGTAAATATGTGAATTTCAAGCTGGAATTTCCCGTAAAGAAAGGCAGGCGCAAATGATTGATCGAAAAACCTTTGAATATGGAGGTTATCACTTCACGCCCATACGAAAATTTTACAAAAAAGAAGGCGACTTTTTCGCCATATCGAAACGGCTGGCAAGTGACCCCAACTTAGGGCTGTGTACCTATCAGGAGCGGCAAAAGGTACCCTTTGATTATAGAGGGTTTTATGCTGTTTCAACTGACAAAGAATGTGATATTTTCCGCTGCGAAGAAAATGGCTTGTTGTATGTACCGGGAAAAAACGAACTTTTTATTTACCATGAACCAAAACAGAAAAAGCGGAACTCTATCGCCGATGCCCTTTCACAGTCCAGGAATGTTACTGATGCAACCGGAATTTCCGGCGGCAGACAAAGCAGTGACCCGGAAAGGTAGGCATTATGGCAGAGAGGGAATTAAAACGCTCGGAGCAGTCTGCAATCCGAAAGCTGGTTACAGAGCTTTGCGCCAACTATGACTCTCAGGATAAGATCTGCCTTCCCCTGGACAGCCCTTGCTACATGCTGAATAAATGGTGGACCGGTGCTTATTGCCGGTACTTTGAAAAAGCGGTGTTGCCGGTGGATGCAGCACTGGAATCAGCCATTACCGGCGAGGACACCTCCATGAGACAGAAAATATGCTCTGTGTGTGGAAAATCATATCTTCCTATAACCAGCCAGGCATATTGCTCCGATGCCTGCCGGGTCTATGCAAGACGGAAATCCGAGCGGAAACGCAAACGCCGGCAGCGGCAAAACCAACCATGATATGTCCGCAACTTAGCCCCAAAAGTCCTTGATTTTCAATGGCTATTCGCATCTGTTTTTAAGGGAGCTGTATAAGAATACTCCGGTGCTTTGAAATGAGGTTAAGTTGCGGACAAAACTTATATTTTAACAAAAACGATAGGAGGCGATTTTTTGAATATCAACACGATTACTGCAGAGGATCTTCGCCGTATGCCGGATAAGGAAGGACTGATTTTACAGGGCTGCGGCGGAGATCTGACAGAATGGGTGGACGGGATCAACGAAATGCTGACAAATGCAGGCATATTGAAAGATGGCAGCCAGTTTGAAAATGTGTTTGCTTTTCAGCACGGAGAACTGACCTGTCTGCTTTACCCTTTTGATGATGTGAAACTGGATATAGGGAAACTTGCCCTGTGGCGTTTACAGACCCATGAAGTCTATGGCGGCACATGGCTGTCGGACTTTGTGCCGAATTATTTAGGCGGATTTATAGAAACACCGGAACCATTGGCAGATAAACCGGACTGCCCTCTGATCGGAGCAGATGGGAACATTTTTAATCTGCTTGGTATTGCTTCCCGTACTTTGCGGGAGCATGGTCTAAAAGAACAGGCAAAAGAAATGTCTGACCGGGTATTTGCTTCCGGCAGTTATGGAGAAGCGCTCTGTATCATTGGCGAATATGTCAACATCACAGATTCCGAACCGGAGCATAAGAATTCTCTCCGTCAGCAGCTAAAGGCAACAAAACCGGCAGACCCAGTAAAAAAGCAACAAACTTCCAAACAGCAGGAACGATAAGGAGGGATGCGAAATGGAAAGGAAACGGACCTATGGTGTATGGGCAGTACGAAGCAGCACTTCTATTTTCGGACCGGCACAAAGCTGGTGCAAGGAAAATGGAAAACCGTTGGAGTTTGATAGCAAAGCCGACGCTGAAAACTATGCAAAGGAAGCCAACGAGCATACGACAGCAAATGTCCGATACTATGTGAAAGAAAAAGAACCGGAACCCGGCGCTGTTCGGAAAGGAACATCTCAACCGGAACTGGATGCGCGCAGCCATGAAGAAGTAATACCAAGAAATGATGCAGCGGAAAAACAAAACGAGATTCCGGGCCGACAGATTCCTTCTCAAACAGATCCGCTGGTAGAAATCCGCTCTGCGGTCCATAGTAATTACGCGGGTATGGTCGCTATGCTGGGTGCGGACAACCGTGTGTATTTGGGGCGTGAGGAACGTTGCCATTACCAGGATATGCAGCCATCTTACTATGACAATCAGGACGGTTCCCTGTGTTTTGTCTGTGATCAGCCCGATATGTATTATTTTCTTTATGGAGAAGGCTGGGCGCATACCCAGACGGAAATGTTGGAACGAGGGCTTACCTTGCGCCAGTATGAAGAATTTGCGAGACTGCAAAATGGGGTCCTTGCACAGTTTACCACCCAAAGAGAAATTCTGTTTGCCGGACAGCCGTTTCAGGCGCCGGAAAGTTATCTTCGCAATGCGGAACTTTATGAGGAAGGACAAACCGGGAACTACAATATGCTGGATGGCAGGCTGAACAACGAACCTCCTGTGCGCCCGGATCTGACAGACGGACAGACGGATGAAGAAATCCGGGAGCTGGTGCCGGAAGCAAAGCCGTCTTTGATGGACCGTTTGAAAGCAGACAAACCGGAGCATGAAGCAAGGCAGATGATCCCTCCTGTGCCGGAAAGGGAACGCTGATGGCCGGGGTAAGATTTGAGGATGTAGATCTTTTGGGTGCTCTTTCCCGTATCGTAGATCTTCATACCCAACATTATAAAGAGGACTTTGACCTGGATAAGGAACTAATTTCAAAACTGGCTGTGTCAGACCGTTCAGAGGATAAACAGCTTCTTTGGATGTCACGCCCTTGCGGAACCTATACCCTGCGCGAACGGGAAGTTTATCTGGATGGAAGCCATGAAAATAAAGTGTGGCGGTTTTACCAGGAACAGACAAATGATCCCGTTTTGGCTTATGCCATCTCTTTGAAAGAAGTCAGGGACGGAAAAATATTTGGCAATCTCTATCCGCTAAATTATAGAGAACATGTGGAACGGATGAAAAAGCTGACCTGTCCAATCGGAAATGTAGCCGTTGCATTTGCGGATGGAAATGTTATCACGATTCCCTATCAGGAACGGAGACAGCTTATGAACCGGTTTATGCCAGAGCATGGAGCCCCTAAAACAATGACTTATCTGCCGGAAAATGAGCCGGAGCTGATGATGATTCTAAAACGGGAACGCTTCAAACGCAGCTATCATGCGACAGCCGGAAATCTGGAGGAATATCTTGATAAGCTGGAAAAGACCACCCTGCGGGAAAAACTCAAAAGAGCAAAGACGGTGGTTTCAACACAGGAGGTCTCATCTCATAAAAGAGGGTTGGAACGATGAAGGGCGGGCATAACAAAAAATCCGTCCGCGTCGAATTTGTCATGTCCGAACCGGAGGCCGAACTGGTAAAAGAACGCATGGCGGAACTTGGCATTACCAACCTGTCGGCATATCTGCGAAAGATGGCCGTAGACGGTTACATCATTCACCTTGATATGGGAGATATTCAGGAAATGATCCGGCTTCTCCGCATTTGTTCCAATAACTTAAACCAATATACCAGACGGGCCAATGAGACCGGCAATATTTATGCCGCAGATATAGATGACATCCGCACCCGTCTGGACAGCCTTTGGGATGGCATGGACAAACTGATCCGGGGATTTGCAAACATTTCATAAACAGCCGGAAAGCCGTTGCTTTCTTTTTGCCGTCACGGTAAAATTTTTATAAGGGCAGATGCCCTTCTGAAAGGAGGCAAAGCGTATGCGTTTGATAGGTAAATTACTGGCACTTCCCTTTATGCTGGTTACGGGGATTCTTTATCTGGTATGTAAATTTTTAGTGGTTCTTTCCGGTGCGGTACTTGGGATTCTTTCTGGGATCATCTTTCTGGCGGCATTGGTGCTGTTCTTTGTCGCAGGATTTTTGCCGGGTCTTGCATGGCTTATGATCGCCTTTCTTATCAGTCCATACGGTCTGCCTCTGGCGGCTGCATGGCTGGCAGGGATCATTGGCGGGGCAAACAGTGCCTTAAAGGATTTTATATTTGGTTAAGCAGATTTGGCGGGGCGCATAGGCAGCCCCGCTCTTTTTCTGCAATTATAACTTCTCTGATTGGAATTAAGTTAAGGAGGTGACGAAAATAGCGACCACAAGACTGATGCCTCTGCATGTAGGAAAAGGTCGGAATATCTCTACTGCGATCTCAGATATTATTGATTATGTAGAAAATCCGCAGAAAACCGATTTTGGAAAATTCATTTATGGCTATGAGTGTGATACCCGGCTTGCTGATGCAGAGTTTCTTCTGTCCAAACGACAGTATGCAAATCTGACCGGCAGAAATCAGGGTGCAGATGATGTGATCGCCTACCATCTCCGTCAGGCATTTAAGCCCGGCGAAGTTACGCCAGAAGAAGCTAATCAGATCGGCAGGGAGCTGGCACTGAAGCTCACAAAAGGAAACCATGCCTTTGTTGTCTGCACCCATGTGGATAAGCACCATGTCCATAATCACATCATTATCAACTCTACTACACTGGACTGTCAGAAAAAATTTCGCAACTTCTGGGGCTCTACCTGGGCAATCCGGCGAATGAATGACAAGCTGTGTTTGGAGCATGGACTTTCGATTGTAGAAAATCCGAAACCCAGCCGGGAGCATTATGGCACATGGCTGGGAAATAAAAAGCAGCCTTCCTTTCAGGAGCAGATACGCATTGCTATTGATGCTGCATTAGAGGAAAAGCCAAAAGATTTTGAGGAACTTCTACAGAAGCTGGAAACTGCTGGGCTGGAAGTCAACCGTGAAAGAAAACATCTTCGGTTCCGAGTTCCGGGACAAGAAAATTATACCCGATGCGATACGCTCAAAGGCGATTATACAGAACAGGCCATCAAAGAACGGATTGCCGGTACACGGACAGTAAAACCCCGCCATGCCTTTTCTAAAAAAACGGTTTCCAAAGTTGGATTGCTGGTTGATATTGAAGCTGCAATCCGTTCCGGCAAGGGCCCTGGTTATGAGCGCTGGGCAAAAGTGTTCAATCTAAAGCAGCTTTCTCAGGCAGTGCTCTATTTAAAAGAACATGGCGATATGGGTTATGAGGATCTTCTGGAAAAAGCCAACGCCACTACCACTAATTTCAATACCTTATCCGTTCAGATCAAAGATCTGGAGTCAAGAATGAATGCCAATGCCGAGCTGCAAAAGCAGATCGTAAACTATGCGAAAACGAGGGCTGTCTATGTAGAATATCGCAAAGCCGGGTACAGCAAAAAATTCCGAACAGCACATGAGGCTGAAATTTTGTTGCATCAGGCGGCAAAGAATCATTTTGACGAGTTGGGAATCAAAAAGCTCCCCTCTGTCAAATCTCTCCGGGAGGAATACACCGACCTTCTGGAACAAAAACGGAAAGCCTATTCTGCCTATAAGCAGGCCAAAAATGATATGAAAGAACTTCATAATGTTCGGGCCAATGTGGAATATCTATTGGAGATTTCTTCCCCGCCACAACCGCAGCGCAGCACAGAAAAATCCCGTCAATAAGGTTTGTCTGCTTTTCGCTTTCAGCGTTCCAACGGAATGCGCAGCCATTGCCACCGGCAATGATTTCAGGGGTTTGGGGATATGTCACCAACAAGCATTTAGCAGGAATTCCGGGAACGGGATTTCTGCTAAATACGCAATCTTACGTAAGATTGCATTGCTTGCCAGTAGTTTTAAGAGTCTTTGGCAGAGGATCTGTTTACAGTTGCCGCATTGATAAACCTTTGATAACTGCCTATAATAGAGTTATTATTTTGAACTGCTATAGCAGAGAAATGCGAAAAAATAAAATTTTTTGTCCGTTGTAACATTTCGCGGACATTTGCCTGTTCTGCCGTTCTTTATCCTCACCGAGAACAACGACCTTGCCACGGAATATGAATACCGGTATGAGGGCATGAACGACTATATTACCGCCCCGGTCAATATCCCGGAGCTGATCCGGCGGGTTTTGTTCTTTGTGGAGTAATTGAAAAATTTTACGGAGGTGATGATGTAATGGGACATTAGCTGTTTTTGATATAGAAGAATCCGGCAAACAGATTGGCGAAAAGTTATTTCTGCATCTTAACGAGGAACAAAAGAATGCTCTAATGCAATATATTTTGGAACAAGGAGTCTGTCATGGAACGGTATTCAATTCTTGTCACACCTTACCAAACAGGAAAAGACCGCTGATATATGATTTGACGAGAAAGATCCCCTTATCCATATCCGCACCCACAACACCAACCTCAAAAGGTGACTTTCCGCTTATGCCGAGCAGTACCCCGACGAGTGCTACCAGACCGACACAGACCACGAAACGGGCTGCATGGAGTTTGATATTGCAAAGGGGCGTTTCTCTTTCCGTCTGACCGCCCCATACAGCGAGGAACGCCGGGAAGCAGCGCGACGATATGCCAAAGAGAACAACGCCACCGACAGACTGAAATGATGTAGGTGCAAGCACAAGTATTCAGATAAATTGAAGAAAAACTTAATAATATGTGACTTTATTTTTGGTTCACGAGCATGTATAATATACTCAAAAACAATTTTGATAGCAAGTAAAGGAGTGAAAAATATGTTATCAATTTCTGACATTCTTATCCGTTCAATTAGTGGGTATGTGTTTATAGTTCCAGTTCTCTTATTGTATTTTTTATATCTTAAAAAATCGGGAAGAAAACAAAGTTTTCTTCATATTACCGCTGTATTTGTGTTTTGCTATTATCTATTTGGAATTTTAACCGTAGCAGGTATTGGCTATACAAGCACAATGTCATTTAGTCCAAAGATTTCCCTGATTCCGTTTCTTGGTATGATAACCGGACCAATAGATACCATACTTAATTTAATTTTATTTGTACCGTTAGGAGTTTTCCTGCCATTTCTGTATAAAAGGTATCATCACATAAAGACCGTTGCATTAACTGGCTTTCTATTCTCTTTATCTGTTGAAATTGTTCAGATGTTTGGCTGGGGTTCATCGGATATAAATGACCTTATTATAAATACGGCTGGAGCCTGTTTGGGATATTGGATTTATTATCTGCTATCAAAAGCTTTGCCGAATAATTTTAGAAAAAAACTTCAATCTGAGAATGTTAATGGTACGGTCGAAGTACTTTTGTTTGTAATTTATATATTTATGGTTATGGTTACAGTTCAACCTTGGGTAATCCATGATGTACTGAACATCGGATAAAGTATTCAGAAAAACATTTTATCTAGCAGTACACAGCAAAAATTAGTACCCTACCCACAAGGGCATCCGAGAAAATCGACTGTCCTTTTTCTATGTCTATGAGCAAAAAGGAGCGACCAACTACCGACATGAGGGCGTGAACGACTATATTACCGCCCCGGTCAATATCCCGGATCTGATCCGGCGGGTTTTATTCTTTGTGGAATGAAATCATTATACATATAAAAATATGTCTTTGTAGTGGACAGGATAGACGCTTTTTTATGAGAAATTGGTCAGGACAGTAAATTTATTGTCCCGACCAATTTTTGCTATTATGAACAAGTTGCTATATCATAAAGCTTAGCGTTCTGTTATATTTTGGATCGTTATTGACTTCTATTACGGTTAGTGATATATTTATTACAGTAACCGTAATAAGGAGGCAGATGTTATGCGAGACAATGCGAAAGGCGGTGCGCTCACAGAGGTGACATTCTTTATTTTGCTTTCCCTTTATACCCCGAAACATGGATATGCTGTCATGCAATTTATTGAAGATAATACAAAAGGGCGGCTTACGCTGGGGGCAGGTACTTTATATGGTGCGTTGAACTCGTTGCAGGAAAAAGGCTGGATTGCACCTTTTGGAGATAGTGCGGGACGGAAAAAAGAATATCTCATTACAACGCAAGGAAAAGAAATTGCAGAAAAGGAACTGATAAGGCTCAATGAACTTGTAGGCGTAGCTAATGAAATTATTGGAGGTGCAGTATGAGCAAAAAGTATTATCGTTTCTTTGGCGGTTTGTTGACTGCCCAGGAACATTGGCTGAATAAAATGTCTGAAAAGGGCTATCGTTTGATTCGGGCGGAAAAAATGTTGTATGAATTTGAGGCGTGTAAACCGGATCAGGTAAAATACTGTGTAGAGTTTATCGGGCAAAAATCGAAGGCCGACGCGTCCGATTATCATGAGTTTTTAGAGGGGATGGGTTACAAAGTATTTTATAAAAACATCAACCTGAACTACTCTGTTGGTAAAGTACGCCTACGGCCATGGGCTGAAAAAGGCGGACGCATAGCAACAAATGCCGCCACCTTTAATCGGGAATTGTTGATTGTAGAAAAAGATAATGACGGTAAGCCATTTGAACTTCATACTTCTTATGAGGACAAGGAAAACTATTACAGAAATCTGCGTAATCCCTGGTTGCTGATATTGCTTATGTTCGTAATATTTGCGGTTGTAAATCGCTCGGAAGTTTTTGGTGTACTTGCCCTGGTTTCTCTGATTCCTGTTCTCGTATATCAAACCCAGGTTGTGCAAAACAAACGCGAAGGCAAGACAAAAGAATGGTGAGGTGTTTATATCATGAATGAACGAGAAAAAACGATCCGACTATGGTTTGATATGTGGCTCAATCAGCAGGATATGGGCATTGATGATATTTTTACAGAAGATGTGATCTATACAGAAAGCTGGAGCCCCCAGTATAACAACCGAAAAACAGTAAAGCATTGGTTTCAGGAATGGAATACCCGTGGCAAGGTGGTTATTTGGGAAATCAAGCAATTTTTTCATAAGGGAGATCAAACGATTGTGGAGTGGTATTTCAAAAATGAAATGAACAATGGAAGTATAGAGGAATTTGATGGAATCTCGCTGGTTGAATGGACAGAGGATAATAAAATAAAGGCATTAAAAGAATTTGGGTGTAATCGCAATACCTATAATCCATACCAGGAAGGCGATACCCCTCAATTCAAAGCAGAAAAAGTGAATTGGTTTTGAATTGAGTGCTTATGGAGGTAAAATATGATGTATCGGACAGAATTAGTAGAAGGAATTACCGTGGAAAATGTAACAGAGAAAATCAATGCAAAAATAGAAGAAATGGAAAAGGAAAGCTATCGACTTGTTACGATGTCTTTTTGGGGAACCGAAAGAGCTGTACTGGTTTTCAAAAAAGGGTTAAAGGGTAGTTTGCTTTAACATATATACTTGACTTATTTGAATGTCAATGGGAGAATGAGCAACTGCATATCGTATTTTTTTCACGGAGGCTGATATGAAAGAAAAAATATTGATAATAGAAGATGATCCGTTAATACGGAATGAATTGAAAACGCTGCTGCAAAGCAACAGCTATAAAACGGTGGCTCCGGAGGATTTTTCCGATGTGATCGATCAGATCAAAGCTGAGCAGCCACACTTGATTATACTGGACATCAAGCTACCGGGGACCAGTGGCTTTTCTCTCTGCACCGAGATTCGCACATTTTCCGAAGTGCCAATCATCTTTGTGACAAGCTGCAACACAGATATGGACGAGCTGAATAGCATTATGCTGGGCGGAGACGCTTTTATCACGAAGCCCTATAACACAGCGATCCTGCTTGCGAAAATCGCTTCTCTGCTGAAAAAAGCCTATCCCACACAGCAACGGGAACAGATCGTCTATGGAGATGCGGTGCTGCGTCTGGAATCCAGCAGTCTGGACTATCATGGACAGAGCGTAGAGCTTACCAAGAACGAATTGAAAATTCTCTATTACCTGTTCAAGAACGGAGGAAAAATCTGTTCTCGTGGAGATATGATTGAATATTTATGGGATAATCAGCTATATGTGGATGACAATGCTTTGAGCGTCAATATCAACCGCATCCGGGAGAAACTGGCGGGCATCGGCCTGACGGATTTTATCAAGACAAAGCACCGACAGGGGTACACGATATGAACAGCAGACGATATTGGAAAAACAGGCTTCCATTTCTGCTGACGAACCTTGTTTGTATGGCTGCACTTACTGTATTTTTACTGGTGTGCGGCAATTCGGTTTCCGCAGTAGTATTGATCCTGATTGTATGGGCATTGATTTTGCTGACGGGACTTATCCTCACTTACTGGAAACGGAAGCGGCAGATGAGAAAACTTCTGGATATGGCGGAGCAGCTTTCCGAAAGATACCTCATTTCCGAAGTGATGGAGCTGCCGGAACAGGCCGAGGATCAGGTTTACTATCAGCTGTTGAAAATGGCTGGAAAATCCATGTTGGAACAGATTGGAGAAGTCGAGCGGGAACGCCTGGAGTACAAAGAATACATTGAGCAATGGATTCACGAAATCAAAACGCCCATTACTGCCATGAAACTCCTATGTGAAAACCACCGGACGGACTGGACAAAGGAACTTCTGCTGGAACTGGAAAAGACCAACCGCTTTACCGAACAAGCTCTTTATTACGCCCGCAGTGAACATACAGAGAAAGATTATTCTGTCCGGGAAATGGCACTGTCCCAAGTGGTGCATCAGGCGATTGCAGATAATAAATATCTGCTGCTCCAAGGTGGTATGCGTCTGGAAGTGGAGGAAATGCAGGACACGGTTTATTCAGATGAAAAGTGGGTGCGCTTTATTCTGAACCAACTGATTGCCAATGCGGTCAAGTATCGTACGGAACAACCGGTTCTCCGCATTTCTACTCATAAACGGCAAGATCAGGTTGTTCTTGTCGTGGAGGACAATGGAATCGGGATTGCTGCGTCCGATCTGCCCCGTATCTTTGAAAAGGGATTTACCGGTCAGAATGGTCGTATGGTCCAGCAGTCCACAGGCATTGGCCTGTACCTATGCAAACGGCTCTGTGAAAAGCTGGGCATTGGCATTGCGGCAGAATCATCGGAACAAGGAACCGCCATTTCCCTGGCGTTTCACATCAACTGTCTGATCCATGAAGTGCAGGGCTGATTGCGGTCCTGCACTTCTTACATTTTTGTTAGAACTTTGTAAGAAAACTTGATACAAACGAAGCCACTCTTATTCTACAATAGAGATCAGAGGTGATAACAATGAAAGAAATTTTGAAACTGGATCATATCCAAAAATATTACGGAAATGGCGGGAATGTTACAAAAGCAATTCAGGACATCAGCTTTTCCGTTCAGGAGGGGGAATTTGTAGGAATCATGGGAGCATCCGGTTCCGGCAAGACTACCCTGCTCAACTGTATTTCCACCATTGATACCGTCAGTGCGGGACATATCTATCTGGACGGAACCGATGTGACGGAAATCAACGAAAAACAGATTGCCCGGTTTCGTCGGGAGAATCTTGGATTTGTATTTCAGGATTTTAACCTGCTGGACACTCTGACAATCTCGGAAAACATTGCCTTGGCACTGACTATCAACAAGGTTCCTGCAGGTGAGATTGATGGGCGGGTGCGGGAAATGGCCGGAAAGCTGAATATCACGGATATTCTGGATAAATATCCCTATCAGGTGTCCGGCGGTCAAAAACAGCGGTGTGCCTGTGCCAGAGCTATTATCAACCAGCCAAAGTTGATCCTGGCGGACGAACCTACCGGCGCGTTAGATAGTCACTCGTCACAAGCCTTGCTCTCCACAATCCAGAGTATTAACGAAAGCCTTGACGCAACAATCCTGATGGTAACACACGACGCTTTTTCGGCAAGCTATGCCAATCGTATTCTCTTTTTAAGAGATGGTGCGATCTTCGCGGAAATTCTCAAAGGCAGTGATTCTCGTAGGGTTTTCTTTGAAAAAATCTTGGATGTCCTCACCATGATGGGAGGGGGTGTGAATGATGTACGCTAAATTAGCACTTGAAAATGTAAAGAAATCTACAAAAGACTATTTGATATATATTGTCACTCTGACGGCGTGTATATCTATGTTTTATGCTTTCCTTTCCATTTCCAGCAATTATTATGATCCGAATATAGGAGCAGAATTTAATTTAGATATATTAGGTGACGGAATTAAATATGCGATTCTATTGATTACTGTATTGCTGATGTTCCTTATGCAGTATGTAAACCACTTTATGATACAACGGCGGAAAAGAGAATTTGCAATTCAGAGTATTATTGGAATGGAGCAATCAACGATAGCTCGACTTTTCTTTGTAGAATCACTAATAATGGGAATTTTTTCGCTTATTGTGGGGATAGGATTAGGTGGTGTGTTTTCTCAATTCATTACTGCTATGCTGCTTCAAATGTATCATAAACCATTTGAATTTTCATTTATGCTTTTTCCAGATACAATCATTTTGACGATTCTATTTTTCTGCATATGTTTTGCGACAGTTGGTTTATCTCAAGTTCGCACGATACGAAAAATAAAGATAATTGATATGCTAAATGCAGAACGAAAAAATGATATATTGGGAACCCCCCACAAATGGATATACAAACTCTTTCCAGTAAATTTTGTCCTTTATCTGCTGATTACCTTTTATAATATTAGAACCCTGTCTTACTACTTTAACGGAGAATTTGAAATGGTAATCAAAATATGGTCTGCAATCAGCATTATTTTACCAATTCTGATGTTGATTACGCATATAAGGGAAAAGTTCAGAAGAAAAGAACAAAACACAGTAAAGCAGCTCTTTTTGATTGAATGTATTGGCCTGTTGGAACTGATTATTCTTTCCATATTGCCAGTTTTCAAAGTGTACCTTGCAATGCCGATGGATAAAGGTGCTTTTAATGTTTATATGGGATTTCTGTTTTGGTGTGTTGTATTTGGAGTGAGTGTATTTTTCGTTTTGTTTAGTAATTACTTGTTGGTTATCAAAGAACGCCAGAAGTATAAAGAAGAAAATCTGTTCTTTTTTGGACAACTGTTATCTAAATTAAAATCGAAAACACTTTCAATGACTTTGATTTGCCTCACACTTACATTATCCATGGCATTATTTTTTGTAACACCACTCCTTGTTGGATGGGCACAAGGTTTTTTGGAAAAAAGAGTTCCTTTTGATATACAGATTTCTTCGGACTACATTGGTATGCAGTCTGGTTATATCGGCATACAGTCCGAAAAAGAGCTGCCTGTAACGGATTATAGTTTTCTTGATTCTTTCATTGAAAAGAATATTTCTGTTCGTGATGATTGCTCTTTTAAGACATACTTTGTAAACAAAACTGACTTTTATAACCAACTGGAGAATAGCAGGAAAAATGCCTCACCCATCACAGCGATTTCTTTGTCCGACTATAACCATCTATTAAAGATGGCAGGTTATGATGAAATTTCTTTACGGGATCATGAATTTACAACCCAGTGGCTTTCCATAACGCCCCAAGATTCAATTTCGGCGTATCTTGAAGCTCACAAATCTATTAAAACTGATGGAGGCGATTTACAGCTTGCTGATATTTCTGCACATACAGTAGACTTAGGCGAAGATTTTTATAATTTTCAAAGTGTGATATATATTGTACCAGATCACATTTGCAATAAACTGACATCAGCTAATACATTCCGGTATATGATGGCAGATAAAACAATTTCTTATGATATTGCTCAAGAATTAAAATCATACTTTGAAAATTCAAGTCTTACTGATTCGCTTGTAACTTATAACATTACCATGCGGACAATCGAGGTTAATGATAATTCTGCTATTATTTTCATTATGCAAACTGGATTGACATATAGCGCAATCATCTTGTTTGTAACCTGTTTTACTATCTTGGCTTTGCAGCAATTATCAGATTCCGGGAAATATAAATATCGTTTTCGGGTTCTAAGAAATATGGGCGTAGAAGAACCCCATATACGAAAGTTGATTTTGAAACAATTAGCTGTATGGTTTGGTGTTCCGGTTATACTGGCCCTTATCTTGTCTGGCGCATTCCTTGTATTTTTGTTTGTAGGATTCCATATGCAGATTGCAGTGTATATCGGAGTACAGCGATTGGTACAGCAGCTTTTGATTGTGTTGGCTATTTTAGGTGTCCTTTTAATAAGTTACTTTATTAGTACATGGGTCTTGTTTAATAAGTCTGCATCTGCCTGACCTTTTTGCATTTTACAATGACCTTATCAACAAAAAGCGAGGAGGCGACGCAATGGAACTGACCCCGACATTGATTTTGAATCTGGCGCTGCTGATCGTCCCGCCCGTTGCCCTTGTGCTGGTGTTCCGGCAATGGCTGGCCCGGCACATCCGCTGGACGGTTGCCTTGACTGCCCTCTGTGATGTTCTTTTGTTTTGGGATGAACTGTTCTACTATGAGAGCTTCGGCCTATTCGCTGTACTGATTCTGGTACAGTTGGCGGCCACCGGCGCGGCAGCGTTCCGCATTTACAACAAACAAAGAAAAGGTTGAATAGAAAATAGGTATCATCAATCAAAAATATCATTGGAGGTAACTTATGGAAAAAGAAACAATGGGAACTGTAATTTCAGTTACAAAACAATGGTGGTTAAAAGTGAATCGTAAACCTGTCCGCGCTCATGCTATGGATGGCGCAGCCTTTCCGCATACTATCAAGGTCAAATATACGATAGACGGTAAAGATTACATCTGCCGAAAATGGATTGGTGCAGGAAACAACGTTCCTGACAAGGGAACAACGATTAAAGTTACCTATTGGGAAGATAAGCCATCGAAAGCAAGAATTGAGCTCTAATCAATAAATTTATCAAAATATGGAGGTGATGATGTGATGGGACATTAGCTGTTTTTGATATTGAAGAATCCGGCAAGAAGATTGGTGAAAAGTTATTTCTGCTTCTTAACGAGGAACAAAAGAATGCTCTAATGCAATATATTTTGGAACAAGGAGTCAGTCATGGAACGGTATTCAATTCCTGTCACACTTTCTCCGCAGCAGAGAAGAATCCTCTTACAGAAATACAAGAAGGCGAGCTTTATCTATGTCTGGAACATCGTACTGTCAAGGTTAGGCAACGGATTATCAACCTGACAAGTAAGGAGTTTGATATACTGGCATTACTCATTGCTAATCCCAAACGTGTTTTTACTTATGAACTGATTACCGATTTGGTTTGGAAAGAGGATTGTGATTTCTATTCGAGAAAAGCCATTCATAATCATATAAGTAAGCTGCGTAAGAAGTTGCGCTTTGAACCGGATCTTCCAAACTATATTGAGAGTGTCGCCGGGATCGGCTATAAATTTGAACATCTATAACATGAGCCCACAAGGTGTCGTTTTCCCCTTGTGGGCTTGCTTTTTGCAGCATATATTCTAAAAGCAGAATATGTAGAAAATTGCGAATATAAAGAGTAAAAAGCGAATGTCTGCGGACTGATACAGGAAACATAACCGATATAATTTTCTCCCAAGGAGGTATCAAGCAGCCGATTCAGATTCCTCCTTGATGGGAGGAAATGCCTATGCGTCTATGCAACACAGACCTGCAGATAAGCTGCTTTACATTCAGTCACCTATACGTCGTAGTCCAGCTCGTATGGATTGCGGCGTTTTTGGTTTCGACAAAGTTTGAGCATTTTTGCTGTCAACCTCCCGGAAAAATTTCATACTGTTGCTTTGGCGCGCCTGTTCTTTGTACGGGCGCGCTTTTTTGTACCCTTTTTTTAATCAGAAAGAGACTTAGACCTTATCGCTGCCGCAGCCCACCCTCTGATTTCGATTTTTGCCATCAACTCAAACATCGAAATTGGAGGAAATTACTATGAAGAAAATCAATCTTCGGGATTATTACCCGTATTATACACAGGACATGATCGTTGAGGTGCCGGATGAAGTTGCGGACATTCTCCGGGAATATAAACTTGCTGAAGCAGCTTATTTTTTGCGTACATACCGGCATAAAGCCTATTTTTCTTTGGATTATGACATCAATGTGGAACATGAGGCTATGGTGCTTGTTTTGACACCGGCAGATATTTTTGAACAGAAGGAAGAAAACGCTAGACTATATGAAGCGCTTGCCTCGTTGCCGGAAAAACAGCGTAACCGTATCACTTCACATTTTCTGTTGGGAATGAGTTTATCGGATATTGCAAAAAGCGAAGGAACCGGCGTCAGCTCTGTACATGAAGGAATCCAACGTGGACTTCGGCGTTTGAAAAAAATTTTAGAAAAAATGAATACAGACCCCGAAAATTACCATCAAAAATGAAATGTATAATAGAGGGACATATTCGGCGGGACAAGCTGGACGGGTGTGGTAAGGAAGCATATACATCCTCCACCCTAACTGTAATGTCAATTTGTCTGCCATGCCCCTTGCTTGTTCCTTGACAACTGAATATACGCTGTTACAGGTACTTCATTCTGTGTTCTGAGCGGCAGATGGGGCGGCGCGGTGACAGGCGGCCTAAGGAGGTGATGAATCCAGGCTGTCCGAGCGATAAACGCAACCTACGAAACCGGCTGTGGCAGGCCGGACGCAATAACGACGCAGATCATAATGGTACTTCTTCACAGCTTCCTATAGACTTGGGGAGAGTTCCTGCGGCGTTTGCTTGCTCTGGCAAAGCGGCGGCGTATGTGGGACTATGATGCGGTGACGCTATCCGCAGCCTGTAACAGCCCCGTCCTTATAACAGAAGGACTTGCCGGGGTGCGTGGCAAATACGGCAGCAAAATCGAAATCAGATATAATGGGCCGGATTTATGTGTGTAATAACCATAGATCCGACCTATTCATGTGGTTTTGATAACACAGTTTTCAGAAGGGAGTTGATACTATGGAATTGAACACCATTGTCAGTGAAGTGGGTACGCTGGTAGACATTCGGGATGTCTCTGTCAACAAAGAACTTTCTCGTGATGAACGGATTGCAGAATTTGTTCAGCAAATCAAAAATCCATACCATTTTAAGTGTGGACGTTTTACTGTACAAGCCAGTTTTTCTGCTGAAGGTGCTACCCTGGAAGAATGTATCAAGGGTATTTTGCGATAGCTGCAATTTTAAGAAAGGGGCTGACTTTTCCGTAAAAGCATGGTAGAATAAGAATCGGAAAAGGAATTGAATATGGAATAACCACACTTCTTGAATTGCGGGGATTTTTCTGTGCAACGAAAGGAGTGTTTTTTTATGCAGGTTTACAAAGCGATTAAGTACATCCGTCTTTCTTATACGGATGATAAAACAGTAGAAAGTGACAGCGTTGCTAACCAACGGCGCCTGATCGATGACTACATAGCCCGACACCCGGAAATTGAGGTTGTGGCAGAAAAAATTGACGATGGTTATAGTGGTGTTTTGTTTGATCGCCCAGCATTTCAGGAAATGATGCGGATGATCGAACAAGGCGAAGCTAACTGCGTGATTGTCAAAGACCTCTCCCGCTTAGGTCGTGAGTACATAGAAACAGGCCGTTATATGCGCAGAGTATTTCCAGCCTATGGAGTGCGTTTTATCGCAATTAACGATAATGTGGACACGGAAAATGACGCTGCCGATGATCTCACGGTTTCTGTCAAAAACATTATGAATGAGGCTTACTGTCGGGATATTTCCGTTAAGACACGGAGCGCCCTGGAAGTAAAACGACGCAGCGGGGATTTTGTAGGTGCTTTTACCATTTATGGTTATGTGAAAGTCGGTGATAAACACAAGAGCCTGGAAGTAGACGAATATGCTGCTAATGTTGTGAGGGATATTTTCAGAAAACGGCTGGAGGGATTCAGCGCTTCCCATATAGCGGATGAACTGAACCGATTAGGAATTCTTTCGCCTTTGGCGTATAAGCGCAATCACGGAATGCCTCATGCAAAAGGTGGCTATACAGACCGAAAGGATTGCAAATGGTCTGCAACTACAATCATCCGCATTTTGCAGGATGAAACTTACACCGGAACACTGGTCCAGGGCAAACAGACAACGCCCCATTTCAAATTAAAAGAGCGCGAGGACAAACCTTCTTCGGAATGGATTCGTGTGGAGGGAACCCATGAAGCGATCATACAGAAGCATGATTTTGATTTGGTGCAACGCCTCCGCAGGATTGACACAAGGACTTCTCCCAAATCGGATAAAGTTTACCTGTTTTCCGGTATTTTGATCTGCGGCTGCTGTGGCTGCCGTATGACCCGCAAGACGAACCGCTATAAAGATAAAGAGTATCACTATTATTACTGCCCGACCGGCAAAAAGAATGGCTGCACATCGTCGGTCATGCTGAAAGAGTCGGATCTGATTGAATGTGTGCAGGACAGTTTGAAAGGACATATTGAAAATGTTGCTTCTCTGGATGCCCTGCTGTCCAGTATCAGTCAGGAACGGATCAACCGGGAATTGGCGCAGGAATATGCCGCACAGATCAGAGTAAATGAAAGGCGTGTGGCACAGACCGAGGGCTTTAAGGCAAAACTCTATGAAAATCTGGTGAGTGGAATTCTGACAAAGGAAGAATTTCTCTCTTATAAGCGAAAATACAATGCAGATATTGAACTGTTCCAAAAGGCAATCGCTGAATGGAACGATAAACTTACAGATGTATTGGAAAACCGAAGCGAACGAAACCGTTGGATCAACCATTTTATGAAATTTTCTACTATGGAGGATATTGACCGCCGGGCAGTCATGCAGCTTATCCGAAGCATACGGGTAATGGGTAAAGATGAACTGCATATTGAATTTAATTACCAGGATGAATATCAGAAAGCAATCTCTTTGGCGGAACAGATTGCTACAAAAAATGAAGAAAGGATGGTGGGCTAAATGGCAAGAAAAAGCAGAAAACAGACGGCGGCACCTATGCCGGCACCATCTTTGTATGTACATGTGGCTCTGTATATCCGTCTTTCTGTGGAGGATAACAAAAAGCGGGGCTGCTCAGTAGAAAACCAAAAGCTGGTACTGAATGACTTTCTTTCAGATAAACCGGACTTCGTTGTGTATGATACCTATATCGACAACGGGGCTACAGGGACAAATTTTCACCGCCCTGGATTTCAGCAAATGCTATCTGATATTGAAGCAGGCCACATTAACTGTGTGATTGTTAAGGATCTTTCCCGATTAGGGCGAAATTCTATTGACACAGGTTATTATATCGAACAGTATTTCCATGCACATAATGTTCGCTTTATTGCTGTTACGGATCAGTTTGATACAGCGGATTCCGGAAATCTTCATGGCGGTATCATGCTGCCTTTGAAAAATATGATCAATGAAGCCTATGCTCTGGACATTGGACGAAAAATCAAAGCACAAGCGCGGCAGGCTATGAAAGATGGCGACTATATTGGTGCACGGGCACCTTACGGTTACAGGAAAGACCCTGATAATTGTCATAAACTTCTGATTGATGAAAATACTGCCCCTGTGGTAAAACAGATTTTTGAATGGGCACATGAGCATGTGTCTCTGAACCGGATTGTCCGCAATCTAAATGAGATGGGGATTCCGGCACCGAGCCATTATAAAAAGGCCACTGGCGAGATTACCAGTCCGGGCCTGATTGGAAGCGGCAAATGGCAGACCCGTACAGTGATGAAAATTTTAGAAAGCGAAGTCTATACAGGTGATCTGGTGCAAGGAAAAACAAAGATTGTAGATCATCAGCAGGTCAAGGCTGGAGAAGATAATTTGATTATTGCCAAATGCACCCATGAACCGATCATTAGCTATGAATTGTTTAATGCAGTTCAGGAATACAGAAAACAGATCTGTGAAGAAAGCAAAGCAACTCCAAAACGCCCCTACACGCCAAACATTTTCAAAGGCAAAGTGTTCTGTGCTGATTGTGGCAGAAGCCTTCACCGGCAACGTGCCGAGCGCCGGAAAGGCCCCGATACTTATTGGTTCCACTGCCTTACAAACAGCCGGGTAGAAAAAGATAGCTGCAAAGGCGCAACGATGCAGGAAAAGGAACTGATTTCTACTGTTACGGCTATTCTTGAAAAAGAGCTGACAGTTGCGCTGGGAATGTCGCTGCCACTCTTTCAGTTGGAGGCAAGACAAAAACAGGAAAAAGATAAGCTGAAAATTCAGATGTCGGCCAAACGGCAGGAAATTGAAAAAACACGCCGGCTGATCCGTGGTCTATATGAAAATTTTGTGCAGGGTATTTTGACAAATGATGAATACTTTGAATTGAAGGCGGATTATGAATATGCTATCAATGCTCTGTCTGGTGAGATTGAAGTATTTGAAAAATCTATGGACTCCCTAGACAACCAGCTTGCCCGATACCGTGCAATGGAAAAGGATGCAAAAACACTGGCACAGGATCATGTGCTGACTGCAGAACTGATTGAACGGCTCATTGAACGAATTGAGATCGACCACGAGCGGAATATTCATGTAACCTTCCGTTTCAAAAATGAATTTCAGGGAAAGGCGGTGGAACCGTGCGCAACTATGTGATTGCCCTTTATATCCGTCTTTCTGTGGAAGATTTCAAAACCGAAAGTTTGAGCATACCAAATCAAAAACTGATTCTCCGTGAAAAAGCTATGTCTCTGCCGGAATGGGATAACAGTGAGATTTTGGAATTTATTGACAACGGTCATACAGGGACAAACTTTGAGCGTCCGGCGGTGCAGGAACTTTTAACAATGGTTCAGGCCGGAAAGATCAACTGTATTATTGTAAAAGACCTTTCCCGATTTGGACGTAACAGCATTGAAACCGGCTATTTTATTGAGCGGGTCTTTCCTCTTTACCACACCCGTTTTATTTCCGTCAGTGATGATTTTGACACAGCTAATTTCAAAGGTGATACTGGAGGGATTGATATTGCTTTCAAGTATCTTATTAGCGAGTGTTATAGCCGGGATATGTCCTTGAAAACCAAAAGTGCAAAATACGCAAAGATGCGTCGTGGAGAATATCAGAGTGTCATCTGTCCTTACGGCTATCGCAAGAGTGCAGACGGACGTATGGAACCGGACGAGGATGTTGCCCCGAATGTGCAGATGATATTTCAATGGGCGTCTGAAGGCAACACCGCAGCCGAGATCACAAGAAAACTGTATGCCATGAATATCCCCACCCCTGGGGAATATCGCAAACTTAAAGGCAAGGACTATTACAATGTTTCCCGAACAAACGGCGTTTGGAGTACATCAACGGTCCTGCGTATTTTAGAAGATCAAAGATATATCGGTACCTATGTAATTGGCAAGAGAAAGGTAAAAGAGATTGGCAGCCGACATACACAGTTAAAGGATGAAAGTGAGTGGTTCAAAATACCGAACCATCATCCGGCTATTGTAAGTGTGGATCTATTTGAGAAAGCCAATGCTTCAATTAAGCGTTTCTCTCTGTCAAATAAAAAACCGCGTGATTATCTGCTCCGTGGTAAGGTGTTCTGTGGATGCTGCGATCATGCAATGTCTCTACGAAATGGTGCGTGGTTTTATTGCCGTCATTCCGAGGTGGCTGAAACGCTTCCTTGTCATGGTGTGCGCATAAAGATGGCAGATCTGGAGCAGGTTGTATTTGAAACAATTCGGGCTCAAATGTGTCCGGCATTGGGAATTGATAGCAATAAGGATAAATTGGATTTGCAGACAGTCCAGCAGGCCGAACATGAAGAAAAACTCCGTTCTATTCAAGACAGCAAGCGGCATCTTTATGAGCAGTATGCACTCGGAGAGATTGATTTGGAAACCTATCGAACACGAAAAGCGGTTTATGACACGGAGCTGGTACAAGCCAAAAATGTTCATGCTGTCATTACTGCACAGACAAAGCAGATAAAAAGTGATTATGAGATTAAGCTGAAACAACAGGAAATTGTTCAGGAAGTCGGAAACGCCAACATGCTGACAAAAGCTCTGATTGACCGGCTTATCAACAAAGTTTACGTCTTTCCAGGAGATAGGATTGAGATTGAATATGCAACACAGGATTTCTTAGAAACTAAGGAATCCGAAAAGGAGGTATAACCGTGAACACCCATTTGAAACAGCTATGGGCAGCTATGAAGCTGCCCGAAAAACTTCAAAAAAAGTTATAAATTTTTTTGTCGTGGGCTTGACATACGGGTGGCGCAGGTCGTGAAAACGGATGTGCTTCAGCCCGTACTTGGTCAGCAGCCAATCAAAGTGCTCCGTCACGAAGTTCGGGCGGATCAGCTTGCCTTCCTGATCGGTGCAGACGAAATCCAGATACTCAGTGCTGTAGCTCTTCTTGAACAGCTTGCGGTAGAGCTGCTGCTTTTCCTTCTGCTTCAGAAGTTCTTCTTCCACAGCCGGGATCAGCGGCAGAGTACGGCAGCTGGTCTTGTTCTTCATCACATCGCTGACCACAGGAACGTACTTGCCGTTCACCAACTGTTCCGTCACCTTGTGGTTGATGGTGATGGACTTGCGCTCAAAGTCGATAGACGACCACTTCAACCCCAGTACCTCGCTGCGGCGCAGACCGTAGTAGGCCGTAATGAGGATGCACAGGTGCAGGGGGTCATCCTGCGATACTTCCAGCAGCTGCTGGACTTCATCCTTGGAGTAGAAGTTGGGCCGGAAGCTGTTCTTCTTCGGGCGGTCAACTTTCAGCATCGGGTTGGTTTCCAGATAGTCCTTGCGGACGGCATCCTTGAACGCTTTACCGAAGATGGCGTGGTAGTGAATGACCGTGTTAGTGGTGTAGCCCTCCAGCAAGATCTTCTCCTGAAACTCATCCAGCACCTGCGGCGTGACCTCGCACAGCTTCAAGCCCAGCGGCTCAAAATACTGCGTGATGCGCCCGGTGATCATCCGATTGTAGCTGATAAAGGTTGCAGGCTGGATGGATGCCTTGTGGACTTGCACCCACTCGTTGAGATAATCCAGAAACAGCATCTCCGACTTGTTGACGGGCTGGAGGGGCAGCGGCAGGGGCTTGGCGGTTTTAGCGTCTACTTTTTCGTAGGTGCCTCCCCGCCCCGTGGGCAGCTCCCCGGTCTCATCATAGTGGAGCAGCACTTCCCGGAGCATGGATTCTGCCTTGCGCTTGTTGCCCCGGACGGTCAAACCTGTGGAGATCCACTTGATCTTCCGCTTGCCGTTGGCATCATAAAGATTGACCACGAAATAGAAACGTCCATTTTTCTCTTGGACAGACCCTGTAGTTTTCATCATAAACCTCCTTTGGGTCAACAGGCGTGCTGTCCGTTGCTGCACCCACAGCATACCACATCCGGCGACGGATTTCCAGCCGGGAAGGTGCTCTGCCCGGTGAGCAGGAACTCGATCACACTCAGCTTCGGGATACGATAGGTGCGGCCGATTTTAAGCGCAAACAGGCGGCGGGAACGGATCAATTCCCCAACTGTATGGCGGTTCAGACCAAGCATCTCCGCAGCCTGCTGAAGGCTGATGGCATCGGGGTAACCGGGAAACATCTGGGAATAGGCATCGTTAAATTTCATAGGCACTCCTTCTGCATAAGTAGTTTAAGGTCAAAAAGTGTGTCATCCTTTGCAGCAAGGCTGCGGTCAGGTGACAATGTAAAGAGAACTGGCAGCAATTCCAGCTCTCGCATCGCAGATGGGCTTGCAGCCCATCTGCGTCAATATGATATAGGTCTCCCATATTCGCCCTCGGCACCCTAGGAGTGGGGAATCGTCCGGCAGCGGGCTTGCACCGCACCATTGGCATTTCAGCCACCCCGTCTTCGTTATGACCGGGCTGCGAGTTACAGAAGTACCTTTTGTGAAGTACCGGACGATTGAACTATTCTGTTTTCAAAGAACAGAGTTTTATAGAAAATCTTCGAAATTTAAGGCTTCCGAAAAATTGTCCCTCTAATTGGTAGGCATCGAGAAAGGCCAAAAAGTAACCCGAAAAAGAAATTTGTTAAAAAGTTCTTGGAAAATATAGCCGAAGTAGCTTCTTGGTTAAAATAACGTCGGTCCATGGGGTAACCGATGGAGGGCGAAACTTTGCAATAATGGCGGTGCCTGAAGTTGAAAGTGGTCTTGAAAAAAGATGCCCTCAATAGGTAGCCGACGAAAAAGGCCAAAACGTAGCAATGTTTTTGAAAATTAACAAAAAAGTCACAATTTGCATTTGCAAATCGTGCGTCTGCTATTAAACGGAATTGTCATAATAATCATACGAGTACAAGCAAACCTTCGTGAAAGAAGATACTCCGAAGAAATACCCCTCTATATGCGAGCCCACGAAAAGGGCTATTCTGCACCCACCACTTACAATCTGTAACCAAGATGTAATCGTTCAAATTGATACTAGCCAGAAGAATCCTTCATAGCGTCAAAAAGTGTGTCACCTGCGGATAGGTGGCAATGTAAAGAGAGCTGACAGTAGTTTCAACTCTCGCGTCGCAGATAGGCTTACAGTCCATCTGCGTCAATATGATATAGGTCTCCCATATTCGCCCTCGGCACCCTAGGGGTGGGGAATCGTCCAGCAGCGGGCTTGCACCGCTTCATTGGCATTTCAGCCACCCCGTCTTCGTTATGACCGGGCTGCGAGTTACAGAAGTACCTTTTGTGAAGTACCGGACGATTGAACTATTCTGTATTCAAGGAGCCGCTTTTTATAGAAAATCTTCGGAATTTAGGGCTTCTGAAAAATTATCCCTCTAATTGGTAGCCGACGAAAAAGTGCTTTTTGTTACCCGAAAAAGAAATTTGTTGAAAAGTTCTTGGAAAATATAGCCGAAGTAGCCTCTTGGTTAAAATAACGTCGGTCTACGGGGCGATCGATGGAGGGCGAAACTTGGCAACAATGGCAGTGCCTGAAGTTGAAAGTGGTCTTGAAAAAAGATGCCCTCAATAGGTAGCCGACGGGAAAGGCCATTCTGCACCCACAACTTATAACCTGTAACCAAGATGTAATCATTCAAATCGATATTCGCCAAAAAAGAAGGCTGGATTTCTCCAGCCTTCAAAAAGTATGTATCAATAATTTTTGCTCAGAATCTTCTCAAGTGTATCCGCAAACTTGGCATCCTGCTCCTTCGTCCGCTTTGGGCTCCCCTTGGGGTGCTTTCCGGCACGGAGGAGCTTTTTGCTTTCATACCGTCGCAGCATGAGAGCGTCTATGTTGTCGGCGGTGTATTCTAAACCGTTCTGATTCAGCACCCGGACGCGCTTGGCAAGGCACATACTGGCCAGCCCGTAGTCCTGTGTTACGACCACATCCCCCGGTTTTACCCGGTTCACCAGCGCAAAGTCCACGCTGTCAGAACCTTTATCGAATACCAACGTCTGCGCACCTTCTCGCTCGATTTGGTGAGAGGTGTCGCACAGGATGATGACCGAGATGCCGAACCGCTTTGCAATCTGCAACGTCAGATCGACGACCGGGCAGCCGTCTGCATCGATCAAAATATTCATCGGCTTTCCTCCATCACCCACCGAAATGCTCTTGCGGTACACAAATCGGCGTCTTTGAAATGCCCGCCGCTGTTCCATTCAAAGGTGCAGTCTGCACCGCGCGCTATAAGCTGACTGTGCAGAGTGCGGATATTATCCCCCACCACAGCCATGACAGCGTTTTTCGTGTGTTCTTCCTTGTCGCCAAGGCTCAGATAAATGTGCTGCGTCTGTATCGGGCGCTGCTGTTCAAACTCCATCCAGTCCGGAAACCACACCGAGGGCGAGGCGGCGGCGACACCGTAGAACAGATTTGTCTGGGTGGAGGTCCACAAAGCAAACAGCCCTGCCAGCGAGTAGCCGCCCAGAATGATTTTGACGTTTTCCGGGAGATTGAACTGTTGTTTCAGCGTTGGCACGACCTGTTCTGTCAGAAAGCGCAGGGTGCCCCCAGCATTTCCACCGAAACCTTGCTTTCCCCAGACAGCAGGGGCTTCCCACGGGGAAAGTGCATCGTTCCAGCTTTCCACCGGGATGGCCGCAAACAGAAACGGATGCGCTGCGCCCTGTGCAATGGCTGCAACTTCGTTGTCCATGCGCTGCAATTCGTGTTCATCCGTCATCTGAAGCAGAAGATATTCGGCGCAGTCTACGCCGTAAATACGGCAGGGTCTATCTCCGATTTGAACTTGCTTTGCGGTCACGGCAACTGCCTCCTGAAAAATTTTTGATGAGTTCAGTATAACAGCTGCGAGCGGAATTGACAATTCAGATGGATGCAATAGCTTCTGCAAGCAGTGCTTCGTGGTACCATTCTGGTACGCCGAAGCTCTCTTGCAAGCAATGTCTTTGTATATACAAAGCCCCTTGCCTTGCAAGAGCTTGTTGGGCACAGCCCAAACCTGTTGTTCTGCATCGTGCCGATGCAGGCTTCGCGTTTCTGCAAAACGCTCTTTCAGCACGCTGTAAGAGTGCACAGCCATCACGGTTCCGTGATGTTCACAGGGATTGGGACTGCATCCCAACAAGCAGAATACGCACGGCAAATTTGCAATGCCATGCGTGTTTGAGCCTTTGTATATACAGAGGCACTGCTTGCTGGAGCAATCCACAATCCAAAACTTGTTTTTTGTGGAAAGAAGAAATTTTGAAACTAGCAACCATTATTACGCTTTTCAGACAGTAATGAGATAGCTTCTCCGAGAAGATTGTGAATCTCAGGTCGGTCTGCTATTTTAGCATATAGACCCTTCATATTTAGCAGAAGATAGTCTAGCCGACAGATTTGACGATTGAGCTCTAATTGCTTATAGAAATCAGTTACTTCACTTGGTTGTCCATCCACAACCCTTATGTAATATAGTTCATCTCTAAAAAAAGCATTCCGTATACCATCGTGATCTGGATGTAATAATGATCGAATCTCAGGTTCTATTAAGAAGTCGCTCTTATTATGGTTGCATGTCTGACAAGATAATACGATGTTGCTAATATCCCCTGCAGCCGCTTTATTAACAAAGCAGTCTGCTGATTGGGGGATAAAGTGATCGATTTCAAACATTGTCTTTGGAATGATTTTTATCGAAGTACCACAATAGGCACACTTTCCATTGTAGATTTTTATAAAGTCTTTCTTGTAGGTGCCCTCATTCTTTGAAACATACGCATGAATATCCTTTGCACGTGGGTGCTGTGTACGGAATGAATCCATGAAAATTTTCTTGTCTTCTAATATGTTGCCATATCCGGGGCAATATTCTGTATCTCTGTAATCTTTACTCATTGATTATTTTTGACATCTCCTGAAAAGCGAGTACAAGTTTATCGATATCTGCTGCGGTAAGACTATCATATGCTGCGGTGCCATTCAAGGAACCAAGTACCCGTTCTTTTATAATCGGCTCCCAACTGTCGTTGCTCTTAAATCGAATTGCCAAATTGCGATAAATTTTCACTTGTTCAATTGCATGTTTGATAATATCAGGAAGAATATGATCATAGTATTCCTTTGCAGCTAATCCACATTTGGGATTGAATTTTGCAATGGTTTTGACAGAATCATCCTCACCATTTTGAGTAATAACTACAACTTCGATAAATGGAAATTGCTTTTTTAAAATAATCTTGAACTCTTCTCCGGAAAATTTCCCATCGGTTGCAGAATTGTTTTCAAAAAGCCGCGAGTCAATCAGAATGATATTTGCCGTAGCCACTTGAGGATTTTCTAGTAGACTTTTGTATCCTTCAGCTGGTTTGAATTCGTGTTCAGATATATTAAGGACTATATCACTTTGCAGAGCGTTTTTTAAGTCTTTGTCTAAATATTCGCTTAGTTGTGAATCGATGTCATCATCGATATAAAGTAAATTATATTCCTCCATTACAATGAACCTCCAATTGAAAACTCGGCAAAAAATCCTTTTGTACCGCGAATATCCAAAATTTGACCACCAGACATATTTACGGTGTTATTGACGATCCACATTCCGAGACCATGACCGTTTTTTCGGGTTGTTTCGTGAACCTCTAAAATTTTCATAGGATTGTTCTGATACTTTCGGGCTAAGCCTACACCATTATCGGAATATGAAAATTTCAGCAAACCATCTTCTAATGAACCCTGAATTATAATATTCAGATGGTTGCTCTTTTCATTTTGCTGAATACTATTTAGTATAAGATTGTCAAAAATAACATGAAGCACGTCCTCAGATAGATAGTACTCAATATCAGAAGCTACTCTAATACATATCGATATCCACGCATAATCTCGTTCCCAACTCTCTTTTATACGGTTTAAAAGTACTATTATAGATTGCATTCCAGGCTGAAATTGACGCTTTTCGATTTCTGAAAGCATTGTATCCATAAAAGAAACAATCTTAGCACATTTTTCACGTCCCTTTTCAAGAAGTACGGGAACATTTTTATACGCCTTCTTTGTCTTTTCTGGCGATAAAAGCTCATCCCACATTCCATATTCTTGCAGTGCGGCAATAATATAATCTGTATTCGCTGAAATCGAATTACGATCGTTTCTCATTTCATGGGCAATAGAAGAAGCTTTCAGGCCGGTTGTTGCAAGCACATTTAGAATACGGATGTCATACTTATAACGTTCCTCTACATTCGTCCGCTCTTGGCGAGCATCTTGACTTTCTTGGCGGTAGCTCTTGATTTCGTCAGCGAGTTGCATAGATTCTTGCACGGTAAGCGTAGGAACCAATTTTGGATTTTGAACGACTTTATCTGAAACGGGAGTTTTAGCAGGAATGGAAACAGATTCATTCTTGACATTAATATGTCTTACGATATCTTGACGGTACCGCTCAAACTCCTTAAATCCCAGCAAAATAATATCAACAAAGAGCTGATAATAAATATTTTCATCCAGACCTTGTCTATTAGATAAGTCTTGAAGCATCGCGTTGCGCCTTTTGTCGATTTCTATCTTTCCCGATATCTGGTTTTCACGAACTCTCCAAGCTCCTGTGGGATGTGAAGCTGCAGCGGGTGATTTACGGGAACGTTTTCCAAAACCTAACCAATCTTTTTTTCCGTCATAGGCGGATATACTGAAGGCATTTCTATACAGAATCACTCCGCCTGGCATTGGCGCAGGTAAACCGTGATGTTTATACAAAAATTTTTCACATTCAATGGATGATGGCTTCATACAAAAGAAAAAAGTGCCTGAGAAATCACCTAATTGAGATGCAATGTCTTCCAATTGTTCTTCCGTTAAATCATAATTGGATAATCCGGTTAGCTCGGTAACGATATCAACTTCACTTTCTTTTCTTTGGAGATTTATATTTGGACAATAATCCTGAGCAGAATCCAAAAATTCATCCGAATCAATTACTGTGTTCAGTGTTTTTTCATGGCTGTTATAATTTATAGAAATGCAAGAAAGACAATTCACGCCAAGAACTGGTTGAGGAAGATAGAAGGGAATATCGCCAGAAAAGTCTGGATGTGTCACAGAGATGTTCATAGCCCTGTCATTATAGGTTTTCGACAAGAAATTGACGAGATTTTCAATTTTCTTTTTGCCCCACTTTTCGCGCAATCCAGAGATTTTGATAGTAGTTCCCACGGATAATTTTGTTGAATCCTGCCGCATGGAAGATGAATTCCAATCTGTTTCCCAAATTATTCCTGCATTGGAATCCTTCTTTGTTTGAATCATTACATGATTGCCGAGTCGTGCCAAGGCAAAACGACCAACGCCTTTTGATCCGGCCAAAACTCGCTTCCGATTATTTGCATCAAAAATTTCATAAGATTTATCGCTTTTTCCAACATGCATCCATGCCGTTCTGATATTATTTTCGTCCATTCCTTGTCCGTCGTCAGCAATAACAAGCTGATCTCCTGAAAAAGAAATGTTCACATGCAGAGCTCCGGCGTCATAGGAATTTTTGACTAGTTCAAGAATAGCGGATTCGTCGTTTGTGAAGTTGTTCACACCCAGCAGATACGCAATTGTGCTGTCTTCAATTACATATTGTAAATGTTCCATGAAATCAAATCTCCTCAAACTGATAGTCGTTGATATCTTTGCAAGTTATTCGCTTGGATTTTCCGCTAACACTTAAGCCTTGGTTTGAAATATACTCCAAAAAATCTTTGCTTTGAAGGATTGTTAGCGCGTCTTGTAGACTGGATTTACCATCGGAAACGGTTATATAGATACCGGAATATGGGATGTCATCAGCTGCCAAATAATATACCTCAACAGTATTTGTTACTACTGTTGAGAGAAGAAGTTTTTCCTGATGGAGATGGCTTAAAGCCTGTGAGCGACCATATTCGTACCACTTTGCTGATTTGTCAGCATCACGCACAATGAGTTTGTCTTTGAAAGCGAGTAGGTGTTCGTATGTGTTTGGAAATCGAGATTTAAAATCATCTTCTTCATAGCGCATCAGGGTATCTTTTTCATCATAATAGTACGGGAAAATTATTTGTTCTTTTACATTGCGCCGGAGAGAGCGTGGAGCGGCACCTTTTCTTAAACATCCCGGTTCAATAGAGGCTTCTTCTTTTACAATAAATGCCTTATTTAATTGAGTTGCAACGGCTATAGATGCGTGATACCTGCTACCAAACCGGATTGTTTTTTTTCTGTTAATATCAGTATTCAAAAAAACCCATTTATCGCCTAAAAGTTTTTTTTTCACTTGAACGCTATTTGCTTTCGATGTGGCACGATAATTAATAGTTGCTATATTATCTCTGCTTTCATAAACCAGAATGCTGCTTGATGTAAGCGTATCTTCAAATAATTGACTATTGGGATATTCCCATACGGTGCTGATGCCAGGAAGAAGTTTTTTTCGTATATCGTCTGCAAAAACATTCTTGTAAATATTGCTTGGAATCAATTGAACCATCTTTCCACCAGAAGCAAGTAAGTCGACACCTTTTTCTAGGAAAGCATAGCAGTAGTCGAATTTCCCCTTTTTACAAGTTCTAAAATTTTGACGGATGAATTTTCGATTTGTTTCATCAATATCGTGATATGAAATATACGGAGGATTTCCAATAATAAAATCAAATTTAATATCTGTAGTCCACTGAAGTGCATCTGTGCACACAAACGACCAATTGACGGTTGAAATTCCATAACTCCTTACGATTTCATTGAGATCGCTGATGCATTGATCGTACAATTGTGGATCAAGTTCAATACCATAAATGTCAGCAGACAGTCCAGAGGAAATATTATTAACATCGATATTCTGCGTGAGAGCATCCTCAACGTATCGCTTGACAATTTGTTTAATAATATTACCAGATCCAAATGAATACTCTAAAACTTTTTTCCCAAATAAGTCACGAGAATAACCTGCCAAATCGAGCATGTCGTCTACTTTGTTTAAGGGGGTAAACTTTTGGCACTTCTTTTTATTGCGTTCATTAGCTATAATTGGATTCATGACTTACCTCGAACTCTCAAATGTATTTCGCTTTTTACATGTATGAATTGACAAACAAGAAATCATTGATGCAAAATTTTCTATTAATAGTTTTTTGTTGACTTTTGAATTACATATGTCAACCGGCATAGAAAGGTGCACTATTATAGTATTGCCTTTTGAATCTTTTCCAGAATCGTCTGATCAGCCGGGAGCCACGGAACAGAATCAAGTTCCTCTTTAGTCAGCCAGCGTGCAGCCTCGGCTTCTTTCAACACCAGCTCGCCGGAAACTACTTCGCACCAGAAACAGTCCATGGAAAGACGAAAGGTCGGATAATCGTATTCAATGGTGCCAATCAAATCGTCTACCGCGATCTCGGTATCCAGTTCTTCCCGGATCTCTCGTTTCAGTGCCTGCTGCGGGGTTTCACCCGGCTCGATTTTGCCGCCCGGGAATTCCCATCCGCCCTTGTACTCGCCGTAGCCGCGGGCGGTGGCATAAATTTTATGTTTCGTCTGAATATCGTCGCAGATCACAGCTGCAACAACGCGAACAACCTTCATGATATTCTCCTTTTAACCGACCACCAGCTTGTTGGTCTTTTTGAGAAACTTTGCAGGGATTGGGCGGTTCAGCCGCCATGTGATATTCATGGGGCGGGAGCCCTCGTGTTTCACATAGTTCACCGTGCCCAGATAGGTATACGCTCCTGCACCGCCAAAACGGGCCTCTGCCTTGAACTCGCGCACGAACAGCAGCACCCGGCTTCCTTTTTCCCGGTGATGGATGTAGCGCTGCCCGGTGGCAGAGTTTTCGGCGGTGGTGCTCTGGCTCTGCCAGTGGAAAAGGCTTTCGTTGATGGAATAATCCTTGTACATGGTGGTGGGGGAGTAATCCTTGTCCGCTTTGTTCAGGGTCACAAAGAATACGTCCAGCTGCTTTTCCGGCAGCCACTTCACGCCCTCGCGGACAGTGGCAGGCTTCAAAAAGTCCAGCGCCACCAGCAGCTGGTCACGGGTATAAGTACAGTGCAAATCCAGCGGACAATCAAAGCCCACATCCACCGGCTCGTCAATAAAATCGATGCGGTCATATTGATACTGCAAAAGTGCCTGCAGCTCCCCCAGCAAAACGGGACTGTCCGAGAGAGCATACAGGTTATCGAGAACTTCTTCATCCTCCCAGCTTTCTGCAGTTTTGCCCCAGAGGGTCACATAGAACATCTGCAGCATCCGCTTCTCTACTGGCGATAGAGCCGCAAAGTCGGTGTTGTCCAACTTTGGCAGAAGCTCCAGCAAAAAACGGATCCACCTGCGGGAATCCACGACTGCAAAGCGTGCAAGGGCTTTGGTCATGGTCTCTTCCAAAGGTTCTGCAAAATCGGATGCCGCCCCTGCGCGGACGCACAGCCGGCTGAAGCAGACCTTTTTGCTGTAAATTGCACGCGGGTCAAGATGATAGTAGTCGAGGAAGTTCCTGAGTGTCAGGGGTAGACCGGTATCCTCGGTAAAGGCAGTTGCCCGCGCCACAAGCCCGGAGGTGCGGTCATAGGAGGCGCTGATATTGTCCAGCACATATTTTGCGGCGATCTTTTCCAGCTGGATATAACAGCCCTTGGGCGCAGAGACAAACCCCTCTTTAATCTCTCGGCTGACGCTGTGGGTGGTGTTGGAGAGCAGGGCCGTAAACTTTTCCTCGAAATTGTACTTCTTGTTTGCCTGCCCGATGAAGTCCAGCACGGTCAGGCATTCCTTGTTTTCAGCCAGACGCAGGCCGCGGCCCAGCTGCTGCAAAAACACGGTCAGCGACTCGGTGGGGCGCAGGAACAGCACGGTGTTGACTTCCGGGATGTCCACGCCCTCGTTATAGATGTCCACTACAAAAATGAAGCGAATCTCCCCGGAAACGAGCCGCTGTTTGACGGTGTTGCGTTCCTCGTCGGAGGAATCCCCGGTCAGCGCCATGGACGGGATGCCATGGGTATTGAAATAGTCCGCCATGAACCGGGCGTGCTCGATGGAAACGCAGAACCCAAGCCCCTTCACTTCATCGATGTCCGTAACATATTTCAGGATGGAGCTCACCACAAGGTCGGCACGGCGCTGTGCCACCATGCCGCTGAAGGCGTACAGGTTGGACAGTTCGGCCTTGTCATAACCGCCGGTGCGCCATTTCAGGCTGCTCAAGTCGGCCGTGTCGGTCACACCAAAATATTGGAACGGACACAGCAGCTTTCGGTCGATGGCTTCCGGTAGGCGAATCTCGGCGGCAACGCGCCCACCGAAATAATCCAGAATGCTCTTGCCGTCCATACGTTCCGGGGTAGCGGTCAGTCCTAGCAAAATTTGCGGCTGGTAATACTCCAACAGCTTCTGATAGGTAGGCGCGGCGGCATGGTGAAACTCATCCACCACGATGTAATCATAAAAATCAGCCCCGGTTTTGGCCGTGAAATCCTGCGAGTTGAAGGTCTGGATGGAGATGAACAGGTGGTCGATGCTGTCCGCCTTGTAGTTGCCGACCAACAGCTCACCGAAATTGGCATCCTTCAGCACGGCACGGAAGGTGTACAGACTCTGTTTCAGGATCTCTTCCCGATGCGCCACGAACAGCAGGCGGCAGGGCTTGCCGGGATGCTGTTTGCAGAACCGCTTGTAGTCCAGCGCCGAGATGACGGTTTTGCCAGTGCCGGTGGCGGCCACCACCAGATTGCGGGTGTGCCCGCGCACGGCGCGCTCAGCTTCCAGCTTGTCCAAAATTTCCTGCTGGTAGGAATAAGGCTGAATATCCAGTGTGTAAATGCCGCTGTGGTCGGTCTCGCTGTACTTTTCGGCTTTCAGGGCACGCGCAAGGCGCTCCCGCTGGCCTTCGTCGTAGTACTCAAACTCGCCGGCGTTCCAGTAGCTTTCAAACGTGGCGGCGATCTTATCGATGGTCTCCGGCAGGTCTTTCCGGGTCACTTTCACGTTCCATTCCAGCCCGCTGGAAATGGCCGCGTTGGACAGGTTGGACGAGCCGACATAGGCTGTTGTAAAGCCGGTGTCCCGGTAGAATACATACGTCTTGGCGTGGAGCCGGGTGCGCTTGGTGTCGTAGCTGACCTTGATTTTGGTGTTGGGCAGCTGGCGCAGTTCTTCGATAGCCTTTACATCGGTGGCACCCATATAGGAAGTGGTGATGATGCGCAGCTCGCCGTCGTTCTGGGTGAACTGCCGCAGTTCGTCCATGAGCAGGCGCAGGCCGCTCCATTTGATGAAGGACACCAGCATGTCGATGCGGTCAGCGGATACGATCTCCTTCTTCAACTCGGTGTACATCTGCGGCTCGTGGATGGCCCCGGTAAACAATGAGCTTTGCGCAAGGGACGTTTCCGGCCGCTCGATGTCCTTGGCAGCTTTTCCGGCGGCAAGGCGTGGGTCATTTTTCCATAAAAGCGCAAGAAGCTGCTCTGCCTGCCGGTCAACGCCCAGTGCGGCAAAGTCAGCTTCTTTGGTGGTCGTCTGGATGATGCTCACGATCTGGTTTGCCAGCTCGATCTGTGCTTCGATGCCGCCGCCGTTGTCCTGTACGTTGTCAAGGCCCTTCTGCACAACTTCGGTCAGGTACTGTGCCAATACCTTGGAGGCTTCGGCCGTGTCGATGGGCGCAGTGGACTTGCAGGCTTCCGGAACTTCCGAAAGTTCGCGGTTCAGCGCATTGTTGATGACCTGTTCGTACAGTCCGGGGTGCAGCATGATGACACTTCCTTGCAGTTTTCTTCTATTATAGCGCGGACAAAAGCCCTATTCAATGCTCACGATAAGGACGAGACATTGCTTAACCACTCAAAAACACAATAAACAGGCAGGCTGCTGACATATTTCTGTACTAATCTCTGGAAAGAAGTCAGAGAGGTGCAGCTGTGGTCTCTGCTGTGTAGATGGCGGTAAGGACTACTTGCGGCGTGTCATCAGGACCACCGAAGGCGGAAAATATGAGGACTACTGCGAAGAGCTTTCAGAGTGGGTGGAAGTTCCTGACCCGGACGATGATGACTGAACTCAAATGAACAAGACCCACAGATTGGGATGAGCATCCAATCTGTGAGTCTTGTTGTATCCATTAGCCGATACTTGTTGATACCAATTGATATCAATATACTGAAAACCAACAAAAAGTCAAGTAAATAGGACTGCTTTAGCCCTTACTTAATGCGGATTCCCTTAAAATTGGCCGTATTTTAAGGGAAAGATGGAGCGATTAAGGGATTACTTCAACCGCAGGTACACAGTTGATTTGCCTGCTCCCACGCGTTTCAACTCGCCGTTTTCAACGAGTTTCCGCAGGGAACCCTCAATGGAACTAAGGCTCAGCGAAGGACAGAGTTCCCGGATATCCTGCTTGGTAAAGCGCCCGATCTTGTTCTTCGTAGCATTCCGAACAACTTCAATGGCTGGAAGTTTTGTTTCCACGAGGGCAAAGCGTTCTTCAAAATCGCGGTATGCAGAGAGAATGGTTCCCAAAATATATTTGATGAATGGAACAACATCCTCTGTGCCCTCGTACCATCCGCTTTGCGCCTGCGCAAGAGCGGAATAGTAGAGGTCTTTGTTCTTGGCAATCTTGGCTTCAAGCGAGATGTATTTCCCGACATAGAAACCGTTCTGATACAGCACCAGGGTCGTGAGAAGGCGGCTCATCCGGCCATTGCCATCGTTGAACGGATGAATACAGAGAAAATCATGGATGAACACAGGAATTGCGATCAATGGTTCTACTTCAAAGTTCCCGATCACACGGTTATATTCTTCGCAGATTCGGTCAAGAGCCGCTGGCGTTTCATAGGGAGCCAACGGGGTAAAAAGAACTTCGCTATGGCCATCGGGATAAGTTGCGCTGATATAATTCTGCACATTCTTTGTTCGTCCTGCGATGGGGTTGTTCATATGACTGTACAAGACCTTATGCAGCTGCAAAATATAATTCTGCGTAATCGGAATCACATCAAAATTTTCGTGAATGAGGTTCAGGACATCACGGTATCCTGCAATCTCCTGTTCATCCCGGTTGCGCGGTGTGGTTTTTTCTTCCACGAGCTGCTTGATTCGAGTGCTGGTGGTCACGATTCCCTCGATGGCATTGGAGGCCTCGGTGCTTTGCACCTTTGCAATCTCGACCAGATGTTCCAGTTCTTCAGGACGCTGCTTCAGATAAAGTTCCTGCTTACCCGCTTCTTTATAGATTGCAGCAATATAGCCGAGAATCTCGGAATCCCATTTTTGCTCTTTGATTTTGGAGTAATTGAATGCTCTCATGCCCTTACCGCCCTTTCTTTCCCTTAAAATATACTACATTTTAAGGGAAAAGCAAGGCGATTAAGGGATTCTGCTCTAAAAAAGCTGGACATCGAGAAGAACAAGTATATACGGCGACAAACGCTGACTTAAAGTGAAGGGGAGGTGAGCTCTGCCCTAACAATGATATAAATGATACTAATTGGTGTTAGCAGGCTTCTGATATTCGGCCATGATCCTTCTTGCCCTACCGCGCGTGGTATCCTCAAAGGTCTCATCTTCGCTGAAGCGCAGCCAGAAAGGATCTTCCATCAGGCAGGCATTGGTGCGCTTGACGATCTCCCACGCGTTGTAGTCAGGCAGGCCCATCATCTCCAGAATCTCCTTGCAGTCCATCCGATTCCGGGGAAAGATGCGCTTCTTTGCCCAGACGACCACATCGACCAGTGGGACTTTGCGGCTGCTGCCGATAAAGAGGTTCAAGGGCAGGTCGTACTGTAGCACGCCCTCATTGGCGCAGAGATACTGCCCATCTTCGCTCAGATGAGCGATTTCCCGTTCATCTAACATCAGTTTCAGGTAAGCCATATTTATACGCTCTTTAATAATTCTTTCCTCATGTGTGGAATCGCCCCATACCGTCCTTGCAGATAGCCCTTGGAGATGTTCTCACCTTTCCGGGGAGAAAACTCGGTCAGGGCGTAAATATCGGTCTGCATGGTCTTTTCATCCTTTTCTGCAAACCAAATCTGATCGCGTCGCAGCAACGTCAGGTCGAGAAGTCCGGTATCGTGCGTGGTGAAGATGAGTTGTGCATGGTTTGTATTGATAGCGGCATCCTGCACCATCTCGATCAGATGCCTTGTCAGCAGCGGGTGCATACTGGATTCGATCTCGTCTACTACCAAAACAGACCCGGATTCCAAAGCGGCAAGCCACATACCGATGTGAGAGAAGAAACGCTGTGTCCCAACGGATTCCTGACCCAACGGGAGCCAGAAACCCTCAGAAGCGCCATCTTCGGCATCGAGAATGTGCAGTGCGGAGATGATAGGCTCTTCCTTGGAGCCTGTAATGCGGATGTCCTTGATACCGAGGTCTGCATACAGCATTTCATGCAGGATACGTCTCTTTTCAGAGCCGCCCTGCCGGATGGCAGACAAGGTGGCATCCAGCTGCATTTCGGTTCCCATAAAGCCGGTCAGTTTCTCAAAGAACCACAGATAGGCCTTCTCAGTCTGGGGACAGTTCCACTCGTTGGAGCTGGACAGGTAAAGCCGGTTTTCTGCGGTCCGTCCGGCAAGGGTAAGCTGTTCCTGAACATTCTCGCGGAACTGATAACCATTGCCTTCTCTGGAAAAAACCAGAGCCTCCCGGCCGTTGGGCCAGTGATAGAGATATTCGGTCAGGACTTTGGACTTGTCAAACGAGAACCCATAGGCATACTTGATGCCGCCATAAAAATAGATGGTTTCAAAGCTGGTCGGCTGTGTAGGCTGGTCGGTGAAAGCAAACGGCTCTTGCGGAAGGGACTCACCTTTCAGCAGCTTGGCATATCGGCCACAGACCATTTCCCGCATGAGCAGGAGAGCATGGAGAACATTGCTCTTCCCGGCTGCATTTGCGCCGTACAGTGCCAGCACAGGCACAAGCTGTTTCTTCTCGTCCGGCGAAATCAGGCAATCAGACAGACTTTTATCCGTAGATGCTTTCAAGCTGATAATAGCCGTGTCCTTGATGGAGCGGTGGTTGGCGACTGAAAATTGAAGCAGCATCGCGATTCCTCCCAGATGATTTTCTGAATCCAGTGTACTCTATTCTGGGCGAAAAGTCAAATTTTGATTTTGAAATTTGCAAATATTCCGCAAAAATCAAGAATAAAATCTAAAATATCGGCTTTTGATACCATTCGGATGCTATCAGGGATCATTCTGCATACACGACTTCCCTCACCACTACCTCTTCAGCCTGCGCTTTCAGCCCGTTCATGTGCGCCACCCAGAGAAGCTGTGCGCGCTCTTTGTCCGGCGCGGGGTACTTGTCTAACAGAGTGGTCATCGTGCGTTCCAGCCACGCGTAGGCCGTTTTCTGGACATCCTGCAAATGCGGCCAGAGCGTACCGTTCAGCAACATCCGGTTGTACAGCACAGGACGCTGATTCTTGAGATAGGCCAGCCGCATCCGGCCATACTTGCCCAGCGGTTCGGTATCATCGGTCTGCGGCAGGGTGAGCAGGGGCAGCTGATACTCCCCAACCTGTGCGTAATGGATCTCGGTGCGGACGGCGTTCGTGTTCTTCATGGAAATTCTCCTTTGCATTTTCAACGTGTGTTATGGCCTTTGTGGAAAACAGCGCTTACTTCTTCCGATTCTGTGCGGTCAGCCAGTTGCCCTGCGCCTGATAGTAGTGCTCCATCGTGGTGGGGGCGTTCAGGATGGTGGTGCGCAGATAGGCCATGATGTTCTTGATGGGCTGGGTGGTGTTGGACATCACATCGAAGATGTACTCAACGTGCTGGCTGGTCAGCTTGTCCAGCCGCAGCCGGATGGCTTTGGTGGTCTGCGGCTGCTTGCCGACGTACTGGGTCTGCCGAGGACAGCAGTACATCTCCACAATGTTGTCCAACAACTCCTCCAACTTGTCGGGGTCGTACCGCTGGGCAAGGGTGTCGATCTCCAAACGTTCCCGAAACTCCTCCCGTACCTGTGCTTCCATCTGGTCAAAATCTGCGGATTCGTCTGTCTGCCCTGATAGATTAGTACTTTGTCTTTTAGTATTTTGTTTATTAGTATTTTGTTGCGTTGCCTTTTCCAAATTGGGCTCAGCCAAATTTGGAAAATCCAAAAATGGTGAAGAACAAGGTTTCATGCGGCTTTTCGGGCTTTTGGTTGCGGACGGGTTCGATGGCCCGCCTTCCTTGCTGGGAACGGCAGGATCGTCCTCAACAGGCGATTCATAAACCTGATAATCGTAGTCGATGATCTGCCCTTTGGCATTGCGGACTTTCTGACGGCGGACGTAGCCGTGTTCTTCCAGTTCCAGAACAGCGGTGCGTACACTGTCCAGACCATCCTTGCAACCAACGGTCAGCCCTTTCAGGCTGTAATCCCAATCGTCCGGCAGGGAGAGCATATAGGACAGCAGTCCCTTGGCTTTCAGGGACAGCCTCTTATCCTGCAGGTGGTGGTTGCTCATGACGGTGTAGTTGACATTTTTATTGACGCGGAATGTTGACATGGCGGCTTCCCTTTCAGCCCAATGCGAGCAAGAGAAAACGCAGCATTTCCCGGCTTTCGGGAAACGCTGCGTTCAGACAGGGAAGCCTGCTGTGAGCTGGCACAGCAACGGCAGCACTGCATATTTCTAACGGACATCTAACACAACTACACCTGAAATGCAGCCGCTGACGGCCTGTGTGAAAAAGGCTTTTTCTAACGTCATTTCGCAAAAAGCGGCTGATTTTTGCCTGCAAATTGCGGTGTGACGTGCCTTTTGGGAGGTTACAAGAATGCCCTCAGCTGCCAATGACAGCCGCGAGGAACCAGCTTCATCCAACAATTTCAAAGACTCGAAATCGTTTTGTCCTTAATCGGGCACGTGGGTTCGAATCCCACCATCTCCGCCAACAAAAGGCATCAGCTCAGGCTGGTGCCCTTTTTGCGGCTAGATGGTGCGGATGAGAACAGGGCGGCGGTCCGCAGACCGCAAGCAACCAGCCCTGCGGGCTGTTGCTTAGCCCGCGGGAGAATATCCACCATCTCCGCCAACAAAAGGCATCAGCTCAGGCTGGTGCCTTTTTTGCGGCTAGATGGTGAGGATGAGAACAGGGCGGCGGCCCGCAGACCGCAAGCAACCAGCCCTGCGGGCTGTTGCTTAGCCCGCGGGAGAATATCCACCATCTCCGCCAACAAAAGGCATCAGCTCAGGCTGGTGCCTTTTTTGCGGCTAGATGGTGAGGATGAGAACAGGGCGGCGGCCCGCAGACCGCAAGCAACCAGCCCTGCGGGCTGTTGCTTAGCCCGCGGGAGAATATCCACCATCTCCGCCAGAAGTCGCAGATTGCATTTTGAGACAGGGGGGAATATACTTATATTGGATAGATTCCAATACTATTCAACTTTTTAATGCAACAGCGGTGAATTGCATATCGCAAAGATGCCGTTTGAATGTTGCACTAATTTCTTGACTTGCGATAAAATTTGCAATAAACGATTTTTGGAAGGAATATAATCATGTCGAAAGATGAATATTTGATCACAGATCCACCCCTTAAAGCGCTGACTGTTTTTGCAATGCCGATGATCCTTGGCAGCTTTTTTCAACAAGTATACAATATGGCCGATTCCATAATAGTTGGTCAATTTGTTGGCTCCTCGGCACTTGCGGCTGTTGGTGCTTGTGCTGCACTGACCAATGTTTTTATTTGTGTGGCGCTTGGTGCTGGTGTGGGCGCAGGTGTGCTTGTAAGCCGCTATTTTGGTGCAAAAAATTATGGTAAAATGAAAACCATTGTGTCAACGTCCCTGATCAGCTTTTTGATCTTAAGCGTTGTCCTTGGTGTCTTTGGCTTTTGCTTTTCCCATTTCATGATGAGCGGATTACAGACCCCTGCCGATATATTGGAAGAAGCAGTATTGTATCTGCGGGTCTACTTTGTGGGTTTCCCGTTTCTATTCATGTACAACATTCTTTCCACCATGTTCACTTCCATCGGTGAATCCAAAATTCCGTTGGGACTGCTGATATTCTCATCTATCCTGAATATTTTTATGGATCTCTGGATGGTGGCCGGTCTTGGTCTGGGGGTGTTTGGTGCAGCCCTTGCGACCTTGATCGCACAAGGAATTTCTGCCGTGTTTTCGTTTTTGATCTTTCTGTCTCGGATGCGGCAATACAAGAGCTCCTTTAGCAGGTTCGACCGGCAGGAGCTGTATTCCACGCTTCGCATTGCGGTACCATCGGTTTTGCAGCAGTCCACAGTGTCTATCGGTATGATGATCGTGCAGGCAGTGGTAAATCCCTTCGGCACACAGGCACTTGCCGGGTATGCGGCAACGATGCGGGTAGAAAATGTTTTTTCGCTGATCTTCGTATCCATCGGCAATGCAGTTTCGCCGTTTGTATCCCAGAATCTTGGCGCAAAGAAAATTGAGCGTATCAAAAAAGGGTATCATGCTGCACTGGTGTTGGATCTATGCTTTGCAGTTCTTGCTTTCGTGGTCATTGAAACACTGCACACACAGATTTCCTCGTTGTTCTTGGGAAAGGACGGAACCGCGTTGGCCTATCAGGTGTCCGGTGATTATATGAGATGGCTTGGTTACTTTTTCATCTTCATGGGCATCAAGATGGCGACTGATGGCGTTCTTCGCGGACTTGGAATCATGCGGCCGTTTCTTATTGCAAATATGGTAAACCTTGCAATCCGCTTGTCTGTTGCTTTGATTTGTGCACCGCGTTTTGGCATTGCTTTTGTTTGGCTTGCAGTCCCGGCAGGTTGGCTTGCAAACTTCCTTATTTCCTATGCGGCGCTCAGAAGATCGTGGCCAGAGGATAAAGCGGCGGTATCTCAATGATTTCATGCAGTGGAGAGGTGCTTTGTTCTGACGGGTTTCACTTACAGAGAATGTGACGCGAAAAAAATTCGCCGGTGTTCCGTTCAGAAAATCAGATGCTCGCTAAAATATCTGTAAGTGTGGCGACAAATGCTTCATCCTGCTCCTTCGTCCGCTTTGCGCTCCCCTTGGGGTGCTTTCCGGCACGGAGGAGCTTTTTGTTTTCATACCGCCGCAGCATGAGAGCTTCCATGTTGTCGGCGGTGTATTCCAGACCGTTCTGGTTCAGCACCCGGGCGCACTTGGCAAGGCACATACTCGCAAGGCCGTAGTCCTGTGTTACGACAATATCCCCCGGCTTTACCCGGTTGACAAGAGCAAAATCTACGCTGTCTGCCCCTTTATCGAACACCAGCGTCTGCGCACCTTCCCGCTCGATTTGGTGAGAGGTGTCGCACAGGATGATGATAGGAACGCCGAACTGTTTTGCAATCTGCAATGTCAGGTCCACCACCGGGCAGCCGTCTGCATCGATCAAAATATTCATCGGCTTTCCTCCATCGCCCACCGAAAGGCTTTCGCGGTACGCAAATCGGCGTCTTTGAAATGCCCGCCGCTGTTCCATTCAAGGGTGCAGTCTGCGCCACGCTCTGCAAGCCGACTGTGCAGGGTGCGGATGTTATCACCTACCGCAGCCATGACAGCGTTTTTCGTATGCTCTTCCTTGTCGCCAAGGCTCAGATAAACGCGCTGTGCCTGCATCGGGTGCCGCTGTTCAAACTCCATCCAGCCCGGAAACCAAACAGAGGGCGAGGCGGCAGCGATACCATAGAACAGATCAGTCTGGGTGGATGCCCACAATGCAAACAGCCCGGCCAGCGAGTAGCCGCCCAGAATGATTTTGACATTTTCCGGGAGAGGATACTGCTGCTTCAGCGTGGGAATGACCTGCTCTGTCAGAAAGCACAGGGTTTCCGTAGCCTTGCCACCAAATCCTTGCTTTCCCCACACAGCAGGGGCTTCCCACGGAGAAAGTGCATCGTTCCAGCTTTCCACGGGCACGGCCGCAAACAGAAAGTGGTGCGCACTCTGTGCAATAGCGGTAACCTCGCTTTCCATGCTTTGCAGCTCGTGTTCGCCTGTCATTTGGAGCAGCAGGTATTCTGCATGGGGCTCGCCGTAAATGCGGCAAGGTCTGTTCCCGATTTGCATTGTATGTGCGGTCATTGCGGCATCCTCCCGAAAAAATTTGATAAGCCCAGTATAGCAACCGAAAAATCATTTTGCAATTCAAAAGGCGTTCGCATTCGCAAGCAGTGTCTTCGTAAAAAAGCTGGCACCTGATTTGAAGTTGTGCGAGGCTTCCAGAGTGATGTATCAGCAGTTTTTGAACGATCATGCCGTAGCCCATAAGCGGCAGACGAACCGGGCACGTGGGATCTGAACAGGGCAGCGTTATTCAATACCGCTAAGCTCGCGGTACAGCGTGCGGGCATAGGAATCTGTCATGCCGCTGATATAGTCGGTGACCATCAGCAGCCGGAGGTATAAGTCAAAAGATTCCGTGCCGGTTCGGGTGTTTTGGTAATCCTGCTTGTAATTGCCGGAGAAAATGGCGAGAAGCTTTTTGTCGGCCTTGGAAGGTGCCTGCCCGTCGGTGCAGTATGCAGAGTCATAGTACAGCACGGCGGGAACAAAATGATCCAGCAGAAAATCGAGAATGACCTGTCCGGACAGCTCCAGTTTCAGGATACCGGGCGTATCGAAGGCGAATTTCCGCATGGCCCCTTTCAGGATGTCAATGGTGATGGCGTGATTGGTTCCTTCAAACAGATCACCGCAGTAGGTTCCGGCCATGATCTCTTTATATTTGCAGGAAAAACGGTAGATGGCTACATACATCAGCCACTGACGCGTTTGGGTGAGCCATTTTTTAAATGCAGCGCTGTCGTTTTCTGGGGTGTGGTCTGCACCGCGCTGCGCGGAAAGCTCTTGGATCCGCTCATCGGAGAAGTACTCAGGGCTTCTGTGGGGAAAGATCTTTGAATGGTCATAAGAATTTGTGTAATATTCAATGAACTGGTCAAGGGTGAACAGGCCCTTTTTAAAGGCATCTTCCAGATCGGCAGTAGAGTATGCAATGTCGTCGGCTGCTTCCAGCAGGTAGGTCAGCGGATGGCGCACGATGCCTTTGTCGGGAGTGGTGGTCCCAACCGCTTCCGAGATCTGCTCAAAAGTCTCCTGTTCTGCAGCGAAGAAGCCGAGTTTGTGCTTTCGGATATCCGCACTGCCTTTATCAACGGAGCAGGAGTCGGTGGGGTATTTTACCAGCGTGCTGATGATCGCTTTGGACAGATTGAGGCTGGAACCGTGCTTTGCTTTCAGCAGGATCCGCAGCGCCTGTGCATTGCCCTCAAAATTTTCCAGATCAGCGATCATCTGCTTGGATAACCAGCTGCGAAGGGGCCGTCCTTTGTATTTTACATGGTCGAGGTTCTCTTTGAACCAGTCACCGATCACGGTCTCGCCGAAATGCCCGAAGGGCGGATTGCCGAGGTCGTGCAAAAGGCCGGCGCAGAGCAGGACCGATGCGATGGCTTCGGCATCCTCCGGCACAGCAATATCAGTTGGCTTGTACTGTGTTGTGTTTTTGGAGATCATGATGCCAAGCTGCCGGGCGATCGTGGAGACTTCGATCGAGTGCGTCAGGCGGGTTCGGATGAAATCACTCTTATCCAGAGGAAACACCTGCGTTTTATCCTGCAGCCTGCGGAATGCAGCGCTGGAAACGATCCGGCTGTAGTCCTTTTCAAATGCATTGATGGGATACTCCTTGAACGAATCGGGCTCAGGAGGTTCAGAAGAAAGTTTTTCAGTTGACAGCAATTTTGCCCATTCCATAATCAGTACACCTCGCTTTTGTAACGTCGTGATCAAAAATCTGCAAAAGGCATCGGCCTTCCATCACTGCCATTATACAAAAGAAACGCTGCTCCGGCAACAAAAAACGGATTCTCTGAAAAAAACACAAAAACTGCAGCTTGAACATGTGCAGAGTTCCAATTTATTTCGGGATCCGAAAAAAGGAAAGCGGAGTGTTATGCTGCGGTGTACTACTTCCGTCAGATGCACCCGAAATGGAATCAGACAAAAGCTTCCCTTTCCGTGGGCTGTGTGCCTGCGGCGGGGAAGCTTTTTGTATGCCTGCGGGGCAGGAACGGCGGGATATCAGCCAGATTGCACAAAACGCATTGCACAAAATTGAACAGCTTTTCAGGAAAAAATCTTGCTATTCCGCTTGCGCTCATGTATAATGGACTTAACTTGAAAGGTAGGATGTTTAAAAACACTCTGCCGTATGCTGCTGCAGATGACTTGAAAGGTGGAACATGGGATGTTGTATAAGAAAGCTTCTGAGATGAAACCCACTCCGATCCCCCATTGCATGGGCGGCGAGGGCACCGTGATGATGGAACGCCTGCTGGATGCGCCTGCCGAAATGCTGGGCAAGGGCCGCGCCTACGTGCGCCACACGCTGGCACCGGGCGTGACCATTGGCAGGCACACGCATGAGCACGAGATGGAAAGCATGGTCATCGTCTCCGGCCGCGCTGTCCACATCATCAACGGCGAGGAGCAGATCTTGGAGAAGGGCGACATCATTGCCGCCATGCCCGGCGACACCCACCAGATCGCCTGCCTGGGCGACGAGCCGCTGGTGCTGATCGCACAGGTGCTGTACGAATAAAGGAGGAGCTTCAGATGGAACAGATCCGCAGTGCCGATGTTCTGGCCAGCTTTCCACAGGTGGATGAGGAAAAACTGAACGCCGCCCTTGCCGCCGAAGCTGCCGCCAGCAACCGCAAGATCATTGTGCTGGACGACGACCCTACCGGCGTACAGACGGTACATGATATTTATGTTTATACAGATTGGACGGTAGAAAGCCTGCGCAAGGGCTTTGCTGCGCCGGAAAAGCTCTTCTTTATTCTGACCAACAGCCGCGGCTTTACCGTGGCCGAGACCACCAAGGCCCACCGCGAGATCGCGGAGAACACCGCCAAGGTGGCCCGCGAGTTCGGCATGGACTACCTGATCATCAGCCGCGGCGACTCCACCCTGCGCGGCCACTACCCGCTGGAGACCGACCTGCTGTGCGAGGTGACGGAGGCTGAGAACGGTTACAAAATGGATGGCGACATTCTGTGCCCCTACTTCCGCGAGGGGGGACGCTTTACACTGGACAACGTGCATTATGTGCGCTACGGCGCAGAGCTTGTGCCCTGCGGCCAGACCGAATTTGCCAAGGACGAGACCTTTGGCTACCACGCCAGCAACCTGTGCGAATACATTGAGGAAAAAACCGGCGGCAAAGTCCGTGCAGGAGACGTGACCTGCATCTCGCTGGAAAGCCTGCGCGCCATGGATTTTGACGGCATCGAGGCCCAGCTGCTGGCGGTGCACGATTACGGCCATGTGATCGTGAACGCAGTGGCGGACTGCGATGTGAAGGTGTTTGCAGTGGCACTGTACCGCGCCATGGCAAAGGGCCGTCACTTCACCATCCGCAGTGCGGCCGCACTGGTCAAGGCCATCGGCAATATTTCCGACCAGCCGCTGCTCACCCGGGAAAAGATGGTCACGCAGGAAAGCAAGGCAGGCGGCATCATCGTGGTGGGCAGCCACACCAAAAAGACCACGGCCCAGCTGGAAGAACTGAAAAAAGTACAGGGCATCGAGTTTATTGAGATGGACAGCGACAAGGTGCTGGTGCCGGGCGAGCTGGAAAAGGAAGCAGCCGCCATCGTGGCCCACTGCTCACAGCAGATCGCAAAGGGCATCACCTGCTGCGTGTCCACAAAGCGCGTGGTGCTCACCCTGCCGGACGACACCCCGGAAGCAGCCCTCGTGCGCAGCGTTGCCATCAGCGATGCACTGCAAAGCTGCGTGGGCAGGCTGACCGCTTCCCCGGCTTTTGTGGTGGCAAAGGGCGGCATCACCAGCAGCGACGTGGGCGTGAAGGCCCTGCGCGTGAAATGCGCCAAGGTGCTGGGCCAGATCCGGCCGGGCATCCCGGTATGGCAGACCGGTGCCGAAAGCCTGTTCCCTGGCACGCCGTACATCATCTTCCCGGGCAATGTGGGCGAAGTGCCCACCCTGCGGGAAGCGGTGGAAATTTTGCTGGGCTGACAGCCTGACGATTTAGAATTGTCTCCGCTCTGCTCTGACAATATCAGAGGAAAAATTATTTTAAATATTGCAAACAAGCCAGCCCTGCGGGGCTGGCTTGTTTGCTTTTTCACGGGAAGGAGTCGTGGCGGTTAACGGCGTATTGCCTGCGCTGGCTCCCTGCGGGAGCATTCGCGCGGCAGATAACGCAAACGTTATGTTCAGGCCCCGCTCCCCTGCGGGGAGCTGCCGCCGTAGCGGCTGAGGGGCCTTGAAATCGGCGCAACACAAAAAATCCTTTAGCGCAGCGACTTGGATTTTTTGTATGGAGCCCAACTGCTTTGGGGTTACTAGGGGCGAGCAGCCCCTAGTTCGTGCCTCCCGCGCCTCGAAAGTAGCGGGTGCTTTTCTGGTTCTCTTTTGGCACGCAAAAGAGAACGTATCCGGCGGAGAAGAATTTTATAAAAGCCATAAAACCTGCCCTACACGATTGCGCTCTGCGCGGGAAGCCGAAAAACAAAAGCCGGAAAATCCGCAGATTTTCTGGCTTTCTGTACGCGTTATCAATCTTTTTTTGCTTTCTTTTTCTTCTTTGCTGCCTTTTCCTCCGGCTTGTTCTTCATCAGCCTGCCGAGGGATGCGGCAGTGTATACGCAGAAGCAGCCCACCACCACGATCAGCACGACGGCGCTTGCGTCCAGCGCCACGGTGCCGGCGCGGACAGCGGCCAGATACAGTGCCAGCAGCACCACGCCGCCGCCCAGCCACAGGCTGCTGCTGTTCACCTGCTTTTGCCACTCCTGCTGCGGCGTGAGCGGATGCTGCTGCGCCTTGCCCTGCCGGGCCTTCTTTTTCCAGATGTTATCACTTTGAAACGGATTCATGTTCCGGTGGCTCCTTCCCTGTCTTTTTCTTTAAGGGTATTATACGCCGCAAGATGGGATGATGTCCAGAAAGAAGTGGATTTTTCACCACTTGCATCCCACATTTGTGCAGAACGACCAAAACCGGACCGAAATATCGGCTATTCGCCAATTTACTTTTTGCGGACCGAAGAGTAATCTAATGGTAGGATGTAAAGACGGACAAGCTGTTGAGATTGAACTAAAGGTAGGATGTAGCAAAGAGCCTTTGCTGCGGGCTTGTCCGGCACGAGAACACGAAAAACAAAAGGAGGCTTTTCCGTTATGAAGGTAGGTCTGATCTATACCAGCACCACCCCGGAACTGATCGAACTGGTGGAGCAGGAGGTCAAAAAGCAGCTGGGCGATGATGTGGAGCTGTACAGCCTGCAGGACCCCAGCATTCTGGCAGATGTCCGCGCGGCAGGCTATGTGACCACTGCACCGGCAGCACGCCTGATCGGCATGTACATGAAAGCCGCTGAGGAAGGCGTGGATGCCATGCTGAACCTGTGCAGCAGCGTGGGCGAGGTTGCCGACAGTGCACAGGACGTGGCAAAGTACATTGGTGTGCCTATCGTCCGCGTGGACGAGGAGATGTGCCGCGAGGCTGTCCGCAAGGGCCAGCGCATCGGCGTGATGGCTACCCTGCCCACCACGCTGGAACCCACCAAGGGCACCATCCTGCGCATGGCCCGCGAGTGCAACAGACACGTGGAGCTGGTGGACTGTCTGGTGGACGGTGCATTCGGTCTGGATCAGGACCAGTTCAAGGCCCGCATGACCGAGATGGCCGGTACCATTGCCGACAAGGTAGATGTGATCGTGTTTGCACAGGGCAGCATGGCCTACTGCGAACAGTATATCGCCGATAAGTTTGGCAAGGTGGTCCTCAGCAGCCCCCGCTTTGGTGCAGCCGAGCTGAAAAAGGCGCTGGAAAAGAAAGGCACCATTTAAAAAAGGAACAAGAGCCGGAGCACGAGACCGGCTCAGGAGAAGATATTTTTTTGAAGGAGAATTCTTATGAAAAAGATGATTTCCCGTCGTGACTTCCTGAAGGTGGCTGGCATTTCCGCTGCTGCTCTGGGTCTGGCTGCCTGCGGCGGCTCCGGCACCAGCACTGCTGCTTCCACTGCCTCTACTGCAGCTTCCACCGGTTCTTCCGCTGCCGCTTCCGGCTCGGCTGTCACCCTGAAGCTGGGCTTCTCCACCAACGAAGAAGACCCCCGTGCAAAGGGCGCAAAGCAGTTTGCAGAAGAAGTTGCCGAAAAGACCGGCGGCGCTGTGGAAGTTCAGCTGTACCCCTCCGGCCAGCTGGGCGGCGATGCTGACCTGATCAACTCTATCGCTCTGGATTCCGGCACGGTGGATATCATCATCACCGACGCTTCCAACTTTGCCACCTACGATGCAAAGATGGGCATTTCCGCACTGCCGTTCCAGTTCGAGACCTTCGACGATGCATGGGCATTCATGGACAGCGACATCGAGGCTGCCGCTGAGGAAGGCCTGCTGAGCCAGAATATGCGTGTGCTGGCCCACTACTGCAACGGCTTCCGCTGCGTGACCAACTCCAAGGGCCCCATCAACAGCCCTGCCGACATGAACGGTCTGCTGATCCGCACCCCCGAGAACCCCGTCATCATGGCTACCATGACCGCTCTGGGTGCCAACCCCCAGCCGCTGAGCTTCTCTGAGCTGTATCAGGCTCTGCAGCAGAAGACCTACGATGCACAGGAGAACCCCATCCCCGTTATCTACAACAATAACCTCTACGAAGTTCAGGAGTACCTGAGCATCACCAACCACATCTACTCCGGCATGTGCTTTACCATTGCCGAGAGCAGCTGGAACAAGCTGAGCGCTGACCAGCAGCAGATCGTTTCCGACGCTGCAAAGGCATCTGCCGATTACGACCGTGAGCTGAACGAGCAGCAGACCAACGACCTGGTCTCCGCTCTGGAAGAGAAGGGCATGAAGATCAACAGCCCGGAACTGGCTCCGTTTGCAGCTGCGACCGAAAAGGTCCTGACCGACAACGCTGATACCTACGGCGACCTGCTGGATCAGCTGAAGGCATGGAAAGAAGCCCGCTGAGATCACTGACCAGAAAACCTTGAAATAAAACCGAAGCAAAGGGACGAGGGGCGTGCCCTTCGTCCCTTTGCATTTTATCTGAATCGCACTTGGAAAGGAGTTTGTACTGTGAAAAAACTGCAAACCACTCTGGACAAGATCACCACCCTCATTTCCGCCATTCTGTGCGCGGCTATGATGGTAATTCTGTTCGCAAACGTTGTGCTGCGCCTGATCCCCGGCATCGGCGGCTTCAAGTGGTACATGGAGAGCAGCCAGTATCTGAACGTCTGGTCCATGCTCATTGCCTGCATTGGCATCAACGCCATGGGCACCAACCTCCGCGTGGAGGTGGTGGATTCCATCCTCGGTAAGACTCCGCTGGGCAAAAAGATCGTTGTCATCATCCGTGATGTGTTCATCATCCTGTTCTACGTCATGGTCACCTACGGCGGCTACCAGCTGTGCACCCGCGCAAAGCAGGCCGTTTCCACCATGCCGCAGTTCACCATGGGTCAGGTGTACACCATCTTCCCCATTGCCGGTGTGCTGTGCATCCTGTCCGCCGTTCTCAACCTGATCGTTGAACTGACCGCAAAACCGGAAGGGGGCAAATCCAAATGATCGCATGGCTGCTGATCTCATTCTTCGTTCTGCTGTTTCTGGGTGTGCCCATCGCCATGAGTCTGGGCCTGTCCGCCATGGGCGGCATCCTGTTCCTGGGCGGCGGCAGCACCGTCACCATTGCCCAGCGCATGTTTGAGGGCATGAACAGCTTTGCACTGCTGGCCATCCCTCTGTATACCTTTGCCGGCTTCACCATGTCCAAGGGCGGTATTTCCAAGCGCCTGATGGACTTCTGCTACTCCATCGTCGGCCACATCTACGGCGGTCTGGCTCACGTGAACGTGCTTTCCAGCATGATCTTTGCGGGCATCTCCGGTTCCGCTGTTGCCGATACCGCTGGTGTTTCCGGCATGTTCATGCCGGAAATGATCCGCAAGGGCTACTCCAAGAACTTTACCGTTGCCGTTACCGCCATTTCCTCCACCATCGGCATCATCATTCCTCCGTCCATCCCCATGGTGGTCATTGCCGGTATCTGCGGCATCTCCACCGGTAAGCTGTTCCTCGGCGGCATCATCCCCGGCATCCTGTGCGGTCTGGCACAGATGATCGTCAGCTACTTCCTCGCTAAGAAAGAAGGCGTGCCCAAGGAGCCCGGTCACTTCACCATCGGCCCTGTGCTGCACGGCCTGTGGGAGAGCTGGCCCGCCCTGCTCATGCCTATCATCATCGTGGGCACCATTACCATGGGTATCGTCAGCCCCACCGAGGCAGGTGTGATCGCTGTTGTTTACGGTCTGTTTGCCGGCGGCATCATCTACCGCGAACTCAAGTGGGAAGACATCAAGTTTGCCTTTGCAGAGACCGTCCGCACCAGCGGCCGTATCTTCATCGTCATCGGCGCAGCAAAGCTGTACACTGTTATGCTGACTACCGCAGGCTTTGACAAGTGGGTGGCCAAGACCATGCTGGGCTTCTCCACCAACCCCACCGTCATCCTCATCATGATCCTGCTGATCTTCTTCATCGTCACCATGTTCATGGAGTCCATCGCAACGCTGACCCTGTTTATGCCCATCCTGTATCCCATTGCTCTGGGCGTGGGCATCAACCCCATCGTGCTCAGTGTCCTGATCACCGTGGTCATCGGTGTTGGTCTGGTCACTCCTCCGGTGGGCATGTGCATTTACGTTGCCTGCGATCTGATGGATGTTACAGTCGGCGAGGTGTTCCCCACATTGGTGCCGTTTATTGCGGCCACCTTCGTCTGCATTGCCCTGATGGTCGCCTTCCCTCAGCTGATCCTGCTGCCCACCTATTTGATGGCGTAACCGTTGCGTCCGCTTTTCAGATATGGTAAAATAGTGGCGGAAGTTCAACATGTGATGTTTGGAGGCTTTCTGCCCCAGAACGTTCCACGTTGAACGACCCCGAATATCCACCAAACCGGATTTGGAGGCGGAACTTATGTCAATGGAACATCCGGAAAAACAGAAGAATGCGGTAAAGTCTGTAGTCGATCAGGTCATGGATGGAATCATCTCCCAGATCATCGACGGCACCCTGCATCCGGGCGACAAGCTGCCTACCGAAATGGAACTGTGCAAGCAGTTCGGCGCGGGCCGCAACTCGGTGCGGGAAGCTGTGAAAAAGCTGCAGGCCTACGGCATCCTGTACATCAAGCGTGCCGACGGCACCTTTGTGAGCGAAAACTACAACCAGAAAATGCTGGACCCGATGCTGTACAGCATCATCCTGCAGAAGAACAGCTGGCAGGAATTTGTGGAACTGCGCTCCGTCATCGATATCGGTACGCTGAATATTATCATTCAGCGCAATGATATCACATCCTTTCTGCCGGACCTGTACCGCACCTTCGGCGAGCTTTCTGCCGAAATGCACTCGCCGGAGCCTTCGGTGGACAAGGTGCTGGAGCTGGACAGCCGGTTCCACACCCAGATCGCCAATGCGGCCCAGAACCCCATGCTGGCCACCATCACCGAGTATATCACCCGGCTGACGATGCCCAGCCGTCTGGAGACCACCCGCAAGGTGCTGGCCAAGGGCGAAGAGGAGATCGAGCGGTTCGTAGAGCTGCACCGCCAGCTGCTCAGTGTGATCGAGCGCAGGCAGGTGGACGAGATCGCCGCTACAGTGCAGGATCACTACATCTTCTGGAAGAAGTAAGCATACAGGCCTCCTGCCTGCCGTAAAAGGCGGGCTGGGGACTGTGAGTTTACAAGATGGGATGTTTGTGCTAAAATGACGTTAGCATCCTTTGTTAAGCTTCTCCAATGCGACATGCAAGGAGTGTTCATCCAATGAAAAAAATCATGATCTCCGTGGCCCCCGTTGCGGCCACAGACATTCTCATCAATCCGCGGGCCATTGCCCGGGATGTGTATGAGTGCTACAAAAACGGCGCGTCCATGGTGCACCTGCACTGCCGCGACCTGAACGGCAACCTCACCCCGGATCTGAGCCTGCTGGAAGAAACGGTGGCCTACATCCGCGAGATGTGCGACATCGTGGTGGAGATCTCCACCGGCGGCGTGTCCAACCTGACCATTGAGGAACGTGTGCAGCCCTGCTACCCCTCCTGGGTGGAAGCCAACAGCCTGAATGTCGGCTCGGTGAATCTGGGTACCTCGGTGTACCAGAACCCCATCAAGGATGTGGAGTACTGCGTCAAGACCATCATGGACAACAAGAAGATCCCGGAGACCGAGGTCTTTGAGCTGGGCATGATCAACACCGTGCGGGAACTGAACGACAAGTTCCACTTTGTAAAACCCATCCTGTTTGCACTGGTGTTCGGCCATGGCGGCGAGATGCCTGCCACGGTGCCGGCCCTGCGCCACATGATCCAGGCGCTGGAAGAGAACTTTCCCAACGGCGACTACCTGTGGGGCTACACGCAGGCCCACCGCGAGGACTGGGAAATGGTCAAGACTGCGCTGGATATGGGCGCTTCCACCGTGCGCATCGGCTTTGAGGATTCGGACATGATCGCGCCGGGTGTCCATGTGGACAACAACGCAGCGCTGATCGCAAAGGTGTCGGACATCGTAAAGTCCAAGGGCATGATGCCCATGACTCCCGACGAGGTGCGCGCCATGCTCAAGATCCCGCCGCTGCGCCGTTAAAAAGGAGGAAAGAAACGTATGGTGATTCAAGGCGTTACTTACCTCTCAGACTTTGAGGCAAAAAAAGCCATCATCGAGATGGCCCGTCGGCTGGAAGCCAAGGGCTGGCTGGTGGCCGGTGACGGCAGCATGAGCGTCCGCGTCGGCCCGCAGGCCGTGTGGGTGACCGTTGCCGGTGCCGACAAGGCCGCGCTCACGCAGGATATGCTGGTGCGCGTGGATATGAATGGCAAGGCGATGCTCAGCGCAAAGCCAAAGCCCCTGCCCGAAGACCTGCCCATCCATCTGAAAATCTATCAGGAAAACGAGAACGCCCAGTGCGTGATGCACACCTATCCGGCCTGCGCGGCTGTGATGGGGATGCAGGGCCAGACCGTGCAGCCTGCAGCGTTCAGCCCCGCAGTGCGGGCGCTGGGCCGGGTGCAGCTGCTGCCCGCCCAGAACGTGGACGCACAGGCACAGGCTGTCAGCCTGCTGTGCCGCACCGATAAGGCTGTCCTGCTGGAAAATGACGGCTGCCTGACCTGGGGCAAGACCCCGGCAGATGCGGCCCATCTGGTGGAAGCACTGGATTACTACGCAGCCGTCACCGCAAAGCTGGGCTGCGCAGGCTGCTCCAAATGCGGCAGCTGCGGCGGTCACTGCACCGGCTGCAGCAAGTGCGGCGCACCTGCCGTGCAGCCCATGGCTCAGCCCGCTGCACAGCCTGTGGCAATGGCAGTACCCTCCGCACAGCCTGCCCAGCCGGTGAGCCTGCCGGGCGTTACCGGGCTGATCCAGCCGGGCATGGCGCTGCCCACCCTGCCCAAACAGCAGGCGGCTCCTGCCCCGGTGCCCGCCGCACAGCCTGCGGCAGTCCCTGCAATGGAAGCGGCCCCGGCCGCACCGAAGTCCGCAAATGCCCGCGATGCCGCAATGGCCGAGGTCATCCGCCGGACGCTGAAGAGCTTTCAATAACAAAAAGTTTTGTTTGATCCAACGGATATGACCTTTACGGAAAGGAACGAAAACCATGGATATCAGTTCGCAGGAAATTGAAGCGATCGTCAAGCAGGTGCTTGCCGGTATGGGCGGTGCACAGACAAGCTCCGCCCCTGCAGCCTATACCGCTGCACCCGGCGGTGCAGCAGGCGACCGCGGCGTGTTCGAGAACGTAGACGACGCAGTGGAGGCTGCATGGAAAGCCCAGCGCGACTGGGCGGCCAACTACAAGATCGAGGACCGCCAGCGCATCATTGAAGCCATCCGCCGCTGTGCCCGCGCACATGTGGAGGAGTGGTGCCACAAGATCGTGGAAGAGACCGGCATGGGCCGCTATGAGGACAAGGTGGAAAAACATCTGGCCGTCATCAACAAGACCCCCGGCCCCGAATGCCTGACCACCGAAGCCAAGAGCGGTGACGCGGGCCTGATGCTGGAAGAGTACGCACCCTTTGGTGTGATCTGCTCCATCACCCCCACCACCAACCCCACCGAGACCATCATCAACAACACCATCAGCATGATCGCAGGCGGCAACACCGTGGTGTTCAACGTGCACCCCCGCGCAAAGCGGGTGTCTGCCGACTGCCTGCAGGCACTGAATACCGCCATCATCGAGGCGGGCGGCCCTGCAAACCTCATTACCATGACCCGTGAGCCGACCATGGAGAATGTGGACAAGATGGCCGCAAACCCCAAGATCCGCCTGATGGCAGGCACCGGTGGCATGGGCATGGTGAACGCCCTGCTGCGCAGCGGCAAAAAGTGCATCGGTGCCGGTGCAGGCAACCCGCCCGTCATCGTGGACGAGACCGCAGACATCGAGCTGGCAGGCCGCAAGATCTACGAAGGCGCTTCGTTCGATAACAACATCCTCTGCTTTGCAGAGAAGGAAGTGTTCGCCGTGAACACCGCCTACGACGGCCTGCTGCACGAGCTGCAGAAGCAGGGTGCCTACCTGCTGAACAAGGCCCAGACCGAACAGCTGGTGAACATCGTGCTGCAGCCCAAGAAGGGCGGCGGCCACGAGGTGAACAAAAAGTGGGTGGGCAAGGATGCCGCCCGCATTCTGGAGACCATCGGCGTGCATGTGCCGGATACTTGCCGCCTTGCCATCTGCGAGGTGCCTGCCGACCATCCGTTCGTTCTGGTGGAGCAGATGATGCCGGTGCTGCCCATCGTGCGCTGCCAGAGCTTTGAGCAGGCGGTGGAAGATGCCGTGGTCGCTGAGCACGGCAACCGCCACACCGCTTCCATCTTCTCCAAGGATGTGGACCACATGACCCGCTTTGCCCGGGTCATTGAGACCACCATCTACGTAAAGAACAGCGCCACCAAGGCCGGTGTTGGCATTGGCGGCGAGGGTCACTGCACCATGACCATTGCCGGCCCCACCGGCGAGGGCATCACCTGCGCAAAGAGTTTCTGCCGCCGCCGCCGCTGCATGCTGGCCGAGGGCGGGCTGCGCATCATCTGAGTTTTTGAAGGACGAAACCATCACATACAATTTTTTCAGTGTTCTGACAGGAGGAACAACTTATGAAAGCTCTGGGTTTTATCGAGACGAAGGGTCTGGTTGGCAACATCGACGCTACCGATGCAATGCTGAAGGCTGCTGACGTTGAGTTCATTGGTTCCGACACCATCGGTGCCGGTCTGACCACCGTGATCGTTACCGGCGAGGTGGGCGCTGTCAAGGCTGCTACCGAGGCTGGCGAAGAGGCTGCTTCCCGCGTGGGTGAGCTGTTCTGCGTCAACGTCATTGCACGCCCCCACGCAGATCTGGCCCGCATCATGCCCGCCAAGGGCCCCGCGACCGGCAAGTCCGGCCTGCCCGCAGGCGAGCAGGTGCCGCTGGATGCCGCTCTGGGCATGATCGAGACCAACGGCCTGACCGCTTCCATCGAGGCAGCCGATGCCATGCTGAAGAGCGCAGATGTCTCTCTGGTGGGTCAGGAGAAGATCGGCGCAGGCCTTGTTACCGTGTTCGTGCAGGGCGACGTTGGCGCTGTGAAGGCTGCTGTTGAGGCAGGCCAGACCGCTGCTTCCCGCATTGGCGAAGTGGTCAGCGCACTGGTCATTCCCCGCCCGCACGCAAGCGTGTCCGAGTGCATGCCTGAGCTGCGCTGAGCCCTGCGCTGACGCTGCATAAGAAAGGAGCGCTGTGCCTTGGTTTACCATGACATCAGTCAGGAACAGCTGCTGCTCCTGATCACGCAGGCCGTGCAGGCAGAGCTGCAAAAGCGCAGCCGTCAGGTGCCGGTAGGCATCTCGGTGCGGCACATCCACCTTACCCGCGATGATGTGGACAAGCTGTTCGGCTATGGTTACCAGCTCACCCCCAAAAAGGCGCTGAGCCAGCCCGGCCAGTTTGCCTGCGAGGAATGTCTGGACATCATCGGCCCCAAGGGCGAACTGAAGCATGTCCGCATCCTTGGCCCGGAGCGCAGTGCCACTCAGATCGAGCTGGCGCAGACCGACTGCCGCAACATCGGCATCAAAGCGCCGGTGCGTTCCAGCGGGGATACAAAGGGCACGCCGGGCGTGACCCTGCGCGGCCCCAATGGCACCCTGACCGTGCCGGAGGGCGTGATGATCGCCGACCGCCACATCCACATGACTCCCGCACAGGCAGCGGCCTTCGGCCTTGCCGACGGCGACCGCGTGAAGGTAAAAATCGACGGCCCCAAGCCGGGCGTGATGGGCGGGGTGCTGATCCGCGCAAACGACAAATGTGCACTGGATTTTCACATCGACACGGACGATGGCAATGCCTTCCTGCTCAAGCAGGGGCAGCTGGTCACCGTGCTGGGCAAAGAGGAGTAAGCTATGATTTTAGGGATCGTCAAGGGGACCGTTGTCGCCACCCGCAAAATGCCGGAGCTTGTAGGCTATAAGTTCCTGCTGGTGGAGCCGGTGTTCGGCTCCAAAAAGGATACCATCGTGGCGGGCGACAACATCGGCGCGGGTGTAGGCGAGATGGTTCTGGTCACCACCGACGAGACCACCCAGCATGGTCTGGACCATCCGTCGCCCATTGATGCTTTCATCGTGGGCATCGTGGACAATCCTCCCACCCTGAGTAAGTAACACCCTGCAAGTTTTGCCGCAGAGAGGGGCTTCCTCCCGGCGGGATCGTGAGGCTTAAACAATGAAAATTATTATCATCGGCAGCATTGCCGCCGGGGTTTCGGCCGCCGCCAGACTTGCCGCCGCCCAGCGCGGAGCGCAGATCACCGTCTACGAAAAAGGCGGCTTCTACTCCTGCGGCACCGGCGGCCTGCCCCATTACCTGTGCGAGGATCTGGACAGCCTGAACAAGGCCATTCAGGCCAAGGAGACTGAGCTGAACGCGCAGGGCATCACCGCACATCTGCGCCATGAGGTGCGCGGCATCGACGCAGCCGCCCGCAAGGTGACGGTATGTGATCTTGCCACCGGACGCGTGTTTGAAGACCACTACGACAAGCTGGTGCTGGCCACCGGTTCTTCCAACCGTGTGCCGCAGGTGCCCGGCAGTGACCGCGTGGGCGTGCAGACCCTCAAGACCGTGGAAGATCTGATCTTCCTCAAGGAGTTCGTCCGCACCCCCTATGTGCGGGACATCGTGATCCTGGGCGGCAGCTGGGCCGGTTTGGAGATCGCAAAGTCCTTCCTCAAGCTGGGCCGCAATGTGCGTATCATTGAAAAAGAGCAGCAGCTTTTGCCCCAGTTTGACCCTGAGGTGAGCAAGCTGATCCAGAAGGAGCTGGAAGCGCAGGGCGTGCAGTTCAATCTGGGTGAGCAGGTGCGCTCCTTCCCAGGCCGTACCTTCGTGGAGCAGGTGCAGACCAACCGCGGCACCTACCCCTGTGACCTTTGCGTGGTAGCCATCGGCGTTACCCCCAACACCGGCCTGCTGGCCGGTACCGGGGCGCAGCTGGCACCCAATGGCGCTGTGCTCATTGGTGCCGACCTTGCCACCAGTGTGCCCAATATCTATGCCGTGGGCGACTGCGCAGCCTGCCGCGACGGCTCTCTGCGCACCAGCAGCCTGAAGGTGGCGGATCTGGAGATCGCCCGCACCGGCCTGACCGAGACCGAGGCCCGCAAGGCCGGTCTGCGGGTGAAGAGTGCAATGGCCACCGGCACCGACCGTCCGGGCATCTGCCCGAACCCCCACCGCATCACCATCAAGCTGGTGTATGAGGCCAATACCCGTCAGGTGCTGGGTGCGCAGGCATGGGGAGAAAAGAATGTTTCGGCCCGCATCAACGCCATTGCCGTTGCCATCCGCGCTGGCATGACCGTGGAAGCACTGGGTCAGGTGGATTTCGTCTATTCCTCCTCGTCCTGTTCCATTTGGGACCCGGTGCAGATCGTCTGCGGTCAGGCACAGTAAGCGGAGGGTGAACACATGGCAGAACGCATCAACGCCGTCAAGACCAGCTTTTTTGGCAAGGGTGCCATCCGTCTTCTGGGACCGGAGCTTCAGAAGATGGGCATCCGCCGTGCTTTGCTGGTGACAGACCGCTTTCTCTATGATTCCGGTGCCGCTGCCCGGGTCGGTCAGGTACTGTCCGATGCCGGTGTGGAGTACGCCGTGTACTACAATGTGCAGCCCAACCCCACCGTACAGGTGGTGAACGACTGCATTGCCGCAGCCCGTACCCTGCAGGTGCAGCTGCTGGTGGCTCTGGGCGGCGGCAGCGCCATTGATACCGCTAAGGCAGCCAGCATCGTGGTGGCCTGCGGCGGTACCGTGGAGCAGTACGAGGGCGAGAACAAGTCCTCCAAGCCCGGCCTGCCCATCGTGGCGGTGAACACCACCGCCGGTACCGGCAGCGAGTGCACCTCCTTCTACATCGTCACCGACCCTGTCCGCCACAGCAAAATGGCCATGGTGGACCCCAACTGCATGGTCAGCATTGCGGTGAACGACACCGACTTCATGTCCTCCATGCCGCCCAAGCTCACCGCAGCCACCGGTATGGACGCGCTGACCCACGCCATCGAGGCGGCGCTTTCCAAAAACGCCAACCCGCTCACGGACAAGGATGCCTACTGGGCCATGCAGGCGATCGTGCAGAACCTGCCCCGGGCCGTTGCCAACGGTCAGGATGAAGCCGCCCGCACCATGATGGCCTACGCCGAAAATGTGGCAGGCATGGCTTTCTCCAACGCGGGCCTTGGCATGGTGCATGCGATGGCACACGCGCTGGGCGGACACTACAACCTGCCCCACGGTGTGTGCAATGCGGTGCTGCTGCCCTACGTGCTGGCCTTCAACAGCCGCAGCCCGGTGTGCCGGGAGCGGTTCATGACCATTGCCGCTGCCATGGGCCTGCAGGACACTTTTACCCCGGACACTGCCGCACCGGCAGTGATCCAGTTTGTCCGTCAGCTCAGTGCAGGGGTGGGCATCCCCGCAAACCTTGCGCAGCTGAACAAGGTGGACCCTGCAGATTTTGCCGCGCTGGCAGAGCTTGCCCTGCACGACACCTGCATGTCCACCAACCAGATCACCCCCACCCGCGGCGAGGTGGTGGCGGTATATACCGCTGCTTTCCGCGGATAAACTTTGAGACCTCCTCCATTTTCTCCATACCCAAACAAAGCCGCCGCTCTCCCTCTGCAAGGGAATGCGGCGGCTTTGTGCTGTAAAAAGGGGTGATGGGATTGTTTTTAAAGAGGGTTCTGTTATAATAAAATAAAAATGCGGCGCAGAATTAAGAGGAGAAAGCGATGGAAACAAGAGAAAAACAGGCGTACCTGATAGAAGCACATAAATGTGATGAGATGCTTCTGACCCTGTTGCGGATGCTGGATGTACCGTGGAATGATATATTCATCCACATGGACAGCAAAAATACGGACTACCAGCCGGAAACGGTGGAGTGCCGCATGAAATATGCGAAAGTGTTTCACGCAAAACGGCACAGTGTTGTGTGGGGTGGTGTCAGTCAGGTAAAAGCGGAGCTTGTGCTATTGAAAACAGCAGTGGCCCATGGCCCGTATCAGCATTACCACCTGATCTCCGGTGTGGATCTGCCCATTCAAACACAAGAAGATATCCGTGCATTTTTTGAGGCAAACCCGGACGTGGAATTTGTCCATTTCGACCCGCACCCGTTCAGCCCATTCAACGATGAGCGCGTTTATTACCGGCACTTTTTCCAGAATATCGATCTGCGCCGCCATCCGGTGCTCGGCGTGATCAATGGAATCCTGCTGTCGGGCCAGAAGCTGCTGAAAATAAAGCGCAATCAGGACGTTCACTTCACAAAGGGCAGCAACTGGTTCAGCTGCACTGACGGCTTTGCACGGTATCTGCTGACAAAAGAAGAGTGGATCCTGCAGGTGCTGGACAAGACCTTTTGCTCGGACGAGTTCTTTGTGCAGACACTGATCGCGCAGTCGCCGTATCAGGATAAGATCTATCAGGGGCCGGGTGATACCAGTGCCCGTGCCATCGATTGGGACAGAGGCAATCCGTGGGTCTGGAAATACGCTGATCTGGAACAGCTGAAAGCATCGCCCTGCATGTTTGCCAGAAAATTTGATATCGAAAAAGAACCGGAGCTTGTGCATGAAATAGAACGCCTGTATGCACCTCATATATAAAAACAGTGCCGGACAGTTTTCAGGCTGTCCGGCACTGTTTTTTACTGTTCATTCTTTTTCGCCAGATCCTTGGTGTACAGGGCACGGGTGGCGTTGAGCACAGCCAGCACCATCACGCCCACATCGGCAAAGATGGCGGTCCACATGCTGGCCATGCCGATCGCGCCCAGCACAAGGCAGGCAAACTTGATGGCCAGTGCAAACACGATGTTCTGGTACACGATGCGTAACGTGCGGCGGGCAATGCGCATGGCCAGTGCGATCTTGGCGGGGTCGTCGTCCATCAGCACCACGTCAGCGGCCTCAATGGCAGCGTCAGAGCCAAGAGCGCCCATTGCAATGCCCACATCGGCACGGGACAGCACCGGGGCATCGTTGATGCCGTCGCCCACAAAGGCAAGGTTCTCTTTGGGCCGCTTTGCGGCGAGCAGCGTTTCGATCTGGTCTACCTTGTCGCCCGGCAGCAGGCCCGCATGGTATTCATCCAGCCCAAGCTCTGCGGAAACGGCCTTTGCAACCGGCTCGGCATCGCCGGTCAGCATCACGGTCTTGCGCACACCGGCATCCTTCAGGCCCCGGATGGCCTGTGCGCTGTGGGGCTTCACCACATCGGCGATCAGCAGATAACCGGCGTACATGCCCTCGATGGCCACATGCACGATGGTGCCGGTCTCGCTGACGGCGGGAGCCTTCAGGCCCAGCTTTTCCATCAGGCGGGCGTTGCCGGCAGCAACGGTCCTGCCGTCCACCTTGGCGGTCACGCCGTGGCCGCCAAGCTCCTGCACATCGGTGACACGGTTCGGATCGATCTCCCTGCCGTAAGCGGCCTTGATGCTGAGGGAGATGGGGTGCTTGGACCAGCTCTCGGCCAGCGCGGCAGCTTCCACCAGCTGCTCCTCGCTGGTGCCCTCTGCGGGGTGGATGCCGGTCACTTTAAAGGTGCCCTGGGTCAGGGTGCCGGTCTTGTCGAACACAACGATGCCGGTGCGGGCCAGCTCTTCCAGATAGGTGGAACCCTTGACCAGAATGCCGCAGGCAGATGCACCGCCGATGCCGCCGAAGAAGCTCAGGGGAATGCTGATGACCAGTGCGCAGGGGCAGCTGATAACAAGGAAGGTCAGGGCACGGTAGACCCAGTCGCCAAAGCGGGCGGGCTGGCCCATGAGCAGCAGCACGATGGGCGGGATAAAGGCCAGAGCCAATGCGCCATAGCACACGGCGGGGGTGTACACGCGGGCAAAACGGGTGATGAAGTTCTCGGCGCGGGCCTTCTTCATGCTGGAATTTTCCACCAGATCGAGAATTTTGGAAACGGTGGATTCGCCGAATTCCTTGGTGGTCTTTACCTTCAGCAGGCCGGTCATGTTCACGCAGCCGCTGATGACCTCATCGCCGGTCTGCACATCGCGGGGCAGGCTCTCGCCGGTCAGGGCGGCGGTGTTCAGGGCAGAAGCGCCCTCCACGATCACGCCGTCGATGGGCACGCGCTCACCGGGCTGGACCACGATCACGGTGCCGATCTCCACATCGTCCGGGTCCACCTGCTCCAGCCTGCCGTCCTCGCCCTCAATGTTGGCGTAGTCCGGGCGGATGTCCATCAGGCTGGAAATGCTCTGCCGGCTCTTGCCCACGGCCACGCTCTGGAACAGCTCGCCGATCTGGTAGAAGATGATAACGGCACAGCCCTCCACGTAGTCGCCCAGTGCAAATGCACCCACAGTGGCAACGGCCATCAGGAAGCACTCGTCAAAGGGCTGACGGTTCTTGATGCCAAGCAGTGCCTTGCGCAGCACGTTCCAGCCGACCACCAGATACGGGATGCAGTACAGTACCAGCTCCACCGGCGTGGGGAACTGGGGCAAAAGCTTGAGGATGAGCACCAAAATCAGCGCAATGATGATGCGCTGCAGGTTCTTTTTCTGCTTTTTGTTCATACAAAACGCTCCTTTTTGCGGGATCCATGGGCCGCATCACGCTGCGGCGGGCGGGGATTTCAACAACTTTTCCCCATAAAAATGGATATTCCACGGTTTTACCCGTGTTTTCCACACAGTTTTTCAGGCGCAAAAGCGCTTTTCCACGTTTATTTTACGTTTTTTCCGCAAACGGTGTTGAAAACTGAGTGGAAACTGTTGAAAACTGTCTGATTTTTCAACAGAAAAAGTTATTGCACAACACAATCGCACACAAAGTAAAAAGCATCTGCACATTCGTTTGAGCTCTCAGAAAATCTACGAATTCTTGCTGCAGATGCTTTTTTCTTTAGCGGGCTCGCCCTCTCAGTCAAATCCTTTGGATTTGCCAGCTCTCCCAAAGGGAGAGCCCTTGGCAGTCCACGCAAACTTCATCTCTTTGCCAAGGCCTCTCCCTTTGAGGAAAGACTTCCCCAGGCCGGGGGAAGATGTCGCGTAGCGACAAAAGGGGGAGTGTGTCACCGCAGGTGACGGAGAGGGCGAGGCTGTTGATCGTGTGCAGCAACCTGCCGCGCATCAGATGTCAAAGATCTCGCAGTCGTCCTCCACCTTCTTGCAGGCGGCCAGAACGTTCACCATGGTGTCGTGGGGGTCTGCACCTTCAGAGAACTCCACCTTCATCTTCTGGGTCATAAAGCTGACGGTAGCATTTGCCACGCCTGCAACGGTGTTGGCAGCGTCTTCCATCTTCTGAGCGCAGTTTGCGCAGTCCACTTCGATCTTGTAGCTCTTCTTCATAAGTAATACCAGCCTTTCGTTATTCTTCGATATGATCCATCCCCATGGAGAGGATGCTGCGCACATGGTCATCGTCCAGTGCGTAGTAAACGGTTTTGCCATCGCGCCGGAACCGCACGAGCTTGGAATCCTTGAGCACCCGCAGCTGATGGCTCACCGCCGACTGGCTCAGCTGCACGGCGTTTGCAATGTCCTGCACGCACAGCTCGTTGTCGTGCAGTGCATACAGGATCTTGATGCGGGTGGAGTCGCCGAACACCCGGAACAGGTCGGCCAGCTCGTACAGCACCTCGTCGTCCGGCATATCCAAGGCTTCCGGCGGCGGCGCGGGCATTGCTTCCTTTATTTCCGCCATGTTGACATCTCCCTTCGCTGTGGATTCACATGAACGCTTGTTCATGTGTTCATAGTAGCACGCGGAATGCTCCTTGTCAAGGCTTTTTTAAAGATTTTTGGCGTCTGCTCTAAATTGATGAAATTTGCCTTAAAACGCAGAAAATTTGCGTTTTTGAATCGCAATAAGGATGCGGATTGGAGGGAAGGCGAAAACAAAAAAGAGGTTGCCGCATGGTCAGTGTCCTCGCCCTTTCCGTCACCTTCGGTGCCACCTCTCCCAAAGAGAGAGGACTTGGCAGCCCGTTTGCGCAAAAAGAAAAAGAGAAATTCACAAAAAAGTGCAAAATAGGGTGCGTTCTGGTGCAAAATGTGGTATCTTATAAAGGTGTTCAAAAATAAAATGCGCCATACGGCGCGCAAAAGGAGAGGAAAGTATATGACATTGGAAACCGGTATCCGCGGGGAACAGAGCGTGCTCGTCACCGCAGCCAACACCGCAAAGACCATGGGCAGCGGCACGCTGGATGTGTTTGCCACCCCGGCCCTTGTGGCTCTGGCGGAAAAAACCTGCTGGATGAGCGTGGCCGACGCGCTGGGTGAGGGCAATGGCTCGGTGGGCACCAAGCTCGAGCTGGAGCACACCGCCCCCACCCCCGTGGGCATGACCGTGACCTGCGAGAGCGAGCTGGTGGCGGTGGAAGGCCGCAAGCTCACCTTCAAGGTGGCCCTGCACGACGAAAAAGGCCCTGTAGGCGGCGGCACCCACGAACGTTTTGTCATCAACAACGCCAAGTTCGCAGCCAAGGCGGAGGCAAAGAAGGGGTAAAACTCCTTCCGTCATCGCTGCGCGATGCCACCGTTCCCCTTTTTGTCGCTTACACGACATCTTCCCCCAGCCGGGGGAAGTCTTTCTCAATGAGGGAGGCTTTGGCAGTACGGTAAAGTTCCCGGTTTGGCCAAAGGCTCTCCCTTTGGGAGAGCTGGCACCGAAGGTGACTGAGAGGGCGAGGACGCTGACCGAAGAAAACTATTCTTCATCCGTCTGCTCTGTTTGCTCCAATCGGATCGGCGGCGGGTCAGCTTCCAGCAAGTGCTGCTCAGCACGCTTCTGCGCGTCCTGCAAAAGCTGTGCGGCCTGCACGCTGGCCCGGAACAGCTCAAAATACATCGCTTTATAGTCCGGCGCGGCGCACACCTCCCTTTGCATTCGATGGGGATAGTTTTTCCTGCGCAAAGAGGGGTATGCATCCCCGGAAATTTGAAAAAAGAGGAATCCGTTATGAAAAACAAGAACCTTTCATGGTTCGCAGCTCTGCTGGTGTTTGCCCTGCTGCTGTGGTGCACAGCGGCAACGCCCGGCAAGATCGCGGACCCGTCCACCTATACCTGTGCGGTGTACAGCACCATCTTTTCGCTGCTGCCGCCGGTGATCGCCATTGTGCTGGCGCTGAACACCAAGGAGGTGTACACCTCCCTGCTGGTGGGCATCGCATCCGGTGCACTGCTATATGCCAACGGCAATCTGGAGCTGGCCATCAACACCCTGTTCTTCAATGAGGACGGCGGCATGGTGGCCAAGCTTTCGGACAGCAGCAACGTGGGCATTTTGGTGTTCCTTGTCATGCTGGGCATCCTTGTGGCCCTGATGAATAAGGCCGGCGGCTCTGCCGCCTTTGGCCGCTGGGCCTCCACCCACATCCACTCCCGGGCCGGTGCGCAGTTTGCCACCCTGCTGCTGGGCGTGATGATCTTTGTGGACGACTACTTCAACTGCCTGACCGTGGGCTCCGTCATGCGCCCGGTCACCGACCGGCAGAAGGTGTCCCGCGCAAAGCTGGCCTACCTGATCGATGCCACCGCAGCACCCGTGTGCATCATTGCGCCGGTGTCCAGCTGGGCAGCTGCGGTCACTTCCAGCGTGCCGGAAGGCTCCGGCATCAACGGCTTTACCATGTTCCTGCGCACCATTCCTTATAACTACTATGCCCTGCTCACCATCGTGATGAGCCTGTTCCTCATCTTCACCGGCACGGACTTTGGCTCCATGAAGCTCAACGAGGACAACGCCAAAAACGGCGACCTGTTTACCACCGCCGACCGTCCCTACGGCAACGATGTGGACGATGGCACTGATACCTGCGGCCATGTTGCAGATCTGCTCGCCCCGGTGCTGGTGCTGATCGTGGCCTGCATCTTCGGCATGATCTACACCGGCGGCTTCTTTGAGGGCGTGGACTTCGTTACCGCCTTTGCGGACTGCAACGCTTCTGCAGGTCTGGTGCTGGGCAGCAGCATTGCCCTGCTGTTCACCTTTGTGTTCTACCGCGTGCGCAATGTGATGACCTTTCAGGACTTTGCCGCCTGCATTCCCGAGGGCTTCAAGGCCATGGTCAGCCCCATGCTGATCCTCTCCCTCGCATGGACCCTGTCCGGCATGACCGGCCTGCTGGGCGCAAAATATTACGTTGCCAACCTGCTGAGTGGCTCTGCTGCAGCGCTGCAGTACATGCTGCCGGTCATCATCTTCCTTGTGGCAGTGTTCCTTGCCTTTGCCACCGGCACGAGCTGGGGCACCTTCTCCATCCTCATCCCCATCGTGTGCCATGCCTTCCCGGAGGGCGAGATGCTGGTCATCTCCATTGCGGCATGCCTGTCCGGTGCCGTCTGCGGCGACCACTGCTCCCCCATCTCGGACACCACCATTATGGCATCCGCCGGTGCCCACTGCAGCCATGTGAACCATGTGTCCACCCAGCTGCCCTACGCCATTACGGCGGCTTCCTGCGCGGCAGTGTGCTATGTGATCACGGGCATTGCACAGGCTTTCCTTGGCGCAAACGGCAGCCTGTTCACCTCGCTGATCCTGCTGGCTGTTGCCATTGCCGTAGAGCTGGTGGTGCTCAGCGTGATCCGTGTGCGCACGAACAAAAAGGCGGCAGAATAAATTCCTGCCCAAAATTCAGCTGTTTCGCTTTGCGCCGCGGCCAAAACGTGGTATTTTTAAATAAAATGAACTATCGGAGGCACACGACCTATGCTGGAACAGGCATTTCAGGACGTATACACCAAATTCAAGCTGCATTTCTACCAGAACATTTTTCAGCGTTTTGCCACCCGGGAAGCCACGCTGACCACGGTGGAGTCCTTCTGCATGGAGGGCATCATGGCTATGGGCGAACCCACCATTGCGGAGTTTTCCCGCATGATGCAGATCTCCACCCCCAACGCGGCGTATAAGATCGGCAGTCTGGTGAAGAAGGGCTATGTGGAAAAGATCCAGTCCACCACCGACCGGCGCGAGTATCACCTGCGCCCCACCCAGAAGTATATCGATTACTACAACATCAGCTATTCCTATCTGCACACTGTGGTGGAGCGCACAAGAGAGCGCTTCTCCCCCGAGGACTGTGCAAAGCTGGAGGAGATGCTCACCATTGTGAGCACCGAGCTGATGCCCGAGTTGGATATGCTCAAGAAGGACGAAAAGGCAGAATAGGCAACAAAGAACTCCCGGACATCCGTCCGGGAGTTCTTTTGTTTCCCCTTACTTCTGCTCTTTATCTACTACCTGGATCTTGCCCTTCTTCCACAGCACATAGGAGGTAAGGATGCCGCCCTTGACCACCTTGCTGCCGCTGGCAGAGCTGGCGAACAGACCCAGAGCCATGGAGCCGAACAGGGCCGGCAGCAGCGGGCTCTGGATGATGTCCTTCATGGTTGCCATAAAATGTCCTCCTACTAAATACAGAATGAACGAAAAAGGCGGGTGTTTTCGGCCCGCCGTCCTTGCGATACGGACAGGACACCGGAAAAGACGGCATCTGTCAAATGAGTATGATTAAAGCACAAACGGCATTTTAGGGATATTTCAGGAACAGGATCCTGCAAAGAACCTTTACTGCATTAAAATAATAAAGCACTGACCGCGAGTCACTTTGTGTCCGTTAAAAATTGCATAAAATTTAAAGAAAAAATCTGTCGTTCTGCCAGAAGCAGTGGGGATACACCTTTGCAAAAGCCGTGAGACCTGTTATAATACAGACATATTCATATCGAGAGAATGGGTTTATCGGCGGCAATGAGGCCAAAGAGGAAACCGGCATCGTATTTTGAGGGAAAGGCCAATGGAACACGTAACCGAACAACAATTGACAAGGCGGCAGAGCACCGTATGGCGGGCACTGCGCGCCGCCGCACCGCAGACCATCCCGGTGCTGGCGGGCTATTTTGTGCTGGGGATGGGCTATGGCATTTATGTGCAGTCGCTGGGCCTGCCGGTGTGGATGCCCATGCTCATGGGCACCGTGGTGTACGGCGGTTCGCTGGAGTTTGTGCTGGCAAGCCTGCTGCTGAGCGCGTTCTCACCCCTTTCGGCGTTTCTGATGGCGCTGATGATCCAGGCGCGGCATTTGTTCTACGGCCTTGCCATGCTGGAGCGCTACAAGGGCTATGGCCTGCGCAGCTTTTATATGATTTTTGCCATGAGCGATGAGACCTTTTCCATCACCTGTTCGGCCGAGCCGCCGGAAGGGGTGGACAGGGGCTGGTTCATGTTCTTCATCACCCTGCTGGATCAGTTCTACTGGGTGGCCAGTGCCGGTCTTGGCGCGGTGGTGGGCTCGGTGCTGCCCTTCAGCACCGAGGGTGTGGACTTTGTGATGACCGCCATGTTCACGGTGATCTTTCTCAACCAGTGGGAAAAGGACGAGCAGCACTACAGCGCCCTGATCGGCCTTGCCGCCCCATTGGCGTGTCTGGTGGTTTTTGGCTCCGGCAGCTTTCTGCTGCCCTCCATGGGATGCATTCTGATCCTGCTGCTGGCTCTGCGTAAACCGATCGAAAAGGCCGAAGGCACCGAAGCAGAAAAAAGCGGCGAGGAGGTGGGCGCATGACCGCAGTCCAGATGGGCCTGACCATTGCAGTGTGCACCGCCGCCACCATGATCACCCGCTTTCTGCCCTTTGTGGTGTTCTCTTCCAAGGATCAGCAGCCGCCGGAGATGGTGCGGTATCTGGGCCGGGTGCTGCCCGCCGCCATTTTTGGTATGCTGATCGTCTACTGCCTGAAAAGCGTCACCCCCTTTGCGGGCAGCCGCGGCATTCCGGAGGCCATCGCCCTGCTGGTGACGGTGGGCCTGCATAAGTGGAAGTATGAGACCCTGCTCAGTGTCGCAGGCGGTACGCTGTGCTATGTGCTGCTGGTGCAGCTGGTGTTCTGAAGAAAGAAAAAAGCGCGCTGCCGAGCAGGAAGATTCCTGTACGACAGCGCGTTTGTGCATGGGACGATCCGCTGACAGCGAACCGGAGCAGGACCGTCCGAAAAACCGATGCTTTGCGACCCGGTCACAGAAGTTTGGGGGAATTTGGTGTATACTAAAGAAAATGATAAAAGGAGAATGTTATGCCCAAGATTGTGATTATCGGTTCCGGCCCGGCAGGCATTTCCGCTGCTCTGTACGCTGTCCGCGCCGGGGTGGATACCACGGTGCTCACCAAAGGCCCCGGTGCGCTGGACCGCGCCGAAAAAATTGAAAACTATTATGGCTTTGCCGAGCCGGTCTCCGGTGCGGAACTGGAACGCCGCAGCATCGAGAATGCAAAGCGCCTTGGTGTGAGATTCGTCACAGCCGAAGCCGTGGGCCTGACCTATACGGATAAACTCACCGTAGAAACAGTGGATAAAAATTACCCGGCGGACGCTGTGATCCTTGCCACGGGTGCATCCCGGGCGGTGCCGCGCATTCCGGGCCTTGCCGGGCTGGAGGGGCACGGCGTGAGCTATTGTGCCGCCTGCGACGCCTTTTTCTACCGTGGAAAGGACGTGGCGGTGCTGGGCAGCGGCGAGTATGCCCTGCACGAGGTGCAGGCTTTGCTGCCGGTGGCAAAAAGCGTTGCCCTGCTGACCAACGGCGCACCGCTGACGGCGGACTTCCCGCCGGAGGTCACAGTCTATCCGCAGACCGTGGAGGCTGTTCTGGGCGAAACCGTTGTCACCGGCGTGCAGCTGTCCGGCGGTGTGCAGCTGCCTGTCAGCGGTGTATTTGTGGCACTGGGCGTGGCGGGCAGCACCGCACTGGCTAGGAAGATCGGCGCAGAGGTGGACGGGAACCGCATCGTGGTGGACGAAAAAATGCAGACCACCGTGCCCGGCCTGTATGCGGCGGGCGACTGCACCGGGGGCCTTCTGCAGGTGGCAAAGGCCGTGTATGAGGGCGCGCAGGCGGGCACTGAAGCCGCCAAGGCCCTGCGGAAAGGATGAAAAGCAATGTCGGAAACAACAAAGGAACACCGCGATTGTCTGGCCAAAGGTTTTCCCTTCTGGATCGACCTGACACCCGACGAACAGGACATGCTCTGCCGCTATACCCGCCCGGTGCACTACGCAAAGGGTGCCCGGGTGCACAGCCCGCTGGAAAGCTGTGTGGGCATCCTTCTGCTGCGCTCGGGCCAGCTGCGGGCCTACCTGCTCTCGGAGGACGGGCGGGACGTGACGCTCTACCGCCTGTTCGGCGGGGAGGTGTGCATCCTGTCGGCATCCTGCGTGATGGACTCGGTGAACATCGACCTGTATATTGATGCCGAAGAGGACACCGAGGCCTACTGCATCAGCGCGGGCGTTTTCCGCAGGCTGATGCAGCAGAACGTGCATGTGCGCTGCTACGCCTATCAGATGACGGCGGAGCGCTTTTCCGACAGCATGTGGACCATGCAGCAGGTGCTGTTCATGAGCGCAGACCGCAGGCTTGCCATTTTTCTTACCGATGAGCTGGCCAAGACCGGCGGTGATGAGGTGCGCATGACCCACGACCAGATGGCAAAATACATGGGGTCTGCCCGCGAGGTGGTGAGCCGGATGCTGAAATACTTTGCGCAGGAGGGCTGGGTGCGGCTGTTCCGGGGCGGCGTGCAGGTGCTGGACAGGAAAAAGCTGCAGCAGCTGGCAAGAGGACAATAACAAAAAAGGGGCGATGTGAACATCACATCGTCCCTTTTTGTGTCATAGGTTATCCTTTGCAGCCCTGTTCTTCCCAGTCGCCGAAGTCGCTGGCTTCGGCGATCTTGGTGGGGTCGAATTTTCCGCTCTCGTCTTTGGGAGCAACGGCGGGGCCTGCTTCCACAGGGTTCTGGTTGGGAGCTTCCGGGTCGAACACCGGCTTCTCACCGCCCTCTGCGGGTGCCGCCGGGGCAGAGGCTTCTTCGGCGGGCTGGGCAGCAGCTGCCGCTTCTTCGACAGGAGCTTCCGGCGCAGCTTCTTCTGCAGCCTTTTCGTTGGCAGCATCGGAGGCTTTGGTTTCCGCTTCGGCGTAGGCTTCGGCAGTCTTGGCGGCTTCCTCAGCGTTCTGCTCGGCGTCCTCCGGGAACTCTACTTCCTCCACATGGAGCGGGTCTTTCTGGTTCAGGATCTTGTCCAGTGCCACAATGGCAGCACCGGTAACGGCCACAGCAGCGGCCGTGCCAAGGATACGAAACAGTGTTTTCATGCCGGGACCTCCTTGAAAGATCAGATCAAGAGAATGTTACCACATCGTTCAGCGGCTTTTCGGCAGGCTCCACCGAAATGGCGGTGAGCACCGGGCCTTTGCCGCGGTAGATGTTATGGAACTTGTAGCCTACCTTTGCGGTCACCCGCACCCATGCGCGCTGCTCCAGCGCCTTGTAGCCATCGTAGCTGCAGGGGAAGCCCACGAACTGGATGTCCTGCACGCAGCAGGTCATGGCGAAACGGCCCGGCACGAAGCTGTTCTTGCCGGCACGGTTGGTCTGACACACCTGTGCAAGGAATTTGACCGTTTTGCCGGTATACTTCTGGGGCTCGTCCTGACAGTCCATGTACCAGATGCCGAAATCGTCATCCGGAATGTCGATGATGTCCGCGTTGATGTCAAAGGGCAGCGGATCAGGGATATCGTCGTAGGCCACGCTGCCGTCGGCAAACTCGTAGGCGATATCGCACTTGCGGGAAGCCTGACGCACCAGCTTGTGCAGCTCCTGACGGGCGGCATCGTTGTTCACGGCCTCAGCGCGGTTGAACACGATCAGCTCACTGCGGGCGATCTTGTCCAGCAGCAGGCTGCGCATGGAGTTGTCGCGGGCGTAGGTTAGGGCGGTGGTGCCGTCGGCGGTGGCGATGCACTGGTACACGATCCAGCTCTCGGGCAGAGCCTCGGCCAGATCCTGCAGCAGCCACATGCCGTTGTACTCAATGACCACACGGCCTGCACCGGATTCCTTTTCCAGCTTGAGCAGATTCTGCGGGTTCAGCTCGGCCTTGTCCTCCAGCACCTTGACGGTCACACCGGGAAAGGCGAACTTCTTCTCGTTGTACTCCTCTTCGCCCTCCTCGCAAATCAGCAGCAGGGTCTTGTCGCCGGAGTCGAAGTTGGGGTCTTCAAAGGTCTCCTGAATGAATTTGGTCTTGCCGCTTTCCAGAAAGCCCACAAACAGGTAGACCGGAATTTCTTTTGCCATAGGAATGGTTTCTCCTTTTTACTTTAAGCTCAGCAGCCGAACAGCTCTGCAATGGCCTTTTCGTTCAGCTTGGAGCCGATCACGACCAGCTTGCCGCCCACATCTGCACCGCGGGCACGCACTTCCCATTCGCCGGGCACATAGTCGAACTCCAGCCAGCCGTCTGCGCCGCCGTTCACGATGCCCTTGCTGCGCAGGATCATGCCGTAATTGCCGGTATCCAGCTCGGTGAGGGCGTGCTCCACTTCTGCCTTGGTGAATTTGCGGGCCGTCTCGACGCCCCAGCTGGTGAACACCTCGTCGGCGTCGTGGTCATGATGATGGTGATGGCCGCAGCAGCAGTGGCCGTCATGGTCGTGATGATGCTCGTGCTCGTCGTCATCATCGTCATCATCGTGGTCGTGATGGTGGCCGCAGCAGCAATGGTCGTGGTCGTCATGATCGTGGTGATGATGGTGCTCATGCTCATCGTGATCATCATCTTCATCGTGATCGTGATGATGCTCGTGCTCATCCTCGTCGTCATCATCATCGTGGTCGTGATGATGGCCGCAGCTGCACACACCGTTCTCGTCATCGTGGTGATGATGGTGGTGCTCTTCTTCCTCGTCCTCGTGGGCGTGCTCTTCGTTGGCCTTTGCAGCCATGGCGATCAGCTCTGCCTTGAAGTCGTCCTTGGTGGACATGGCCTTCAGGATCTGCTCACCGGTCAGCTCGTCCCATGCGGTGGTCACGATGGTAGCGGTGGGGTTCTTCTCGCGCAGCAGGGCGACCGCAGCGGCGATCTTCTCCTCGCTGGCGGTCTGGGTGCGGCTGAGCAGGATGCAGCTTGCGTGGCTGATCTGGTCGTCGTAGAACTCGCCGAAGTTCTTCATATACATCTTGACCTTGTTCACGTCGGCCACGGTGACAAAGCTGTTCAGCTGCACATCCAGATGCTCGGCCACGCCTTCCACAGCGCGGGTCACATCGGAGAGCTTGCCCACGCCGGAGGGCTCGATGACGATGCGGTCGGGGTGGTACTGCTCCACCACCTGCTGCAGGGCGGTGCGGAAGTCGCCCACCAGAGAGCAGCAGATGCAGCCGGCGTTCAGCTCGTTGATCTGGATGCCGCTTTCCTTCAGAAAGCCGCCGTCAATGCCGATCTCGCCGAACTCGTTCTCGATCAGCACCACCTGCTGGCCGGCAAAGGCCTCTTTGATGAGCTTTTTGATCAGGGTAGTTTTACCGGCACCAAGGAAGCCGGAGAAAATATCGATTTTGGTCATGATTCAATTGCCTCTTTCTTCGAATAGCACACAGAGCCGCAGAGTGCTGGCTCAAAAAACTTACACTCCTATTATAACAAGGCTGTCAATGGGAAAACCGCCTTTTTCAAGAAAAAATTGTAACTTTTTTTGCAAGAAAGTTGCGTTTTCGGGGAAAAGGCGAAAAATGTTCTCTTCTTCAGCGGGCTCGCCCTCTCCGTCACCTACGGTGACACCTCTCCCAAAGGGAGAGGCCTTGGCATAATGATATACTTTGCATGGACTGCCAAAGGCTCCCACTTTGGGGGAGCTGTCGAGCGAATGCGAGACTGAGAGGGCGAGGATGCTCCCCGGCAAGCGGAGGTCATTCCAAACCGTCCCGCCCCTGCATTGCAATCTTTTTCCCGGAATGATACAATAGGACACAGAAAAATTCCCTGCCGCCGGGGGCTTTTCCGGCGGTCCGGCCATAGAAAAAAGGAAGCTGTCATTATGAGCATGAATACCGTACCCGAGCGCCTTGCCGCGCTGCGTGCCGCCATGGCTGCAAACGGCGTGGCCGTTTATCTGATCCCTGTGGGTGATCCCCACGCCAGCGAATACCTGCCCTGCCATTACACCAGCCTGACCTGGTTCTCCGGGTTCCACGGCGAGAACTCCAACTTCGTGGTCACCCGCACCGAGAGCGCCCTGTGGGCCGACGGCCGTTATTTTGTGCAGGCCGAGAAGGAAATTGCGGGTACCGAGATCAAGCTGCAGCGCATGGGGGAACCCGGCGTGCCCACCGTGGAGGAATACTGCGCAAATGCCCTGAATGAGGGCGAAGCACTGGGCCTGTGCGGCCTGACCGCCAGCACGGCCCTCGTGAACGACCTGAAAAAGGCACTGGAAAAGAAGGGCGCTTCCATCAAGACCCTGAACCTTGAGGACGAGCTGTGGACGGAGGGCCGCCCTGCCCTGCCGGATACCCCAGCGTGGATCCTGCCGAAGGAATATGCGGGCTTCTCCCCGGCGGAAAAACTGGATCAGCTGCGCAGCAAGCTCAAGGAGCTGGGCTGCACCGCTCAGTTTGTGGGCAAGCTGGATAATCTGGCATGGCTTTTGAACCTGCGCGCCATGGACATTGAGTGCACTCCCTATGCCATGGCCTACTGCTATGTGACACCCCGCCGCGCGGTACTCTTCATCAACACGGCCCGCGTCACCCCGGAGGCAAAGGCAGAGCTGGAAGCCAACGGCATCACGCTGGCGGAGTACGACGATGTGCTGAAGTTCCTCGCTGCTGAGACGGAACCCCAGACCGTGCTGGCCGAGTGCGCTACGGTGAACTACGCCGTGTATCAGGTGCTGGAGCAGAACCCTGCCCTCACCGTGAAGGACGGCACCGACCCGCTGCTGATGATGAAGGGCGTGAAGAACGAAACGGAGCTTGCCCACACAAAGCAGGCCCATATCCGGGACGCTGTGGCCATGGTGCGGTTCCAGATCGAGCTGGAAAGCCGTCTTGCTGCCGGTGAGACCCTGACCGAGCTGACGGTGGATGAAATTCTGCACAAGTACCGCAGTGCGGACGATAAATTCCTTGTGGAAAGCTTTGGCACCATTGCGGCCTACGGCGGCAACGCAGCCATGATGCACTACCACGCCACCCCGGAAGATCACGCTGTGCTGGAAAAGAAGGGCTTTCTGCTGGTGGACAGCGGTGCCACCTACATGGACGGCACCACCGACATCACCCGCACCTACCCGCTTGGCCCGCTGACCGAGGACGAAAAGCGCTTCTACACATGGACTCTGCAGAGCCACATCGACCTTGCCAAGGCCGTCTGGCTGGATTACTGCGAGTGTAAGATGATCGACACCATTGCCCGGGAACCGCTGTGGCGGCACCTCATCAACTACCGCTGCGGCACCGGTCACAGCGTCAGCTTTGTGGGCAACGTGCACGAAGGCCCCCATGCCCTGAACAGCCGCAACACCACCCGGATGCGTCCCGGCATGGTGGTCACCGACGAGCCGGGCGTTTACGAGACTGACCTCGTGGGCATCCGCATCGAGAACGAGCTGGTGTGCGTGCACAAGGCCGATAACCAGTACGGTACCTTCCTTGGCTTTGAACCGCTGATGTTCGTGCCCATTGCCACCTCTCCCATCCTGCCCGGTGTGCTGGATAAGGACGAGATCGCATGGCTGAACGATTACCACCGTCAGGTGTTTGCAAAGCTGGCACCGCACCTGAACGACGAAGAACGCAGCTGGCTGGCGGAGAAGTGTGCCGCCATCGGCTGCTGAGAAAGCGCAAAAAACACCCGGAGCCGTGCAGGAGCCAGAGCGGCTCTCGGCGGCAGCCGGGTGCTTTTTATAGGGTCACAGCTTGCAGCAGTGCGTCTGTGGGGTGTCCAGCGGCGGAAGAGTGAACTCGTTTTCGCCAAAAGCGGAGCGCAGAATGGCGGCCCGGGTCTCCGGGTAGATGCCAAGTTCGGTATAGATGTCCCGGTACAGGAGCATCACCCGCCGCCGCAGCGAAAGGATGTCGGCGGTGGTCACTCTGGAGTGGGAGACGCTCTGGCTGTTCTGCAGGTAGTAATAGCCGATGTCCGGGATGGAAACGGCGGTGCGCACATAGCGCAGATATTCGGTGTTGAACAGCTGATCCTCCGCAAACAATTCTTTGCGGAAATGGAGGCTGTGCTTCCGCAGGAGGTCACGGCGGTAGAGCTTGTTGCAGGGACTGCCATAGTAGAAGGTGTTCGGCTTCTGGATCAGATGCTTTGCGTATTCCTGTCCGGTGTACACCCCGGCAGGCAGATAGCCATAGGCCCGGGTGCGGGGCGGATTGCGCTGGAGCACATGCTGCAGTGCCTTTTCCCATGGGCGGATGTGCTCCACATAGTTTTCCGGGTACACCATCCAGAAGGGCGCGATCACAAGATCGGCGGTGTGGGCCTCGGCGGCGGAGACCAGCTTTTCCGTAAAATCGGGGGCCAGCCAGTCGTCGCTGTCCACAAACTGGATGTATTTGCCGTGGGCCAGCGCAATGCCCTGATTGCGGGTATCCGCTGCGCCGGTGTTGGTTTTATCCACCAGTGCAATGCGGTGGTCGCTGGCGGCAAGGGCGCGGCAGACGGCAAGGGTGTCGTCGGTGGAGCCATCGTTCAGCAGCAGGATCTCAATGCTTTTATAAGTCTGGGCGCAAATGCTTTTGACACAGCGGGCAATGCACCCGGCAGTGTTGTACATGGGCACGATGATGCTTACAAGGGGAAATTCCATAGGTTCTCCTTTTCTCAGATGCGGCTGTGGGTGCGGGCAAATGCGTCGGAAAGCTTCTGCACCGGGCCGTTGGGCAGAGGGCTTTCAAACAGGCTCAGATAGATGCCGTGCAGCCGCAGGCGGAATTTATCGTACACGCCCAGCTGGATGCACAGTTCCTTGTAGGTGTGGTACATCCGGCTGCGGTGGCGCAGCATGTCCGCCGCGCTCACCTGCGTATGGCATACGCTCTGCGGGTTCTGGATGTAGCAGTAGGCGGCTTCGTCGATGGCGGCAAACCGCTGTGCCACCTGCAGATACCGGGTGTTGAACAGCTGGTCCTCGGCGTATACCACATGCTCGAACCGGATGTGCGCCATCTGGATGAGATCCCGGCGGTAGAGCTTGTTCCAGAGCACACCGTAGTAAAAGGCAGCGGCATTGCCGGTGAGCTGCCACAGGTAATCCACCTTGTTGTACACCCCGGCGGGCAGCAGGCTGTACTCCCGGGTGTCATAGCCGCCATCCTTGCGGGGCACCATCATCCGGTAGGGAGCCAGCACAAGGTCGGCATGGCTGCGCTGCATAGCAGCCACCAGGTTTGCGGTGCAGCCCGGCAGCAGGTGATCGTCGCTGTCCGCAAACTGGATGTATTCGCCGTGGGCAAGGGCAAGGCCGCAGCTGCGGGTGTCTGCTGCGCCGGTGTTGGGCTTGTCCACCACACGGATGCGGCTGTCGGCGGCAGCAAGCTTCCGGCAGACAGCAAGGGTGTCGTCGGTGGAGCCGTCGTTCAGCAGAAGGATCTCAAGCTCCGGGTAGCTCTGGGATGTGATGCTCTCCACACAGCGGGAGATGAAGCCCGCCGCGTTATAGGCGGGCACAATAACGCTGACAAGCGGCTGCGGCATGGCGGGTCCCTCCGTTTTTTCTTTTTTCGATGCAGCAAAGTTTTATTTATCATACTCCAGCCCTGCGCAAAAATCAAGGCGGGCGGCTGGCGGAAAGGAGAATGTGAGATGGTATTTCACATTGCGGTATGCAGCCCGGACGCGGCCTTGCGCAGCGGGCTGGAACGCCAGTGCATGGAATATTTTGCCCGGCGGCAGGATGCGTGCATCGTGCAGCAGCTGCCGGATGCAGATGCGCTGCTGCGCCGGGACACCGAGGGAGAACGGTTTGACCTGTATCTCATCGAGCTGGGCGCTGTAGCGGCCCCGGCAGGGCTTTCGGCGGCTGCGGAGCTGCGCCGCCGGGGCCGCAGGGCTCCGCTGGCCTTTGCGGCCCGCACACCGGCCCACGCCTACAGCGCTTTCCGGGTGGATGCCATGCAGTATCTGCTTCTGCCGGTGCACCAGCAGGAGCTTTCGGCCCTGCTTGCCCGCGCCACCGAGCCGGAGTACGGCCCGGCAATGACCGTTGTCACCGCCGAAGGCCTGCGGGCGCTGGCCTATGCGCAGATCGAATATCTGGAGTGCACCCACCATGTGGTGCACTTCCATCTGCTCAGCGGCGAGGATGTGGTGTCCCTTTCGCTGCGGGTGTCCTTTGCCGAGGTAGCAAAGCCGCTGCTGGAAGACGGGCGTTTTTTGCAGCCGCACCGCTCCTATGTGGTCAATCTGGCGGCGGCACAGCTGCTGACGGCGGGCGAGCTGCAGATGTGCAGCGGTGCGCGCATCCCCATCCCGCGCGGACGGGAGGGTGCAGTGCGCGAAGCCTTCCGCAGCTGGATCGACCGGTAAAAGGGTAAACAAAAAAGAGCCGCTTTCACGGCTCTTTTTTCGTGCCCGGAGATCAGGCATCGGGTTCGGTTTTGTGTTTCTTTTCCTTGTCGGAAGCATCCAGAACACCAAAGCCCCAGCGGTTGGCCATGTCCATGATGATCTTCTGGGGAGAACCGGAGGGATAGGCGTTCTCGGAGAACGCGGTCAGGAATTTATACAGCTGCGGCTGCACCTGATCGTACAGGCCCAGCTTTGTGTACAGCTCCTTGTAATAGCGGAACACCTGCAGTTTGTTCTGCACGATGGAAGCCAGATTGATCTGGGTGTGGCAGATGCTCTGGGGGTTCTGCACATAGTGGTAGCCCGCTTTGGAAATGGATACGAAAACATTGGCGTACAAAATGTATTCCAGATTGAAAACCAGGTCTTCGGCCCAGCGCACCTCGCTGGTGAACTGAAGATGATGGTCTGCCAGAATATCCTGGCGGTAGAGCTTGTTCCACAGCACGCTGTAGAAGAAGGATGCGGGCTTCTCCATCAGGCGCAGGGCAAAGGTATCGCGGTCGTAGATGCCCTCGGGCAGGAAGCCGTATTCACGGATATCATCAGGCTTTTTCTCGGCATCGATGCCAAGGTTCTCCTGCAGGTTTTCCAGTGCCTGCGTGGCCTTGGAAGAGTTGGCGGGAATCACCATCCAGTAAGGTGCAATGACCAGATCGGCGTTGTTCGCTTCGGCAGCAGTCACCAGCCGCTCGGTAAAATCAGGGTCGAGATAATCGTCGCTGTCCACAAACTGCACATACTTGCCCCTTGCAAGGGACATGCCGCAGTTGCGGGTCTCCGACACACCGGAATTGGATTTGTCCACCAGAACGATGCGGGGGTCCTTTTCACGGAATTGCTCACAGATGGAAAAGCTTTCGTCCCGGGACCCGTCGTTGACCAGAATGACCTCGATATTCTTCCATGTCTGGGCACAAATGCTCTCCAGACAGCGGGCAACACTATTCTGCACGTTGTACACAGGCACGATAATGCTGACGAGTGGGTTGTTCATGACGGAAGGTCTCCTCTTTACGGATATTATACCTTTATATTAAAAATCACAGAGTGTATTCTCACAAATGAGGACACTTCCCCCTTGGGGCAGTCCTATTTATAATATCATACTCTTCTTGCGCACAAAATGCAAGAGCAAAGAAGGATCAGATAAAGAAAAGAACCGCACGCTGCGGCCCTTTTTTCTTACACACGTGTCCAGTCCAGCGCATCCCACCGGGGCACGAACTGGCTGCAGATGCGGCGCATCTCCGGCTCGTCGGCGGCAGAGGTGCGGTCTGCAATGCCAATGACGTAATACCCGGCCTTGTGGGCGGTGGCGGCGGCGTATACGGCATCCTCGCACACGGCGCAGGCGGCGGGGTCTGCACCGCCCAGACGGCTCATGCACTCAAAGAACACCTCCGGGCGGCTTTTGTGCAGCACGCCCCGCGCTTCCACGATGAAGGAGAAATACTGCGCGATGCCAAGCCGGGTAAGCACGGTGCGGCACTGTTCGGCCCAGGTGTTGGAGCAGATGCACATGCGTGCGCCCTCGGCCTGCAGCTTTGCCAGCATCGTGCGCACGCCGGGTTTCAGCTCCACGGTCTCGTACAATTCGGCGATCACCTCGCGCATCACGGAAAAATAGCTTTCCTCGGTCAGCGGCAGACCGTACTCCCGGATCAGATACTGTGCGCCCTCCTGCATTCCCATGTTCAGCAGTGTGGCGCGCAGATCCCCCCGCGGGGTGCGGCCATAGCGGCGCAGCAGTGCGTCGGGGGCACCCTCCCACACCACGGTCATGCTGTCGGTCAGGGTGCCGTCCATATCAAAAATCCATTGCTTGCAGTGCATGAGAATGCCTCCTTTTGAAATCCTGACAAGTATACCATGTTTCTTTGCCGGGAGAAAGGCATCAATTTACAAAAAACGGAAGAAATTTCTCTGGAAATATGCTATAATCTGAACAAAACCGGAAACGATCAAAGGAGGCGGATGCAATGGATGAACGCAGTGCGCCGTGCAAAGCTCTGGTGCTGGCGGGCGGCGGAGCCAGGGGCAGCTATCAGGTGGGCGTGTGGCGCGCGCTGATGGAGCTGGACTGGCACCCGCAGATCATTACCGGCACCAGCGTTGGCAGCCTGAACGGTGCCATGTTCGTGCTGGACCAGTACGAGACGGCCCGCGATATGTGGCTGGCCATCCGCAGCAAGGATGTGATGGAGCTGCCGGAGGAGGATGCCGACCTTTCGGCCCTGCACCAGTTCCTGCGCAGCGTGGTGAAAGCCGGCGGCATGGATGTGACCCCGCTGGAAGAGATCGTGGAGCGGGTTCTGGACGAGGATGCCCTGCGCGCGGCTCCCATCCGCTTCGGCCTTGTCACGGTGGAGCAGCGGGGCTTAAAGCCCCGGGAGCTGACGCTGGACGAGATCCCGGCAGGAAAGGTCAAGGACTACCTGATGGCCTCCGCTGCCTGCTTCCCGGCGCTGCGTGCGCGGGAGATCGACGGGGTCAAGTTTCTGGATGGCGGCTACAGCGACAACATGCCCACCGGTCTTGCCAAACGCATGGGCGCGGATGAACTGGTGTGCGTCGATCTGGAAGGCGTGGGCATCACCCGCCCCAACCTCACCGGCCTGCCCACCGTGATGGTGCGCAGCTACTGGGAGCTGGGCGATATCCTGCACTTTGACCCCGACACCGCCCGCCGCAATATCGAGCTGGGCTACTATGATACCCGCCGCGCTATGGGATATCTGCGGGGGTGTGCCTATGCTGTCTCCTGTGATGCCCAGAGCTGCACGGACGCTGCTGCGTTCCACGCAAAATTTGAGCGGGTGCAAAAGGCCGTGCGGGAGAAATACCCGGTCACCCTGACGGCGGATGCGGCCCTGCTGCTGGCCAAGATGAAGGATGCCGACCTTGCCCCGCTGGAAGCCGCCGCGGAAGATGCCGGTGTGGACCCGGCCCATTACTACACCACCCATACGTTGTGCGATGCATTCCTTGCAAAGTGCGATCAGGCACGGATGCAGAGCTTTGCACCGCTGTTTGAGGGCAGTGCCGATGCGGCGCGGGCCGCACTGGCCGCGCTGCTGCCCAATACCTTTTTGCAGGCGCTGGTCTGGCGCACCCTGACCACGCCGGAAGCCGAGCTTTTGCCGGAGGTGACCGAACATGAAAGTGTATAAAGGTTCCTGCGCTTCTCCCGGCCTTGTGCTGGGGCAGGTGAGCCGTCTGGAGCACCATGTGGAGACCACGACCGTGGGCCCCTTTAAACCGTCCCGGGAGCTGCAGCTGCTCACCGATGCCATCCGCACCGCACAGGACGAGCTGGAATCCATGGCAGACCGTGCCGCACCCAGCGAGCAGGCCATCTTCCAGTTCCAGAGCATGATGCTGGACGACGAGGGCATGATGAACGAGGTGCGCTTCTGCATCAATGCAGGCATTGGCGCGGCAGCGGCCATGAATCAGGTGGGCCAGCGCTACGCCGACCAGCTGGCCAACATGAAGGATAACCCTTACATGCAGCTGCGCAGTGTGGATATTCTCGACGCAAGCCGCCGGGTCATCAACATCATCACCAACCGCCCCCGCATGTGGCTGGCGCTGGATCACCCGGTGATCCTTGCCGCAGAGCGGCTGATGCCCACCGACCTGTTCAGCGTGCCCTCCGGTATGATCCTTGGCATCATCACGGCAGAGGGCAGCGGCCAGAGCCACGCGGCCATCATTGCCCGGGCAATGAATATCCCGGGCATCGTGCAGGTGGGCCGGGATTTTCTGGACGACTGCGACGGCCGCACCGTGATTTTGGATGCCACCGGGGGCCAGTGCACGCTGGACCCGGACGCTGCCGCCCGCCAGCAGGCCGAGACCCGCATCTGCGAGCTGCAGCGCGAGAACGAAGAGATGGGGCAGCTGCATGCTCTGCCCAACAGGACAAAGGACGGCCAGCCCTTTGAGCTGCTGGCCAACTGCTTTGGGCCGGAGGACATCGACACGGCCATGCAGTCCGGCGCACAGGGCGTGGGCCTGCTGCGCACCGGCTACATGATGCTGCCGGGCCGCATCCTCGATGAGCAGGAACAGTATTTCTTCTACTGCTCCTGTCTTGCTGCCGCCAAGGGCTGCCCGGTAACGGTGCGCACCTTCGACTTTGGCTCAGACCGCACCATTTCCGACGCCTATCAGGGCCTGCAGTCTTCCAAGCTTGGCCTGCGGGGCATCCGCAACAGTCTGCGCCAGCCCCACCAGTTCGAGACGCAGCTCTGTGCACTGCTGCGCGCCGCCGCCCGCGGCCCGCTGCGGGTGATGTTCCCCATGGTGACGAATGTGGAGGACTGGGACGCAGCCATGCGTGTGGTGGAGCGCTGCCGCGAGCACCTGCGGGAGCGCGGCGTGGCGTTCAACGAAGATACAAAGTTCGGCGTGATGCTCAGCGTACCCGCTGCCTGCCTGACCGCTGAGGAATTTGTAGAGCACGGGGTCGATTTTCTTGTGGTCGGCACCAACGACCTGACCCAGTACACCCACGCGGCAGACCGGGAGCTTGCCAGCGCCGAGCACTACTACCGCCCGGCCAGCAAGGCCATGAAAAAGCTCATCACTATGGTGATGGATGCCGCAAAGGTGCGCAATGTGCCGGTGACTATCTGCGGCCTTGCGGTGGGCAACCCGGCCAACACGGTGCAGTATTTGCAGCTGGGCCTGCGCAGCTTCTCGGTGAGCCCGCAGAACCTTTTGAATGTGAAGAAAGCTCTGCTGGAAGCAGAGTCGTGAATATAACGGATATAAAAATTAGGAGAGAGTAAAATGCGGTGTTTCAGAGATTTTAAACCGGAAGAACGACGGAATTATATAACACTTTCTACAGGTGAATATTATCCGGATATTCTAGAAGATGCATGTCGATTGTACACGCCGGTACTTGAGACATTTTCAAGACTTATAAAACAGTCTGAGAGTTCAAAGGCGCTACTTATAAATGTTGCTCAGACACCAAGTTCATGGATGAGAATACAGCTTTGCAGAGTGTTCAGAAAGTACGTTTCACCGGAAACACCAGTGGAAATGTTGAAGAAAAAGTCACAGGCAAGCAAAATTTGCAGAGAGTTCGGAGACGAATTTCGGCCAATTCATGAAGTGCAGGCGAAATTCGATGCACGTCCTATGCCGGATGAAGCACTGTGCGCGTTGTTATGGGAATATAAAGATCGAGGAAGAAAGGGATATGATTTGACAGATAAATTCTTCGATATGATGCAATTGAAGTTTCCGGATTTGTGTGTTTGGGGGCCGCGAGGAGCAGGGGCAGATGTGCAAGCATCAAAAATATGGAAAGATTACCCGAACACAAGCCGCCCGTTGGACTTTGTGATATCCTCCAAAGATAAAAAGGAAATTTATGCTGTGGGCCTTGCACGCTACGATGGTGATAGAGGAGGTGCGCAAGAAGATGACCGCACAGGCGGATATAAAAATTGTGCAGATGAGGTGCTGCAGTATGTCCATGAGCATGGACTTCATACGAAGGTGATATTTTTAAATGACGGGCCGGGTTTGCTTTTAGGCTCTATGTGGGAGGATTACTCTAAAATAGAGGAACGTCACAATGGTGAAGTTAAAGTTGTTACGCTAAGAATGATAGATGAACGTTTGACGGAAGAGTGGATAAAGGGAGAGTGATAAAATGGCGACCGGAGTTCCCTCGAAGGAAACTGCGAGACGAAAAAAAGAGACGATTAAAGTCCAGATTGTGTATGATGGAAAGGAAAAGGAAGAAAATATATTAAGCAAATCCTATAAGACTTTTAAAAAAATAGAAACAGCAAATGAGAGTGGGGAGAATAAACTCTTTTTTGGGGACAATATGGATGCGCTGCTATTTATGATGAATAATGGGCTGAAAGGTAAGATAGCACTTATTTATATTGACCCACCTTTTGCAACAAGTTTTAATTTTGTGAACCGTGAACAGATACATGCATACAGTGATTCATTGTGTGGCGGCGAATATGTTGAATTCCTACGACAAAGATTGATTGTCATGAGAGAATTATTAAAGCCAAACGGGAGTATTTACCTTCATTTGGATGGTAATATGGCGTTCACAATGAAATTGATTATGGATGAAGTGTTTGGTGAGAAAAATTGCAGAGCGTTTATAACCAGAAAAAAATGTAGCACCAAAAATTACACGAAAAATACATACGGAAATGTATCGGATTATATCTTGTTCTATTCTAAAACGTCTGACTATGTATGGAACAGACCTTATGAACCATGGCAATATGAAAAAATGATAGAACAGTATCCATGCATTGATGAAAAAACTGGGCGGCGATATAAAAAGGTTCCGATTCATGCACCGGGCATTAGGAACGGAGAAACGGGAAAGGAATGGAGAGGAAAACTCCCGCCAAAGGGAAAACACTGGCAGTATACGCCAGAAAAATTAGACGAACTTGATAAAGCCGGAGAAATATACTGGAGTCCAACAGGAAATCCAAGAAGAATGGTGTATTGTGATCCGCAAAAAGGCATACCAGTTCAAGACATATGGCTTGACTATAGAGATAGCATAAATCAGTCACAAAGAACAACGGGGTATCCGACAGAAAAAAATTATGAAATGTTAAGGATGATAATTGGAGCATCCTCTAATAAAGGTGATCTTGTGATGGATTGCTTTGCAGGGAGTGGAACGACATTGGAGGCAGCCTTTGACATGGAAAGGGGATGGATTGGAGTAGATAACAGCACAGAAAGTATAAAAGCTATTTTTAAAAGATTCAATGGAGAAATGGAAGTATATGGGGATTATGTTAATCCTAAAAATGCAATTCAACTATCCTTTGACAAAATAGAAAAAGGTGGATTTGAATTGTGGACAACTCCTGAAAGAAAAGATATATATCAAAAAATCCTGCAAATAAAAGATTAAAAAGAGAGGGGCTGCTGCACATCGTTTTAGCCGAAAGTGCAGCAGCCATTTTTAAAATCAAACGTATAATCGAAAAATTCAAAAAGCATGTGCATCACAAATCCATCGAAAATTCCTGATTTTTGAGAAAATTTATTGCATATGCTTTTGTTTTGGGCATTGATGCTGCTTGATTCTTACGCCTATTCGTACAAAAATAGAGGCTGTCGTATGTGCAACAGCCCCTTGGCTTTTATAATAGCAGATAGGGTTACTCCAGATTCCCCGTCAGGGTCATGACGGACGCAAGCACGGCCAGCGGGGCGGTCTCGCACCGCAGGATGCGGGGGCCAAGGCCCACCGTTCTGGCACCGGCCTTTGCAGCCATCTCGGCTTCCTCGGCGGCAAAGCCGCCCTCGGCACCAGTCACGATGGCGATTTTCAGTTTTTCACCATCGGCGGGCTTTGCTGCGGCCAGCAGGTCGCGCAGGGGCGCGCCGCCGCACTCGTAGCAGAACAGCACAAGGTCGTACTGTGCAAAGGTGCGGCACACGGCCCCGAAGTTTGCCAGCGGCAGGGCCACATCCGGCAGAATGCCCCGGCCGCACTGCTTGGCGGCTTCCACCGCAATGCGGTTGTAGCGCTCGTTCTTCTGCTCCTCTTTTTTGGGCGCCGCCACGCAATACCGGCTGAAGAAGGGCACGATGTGGGCTGCGCCCAGCTCCACGCCGTGCTTGATGATCTGCTCCAGCTTGTCCTGCTTGGGGTAACCGGCCAGCAGAGTGACCTCCACGCTGGGTTCGGCGGCGCTGGGATAGCCCGGCTCCACCCGGAACTCCACACACTCATCGCCAAAGCCGGTGATGGTGGCGGTGTATTCCACGGCATTGCCGTCGCATAGAATGACAGTATCGCCCAGCCTTGCGCGCATCACGCGGGCAAGATGGTGGGCATCGGCCCCGCGCAGGGTGGCGGTGCCGTCAGAGATCTCGGTGGTAAAATAACGGTGCGGCATAAAATCTCCTTACGCTTTCTTGCAGACGATGCACTCCCAGCCGCGCTTCTCCTTCACTTCCACAACGGCAAGGCCGGCTTTTTTCAGCCCGGCGATCACTTCGTCCTTGCGGCTGTCGATGATGCCGCTGGCAATAAAGGTGGCACCCTCCGCCATCAGGCCCGGCACGGCAGGAGCCAGAGACAGGATGGCATTGGCCACGATGTTGGCGGTGATGATGTCGTATTTGCCGCTGGCCTTATCGGAAAGGTCGCCCACCAGCACGGTCAGCTTGTCCTGCACACCGTTCAACGCGGCGTTCTCGCCTGCGGTGCGCACGGCCACAGGGTCGATGTCCACGCCCTCGGCCACAGCAGCGCCCAGCTTCAGCGCCGCAATGGCAAGGATGCCGCTGCCGGTGCCGATGTCCAGCACCCGCTCGCCGCCGGTCACCCGCTCGTCCAGCGCTTCCATGCACAGGCTGGTGGTCTCGTGGCCGCCGGTGCCGAAGGCAAGGCCCGGGTCAAGGATCAGCTTCACCCGGTCAGTGTCGTACTGCTGCCACGAGGGCACCACGGCCAGCCGTTTGCCGATCTCCAGGGGGTGGTAATACTTGCGCCAGCCGTTCTGCCAGTCCTCCTGCTCCACGCCCTCGGTCTCCACGGTGTAGGCGATGTTTGCAGCTTCCATGCGGGCGGCAATGAGGGCCAGCGTTTCCACGGGGGAAGCGCCCGGCTCCAGATACATATGGATGATAACGGTATCGCGGGGCTTGTCCAGCAGCTCCTGCTCGATCAGATCCACATGGGCGATCTCGGCCACCTGCTGCTCGATGTCGCTGTAGTCTTCGATATAGATGCCGCCCTCGGCGATCATGGTGGCAACGGCTTCGGCGTTGTCGGCGTCGGCCTTGGCCACGGTCAGGCGGATATCAGTCCATTCCATAATGCTGTCTCCTTTTATTTTGCATCCTCGCCCTCTCCGTCATTGCTTGCGCAATGCCACCTCCCCCAAAGTGGGAGGCTTTGGCAGTCCATGCAAAGTTTGCGGTTTTGCCAAGGGCTCTCCCTTTGGGAGAGCTGGACGCGAAGCGGCCTGAGAGGGCGCATGTTCTTTATAATAGTATAGTACCCGATTCGGCTGTGGGATGCAAGCCTTTGGGCAAAATGTACGTAAAAAGAAAAGAATTTTCAACACAAAGACGACCCTTGTGCGGAAAACCCAAAAATTATCGACTGAAAAACTGCCAAATGAGGACTTTTGATGCATTTTGATAGAAAAAAGGCGAAAGGGACTTTCTTTTTTTGCGGAAATATGTTACTATTCTATTACGGAATTATGGACGGCCTGCAACCAGAGGCGTCTGTAAACACAAACATTTCTTAAGGAGGAATGTGCTTTATGATGAAGTATCTCCAGAAACTGGGCAAAGCTTTGATGCTTCCCGTCGCGGTCCTGCCGATCTGCGGCATCCTGATGGGTCTTGGTTATGCCCTTGCTCCGGGCGTTATGGGCGTTCCCGGTGCAGCAACCTCCGGCGCAGCATATACCGTTGGCTTCCTGCTGGTCAAGGCAGGCGGCGCTCTGATCGATAACATGGCATGGCTGTTTGCCATTGGTGCCGCTGTCGGCCTTGCAGACAACGACGGCACCGCAGGTCTGGCCGGTCTGGTCAGCTTCCTGATGATGCAGCAGCTGCTGAACCCCGGTGTGGTCGGCATGGTCCGTCACCTGGAAGAAGGCACTGCTACCTACATCGCCTTCCAGAAGGTCGCCGGCAACTCCTTCATCGGCATTCTGGCCGCTGTTGTGGGCGCTGCCTGCTACAATAAGTTCAAGGATATCCAGCTGCCTGACTGGCTGGCATTCTTCTCCGGCAAGCGCTTCGTTGCAATCGCTACCGGTCTGATCTCCATTCTGGTGTCCGTTGTTCTGCTGTTCGTCTGGCCCGTCATCTTCGACGCTCTGGTCGCAATCGGCAACGGCATCGCAGGCATGGGCGGCATCGGCGCTGGCATCTACGCCTTCCTGAACCGTCTGCTCATCCCCACCGGCCTGCACCACGCTCTGAACAACGTGTTCTGGTTCGACACCATCGGTCTGGGCGACCTGAGCCACTTCTGGGCTGGCGAGACCTCTGCTGATGTGGGCTGGAGCCTTGGTATGTATATGTCCGGCTTCTTCCCCTGCATGATGTTCGGTGTCCTGGGCGCTGCTCTGGCTATGGTCAAGACCGCTAAGAACAAGAAGGCCGCCATCGGTCTGGTTCTGTCCGCTGCCATCTGCGCATTCGTCTGCGGCGTTACCGAGCCCTTCGAGTTCGGCTTCATGTTCCTGTGCTTCCCGCTGTACGTTGTGTACGCAGCCCTGTACGGCATCTTCACCATCATCACCTACTACTCCGGTTTCCGTGCTGGCTTCTGCTTCTCTGCAGGCGCTACCGACCTGGTGTTCTCTGCATCCCTGCCCGCAGCTGCCAAGACCTGGATGATCATTCCTCTGGGCATCGCAGCCTTCGTGGTGTTCTACGCAGTGTTCTACTTTGCTATCACCAAGTTCGACCTGAAGACCCCCGGCCGTGAGGACGAGGACGAAGAGGCCGAGAAGAAGGTCGTTCTGGCAAACAACAACTATACCGAAGTCGCTTCCGCTGTTCTGGCTGCTGTCGGCGGCAAGGAGAACGTGAAGGAAGTTGGTTACTGCGCAACCCGTCTGCGCTTTGAGGTCAAGGATAACGCCAAGGTGGACGAGAAGGCTGTCAAGGCCGCTGGTGCTGCCGGTGTCATCCGCCCCAGCAAGAACGCTTGCCAGGTGATCATCGGCACCAAGGTTCAGTTCGTGTACGACGAGCTGAAGAAGATGCTGTAACGCACACAGCATTCTGAACGGAGTTTGTGCGGGAGACTGGTTGCTCCTGCATTCCCATAAAAGCCGCCGGGAGAAGGGCAGAACCTGCCGCTCCCGGCGGCTTTTTGCGTTCCCGCGCGGAGTGTGCTATACTGGTTCAAAAGGCAGATACGGGAGGAAAAACCATGAGCAAAGTGTACAGCTGGCGGAAACTGAACGAAAAAGAACTGACGCAGGTCTATCTGGACGAAATGCGGCGGGACTTTCCGCCCACGGAGCTAAAGCCCCTGAGCATGATCCTGAACAGCGAAGCGGACGGCACAGCCCACACATGGGGCGTGTTCGACGGCGAAACACTGGCGGCGTACCTGCTCATGGTGCGCCCGGCAGGCAGCAGGGTGAGCCAGCTGGATTACTTTGCCGTGCTGCCGGAATACCGTGCTGCAGGGCTGGGCGCGCAGCTGCTGGCCGACCTGCCGCAGCACGAGCGCGGTGCGCAGGCCATCCTCATTGAGGCCGAATGCCCGGATAAGGCGGAGGACGAAGCTATGGCTGTGCGGCGGCTGGGCTTTTACTCCCGGTGCGGCGCGCGGGACACCGGCTTCACCGAGCACCTGTTTGATGCATGGTTCCGCATTCTGGTGCTGGACTGCCCGGGTGCCGGTACCTTTGCGGACCGGCAGGCCGTGGATGCCCTGGTGGACTGCTACCGCCGCACCATCAGCGAGACCGAGTGGCAGAAGTACGTGCAGTTCTACTGCCCGGACGGAACAAAATACTGCTGAGCAGAAGGCGCTCTGTGCAAATTATGTGTACAGAGCGCCTTTTTGTCATATTTTTGTTGACAGACTCCCAAAAAGTGGTACGCTAAAAGCACAGCAAAACGCTTTTAGAGGAGGGCAATGTTATGGCAGAAAAAATGACCCGGCGTACCTTTATGGAGAGCGCAGCAGCTGCGGCTGCAGCAATCTCTTTGTCCGGCGTGCTGGTCGGCTGCGGCGGTGGAAGTGCTGCGACCGATGAGGTGAAGCTGGGAGCATATACGGTGAAACTGTACAGTGCGAATACGCGTGCAGAAGAATATGGCACCGGCAGCTCTTCGTATAAGATCACGGCAAAGGCAGATATTACATTTAATAAGAATGCGGGAGGCACATTCCAGGAACTGTCCTGTGCAGGAATGTTTACGGGTAAGATCGGCACGGCTTCTCTGAGTACGGTCAAACCGACCGGCAAGCTTGCGATGTCGAATTTTGCAGGCCTGAACTGGTTCATGAGCAAGGCGACCGTCGATGTCGAAATGACGATCCCGACAGAGGAAGCCTATGAGAAGATCGCCGCCGGAACCCCGGTGGAGGTAACGGTCAAGCTCAACAATGTAGAGGGAAAGCTGTATATCGTACAAAAGGATAAAACATTCCTTGTGCTGAATACAGACCCGACGCCCGCAGGGTGATTTTAAACGCAGATCACGTTAGACAGCGATCAAAAAAGAAGGCGCTCCATGGAGGGCGCCTTCTTTTTTTTGTCACTTTGCCCAGCCAGAAAATGGTATTTTCGGCATATTTATCCTGTTTGTAAAATTTGAGCGCAGGCTTTTCATGCCGGCTTTACGCAGGCTTGACACAGCCGCCGGAGCCTGTGCAAAAGCTTTACCTCCATTTTGCGCGTACATGGTCGCAGCGCACACGGCGGTGCGGTACAATAAGGCCGTTCCCAAGGAAAACACATAGAAACAAGAAAACATCGGCCGGAAATGCATTTCGGCATTTATTGGAGGAAAAGGGTTATGAAAAAGATCACTCGTCGTTCGTTTATCACTGTCTGCGGCGCTGCTGCTGCGGCTATGGCTCTGACCGCCTGCGGCGGCGCAGCCTCTTCCACTGTGGCATCCTCTGCTGCGGAGTCCACCTCTTCTTCTGCCGCTGCTGAGACCGCTGCAGGCACCCTGTCCGGCAATGTGGCTACCGGCGGTTCTACCTCTATGAAGAACGTCATCGCAGCCCTGACCGAGGGCTTTGCCGAGGTGGAGCCGGGTGTCACCGTCAGCTACGACCCCACCGGTTCCGGCGCAGGCATCACCGGCGCTACCGATAAGACGCTGGACATCGGCCTGTCCTCCCGCGCCCTGAAGGACGACGAGAAGAACGACGTGGACGGCACCACCGTGGCTCTGGACGGCATCGCCATTGTTGTCAACAAGGCCAGCAAGGTGGCAGACCTGACCGTGGACCAGCTGAAGCAGATGTTCACCGGCGAGATCACCAACTGGAAGGATGTGGGCGGCGACGACGGCGAGATCGTTCTGGTGGGCCGCGAGGCCGGTTCCGGCACCCGCGATGGCTTTGAGAGCATCGTGGACGTGAAGGACAGCTGCAAGTACGCACAGGAGCTGACCGCTACCGGCGCTGTCATCAGCGCTGTGGAGGCCAACCCTCTGGCTGTCGGCTACGCTTCCCTGTCCGCTGTGGGCGACACCGTCGCCATGGTCACTGTGGAGGGTGTGGAGTGCAGCGAGGACACCGTCAAGGACGGCAGCTACAAGATCCAGCGTCCCTTCGTGTTCGTCACCAACAAGAGCGTGACCCTGTCTGAGCAGGCACAGGCCTTTGTGGACTTTGCCACCAGCAAGGACGCTGCCGACCTCATCCGCACCGCAGGCGCTGTGCCGGTGAACGAGTAATTACCGGGTGGTTTGCCTGGGAAAGCTCCCCGGTGAACCGCCTGCCCCGCATCTGAACAAGAGTACTGCCGCGTCGGGCTGTCGTTTCTGCGGGCCGACGCGGCTTTTATAAAGGATTTCAGCTATGAACAAAAAATCCTATCTGAGCCGGGTGCGGCTGCCCCGCACCCCCGCCGAATGGCTGGAAGCGGTGATGAACTTCATCTTCTTCCTGTGCGGTATGCTGGCGGTGGGCTGCGTGGTGCTCATCTCGGTGTACATGGTGATCTCCGGCGTGCCGGCCATCCACAAGATCGGTCTGTTCCAATTTCTGTTCGGCACAAAGTGGGCCTCCACGGCAGCCCAGCCGCTGTTCGGCATCCTGCCGTTCATCCTTTCCAGCATCTACGGCACGCTGGGCGCTGCCATCATCGGTGTGCCCATCGGCCTGCTGACGGCGGTGTTCCTCTCCAAGGCCGCCGACCCCAAGCTGCGCACCGTGGTGGTTACTGCCATCGAGCTGCTGTCCGGCATCCCCAGCGTGGTGTTCGGCCTGCTGGGCATGCAGGTGCTGGTGCCTGCCGTGGCAAAGACCTTCGGCAAGGCTTCCGGTGCCTGCCTGCTGAGCGCTATCGTGGTGCTTTCCATCATGATTTTGCCCAGCATCGTGTCCGTGTCGGTCACGGCACTGAACGCCGTGCCGCCGGAGTATGAGCAGGGCAGTCTGGCACTGGGTGCCACCGACACCGAAACATGGTTCAAGATCAGCATTCCGGCAGCCAAAAGCGGCATTGCCGCAGGCATTGTGCTGGGCATCGGCCGTGCCATCGGCGAGGCCATGGCGGTGATGATGGTGGCAGGCAACAGCCCCAACATGCCGGACAGTCCCTTCCGCAGCGTCACCTTCCTGACCACCGCCATCGCCAAGGAGATGAGCTATGCCGGCGGTCTGCAGCGGCAGGCGCTGTTCAGCATCGCGCTGGTGCTGTTCGTCTTTATCATGATCATCAATGTTGTGCTGAACGTTGTGCTGAAGGGAGGAAGCCGCGATGAATAAGGGCCTTTCGCCTTCCCGTCAGATGTGGAACCGGGTCATGACCGCACTGGTCTGGGCCAGTGCCGTTCTGGTGATGGTTCTGGTGGCCGGTATCATCGGCATGGTGCTGGTGCGGGGCATCCCCCACATCAGCTGGAAGTTCCTTTCTACCACTGCCAGTGTGCTGAAAAAGACCGACGGCATCCTGCCTGCCATCCTCAACACACTGTATGTCATTGTGCTGACATTACTGATCGTACTGCCTCTGGGCGTGGGCGCGGCGGTCTACCTGACCGAGTACGCCTCCAACCGGCGGCTCATCGAGGTCATTGAGTTCACCAACGAAACGCTGGCGGGCATCCCCAGCATCATCTACGGTCTGGTGGGCATGCTGGTGTTCAGTCAGGCGCTGGGCTTCCAGACCTGTCTGCTGTCCGGTTCACTCACGCTGGTGGTCATGAACCTGCCCACCATCATCCGAACCACGCAGGAATCCCTCAAGACGGTGCCGCAGGGCTACCGTGAGGGTGCCATGGGCTTGGGTGCAGGCAAGTGGCACATCATCCGCACCATCGTGCTGCCCTGCAGCATCGACGGCATCGTGACCGGCTGCATTCTGGCTGTGGGCCGCATCGTGGGCGAAAGTGCCGCCCTGCTCTTCACCGCCGGTGCCGCAGAGGTCATTGCCAAGAGCGTGGCCAAAGCCTACACCTCCAACGGTGCCACCCTGTCGGTGCTGCTGTACCTGCGTGCCTTTGAGGACGGCGATTTTGATTCCGCATGGGGCATCGGCGCGGTGCTGCTGGTGCTGGTGCTGGCCATCAACCTTGCGGCGCGGCTGGCAAAGACTAAGCTGAAACAGAAACAGTAAAATTTGATTTTACTGTTCAAAATGGCCTCCGCATTCGCTCTGGCCATGAATAGCGGAAAATTATTTTTAATTTCGTAGATTTGAAAAATCTGCGGATTTTTCAAATCTACCTTTTCACGGGAAGGGTCGAAACGGTAAACTTCCTGTTGAAATTCAACAATGAGGTATTCTATGGAAAACACGAATGTGCCGGTGATATCGGCAAAAGACCTGAACCTCTGGTACGGCGACTTCAAGGCGCTGAAAGGCATTTCGCTGGACGTGGGCGAGCGGGAGATCACCGCTCTCATCGGCCCTTCCGGCTGCGGCAAGTCCACCTTTTTAAAGACCCTCAACCGCATGAACGACCTTGTGCCGAATGTGCGCATCGAGGGCGATGTGCGGCTGAAGGGCGAGGACATCTTTGCCCGGGAAATGCAGCTTACAGACCTGCGCCGCCGGGTGGGCATGGTGTTCCAGAAGGCCAATCCCTTCCCCATGAGCATTTACGACAATATCACCTACGGCCCCAAGCTGCACGGCGTGCGCAATAAGGCTGAGCTGGACGAGCTGGTGGAAAGCTCTCTGCGGGGCGCGGCCCTGTGGGACGAGGTGAAGGACCGCCTGAAAAAGAGCGCGCTGGGCCTTTCCGGCGGCCAGCAGCAGCGTCTGTGCATCGCACGCGCACTGGCAGTGAAGCCCGAAGTGCTGCTGATGGACGAGCCCACCAGTGCTCTGGACCCCGGCTCCACCATGAAGGTGGAGGAGCTGATGAGTGAGCTGAAGAAAAACTACACGGTGGTCATCGTTACCCACAACATGCAGCAGGCGGCCCGTATCAGCGACCGCACCGCCTTCTTCCTGCTGGGCGAGCTGGTGGAAGTGGGCCCCACGGCCCAGATCTTCAGCGCACCGCAGGATAAACGCACCGAGGACTACATTTCCGGTCGGTTCGGTTAAAGGAGGAAACAGCTATGAGTATCCGTAAACAGTACGACACCGATCTGGAATCGCTGAAAAATTCGCTGACCGAAATGGGCCGCAACTCTGCCGATGCCGTGGAGAACGCTCTGGAAGCGCTCTGCGTTGCTGATGCCGATGCGGCTGCGGCCATCGTGAAGGAGGATGCCCGCATCAACAATATGGAGCGGGATATCGAGCACCGCTGCATGACGTTGCTGCTGCGTCAGCAGCCGGTGGCAGGCGATCTGCGCCGCATCTCCACTGCCATGAAGGTGGTCACGGATATTGAGCGCATCGGCGACCATGCCGCCGACATCGCCGAGATCATCCCTCACCTTGTTACCGTCCGCAAAGAGGGCGACCCGGCGGTAAGTCAGGCCATTGCCATGGGCAAAAAGGCCCACCAGATGATTCTGGATGCCCTTGCCGCCCTGACGGCAGAGGACGAAAATGCCGCCCGCAGGGTGATCGCCGCAGACGACGAGGTGGATTACGACTTCAATGCCATCAAGCATCAGCTGGCGCAGGAGATCGCCGAAGACCCCGGCAAGGTGGACGCAGCGCTGGACCTGCTGATGGTCATTAAGTATCTGGAGCGCATCGGCGACCACGCCGTGAATGTGGCCGAGTGGGTGCAGTTCGTGCGCACCGGCCGCTATAAGGACGAGAGCATGTTCTGAGCATTTCCCTTCCTCATTTTTTGAGGGTTCGTGTTTTCTTTATTTCTCCTGAAAAAGGCCGTTTCTGCCCGGTGCGGAAGCGGTCTTTTTCTGCAGGACGAAAATTGACTAAAAATTTTTTAGCTTTCTGCAATATTCCGGTGCGTCGGTTCGTATCTGAGGTGTAGGGCGGCAGGAGCCGCCATTCCCTGTGCGGCGGGCGTCCGACATCCCCCAGTCCCCGCCCGCCGCACCCTTTACGGAGGAAACGCAGATGACACAGACGAATCTTATCCTGCCGGAAGTCAGGGCCGGAACGGTCAGCCGCGAAGCACTGGTGCAGGCGGCACTCAAAGAGATCACCCAGAATTACCGCGAAGCAAGCCTTTCCAACGTGGCACGGGAGTACGGCGTTTCGCTGGCATATGTCAGCGAGTGCGTGCGTGCCCAGACCGGACGCACCTATAAGGAATTGCTGCAAAAGCACCGTATGGAGACCGCTGCCCGCCTGCTGCGCCGCAGCGACATGAACATCCAGCAGATCATTTCTCTGGTGGGCTACGAGAACACCAGCTATTTCTACCGCCTGTTCCACGAGCGGTATGGTCTCAGCCCGCGGGAATACCGGCTGGTGCGCACCGGCCATGGCCGCGCCAGCGCATAAGGTACTTGCTCTAAAAGCAGGGACTGCTGCACATCGTTTTAGCCGAAAGTGCAGCAGCCCCTGCTTTTTGCCGTTTTGGAGCATTTTAAGGTACTTTGGTGCGGGAACTGGATTTTTATGGTAATTTGTAGTACAATAAGAACAATTCTCAAAGTGCTGTGCCGAACCGAGCGCAGCGCAGAAAAGACGAGGTGGAATGAATGTTTCGTGGAGCAGTGAGAGGGGATCTGCCCCAGATCCTGAAGATCTACGCCCATGCACGTGCAGTCATGAAGGCATCTGGCAACCCGACCCAGTGGGGGGATAATTTCCCGCCGCAGGAACTGCTGGAGGAGGATATCGACTCGAACCGGTTGTTCCTCTATGTGGTCAACGGCCAGATCGAGGCCGTATTTGCCTTTATTCTGGGGGCAGACCCTACCTACGCCGCCATTGAGGACGGCCAGTGGCTGGACGATACCCTGCCCTATGGCACGGTGCACCGTCTGGCATCGGCCGGAAAGCACAAGGGCGTGGGCAAGGCCGTGCTGGACTGGAGCATGGAGCACTGCCAGAGCCTGCGTGCCGATACCCACGCCGACAACAAGATCATGCAGCATCTGCTGGAAAAGAACGGCTTTACCCGCTGCGGTGTCATCCATGTGGCAGACGGCTCGCCCCGCTTTGCCTACCAGAAGCTTGCCCCCACCCAGCCGCTGGGTTGAAACAGAATACACCCCCAAAGAGCCCCGGTCTGCGGATGCAGAGCCTGCCATGCAGGACTGCGCACGCAGGCTTTTTTGTTTGCCCCCGCTCGCTCCGCCCTGCGCCGCTCGACGGTGACGGAGAGAACGAAGCCGCGAACGGTTAAATCTGTCCTTGCTGCAAATACAGATCAACGGAAAACCCCCATGGGCGCCGACCTGAATGCAAATTTGTGAACGAAAAATGTCTGAAAACGCTTTCATTTCTCTGCCGTATGTGCTATAATAACACCCGTCCTCATGTAAGAGACAGGAAGCTGTGCGCCAATGGCGTACAATAGGAAAGAGGAGTGTCTATATGAAAACGTTGAATAAGGCAGTTGCCCGCTACAACGGCATCAGCCTGATCGTTCGCATTCTGATCGGCCTGTTCATCGGTGCGGTGCTGGCTCTGGTGGCCCCCGGTGCAGGCTGGGTGGGTGAACTGGGCAGCCTGTTCGTTGGCGCACTGAAGGGCATCGCCCCGGTGCTGGTGTTCGTGATCGTGGCAAGTGCTCTGGCACAGGGCTCTTCCAAGCTGGACCGCCGCTTCGGCACGGTCATCTGGCTGTACATGCTCACCACCTTTCTGGCTGCGGCCATCGCAGTGGCGACCAGCTTTATGTTCCCGGTCACGGTCGTGCTGGCAGACGCTGCCCAGTCGGACGTGGTGCCGCAGGGTCTGGGCGAAGTGATGGGCACTCTGCTCACCAACTTTGTGGCAAACCCCGTCAGTGCCATCATGAGCGGCAACTACATCGGCATCCTGTTCTGGGCCTGCATGTTCGGCGTGGCCATGAAGAAGATCGGCTCTGACACCACCAAGACCTTTATGGCAAACACCGCCGATGCGGTCTCCCAGATCGTGCGCTGGATCATCAATCTGGCACCCTTCGGCATCATGGGTCTGGTCTACACCAATGTTTCCGGCAACGGCCTTGCCATCTTTACCCAGTACGGCAAGCTGCTGGCCCTGCTGGTGGGCACCATGCTGTTCATGGCCCTCATCGTCTCCCCCTTCATCATGTTTATCTATCTGGGCTGCAACCCCTATCCGCTGGTGTTCCGCTGCCTGCGTGAGTCCGGCCTGACCGCCTTCTTCACCCGCAGCTCCGCCGCCAACATCCCCGTGAACATGGCCCTGTGCGAAAAGCTGGGTCTGGACAAGGATATGTACTCCGTCTCCATCCCGCTGGGCGCCACCATCAACATGGACGGTGCCGCCATCACCATCACCATCATGACGCTGGCCGCTGCTAACACCTTGGGCATTCAGGTGTCTCTGCCTGCAGCCATCGTGCTGAGCGCCATGAGCGCTCTGGGTGCCTGCGGTGCTTCCGGCGTGGCCGGCGGTTCCCTGCTGCTGATCCCCATGGCCTGCTCCCTGTTCGGCATCTCCAACGATGTCGCCATGCAGATGGTGGGTGTCGGCTTCATCATCGGCGTGGTGCAGGACTCTGTGGAGACTGCCCTGAACTCTGCCGGTGACGTGGAGTTCGCTGCCACCGCCGAGTATCATCAGTGGAGCAAGCAGGGCAAGCCCCTGCCGGAGTTCCTGACCGGTAAGAAGAACTGAAAAATTTAAAAATATAGAAAAGGGCTGTTGCCAAACTCCTTCCGACATCGCTTACGCGATGCCACCTCCCTCAATGAGGGAGGCTTCACAGCTTACCGTCATGTCAGGCTCCCTCCGTGACGGAGGGAGTTCTTGGCAACAGCCCCTTCGCTTTTTACGGGAAAAGATGTAACGGGCAGCAGGGCGTTTTCATTACGGCCCCTCCCGTGAAAAAACAGAAGAGCAGCGGCCGCAGCCGCTGCTCTTCTGTAATAATAAAAATAAAATTTCCGCTGAAGATATTCGGGTTGCGGCTCCCTGTGTCTGCTTCGTGCCTTAGGCGGCACTCGCACCCAGCAGGCCGCAGCCCCAACGGCTCCTCCTTGTTTCTGCCGCAGGCAGCGGTCGTCGCCGTTGCAGAGCAAAGCGGAGGGCAGCCTAAATAGTAAGTCAATCCATAAACTTTGCCTTCTGCAGAGCAATCAGAATCAGCGGGATGAGCACCAGCTGAGCCACGATGCCCGGCACGGCGGTGAGCAGCGCGCCGGATAAAAACGCGCTGAACGGGAAGCTGGAACCGGTCAGGCCGGCCAGCACAAAGCGTACTGCACCCCAGACCAAACGGCCTGCCACCATGGCGGTGACAAGAGAAGCGTACATCATGGGAACGGTGTGCTTCACCTTGTGCCAGAGCACGCCGGACACAAGGCCGTAGGCGGCCAGCTCAAAGGCCATGGCAATGGCGATGGGGAACATGGGCGGCATGCCGAACAGCACCGACCGCACCAGCGGAGCAATGAAGCCCACGGCAAGGCCCCATGGGCCGCCCAGCACAAAGCCGCACAGCAGAATGGGAAAGTGCATCGGGCACAGCATGTTGCCCACCTGCGGCACATGGCCGGTGATCATGGGCAGCACAAAGGCCAGTGCAAGGAACAGTGCAGCCAGCACGAGGCTGCGGGTGGTGGAATGGGGGTTCGTTTTCATAAAAAGCTTCCTCCTTTGGCCAGACAAAAAAGGGGTCTGCCCGGCTTACAAGCCAACGGCAGACCCCTTCGTGGTGTCTATAGCAGCAAAAATAAGATGGCAGAACGCAAAGGCCCCCTGTGGGCTTTGCGCTGCACCGCTGCGTAAGCGCAGCGGTGGATAAAATGCTCCATCAGGATGGAGAACACGGGCTTCTGTCCGCACACCCGGCTTCGTACCGGAATCTGTGAAAATTATAGCAGACTTGGCTGGTGCACGTCAAGCTACAATGCTGGTTTTGTCCATCTGTGCCCGAATCCATGCGAAAAGGTGATTGGCTATAAAAAGGAACAGGACAGCAAATAACAACATGGCCGGGATAAAGAGCAGCGTTTGTACAGTGTCTGAAAAACGTGCAAGAAACGGCATGTTATGATAGGTGGGGAAGATCACCGCAGCTTGATTCAGATAGATGGCAAGAGAAAGTTTTTCGCCGCAGGCGAAAAATTTGTGGTTGAACAAAGCAGGGATGCCTTTTCCGGAAAGACAAAAAGCAAGAAAAACGATAAACAGCAGGTGTGCGGCATAGCTGTCGCGGGCAAGCCAGAACAGTACAATGAGCAGCGCAGAAAGCAGAAAAGCAGCACAGTCAGAAAGCTTTATTCGGATAAATTCAGAAAGTGCAAGAAGAGGACGATGAACCATCATGCCAAGGCAGAGTGCACCGAAAGCGCGAATAAGAGGGCCGGAAAGGAAGTTGCCTACCCCACCCCAATACTCCACAGTGTGGGTGCCAAATGCATTGGAAAAGTAAGTGAAAGAGCAAATCGCGGTGAGCGGACAGATCACATTCAGGGTGATTTGATCATCCTTTGTTATAAGTGCAAACAGGATGTGAGAGGCAACGATCAGAGTGGACAACTGCCAAAGCGGATAATTGATGCCGCCAGAAAACACGCCGATGCTCTGTACAAGCAGGACTTCTGGAACTGCATTAGCAAAATCAGAGAGGAAACGGATGGGATGAAGCAGATCGGCAGACTTGAAAGAAATAAAAAGGATGAGAAAGGCCAGCAGATAATAAGGGTAGATCCGCTTTAAGCGGCTGGCGGTGTAAGAAAGTGCATCGCCGTGATATTTACCGCTGTAAAAACTATTGACGAGAAAAAAGCCGGAGAGAATAAAAAACAGCTCAACGATCAAGTCGCTTGAAAGGACAGAACCTTTGAAGTGTCCGCACGCAATTGAGAGGGCAAAAAGAATTTTAAGGAAGTCGATGCTATAATTTCGTTCCATGATATCCTCCAGTGAAAATAAAAGGCAGCGTAAAACGGCTTTTAAAATATTGTACAGCACCTGATCGTTTAATGTCAATCAAGACAGTGGAAAGAAAAAAGGGCGGTCAAGGGGCTGCATGTTCCTGCAATTTAACCAAAAAGCGGCAAATTTCAATGAATATTTCCCCGCGTGTGTACATTTTGCATGAAGAAGCTTGACCTTTTTGCATAGAATAGCTAATATAAACTTGAAAAAGAGCGCGCTGCGGGCAGCAGGACTGCACCGGCGCTGACGAAAGGCTTTTTTGAACATGTGCAAATCTGAGGTTCATACGGGAGGACCATCATGACAAATGCAGAAAAACTTACTCTGGCCAAGCACGCCTGCCACATCCGCATGGGCGTGATCGAGGGCACGCACAGCGCAAAGTGCGGCCATCCGGGCGGCAGTCTGGATATCGCCGAGCTGCTGAGCTACCTCTATTTCGTGGAAATGAACATTGACCCGAAGGACCCCAAGAAGGCCGACCGCGACCGTCTGGTGCTGTCCAAGGGCCATGCTGCACCGGCACTGTATGCAGCGCTGGCAGAGCGCGGCTATTTCCCGGTGGAAGACCTTAAGACCCTGCGTAAGATCGGCAGCTATCTGCAGGGCCACCCCAACATGAACGAGACCCCGGGCGTGGATATGTCCACCGGCAGTCTGGGTCAGGGCATCTCTGCCGCCTGCGGCATGGCACTGGGTGCCAAGCACGCCGGCAAGCCCATCAATGTCTACACCATCGTGGGCGACGGCGAGGTGGAAGAGGGCGAGTGCTGGGAAGCCTTCATGTTTGCTGCACACTACGGCCTTTCCAACCTGTGCGTTGTGCTGGACCGCAACCACCTGCAGATCGACGGCACCACCGAGACCGTGATGAACAGCGCCCCGCTGGAAGAGAAGATGAAGGCCTTCAACTTCAATGTCGTCACCATCGACGGCCACGACTACGACCAGATCGAAGCCGCCATGCAGGCATTCCATGCAGAGACTGCAAAGCCCACCTGCATCATCATGGACACCACAAAGGGCAAGGGCGTTTCCTATATGACCAACTCTGTGGACTGGCACGGCAAGGGCCCCAACGATGACGAGTACAAGATCGCAATTGAGGAACTGAACGCCGCATACGCCGCGCTGGAGCAGGAGGAAAACTAAGATGGCAGATGTGAAGAAGATCGCTACCCGTGAAAGCTACGGCAACACCCTGAAGGAGCTGGCCGCAGAGGGCCACGAGGATCTGGTGGTGCTGGACGCAGACCTTGCCGCTGCCACCAAGACCGGCATGTTCCGCAAGGCTTACCCGGATCGTCACTTTGACTGCGGCATTGCCGAGGGCAACATGATGGGCGTGGCCGCGGGCCTGTCCACCATGGGCTACGTGCCCTTTGTTTCCAGCTTTGCCATGTTCGCCGCCGGCCGTGCCTTCGAGCAGGTGCGCAACTCCATTGGCTATCCCCACCTGAACGTGAAGATCGGTGCCACCCACGGCGGCATCTCGGTGGGCGAGGACGGCGCTTCCCATCAGTGCTGCGAGGACTTTGCCCTCATGCGCAGCATCCCCGGCATGACCGTGATCTGCCCCGCCGACGATGTGGAGGCCCGCGCCGCTGTGCGTGCTGCCTACGCAATGGAAGGCCCCGTCTATCTGCGCTTTGGCCGTTTGGCTGTGCCTGTGTTCCACGATGCCGAGAACTATCACTTTGAGATCGGCAAGGGTGAGCAGATCACTGAGGGCAGCGACATTGCCATCATCGCCACCGGCCTGATGGTCAACGAAGCCCGTATGGCTGCGGAGCAGCTGGCCGCTGAGGGCATCCACGCCCGGGTCATCAACATCCACACCATCAAGCCTCTGGACGAGGAGATCGTCCTCAAGGCTGCAAAGGAGTGCGGCAAGGTCATCACCGCCGAGGAGCACAATGTCATCGGCGGTCTGGGCGAGGCCGTCTGCGCCGTGCTGAGCGAAAAGCTGCCCACCCCTGTGCGCCGCGTAGGCGTGCAGGACGTGTTCGGCTGCTCCGGCCCGGCATGGGACCTGCTGAAGTTCTACGGTCTGGATGCTGCCACCATCTGCAAGACTGCCCACGAAATGCTGGGCAAATAAGCGCTTCTCCCACTGTATCTGCGCCGCCGCGTCATTTGCTGACGCGGCGGCGTTTTTGCATGCCGCAAATTTTTTTGCCAAATACTGCAGGATATGATATGCTTACAGAAAAAGCGGAAGGGAGAATCGCAATGCTGATCGTGGACAAACTTGCGTTTCAGGAAAAACTTTCGGAAGGGGAAAAAACGCTGGCCGCCTATATTTTGGCGCATGGGATGGAAATTGCCAAATATTCCACCCGCAGTCTGGCAGAAGTGACCTACACCTCTCCGCCGACCGTCCTGCGCCTTTGCAAAAAGCTGGGTTTTACCGGCTTTGATGACTTCAAGCAAAATTTTGTGCGTGAACTGGAATATCTCGACCAGCAACAGGGCAAGGTGGATTTCAATTTTCCCTTTGCTGAAAACGACAGCCCCATGCGGGTGGCGCAGAACATCGGCGAGCTGTACGAAGAAGCCGTCAAGGACACTATGCAGCTTCTCCGGTACGAAGACCTGCACAAAGCGGTGCTCCTGCTCAAATATCACGAGGAAATCCACATTTTTTCCGCCGGGACGGCCATCAATCAGGCCGAATCCTTCCGAGAAAAGATGCTCAAGATCGGCAAGCGGGTGGTCATTTTCAACAATCTGAACTACCAGCGGTATCAGGCCTGCTGTCTGTCCGAGAGGGACCTTGCCATGATCATTTCCTATTCCGGCGAAACGGCGCAGATGCTGGAGATTGCCCGGCAGTGCAAACGCTCCGGAACACCCATCCTTGCGCTGACCAGCTTTGGCGAAAACAGCCTGACCTGTTATGCGGATTGCAAGCTGACCCTTTCCACCAAAGAAAGCATCTATCAGAATCTTGGGGACTATGCTTCCCATCTGTCCATGACCCTTCTACTGGACATCTTGTATTCCGAGTACTTCCGGCAGAACTACCAGAAGAATTATACCTACAAGCTGGAACGCGCCCGAGAGCTGGAACAGCACCGCACCTCCACCAATCCTATTTTGTTGAATCTGCACAAAGAAAATGCGGAATGAAACACTGTTCCGTTTTTGATCGTGCAAAAAGAAACAGAAAAATTAACACTGTACCAATAAGTTTAAAAAATATTGCACAAAAACCTCCCTGCAAGTATTCTATACCTGCAAGGAGGTTTTCAAGCTTATGGAGATGCCAAAAAAGTTCCTGTGGGGCGGTGCGACCGCCGCCAACCAGTACGAAGGTGCCTACCAGACGGATGGCAAGGGCCTGAGCATTGCCGACGTGGAAAAAGGTGCACGCCACGGCGTCCCGCGCGAGATTCATACACAGGTCATGGAGGGCAACTACTACCCTAGCCATGAAGCCGTGGATTTTTACCACCATTACAAAGAGGACATCGCGTTGTTTGCCGAGATGGGCTTCAAGTGCTTCCGAATGTCCATCAACTGGCCGCGCATCTTTCCGCAGGGCGATGAATTGCAGCCGAACGAGGCCGGGCTTGCTTTCTATGACCGTGTGTTCGACGAGCTGCACCGCTACGGGATCGAACCGGTGGTCACGCTTTCGCATTACGAAACGCCGCTGTATCTGGTGCAGCACTATGGTTCCTGGCGTAACCGAGCCCTGATCGATTTCTTTGCCCGGTACTGTGAAACGGTGTTCCGGCGTTACAAGGGAAAGGTCCGGTACTGGATGACCTTCAATGAGATCAACGAGACCATGAACCAGAGCGAGCCATACCATCAGGCAGGCGTGCTCTTTGCCGAAGGCGAGGAGCACAACGCTGTCAAAGCGCTGGTCAGCCACAACATGTTCCTTGCCAGTGCAAAGGCCGTGCAGATCGGGCATGCGGTCGACCCGGAAAATAAAATCGGCTGCATGATCCAGTATCCCACCACCTACCCGCGCACCTGCGCACCCAAGGATGTGCTGGCACAGAGATTCCAGATGATGCCGAACTATTATTACACCGATGTGATGTGCCGCGGACACTACACCAGCCTGTGCACGGCACAGCTGCGGCGCATGGGCACTTCGGTAGAGATGCAGCCGGGCGATGCCGAGCTGCTGGCCGCAGGAACTGTGGATTACATCGCATTCAGCTATTATTTTTCTTCAGTTGCCCGTGCAACGGAAGATACGGATTGCTGTGTAGAACGCAGCAATCCGTATCTCCAGCGTACCGACTGGGATTGGCCCATCGATCCGGACGGCCTGCGCATCGCACTGAATGAGCTGTATGACCGGTATGAACTGCCGCTGTTCGTTGTGGAAAATGGTCTGGGTGCCATCGACACCGTAGAGCCGGATGGCAGCATTCAGGACGATTACCGCATCCGTTTTCTGGGCAGTCACATTGATGCGCTGCGGCAGGCCATTGAGCTGGATGACGTTCCGGTGATCGGCTACACCTGCTGGGGTCCCATCGACATTATTTCGGTGGGCACCGGCGAGATGCGCAAACGGTACGGCTTCATTTACGTAGACAAGAAGGATGACGGCAGCGGCACGTTGGCCCGCAAAAAGAAAAAGTCGTTTGCATGGTACAAAAAAGTCATTGCAAGCAACGGCGCAGACACCGCCCTGTAAGCAATGCATTTTTTAGGATATTGAAGGAGGCAAAACAAATGGATGCAAAGAAAACTGCCCAGCAGGTGCTGGAACAGGTCGGCGGCGCAGAAAATGTTACATTTCTGACCCACTGTGTCACCCGCCTGCGGTTCAACCTCAAGTCAATGGACGGCGTGGACGAGGCCAAGGTCAAAGCCGTACCCGGCGTGGTGGGTGTCGTGAACAAAGGCGGCCAGTATCAGGTCATCATCGGCAACGAAGTAGCTGCCGTGTACGATGAACTGATGAAACTGGGCGACTTCGGCGGTAAGGAAGTCAAACAGCCTGCCGCCCCGGCCGAGGAAAAGAAGAGCAGGGTCAGCATCATTCTGGACACGCTGGCCGGTGTGTTCACCCCGCTGATGCCGTTGATCGCCGGTGCCGGTATGATCAAGGCTCTGCTGTCTGTGCTGACCCTCTTCGGCTGGATCGACAAGAGCGGAAATCTGTACTATTTCCTCAACTTCATCGCAGACTCTTCCTATTACTTCCTGCCGATCTTCCTGGCCAACTCCGCGGCCAAAAAGTTCGGCTGCAACCCGCAGATGGCCATGCTGCTGGGGGCCATCCTGCTGCACCCGAACTTCATCGCCCTGAAAGCCGATGCCGATGTGGTCCATGTGCTGGGTCTGCCGGTGAAGATGGTAACCTATTCTTCCTCAGTCATCCCCATCTTCCTTATCACGCTGGTACTGCCATACGTGGAACGATTTGTCAATAAGGTCGTGCCCTCTGTGGTCAAGTTCATCCTGCGGCCGGTGCTCACCATCCTCATCATGGCTCCCATCTCCCTGTGCGTGCTTGGCCCTCTGGGCAGCATCATCGGCGATGGTCTGGTCAGCGTCCTGCTGGCCATTGAAAAGGTCTGCCCCTGGGCACTGCCCACCGTCATCGGTGCCTTTATGCCGTTCTTGGTCATGACCGGTATGCACTACAGCCTGCTGCCCGCTTATGTCAACTCTCTGTCCATGCTGGGCTATGAGACGGTCATCGGCCCCGGTAATCTGCCTTCCAACATTGCACAGGGTGCCGCAGCCCTCTGCGTTGCCATCAAGACCAAAAACAAGAACTTCCGTCAGCTGGCCGTTTCCGGCGGTGTGACCGCTCTGCTGGGCGTGACGGAGCCTGCTCTGTTCGGCGTCAACGTCCGTCTGCGTAAGCCTCTCATCGCCACCACCATCGGCGGTGGTCTGGGTGGCCTGTATGCCGGTTTGACCGGTGTGCGCCGTTTTGGCGGCGGTGGTGCCGGTCTGGCAGCCATCGGCCTGTATGTCGGTGAAAATCCCATGAACGTGATCAACGCACTGATCTCTGCCGCGATCGCCTTTGTGGCCACCTTTGCGATCCTCTGGTTCATCGGTTTTGATGATGTGCCGGAAGAAGCCTGATCTCTTCTGAAACAAGCAGCGCCGGAACGATTTTGCCGTTCCGGCGCTGCTTTTTACGCCTCTCCCAGCAGCTTTGCGCGGCTGGCGTATACAGCGGTGAATACCTCCCGCAGCCGTTGGATCTCGGGACGCGGGTCGTCCCGCAGGGTCAGCAGACAGGTGTCCGGCAACGGCAGCTGCAGCGGCAGATACCATGCAGCCGGAAAGGCCGGGTATTTCATCGGGCACAAAAACATGCCGCGCCCGGCAAGCAGATCGTTGTAAACACACTCGTAGTTTTCCACCATGTGCCAGCTTGGTGCGGAAAACGGCAGGCCGGGCTGAACAACGGCAAGATCCACCATTTCCTGATACAGCGGCTCATAAAACAGCTGCTGCCCGGCAAGATCGGCCAGCGCCAGAGTGCTGCGCCCTGTGAGCGGGTGCTCCGGCGATACGATCAGGTAAAAGGTGTTGTGCAGGATGGGGGTGCGCTCGATCTCCGGCTGCAGCGGCCCAAAGGGCAGATAGAGGGCTGCGTCTGCCTCGCTGCAGAGCATTTCGTGGGGGTTGCGTGACACGGGCCGAGTGTCCACCGCAAACTCATATCCCGGCAGTGCGGCGTGCAGCCGTGCCATCAGGATGGGATAAATGGGGTCACGCTGCAGCAGCACCGGCGGCAGGCGCAGGGTCAGCGTGCGCCGCCGGGCAAAGCCCTTCAGCGCGGTGCGGGCGTTCAGGATGCTGCGATAGATCCCCTCCGCCTGCGGCACAAAGGCCCGGCCTGCTTCGGTCAGCGCCACGCGGGTGGTGCTGCGCTCAAACAGGGCCAGATCCAGCTCCTTTTCCAGACTGCGGATCTGGTAGCTGAGGGCGGGCTGGGTGCAGTACAGCTCCCGGGCGGCGGCGGTAAAATTCAGCGTCCGGCTCAGGGTGAGAAAACACAGCAGCTGGCGGTCGTTCATGGGCGAAACCTCTCCTTTCCCGGCGGGCAGAATAAGATTGCTTTCAGTATAGCACATCAATGGAGACTGATAAAGAGCTTTTATCACTGTGGCAAAAATTTTTTGTTTCCATTTTACTTCGTTATATTTTATACTAAGTGTCGGAGCGGGATAAAAATCCCGCAGAAACGAGAAGAAGAGAAGAAAGAAAAAGGAGCAAACAAGATGGAAAAGATCTCCCGCAAAGGCTTTCTGAAAGTTGCCGCTGCCGCCGCAATGAGCGGTGTCACCGCCGGCGCTCTGGCTGCCTGCAACTCCGCAAGTTCCTCCGGCACTGCGGCATCCGCTTCCGGCGATGCCGTCTACACCCCCGGCACATACACCGGCACGGCTACCGGCATCGGTGAGGTGAAGGTGACCATGACCTTCAGCGAGACCGCTATCACCGATGTGGTCATCGATGCTTCCAACGAGACCGAGAGCATCGGCGGCGTGGCTGCTCCCACCCTGCAGGATGCCATCATGGCGGCACAGAACGCTGAGATCGACAATGTTTCCGGCGCCACCGTCACCACCAACGCGGTCAAGAAGGCTGCCGCCAGCTGCATCGAGCAGGCTATGGGCGTTGCTTCCGAAGAGCCTGCTGCAGATACCGCCGGGGATACCGGCGATGACTGGCTGGGCGAAGAGCCGGACGTGCAGGCCAGTGAGACCCAGGACTTTGATGTGGTCATCATCGGCGCCGGTCTGTCCGGCGTCTGCGCTGCCCGTGCGGCTGCCGAGGAGGGCGCAAAAGTTGCCATCGTGGAAAAGAGCTCTTCCTTCAACTGCCGCAGCGGCGAGTATGCCCTGCTGAACGGCAGCCTGAACAAGCGCTGGGGCCGTGAGAACATCGTGGACGAGGATGTTGTGGTCGACCGCCTGATGCGCGAGTGCACCTACCGCAACAAGCGCTCCATCCTGAAAAAGTGGGCTTCCCATGCACACGAGGTCATGGACTGGTTCATCGAGGCTTACCCCGAGCTGACCATCTGCGACTCCACCCGTGAGGCCGTGACCCAGGAGCAGTTCGACAAGGGTATTCTGGTGCCGCTGGCATGGCCTCAGCCCGAGCACTACGATTACCGCAACGAAGAGTTCCCCACCTTCCCTTCCAGCATGGAGTTCCGCTCTTCCCGCAAGGATCAGCAGGGCTTTATAGTGGAAGCCAACCTGAACAAGGCCGTTGAGAACGGTGCACAGACCTTCTTCGGCTGCTTCGGCACCAAGCTGCTGAAGGACAGCGACGGCCGCGTGACCGGCGTGATCATCCGCGACGCACAGAATGACAACAAGTACATCCAGCTCAACGCTTCCAAGGGCGTGATCCTGGCTACCGGCGACAACTCCGGCGACGAGAAGATCATGAAGCATTTTGCTCCCGAGATCGTGGAGAAGAAGATCGCCAACATGGGTGCCATGGGTATGCTGGGCGTTGACGTGGAGGGCAAGACCGTGGAGACCGGCGACGGCCTGCGCATGGGCGCATGGATCGGCGCAAAGGTGCAGGATTTCCACGCACCGATGACCCACCACATGGGCAGCGGCATGGGCGTGACCCCCTTCCTGCAGATCAACAAGCGCGGCGACCGTTTCATGAACGAGTGCATCCCCGGCCAGCAGCTGGAAAACCAGATCGAGCTGCAGCCCGAGTGCACCTCCTTCCAGCTGTACGACTCCAAGTGGGGCGAAGAGGTGCCCTACATGCCCGCAAACCACGGCGGCCTGTGCTACATCATCCCCGAGGATGAGGATGAGTCCAACCCCAACTACACCGACCGTCAGTACACCAAGATCAGCGCAAAGGCCGAGGCTTACCAGTTCAAGGCCGATACACTGGAAGACCTGCTGACCCAGTGCGGCTTTGAGGGCGATGCACTGGATAATGCACTGGCTTCCGTCGAGCGCTACAACGAGCTGGCCAAGGCCGGTTCCGACGATGACTTCGGCAAGCCCGCAAGCCGGATGTTCGCGCTGGAGAATCCCCCGTACTATGCATGCCAGTGGGGCACCACTTCCATGCTGGTGTGCGTGGGCGGCCTGGAGAGCGACGAGAACTGCCACACCTTCACCGAGGAGGACCCCGCCAGCCCCAAGCGCGACATCATCAAGGGCCTGTATGTCTGCGGCAATGTGCAGGGCAGCCGCTACGCAGTGGAATACCCCATCTGCATGCGCGGCATCAGCCACAGCCTGTGCGTCTACTACGGCTACATCGCCGGCAAGAACTGCGTGGCCGGTGTCTGATACCCTGCTGACAGAACACTGAAATAAGCGTTTCCCTGCCCGGAGCAGTATTCTTTCTTCCTGCTTCGGGCTTTTTTGCGCCCCTGTGTGACCCGGTCACGGAAAAACACACTCCGACGGGGTATACTGATGCTGTCAGTGAAATTACAAACACCCTTCAGGAGGTAAAAATATGGCAGTCATTACCATCACGAAAGAAAACTTTGCGCAGGAAGTGCTGCAGAGCGAAAAGCCCGTCCTGCTGGACTTCTGGGCCAGCTGGTGCGGCCCCTGCCGGATGCTCAGCCCCATTGTGGACGAAGTGGCCGAGGAGCGCGGCGATGTGAAGGTGGGCAAGGTGAACGTGGACGAGCAGCCGGAGCTGGCCGGGGAGTTCGGCGTGATGAGCATCCCCACCCTGCTGGTGTTTGAGCAGGGCAAGCTGGTGCGTCAGGCCGTGGGTGCCCGCCCGAAGGCCAGTGTGCTGGACCTGCTTGGGTAAATATGCGTGCTGAAAAGGAGCTGTTGCGCCATGCAACGGCTCCTTCTCTTCTTTTCCCTGTACAAACGCACAGAAAAATCGTATCATTGAGTTGAAAACACCGTCACTTTCCTACTTTACAACTTTACCTAGATAAAGTAAAATAAACTCAAGTAAGAAATGGGGGAACCGACAATGGAATTCAGCATTGCAAACCTGCAGCCCAAGGAGCGCGCCTCCTTTGCGCTGCGCGCCTTGTACGAAGCGGCGGGCTGCCGCAAGTATCATATGGGCCGGTTTGAGGAGTACGGCCTGTATCAGGAGAACCGCAGCTTTTTGTCGTCCGAGCAGGTCATCACCTTTACCGATCTGGATGGCCGTCTGCTGGCCCTCAAGCCGGACGTGACCCTCTCCATTGCCAAGACGGCGCAGCCCGCCCCCGGAGAGACCCTGTGCTACTACTATCACGAGAATGTCTACCGCCCTTCCGCCGAGAGCCACACCTTTAAAGAGATCAGCCAGATGGGCCTTGAGATGCTGGGCGCGGTGGGCGAAGCACAGGTGCAGCAGGCGGTGTGTCTGGCGGCGCGGTCGCTGGATGCGCTGGGGGCCGAGTGGGTGCTGGAAGTGAGCCACATGGGCTACCTGTTCGGCCTGTTCGACGCGCTGGGCGTGCCGGATGCCGCCCGCGCAAAGCTGCTGGAAAAGCTGCGGGAGAAAAACGCCCACGAGCTGCGGGCTGCAGCCGGAGCCGCCGGTCTTGCCGATGCCGCCGATACCCTGTGCAGCGTGCTGAGCCTCTGCGACAGCTATGCCGATACCCTTGCAAAGGCCGCTGCTCTGTGCCGCAATGACACCATGCGCGCGGCTGTGGCCGAGCTGGAAGCGCTGGCTGTGCCGCTGGAAAAGGCGGGCGGCGTGATCCGGCTGGACATGACGCTGGCCGGTGAGATGGAATACTACAACGGCCTTGTGTTTCAGGGCTACCTGAAAGCCCTGCCCCGTCCCCTGCTCAAGGGCGGCCGCTACGACCTGCTGATGCAGAAGTTCACCCCCGGTGCCGGTGCCATCGGCTTTGCGGTCTATCTGGACGAGCTGAACCGCCTGAGCGCCCCGCTGCCGCCGGTGCAGAAGAACAGCACCGACAGGGTGATGCTGAACGTGGCTCTGCCCAAGGGCCGTCTGGGCGATAAGGTGTATAACCTGCTGGCGGGCATCGGCTACGGCTGCCCGGAGGACTACAACGCCACCCGCAAGCTGGTGGTGGAAAACCCGGAGGCCGGCATCCGCTACTTCCTCGTCAAGCCCAGCGACGTTGCCATCTATGTGGAGCACGGCGCTGCCGATGTGGGCATCGTGGGAAAGGACATCCTCACAGAGGCTTCTGCCGATGTGTACGAGCTGCTGGACACTGGCCTTGGCAAATGCCGCATGTGCGTTGCCGCCCCGGCCGATTACAAGGACGACCCCAGCCGCCCGGTGCGGGTGGCCACCAAATTCGTCAACATTGCAAAGAGCTACTACGCATCCATGGGACGGGACATCGATATCATCAAGCTGAACGGCTCCATTGAGCTGGCCCCCATTCTGGGCCTTTCGGACGTCATCGTGGATATCGTGGAGACCGGCACCACCCTGCGGGAGAACGGCCTGAAGGTGGTCACCGAGTTCATGCCCATCTCGGCCCGGTTCATTGCCAACAAGGCCAGCTACCAGTTCAAGCACGCCGAAATGGACACCATGCTGGAAAAGCTGCGGGCGGAACTGCAGAACAAGGAGGAAGCAAAATGATCAAGCTGTATAACTTTGACGAGCTGAAGCCCGAAGAGATCCTGAACCGCGATATCCGCGCGGAAAAGAACGTGGAGGACGTGGTGGACGGCATCATTGCCGATGTGCGCGCCCGGGGCGATGAAGCCCTGAAGGATTACGCGCTGAAATTTGACGGCGCGAAGATCGATGCCCTGCAGGTGACGCAGGAGGAGATCGACGAAGCCTTTGCGGGCATGGATCCCTACTTCCTCGAAACGCTGCGCGAAGCCGCCGCCAACATCGAGAGCTTCCACCGCCAGCAGGTGCACAAGAATTTTGTGGTGAACGACAAGCCCGGCATCGTGCTGGGCCAGAAATATACCCCCATTGAAAAGGCCGGTGTCTATGTGCCCGGCGGCACGGCGGCCTATCCCTCCACCGTGCTCATGGATGTGATCCCGGCAAAGGTGGCAGGCGTGTCCGAAATCGTCATGACCACCCCCGCCGGAAAGGACGGCAGGGTGAACCCGGTCATCCTTGCCGCCGCTGCCACCGCAGGCGTGACCAAGATCTTCAAGACCGGCGGCGCACAGGCTGTGGCGGCTCTCGCCTACGGCACCCAGAGCATCCCTGCGGTGGATAAGATCGTTGGCCCCGGCAACATCTACGTTGCCACCGCCAAGCGCAAGGTGTTCGGCAAGGTGGGCATCGATATGATCGCAGGCCCCAGCGAAATTCTGGTGCTGGCCGACGGCGGCTGCAACCCCGCATGGGTGGCAGCAGACCTGCTGAGTCAGGCCGAGCACGACAAACTGGCAAGCCCGGTCCTCGTCACCGACAGCCCGGAGCTGGCCAAGGCCGTGCAGGCGGAGCTGGAGGTGCAGATCCCTCAGCTGCCCCGTGCCGCCATCGCCCGCGCCAGCGTGGACGACAACGGCAAGATCATCCTCTGCACCGACCTGCACAAGGCCATTGAAGCCTGCAACATCATTGCACCGGAACATCTGGAAGTGTGCGTGGAGGACCCCTTCGGCGTGCTGAACGAGATCAAAAATGCAGGCAGCATCTTCCTTGGCCGCAACGTGCCGGAAGCGCTGGGCGATTACTTTGCAGGCCCCAACCACACCCTGCCCACCAGCGGCACCGCCCGCTTCTCAAGCCCCTTGGGCGTAGACGACTTTGTAAAGAAGTCCAGCTTCCTCTACTACACCCGGGAAGCGCTGGGCGAAGTAGCCCCCCGCATCGCCGATTTTGCCGAGCGCGAGGGCCTGCACGCCCACGCCCGCAGCGTGACCATCCGGTATGAGAAGTGACCCTCTCAGGCGCTTGCGCGCCAGATTCCCCTTTTTGTCACCCGCGGTGACATCTTCCCCCGGCCGGGGGAAGTCTTTCCTCGAAGGGGAGCTTTGAGAGTGGAAACCGTAAGATGCAAAAAAGCTCCCCCTTCGGGGGAGCTGGCAAAGCCGTAAGGCTTTGACTGAGAGGGTTTTTATATGAGTCGTTTTCTTTCTCCCACGCTGGCCGCTGTCACCCCCTACACCCCGGGTGAGCAGCCGCAGGATCAGCAGTACATCAAACTGAACACCAACGAAAGCCCCTATCTGCCCTCCCCGGCGGTGATCGCCGCTGTGAGTGAGCACGAGGTGGAAAAGCTGCGCCTTTACTCCGACCCCGCCTGTGCCGACCTGCTCAAGGCGGCCGCAGCCCACTTCGGTTTGCAGCCGGAGCAGATCATGCCCGGCAACGGCAGCGACGAGAACCTCTTCTTTGCCCTGCGTGCCTTCTGCGACGCAGACCACCCGCTGGCCTATGCCGACATCACCTACGGCTGCTACGGCGTGTGGTGTGGGCTGATGCATATTCCCAGCCACATCATCCCGCTGAAAGAGGATTTCACCCTTGACCCGAAGGACTACTACGGCCTGAACCAGACCATCGTCCTTGCAAACCCCAACGCCCCCACCGGCATTGCACTGCCGCGGGCAGAGATTGAGGGCATCCTGAAAGCGAACCCGAACAATGTGGTCATTGTGGACGAGGCCTATGTGGACTTTGGCGGCGAGAGCTGCGTGCCCCTCATCGACCAGTACGAGAACCTGCTGGTGGTGCAGACCTTTTCCAAGTCCCGGCAGCTGGCCGGTGCGCGTCTGGGTCTTGCCATGGGCAATGCAAAGCTCATTGCCGACCTGAACCGGGTCAAGTTCAGCCTGAACCCCTACAACATCAACCGCCTGACCCTGAAGGCCGGGCAGGCCGCGCTGGAAGATACCGCTTATTTCGACAGGACCCGCGCCGCCATCGTGGACACCCGCGCATGGACAAAACAACAGTTGGAACAGCGCGGATTTGCCGTGCTGGACAGCCGCTCCAACTTCCTGTTTGCAAGTACCAACAGGAAAGACGGCGAGACACTCTACAAAGAGTTGAAGAAAAACGGCATTCTGGTGCGCCATTTCGACGCGCCCCGCATCCAGAACTGGCTGCGCATCACCATTGGCACGCCGGAACAGATGAAGATATTCGTGAACACACTGGATAAGATCATGGAGGAATGAACCATGCCGAACCGAATGATCTCGCTGGAACGCAACACCAATGAGACCCAGATCGACCTGACCCTTGATTTGGACGGCACCGGCCGCTACGAGGTGGACACCGGGTGCGGCTTTCTGAACCACATGCTGGAGCTGTTCGCCCGCCATGGCCGGTTCGATCTGGTGCTCACCTGCCACGGCGATGTGCAGGTGGACTACCACCACACCACCGAGGATGTGGGCATTGCACTGGGTCAGGCCTTTGCACGGGCGCTGGGCGATATGCGCGGTATCCAGCGCTACGGCAGCTTTTATCTGCCCATGGATGAAGCGCTGATCCTGTGTGCCGTCGATCTTTCGGGCCGCTGCACCCTGAACTGGGATGTCCGTTGCAGCACCGAAAAGGTGGGCGATTTTGACGTGGAGTGCGCCAAGGAATTCTGGCTGGGCTTTGCCCGCAGCGTGCCCGCCACGATCCACTTTGTACAATTTGCGGGAGAAAATACCCACCACATCCTCGAGGCCTGCTTCAAGGGCGCAGGCCATGCACTGGGCGCGGCCGTGAAGATCGACGAAGCCCACAAGGACGAAATTCCTTCCACGAAAGGACTGCTGGTATGATCGCAATTATCGATTATGGCGTGGGCAACCTGTTCAGCCTGAAGTCCAGCCTGAAGCAGCTGGGGCTGGAAGCGGTCGTCACCGCCGACGCGGACACTATCCGCAAAGCCGACCGGCTGATCCTGCCGGGCGTGGGCGCTTTTGCCGATGCCATGGCCAAGCTGGAGGCGACGGGCCTTGTACCGGTCATGAAAGAAGAAGCCGAAAGGAAGCCGCTGCTGGGCATCTGCCTTGGCATGCAGCTGCTGTTTGAAAAGAGCTACGAGTACGGTGAGCACGAAGGCCTTGGCTTTGTGAAGGGCGAGGTCTGCCCGCTGGAGCCCGACCTTGCGGACAAGAGCCTGAAGGTGCCGCAGATCGGCTGGAACGCCTTGCACATTGTAAAGGACGACCCGCTGTTCAAGTACATCCGTGAGGGAGAATACGTCTATTACGTCCACAGCTACTACGGCAAGAACTGTACGGAGAGTACACTGGCTGTGAGCGACTATTCCATTCCCGTCACCGGCGCGGTGCGGGCAGGCAGGGTGTACGGCACCCAGTTCCACCCGGAAAAGAGCGGTGATACCGGCCTGCGCATTCTGAAAGCATTTGCGGAGCTATAACCCTCTCAGTCAACGCCTGCGGCGTTGCCAGCTCCCCCGAAGGGGGAGCTTCTAAAGAGTGAACCGTAAAATGTAAAAAGCTCTCCCTTCGGGAGAGCTGGCGAGCGAATGCGAGCCTGAGAGGGTTCGTTTCTGAAGGAGATTTAAATGCAATTATTTCCAGCCATTGACCTGCGGGGCGGCAAGGTGGTGCGCCTGACGCAGGGCGACTACAGCCGCATGACCGTCTACAGCGAGGATCCCTGTGCACAGGCGCGGGAGTTCCTTGCAGCGGGGGCCAAAAACCTGCACGTCGTCGATCTGGACGGCGCAAAGGACGGCACCCTATCCAACTACGATACCATTGCCGCGCTGGCAAAACAGGGCGGCTTATACATTGAGGTGGGCGGCGGCATCCGCACCGAGGAACGCATTGAAACATACCTCTCCCTCGGCGTGGGCCGCTGCATCCTTGGCAGCGTGGCGGTGACAGATTTTGCCTTTACCGCCCGGATGCTGCAGAAATACGGCGATAAAATTGCCGTGGGCGTGGACGCAAAGGACGGCTATGTGGCCATCCATGGCTGGAAGGAAGTGAGCGCCGAGCCGGGCGTGGACTTCTGCAAGCGGCTGGCAGATGCCGGATGCACCGCCATCATCTACACGGACATTGCCTGCGACGGTGCCATGCAGGGCACGAACCTCGGCCTGTATCGCACGCTTGCCAAAGAGGTGCCCGGCGTGGCCTTTACGGCCAGCGGCGGCATCTCGTCCGAAGCAGAGCTTCTGGAACTGAAAAAAATGGGCACTGCCGCTGCCATTTTAGGCAAGAGCCTGTACACCGGCGCACTGGACCTTGCGCGCTGCGTGCAGCTGGTGCAGGAGTGAACGGAGGGGAAACGACATGATCACCAAACGCATTATTCCCTGCCTTGATGTGCGCAATGGCCGCGTGGTCAAGGGCACGAACTTTGAAGGCATCCGAGACGTGGCCGACCCGGTGGAAATGGCCCGCATGTACAACGCTGCCGGTGCCGACGAGCTGGTGTTCTACGATATCACCGCCAGCTTCGAGGGCCGGGCACTGTTTACGGATATCCTGACCCGCGTCGCCAGCGAAATTTTTATCCCGCTCACGGTGGGCGGCGGCATCAACACGCTGGAAGATTTTGACCGGGTGCTCAAGTGCGGCGCGGACAAGGTCAGCGTCAACTCGGGCGCACTCAAAAATCCCGACCTCATCCCGGCAGCAGCACAGCGCTACGGCAACCAGTGCGTGGTACTCTCTGCCGATGTGAAGCGGGTGGACGGCCAGTTCCGGGTGTTCGCCAAGGGCGGGCGCGAGGACACCGGCCGGGATGCACTGGACTGGATCAGCTGGTGCGTGGACCACGGCGCAGGCGAGATCTGCCTGAACAGCATCGATACCGACGGCGTGCGCAGCGGCTTCGACCTTGAGATGCTGGATGCAGTTGCGGCGCGGGTGAACGTGCCCATCATTGCCAGCGGCGGCGCAGGCAAAAAGGAAGACTTTCTGGAGCTGTTCCACCACAAGGGCATCGACGCAGGTCTTGCCGCGGGCATCTTCCACCAGAAGCTGCTGACCATCCGGGATCTGAAAGAATACCTCAACGCAAACGGTGTGGAGATGCGGCTGTAACGCCGGGGCATTTCTCCCCGGCGCGGGGAGAAGCCGCAACGCGAAACTGGATTTCCGCAAAAACAACCCGCAAACTCTTGCGTTTGCGCACCGAATACGCTAAACTAGTAATATCCCCATCCGGGGAGGGAGAACCGTTATGAATCTGAAATTTGATGAAAAGGGCCTGATCCCTGCCATCGTGCAGGACCACTACACCAAAGAGGTGCTCACCCTCGCTTACATGAACGCCGAGACGCTGGCGCTCACCATTGCCGAGGGCCGCACTGTGTTCTGGAGCCGCAGCCGTCAGGAGATCTGGCGTAAGGGCGAGACCAGCGGCAATGTGCAGCGGGTGGTGTCCATCACCGCCGACTGCGATGCCGATGCTCTGGTGGTGGAAGTGGTCAAATCCGGCCCCGCCTGCCACACCGGCGCCGAGAGCTGCTTCTTCAACGAAGTATACGTCTCGCCGGAGTTGAAGCAGTTCAGCTGGCAGGGCCTGTACCAGCTCATCAAGGGCCGCAAGGATAGCCCCAAGGAGGGCAGCTACACCACCTACCTGTTCGAGAAGGGCAAGGAGAAGATCCTGAAAAAGGTGGGCGAAGAGTGCACCGAGGTCATCATTGCGGGCGAAAAAGAGGATAAGGAAGAGACCGTTTACGAGATCAGCGATCTTGCCTACCATGTTCTGGTGCTGATGGTCAGCGCCGGCATCACGGTGGAGGATGTGACCCGTGAACTGGAAAAACGTCACGTCATTGACCACAAGGTCAAACAGGAAAGGATGCAGTGAATTATCTATGGCAGATTATAAGAAGTCCAGTGTCCATTGCCACTCCACTATGTGCGATGGCAAAAATACCTTGCAGGATATGGCAAGTGCTGCGTGTGCGCAGGGCTTGACCACGCTGGGCTTCACCGGCCATAGCTACACCCAGCGCGACCGCGAATACTGCATGAGCCCCAGCCGCACCGCCCAGTACAAGGCCACCATTGCCAAGCTCAAGACCGAGTACAAGGGCAAGGTGGATATCCTGTGCGGCATCGAGTGGGATATCCTGAGCGAGGATAAGCGCACCGGTTACGATTACTGGATCGGCAGCGCACACCACCTGTACGGCAAGAACACCGGCAAGTATTACGAGATCGATTTTCGCCCGCAGGACCTGTGGGACTGCATCAACGATGATTTTGACGCAGACCCCCTTGCCGCTGTGGAAGCCTACTTTGCCGAGGTGGAAAAGGTGGCTGCCCTCAAGCCGGATATTCTGGCCCACATCGACCTCATCAAGAAGCTGAATGCCAACGGCGAGTTCTTCGACGAAGAGTCGCCCCGCTACAAGGCCGCTGCCCTCAAGGCCCTGCAGGCCGCAAAGGCAAACGATTGCCTGCTGGAAGTGAACACCGGCAGCGTGTACCGCGGCTACCGCAAGGACTTCTACCCCGGCCCGTGGCTGCTGGGCGAGTGGCAGAAGATGGGCGGCAAGGTCATCATCACTTCTGATTCTCATGATATCAACAGCCTGACCTACGGCTTTGACGAAGCTGCCGCCGCCATCAAGGCTGCAGGCTTTACCAGCGTGCAGGTGCTTACCGGCAGCGGCTTCGAGACGCAGGAGCTGTAAAAAATTGGAGATAACCCTCTCCGTCAATGCTTCGCATTGCCACCTCCCCCGAAAGGGGGAGGTTTTGCTGTTTCTTTTACGCAGCATAAAAGCTCCCCCCTTCGGGGGAGCTGGCGAGCGCCAGCGAGACTGAGAGGGTTGTTTTGCGGTAAAAATAGAACTTTGGAGGAACCCTATGACCCACGCGCAGCCCCAAAAGAAAAGCTTCTTCAACATGAACGTAGACCTGATGCACGGGCCTATTTTAAAAAGCCTGCTGCTGTTCATGCTGCCCATTCTGGTTTCCAACCTGTTCCAGCAGCTCTACAACACGGTGGATACCATGATCGTGGGCAATGTGCTGGGCGATACAGCCCTTGCCGCCATTGGCTCCTGCGGCTCGATCTACGAGCTTTTAGTCGGCTTTGGCATCGGTATCGGCAATGGCCTTGCCATCGTTGCAGCGCGCTCCTACGGTGCGCAGGACGAAGAACTGCTCAAGCGCACGGTGGTGGGGTCGGTCGTCATTGGCCTGATCGCCTCGCTGGTCATTACAGCGGCAGGCTTTTTCGGCCTGCATGCCCTGCTGCAGCTGCTGGATACCCCGGCAGAAATTCTGGAAGATGCCTACAGCTACATCATCGTGATCGACCTTGGCGTTGTGGTCATGTTTATGTATAACCTGTGCGCAGGCCTGCTGCGCGCCATTGGCAACAGCGTAATGCCGCTGGTGTTCCTGCTCATCAGCTCGGTGCTGAACGTGGGGCTGGACCTGTGGTTCATTGCCGGGGTTGGCATGGGCGTGCGGGGCGCAGCGGTGGCAACGGTCATTGCACAGGGCATCTCGGTGGTGCTGTGCGTTCTGTACGTGCTGGCAAGGGTGTGCATCCTCATCCCGGAGAAAAAGCATTTCGCCGTGGGCAGTCATCTCTACTGGGAGCTGTTCAGCCAGAGCATCTCCATGGGCCTGATGAGCAGCATCGTGTCTGCGGGTTCGGTGGTGCTGCAGTACGGCATCAACGGGCTTGGCACCCTGACCATTGCGGGGCACACCGCTGCCCGCAAGCTGTTTGCCTTTACGGAGATGCCGCTCATCTCCATGGCGAACGCCGGTTCCACCTTCGTTTCCCAGAACCGCGGCGCAAACCAGCCCGACCGTGTGCGCAGGGGAATGCGGCAGATGTATCTGTACTCGGTGGTGGTGATGGTCGCCGCCGTGGTGCTGATGAACTTTGGTGCTCAGTGGATGGTGCAGCTGATCTCCGGCTCTTCGGAACCCATCGTGCTGGAAAACGGTGCGCGGTACCTGCTGTGGAACGCACCGTTCTATGCGGTGCTGGGGGTGCTGCTGTGCACCCGCTACGCGCTGCAGAGCCTTGGCCAGAAGGTGCTGCCGCTGTTCTCCAGCGTGATCGAGCTGGTGGGCAAGGTGATCTTTGTGCTGGTGTTCATCCCGAAATTCCAGTACAATGCGGTCATCCTGTGCGAGCCCATCATCTGGTTCTTCATGACGGCATATCTGGTGGCGGTGTACCTGCACGAGCCGTTTGTGTTCCCGAAAAAATAACCCTCTCAGTTATCGCTGTGCGATGCCAGCTCTCCCGAAAGGGAGAGCTTTTTGCATTTTACGGGAAGCACAAAGAAAGCTCCCCCTTTTGGGGGAGCTGGATGCGAACAAAGTGAGCAGACTGAAAGGGGTTACAGCGCCGAATAGCCAAAGCTGTTCACCAGCGCATCGATGTGCTGGCCGGCCTTGCACAGGGGGCAGTCGCGGCTGTCAAAGCTGGCGTAGTCCGGCAGGCTGGCGGGGTCAAAGATGGAGGTGACTTCATAGCCCATGCACTCATGGGTGGTGGCAAAAATAGCGGAAAGGCCTGCCACGGTGCCGCCGTAGTAGTTCACGGCCTCCACAGCGGCCTGCACGGTGTAGCCGGTGGTGATGGAAGCGGACAGAATGAGCACATGCTTGCCCTTGACCATGGGGGCCAGATTGTCGCGCAGGATGATCTGGCTGCCGGTGGTGTACTCCGGGGTGATCACATAAATGGTCTGGTGGGCGTTCATGTTGGCAAAGCCGTCCTTGGTCAGCTCGTTGGCAAGGCAGGTGCCGATCACCTGCGTGCCGTCCAGACAGAGCACGGTGTCCACAATGGTGCTGTGCTGGTAAGCGGCCACCAGCTCCTTTGCCACGGCCTTGGCCTCGGAAAGGCGGGACTTCTGGGTGGTGACATCGATGTAATAGTTGATATGGCTGTGGCTGGTAGCAAAGTGGCCCTTTGCTACGCGCAGGAACAGGTTACTTTTTTTGGTGGGAAGCTTTACCATATTGATCATCGAAACAACACTCCTTTTCAGGTTTTCCGGGTTGCCCCTCAAATGCAAAAAGCACCGCATCGCTGCGATGCTCCTGCACATTTTTATAACCCTATTGTACCGGAAAAGAAACCTGTGCACAAGGCATAAATCCACTAAAAAACTTTGTGCATTTTACATGATATCGCCCAAAACTTGGATACAAATGGCCCGTATACGCAAAAAGACCCGCACCATATGGCGCGGGTCTTTAATGCAAAAGTAAAATCAGGTCAGAGCGAACCCTTGATAGCCTCGGTGATATCCCAAGTGCCGTAGATATCATTGTAGGAATCATTGGGTTCACCAGTAGCGCCATGCTTGGGAGTATACAGCACAGCTACTTTGGTAGCACCGGAGAGATTCAGTTTGAGAGTCAGAGTGGCCTCGGTGACGCTGTCCTTGAGAGCTTTGGGGTTAGCGGTATCGCCCAGACTGGGCTTAGGAGTGGTATTATAATAATAGTGCTTCGTGCCCGCATCAGTCGTAACATCGACCTGGAAATGGCTGTCAGTGATCTCCAGCAGTTCGATCTTGGTGACGATCTTGAAGTTGCAGGTCAGGGTCTGGGTAGCAGAATTATAACTCGGTTCTTTGCCAGCACTGTTCAGCAGAGTGGCTTCACAGATGCCGTCGCCCGGCTTCAGGGTGCTGCCAGGCACACCGGTAGGACGGTTCGGGTTGGAGCAGCCGGTCAGCATGCCGGAACCTGCAATGGCAACAGCGGTAAGAGCGGTATATTTCATAAAGTCACGGCGGGAGAATGTATAGGACATGTTCGTTCCTCCTTTAAAAAGCAGATCAGTACGGCCTTGCGGCATTACCTATAAGATAGGCGAAACCGGGCCGGATGTCAATGCCTTTTGGCAAAATAAAATGATGAAATTTTGAGCTGTGACGTTGTTTTGCGACGAAATTTCGTCCTGTGCGGGCCGCGTATCAAGCGCGGGTCACGTCTGCAGCGGTCATGACGAAGGTCATGGTCTTATCCGCTGCAAAGGTGGGCATGTAAGTAACGCTCAGCTGCTGCCAGCCCTTGGGGACCATCAGCATCAGCTGCAGATAGCCGGTACCCTGCGGGGGCAGATTGGTGGAATCCGAGAAGGTCTGAGAGTTGGAGTTGTACAGCGAGATGTTGGCACCGCACTCCACGCTCTGGCCGTCGCAGGAAGCAGAGAAATCGGTAGAAGCTGCTGCCAGTGCGTGGAAGTTTGCATCCACGTTCTCCTGCGGGGGCACGGGATAAGCAGCATTGATCTCGGCCAGATTCTGTGCGCCGATGTTGAAGGTCTGGTTCTTGGTGCGGTTGACCACGGTGACCAGAACAGCAATGTATTCGTAACCGGCCTGTGCAGGTGCGGTATCAATGTTGAACAGGCTGGTCAGCTGAACGCCAAGGCCGTTCCAGTTGCTGACCTTATCACCGACCTTGACATCCACGATGGTGGCGCTGCCATTCTGCTGGCAGCCGCCCAGCAGGCTTGCTGCGCCCAGAGCAGCAACGGATGCGCCGGTGCACTTGAGGAAGGTACGGCGGGAAATGGAGTTGGACATAAAATAAATCCTCCTTTTGATAGGAAAAACCGTATTCCAGAATGTTCTATTCTGTTTATACCCTTTCTGCCCGAAAGATGCAAGGGTTTGGGGGCTGAATTTACAGCTTTTTCACAGGAATATCACCCTTCGTGGGTAAGGCCCTTCACATGTGTTTCGCTGGTTTTGACCAGATTTAACAGGCTGGGCGTATAAAGCGGGAACTCGCGGGTCAGGCTTTCTGTGGTCATGGTCAGGCAGGCCGGGTCCTTTACGCCCTCGCCGCCGTTCACATCCTGTCCGTCCAGCAGGGCTTCCACGTTGGCTTCGGACATGCGCATCACGGCATCGGAGCAGCCGCGCCAGCGGATGGGATCGATGCTGAACATACTGGCGGCGTTGTGCGGCTCGGCCGAGTACAGCAGGCGGAACATTTTGGCTACGGCCATCATCAGGTAGGCGCTCACCTCGGTGGTAAGGGCCTTGCTGTGGCACTGGCCGATCTTGGCGTACAGCACGTTCAGGCTGTTGGAGATCAGCTTTTTGTTCATGGTGGGCAGCACGCTGCCGTGGTAGATGTTGTCCTTCATCTTGTCCGGGTTCGGAAGGTCTTCTGCCGAGAGCATCATGCCGTTGCGCTCTGCACTGCGGCCCAGAAGATAATCGCAGGAAACATTATAATAGTCTGCCACGCGCACCACAAAGTCCAGGCCGCATTCGCGGATGCCTTTTTCGTAGTGGGACAGCAGCGCCTGCGAGACGCCAAGATCCTCGGCGGCCTGCTTCTGGGTGATGCCGCGTTCCTTGCGCAGCAGCTTGATGATACGGTTGAATTCCATGATTTTTGGCTCCTCAAAGTTCGATGTAGGGGGACATCCTTGTTTTTGGTTTACAGCAGGTTGATTATACACAACGGAAAACCTTTTGTAAAGCAAGAAAAGTGACGATATTTTTCGTTGATTTTCGTCATTTTTGTCAAAAGACTTGCTCTGGACACCATATCTATGCTAAACTATAGGTATTAACGCATACATTTTGTGGCGTGCGCGGGGCCGCGGCTGCCGCCAAAGAGCAAAAAATCTGGCAGACGACACGTTTTTCTGCCAGATTTTTTCTCCGCAGCGGGTTTTGCCGCCCGTTCCCGTGCCGCCGCACAGCGATAAAGAGAGGCACTATCCATGAAAACGTTCAAGCTTCATCTCATCCGCCACGGCATGACTGCAGGCAACCTGCAGGGCCTGTACATCGGCAGCGGCACCGACATCCCTCTGTGCGACGAGGGCCGCGCTCAGCTCAATGAGCTGAAAGAGCGGTTCGAGTATCCGCAGGTGGATACCGTGTTCTCCTCCCCGCTGCTGCGCGCGGTGGAAACAGCCAACATCCTGTTCCCGGATGCAAAGCACACCTTTACCGTGCACGACCTGCGGGAGGCCGGCTTTGGCAAGTTTGAGAACAAGCCGGTCAAGGAGCTGGTGCACGACGAGGACTTTAAAAAGTGGATCACCCCCGGCTCCGGCTATGTGCCCGAAGGCGCAGAGCCTACCGACCAGTTCCACGCCCGCTGCGCCGAAAGCCTGATGAAGCTGTTTGAGTATATGATCCGCATGGATGTGACCGAAGCAGCCTGTGTGACCCATGGCGGCGTGATCATGAGCATGCTCAGCCAGCGCGCCGTGCCCACCCGCCGCCCGGAGCAGTGGATGGCAGACCCCGGCTGCGGCTACACCGTGCAGACCGATGTGCAGCTGTGGATGCGGGACCGTCTGGTGGAAGCCATCGACATCGTGCCCTTTGGCTATGCCGATACCCTGCGCGGTCAGGCTGAGACCGAGGAGAACGAAGCCTTTGAATAAGGATTCGGTTACAGTTTCGGCCCATCCCTTGACAGAAGCGGCGCAATCCTTTATTGTATAAGGGAACGATTATTTTAGGAGGAAGTTCCATGTCCCAGTCCATTTCCCGCCGGTCATTTCTGAAATGTGCCGGCTCCGGTGCGGTCAGCCTTGCGGCAGCGCTGCTCACCGGCGTACCTACAGCGGCACAGCAGCCGCGTCTTGCAGGCGAACCTGCCCTGCTGGACGGCAAGGCGGCCGTGGAGCTGCTGGGCTATGCCCCTGCGCAGGAAATGGGCAATGTGCTGGTGTACCTCTCGGTGGAAAACCTCTCCGCATCCACCCTGCCGGTGGGCGCAAGCTATCTGCAGAGCCGTGAGGTGTGTACGCTTGGCGACCTGTACAGTATGGGCACCGGCGTTACCGCTGTGTGCGATGGCAAGCCGGTGCGCTGCGGCAGCTTTGCTGCGCCGCTCTACGGCGAGAACGCGGCGGATGCTTCGGTGTTCACCCTGAACCTGACGGCAGGCCGCGGCGCGCTGCTGCACTGCTTCTGCGCAGTGCCGTACAACTGGCAGACGCTGGAACTGACCTATCACCCGGATTTCGCGGCGGGCCGCAGCGTGACCTTTACGGTCAACCGCAGCACTGACCGCGCCGTGCTGGGCGTGGTGCCCACCTCTCCTGCCGAGGTCGGCAGCGTGGTGGATCTGTAACTCCTTCAGTCTCGCATACGCTCGACAGCTCCCTCGGAGAGGGAGCCTCTGGCGAAAAGGAAAACTTGGCCGTATTGCCAAAGCCTCCCTCCATGACGGAAGGAGTTCCTGAACGTAATAAAAGACCATCTGAGATGCAGTTAAAAATGCCTCAGATGGTCTTTTTTGTTTTGTCAATTCAGCACATTCTGCCCGGCGGAATCCAATACCGTCAGCTCCTGCCCGGTCACGCTGGAGACCAGCGCAATGTAGCTGCGTCCGGTGCGGATGGTCAGCGGCCTGCCGTCGGCATCGTAAAAGGCAAAGGTGGAGCCTGTGCCCTGCGTCCATGTGATGTGCCACAGCTGGCTGCCGTTCAGCCAGACACCGCCGCCAAGGGACAGGTCGTAGTCCAGCGTGGTGCCGTCGTCCCGCAGGCTGGAAGCGGAGTAAAGGACCAGCAGATTGTCGAATTGCGCCTGCGCGCCGGTGTTGGCATCCAGCTGGGCGGTGCCGTCGGCGCGGAGCATCCCGTAGGTGCCGCTGGCCGCATCGTAGGCAAAGCCGGTGGTGCTTTGGGGCGCAAAGTTGATCTGCACCTGTTCGGCATCACGGGAACCGGGCTCCGGCAGGCGGGGCTCTTTGGCCTGCGGCAGCAGGGCGGGCAGAGCGGAAATGGCAGAGCTGTCCTCGGCAGTGCTGGCCGAGGAGGAAGCGCTGCTGCCATGGTCGCCCAATGCGCCGGAAAGGTTCAGGCTGCCCAGCACGGAAGCGACCTCCCCGCCGCTGGTATGCCACAGCGGCGCGCCGCTCCAGACATCATCGCAGGAAAAGGCGTTGCGGCCCACTTCCAGCGCGTCCACGGCCCGCAGGTTATAATAATCCAGATAGTTGCGGGCAAACTGCCCTGCACCCCGCTGGATGGGCAGTACTTCCTGCCCGCTGAGCAGCCGCCAGTAAAGGTCCTGCCCAAGGGTCACTGGGCCGACGGTTGGCATAGCCGATACCGAAGGATAAGCCAAGCACAGGCTGGTGGGCTGGCCGCTCTCGGTCAGGGCTTCCAGCACCACCGATGCGCTGCCAATGCCCCACTGTGTGGTGCTGGAAGCGGCGTTGTCGATCACCACGGCGGCGGTGCGTTCGCCGGGATACTGTAGCTCCTGCCCGGTCAGCGGGTCGGTGGGCGCTGCACTGTCCGGGGCAGTGGGGCCGGACAGTGCACACCCGCACAGCAGGGCTGTGCACAGCACCGCCGTGCCAAGGGCCAGATTCCAGATGCGTTTCATGCGGTTCCCTCGTTACTGATAGCTGAAGTTGGACCACTCGTCGTCGTCCACGATGGCAAGATAGGTCTTGCCGCGGTTGAAAAGCATCTGCGCACCGGTCTTGTCGTAGACCAGCAGCGGATGCTCAGGCGAAGCCTTTTCCCAGCGGCCATGCTGTACAGCGCCGCGGCTGAAATAATAGGCATCGCCGCCGGAGATGTAGCTGACCTGCTGCACATCGCCGGAGTCGCCGGAATAGCGCTCGATGGGCGCAAAGCAGACCAGCAGATTGTCAAAGCTCAGCTGCTTTGCATTCAGCTCGTCCACGGTGTTTTCAAATTTGCCGGAGATGCGGCTGTACATCTGCATTTTATAGGTGCGGGACTGCGGATCATAGCGGAAGCTGGTCTTGTAGTGGTCCGAGTGGGTGATGCTGACCGTCCTGCCGGATGCTACACCCTGCATGGCATTCTCCTCGCCGGTGCGGTAGTCCGCAAAGCGGAAGAAGGTGGCGTCGTAATCGTACTTCAGCCCGATGCCCGCGTTGGAAGCGGCCTGCCGGATCTCCTTGCCGGAGGTGAACTCGGTGTGTTCATAGGCCACATCCCGGCCCCGGCTGTCGCGGTGAGCCACATGCGGATGGGTGGGAGTATTAAAGTAGCTCTTGCCGCCGATGTTCAGGCCGGAATAGTTGTATACGTTGATGAATTTGGTGCAGGCGGCGCTCTCACCGTCGTGGTAGTACAGCGCCTGATAGGGCATCAGCAGCTGCAGGAACTGGTCGCGGCCAGAGCGCAGAGGGCCGATCTCCGGGATGGAGTCGGCATCGTGGAACACCGCGCAGAAGCGGGTGATGCCGCCCTCCACCTTGCACTCGATCAGCAGATCGGCAGAGGAAAGGCCGCGCTGCGGACGGGCGTTCTGACGGGAGGTGTTGGAGATGTTGTTCACCATCACGCCCACGATACGGCCATTGCTGCGCTTGGCCTCACCGGTCAGCGGGTCGGCATCGTAAGCGGGCAGTGCGGCAACACTGGCAGCGGGCTGCTCGCCTGCTGCCAGCGAGGAAGCAGCCATGGCCTCCGAGGATGCAGCAGAAGAAGCTGCGCCGGAAGAACTGATGCCCAGTGTCTGCTGGAGCCAGCTGGAAAAATTGCTGCCCAGAATGGCACTGCCGGAAGCACTGCAGCTGGAAAGCGCCAGCGAAGCGGCAGCGGCACCGGTCAGGCGAAGAACAGTACGGCGAGTGATCTTCATAGGAAAAACCTCCTGCAAAAAACGTATCGGTGCGGCCCGGCAGAATGCCAAAGCCGGGAAAAAGTTTGCGGGTGCAGCGCGGCGGGGCGCACACTGCCGGGCAGTAAAACGCAGCGCACTGCAGACGGATTTGATTTGATTGTAACGATTCTTGCCGGGTTTGTAAAGAGGAAGTTATCGGGATGAAGCCCCTTCCGCTGCCGACACCGGAGCATCTTCGATCTGCTGCGCGGATGAAAAGCGGAAGCCCACACCGATGCAGGAGCTTTTTGCGCCTTTTTGCCCGGGAACCCTTGCATTTTTGCGCAAGTTGTGGTAATATTATTCGGCAGTATGTTCACTGCGGAAATATGCGCTCGTAGCTCAGCCGGTAGAGCATCTGACTTTTAATCAGAGGGCCAGGGATTCGAGTTCCCTCGAGCGCACCAAAATCCCACGAAGAATCACAAGATTCCTCGTGGGATTTTCTTTTTATACGCCAGTTGCACGGTTTTGCACGGCCCGCATTTTTCGTGTCAGATGGAGTAAGTCTGTGAATTACTTTGCAATTCGTGCTATTTTTTGCAATTCAGGTCAGCAGAGCCAGGCGAAGCTGCGCTTTTACAGAGGGGTCTGCGTCCTTCAGAAGCTCCAACAGTGCCGACACGGAGATGGTCGGTTCTGCTTCAACCGGGGCAGCCTGCACAGGTGTTGTCCCCTGTACGGCTTTCACATCACCGCCGGAGATCATCAGTTGGTAAGCAGAGCGCAGGCTGCGCGATGGAATCGCTGAATAGCACAAAGGCATGTTGGAGTCCAGATGTAAAGAAAAAAACGGCAAAGCAGATAAAATCCACTTTACCGTTTTATAGCAATTCAACTTCTTCATGCAACAGCAACAGCGTTGAATTGCATATCGCAAATTGCTGTTTTAACGTTCCACTAACTTTTTGCCTTGCGATCAAGAAAGCACGTCTGCTAAACGCTCTACATTGAAAATATAATCGTACACTGCTATAATAAAATTGTGATATTATCACCAAAAATTCGAGATGCAAAGCGTTTGCGATTGGCAAACATTCAGGAGGAACGCATGGTAACAGGAGCCATTAAAAATAAGGTAGACAAAATCTGGACGGACATCTGGGCAGGCGGCATCACCAATCCGCTGACCGTCATTGAACAGCTGACCTATCTCATGTTCATCCGGTCACTGGACGAGAAAGAGCTTGCCACCGAAGATTTTGAGAACATGGCGGGCGAAAAGATGGAGCACATCTTCCCGGCCAGCGAAGCAGGACAGTCTATGCGGTGGAGCCGCTTCAAGGATAAAGATTCCCGCGAAATTTTCCTGACCATGCAGCAGCGGGTGTTCCCTGCCATCAAAAAGATGAAATATGGCCGTCTGCCGGACTTTGACGCAAACGGCGAGCTGGTGGAGATCGTAGACGACCCCACCCGCCCGGATGAGGGCAACACCGCCTTTGCGCGGTACATGGACGATGCCATGTTCCTGATCCCCACGCCGCAGGTGCTGCAAAAGATCATCACCGGGCTGGAAGATCTTTACACCCACGACATTGCCGACCTTGATATGCAGGGCGACCTGTACGAGTATATGCTGGGCAAGCTGGCAACCGCAGGGCAGAACGGCCAGTTCCGCACGCCCAAACACATCCGCGACATGATGGTGGAGCTGGTGCAGCCCACGCCGGACGACTTTATCTGCGACCCCGCCTGCGGCACGGCGGGCTTTCTGGTGTCCAGTGCACAGTACCTCCGCGCCCACTACGAGGACAGCATGACCCCGGAGCAGTGGCAACATTTTGCCGGCCCGATGTTCACCGGCTTTGACACGGACCGCACCATGCTGCGCATTTCGGCCATGAATCTGATGCTCCACTCCATCACGAACCCGGAAATCGACTACAAGGACAGCGTGTCGAAGCAAAACTCCATTTGCAGCAAGTACACCGTTTGCCTTGCGAACCCGCCGTTCAAGGGCACTGTGGATGCCGAGAGCATCAACGACGACCTGAAAGCCGTCACCAACACCAAAAAAACAGAATTGCTTTTCCTTGCGCTCTTCCTGCGGATGCTCAAAACCGGCGGACGCTGCGCCTGCATCGTGCCGGACGGCGTGCTGTTCGGTTCCAGCAAGGCGCATCAGAGCATCCGAAAAGAACTGATTGAAAACCATCAGCTGCGGGCGGTCATTTCCATGCCCTCCGGCGTGTTCAAGCCCTACGCAGGCGTGTCCACGGCGGTGCTGGTGTTTACCAAGACCGGCGCAGGCGGCACCGACAGGGTGTGGTTCTACGATATGAAAGCCGACGGCCTCTCGCTGGACGACAAGCGCACCGAGGTGAAGGAAAACGACATCCCGGACATCATCGCCCGGTTCCAGAACCTTGATGCCGAAGCCGACCGCAAGCGCACCGAGCAGAGTTTCTTTGTGCCCAAAGAAGAAATTGCCGCCAATGGGTATGATTTATCCATCAATAAGTACAAAGAGACGGAGTATGTGCCGGTGGAGTACCCCTCCACGCAGGAGATTCTTGCCGACCTGCATGAGCTGGAAATGGAGATCACCAAGGGTTTGGCAGAGTTGGAGGAGATGGTGTGATGGCGAAGTTGGGAGATATTGCAACATACATAAATGGATATGCCTTCAAACCACAAGATTGGTCGGACGAAGGTATTCCAATTATTCGGATTCAGGACCTGACCGGAAATTCATATCAGGCAAACCGTTATAATGGTGAATACGCATCCAAATATGAAGTAAACGATGGAGATGTTTTGATTTCATGGTCTGCCAGTCTTGGCGTATACATTTGGCATGGAGAAAAGGCAGTATTAAATCAGCATATTTTCAAGGTCGTTTTTGATAAAGAAAGAATCTCAAAAGATTTTTTCGTACATCAGGTAGGTTTGATTCTGGAAAACGCTGCATCCGATGCACATGGCGCAACAATGAAGCATTTGACCAAGCCCGTTTTTGACGCGCTGCCATTTTACTTGCCACCGTATGAAAAGCAGTGCGAAATTGCAGAAGTCCTTGATAAAGTAACGAGTTTGATTTCTCTCCGCAAGCAGCAGCTTGCTAAACTGGACGAGCTGGTAAAGGCACGGTTTGTGGAGATGTTTGGTGACTCAGTAGCCAATACCAAGAATTTTCCTTCAACGACACTTGAAACAGTTATGACTGTTTTCCCGCAGAATGGGTTATATAAGCCCCAGACGGATTATGTTCAAGATGATACTGGAATTCCAATTTTACGAATTGATGCTTTTTATAACGGAAAAGTAACAAATTGGAATACACTTAAAAGATTGATTTGCTCAGAAACTGAAATCGACCGATACTTACTAAAGGAAAACGATATTGTAATCAACAGGGTGAATAGTATAGAGTATCTCGGAAAATGTGCTCATATTGTTGGACTAAAAGAAAAAACTGTTTTTGAGTCTAATATGATGCGATTTCACATGGATGAGAAAAAAGTGAACGCTGTTTATGTTACAGAAGTGCTTTGTACCGAAGATATTTATAGGCAAATTCTACGACGTGCAAAAAAATCTGTTAATCAAGCAAGTATAAATCAAGAAGATGTAAAAAGTCTTGAAATTCTCGTTCCACCACTTTCTCTTCAAAATCAGTTTGCCGCCTTTGTGGAGCGTGTAGACCAGCAGAAGCAGACCGTACAGCAGAGCCTTGAAAAGCTGGAACTGATGAAAAAGGCACTGATGCAGGAATATTTTGGGTAAAAGGGTGTGCAGCAGCGGATTTTAGCGGTATAATAACGTTAAACAGAACATTTTACTATGAAAGGAGCATACGATGATGACTTTTGAAGAAGAAAGAGACTATAATAATGCAAAGATTGATGCAATCAAGGCAAAGAACTCGATTCAAAAGCTGAAACCTGAGCTTCGGGAGCAATTGCTGAAAGAACTGGTTGGAGCGGAAGCGTATGCTTCAGTGTGGGAGATTTTTCAACAAATGAACAATATCCAGAGGTAAGGCTATGGAACATTTTATTACAAGCATCCACATCAATGAAGTCCGGCATCTGAAAAACATTGAGATCAAGTTGAGCCCTGAAAAGCGCCAGCATCTTATCCTGACCGGTAAAAATGGCTCCGGTAAAACTTCGGTATTGCAGGCGATGAAAGATTATCTGCAGGCAATCGATGATGGGGTCTATCAGAAATTGTGTATTCGGAGATCCTATAAATCGAATGATAAGTTTTCTGAACTTGAAAAAATTGTTGCCGAAACATTTGCAAAGTATAATTCTGGAGTAGAAGTAGACGTTTCAAATGTAGTAGGCTTAGACCGTTTATATAGTCAGGGAGAATTTGTAACTGCTTACTTTCCGGCAGACAGAAAGACAGTGATTCATCGCGCAAAGGGAGTTCAAGATGTAAAACTAGAAAATCAATACAGTTTGGATGATACACCAGAAAATATTTTGCTGAAATATATGGTTCATCTCAAAACTCAACAGGCATATGCAAAGAATGAAAATGATTTAAGTGTCGAGAAGAAAATCGCGGAATGGTTTTCCCGCTTCGAAAATGCGCTAAAAGTATTGTTGAGCGATGACAGCATCCGATTGATATATGACTATAAAAACTATAATTTTCTAATTGAACAGAAAGGTCGAAATCCATATAGTTTGGATGAACTTTCTGATGGCTATTCTGCAATCATCGGTATTGTCGCAGACCTAATCCTCCGTATGGACCGCAACTGGTTGCTGAAAGGCGAACTGAGCCAGTACGATGTGGAAGGCATTGTGCTGATTGATGAGCTGGAAACGCATCTTCATGTGGAACTTCAGAGGAAAATCCTGCCCTTCCTGACAGAGTTCTTCCCACGCATCCAGTTTATCATTACAACACATTCCGCCTATATCCTGAACTCCATCAGCAATGCCTGCATTTATGATTTAGAAAAGCAGGTTCGTTTTACAGATTTTTCTTCCTATTCCGTTGATGATATTGCAGAAGGCTATCTGGATGCAACAGCTTTTTCTGATGAGTTACAAAAGAAAGCAAAGCGATATCAGGAGCTTTATGGGCGGACGGACCTTTCCGATGACGAACGCGCAGAACGCGCAGACTTACGAATGGAATTGAAAGATGCGGAAGATGTCCTTTCCAAGATTGAGGGGAAGAAGGTGCTTTAATGGTCAAATTCGAACGACCTGACAGCTCCGAAGCCCATGTAGCAATCGAATCCTTGAAACGAGAAAAACGCAAAGGTAGCGGAAAGTATAATACCAACGAAGTGAATAAAGCACTTGGATTGATGTTTGCACATAAATGCTACCTTTGTGAGAAGAAAGATTTGGACAATCTCCAAATAGAACATCTCGTTCCACATCGTGGAAACCGAGATTTGATGTTCGATTGGGAAAATCTGTTTTTATCTTGCAATCATTGCAACAATATAAAAAACGATAAGTTCACACCGATTCTGGATTGTACAAAAGTTGCAGTTGATAAGAAAATTGCATTTCGTCGGCATAGTGAACCGTTTATGCCAGATAAATTAGAAATTACTGCATTAGAAGACGACGTTGAAACCCGAAACACGGTGGCACTCCTTAACGAAGTATATTATGGCTCGACTGCACAGAAAATCGAAGAGGCCAAAATCATCCGAAAGCAGCTGTCAAAAGAACTGAATGCATTCGAAGAATGTGTAACGGATTACAATGCAGCTGACGGGGAAGACAAAAAAGATTTAGAGCTGTCCATTATGATGAAATTAAAGTGGAATGCTCCCTTTGCTGCATTTAAGCGCTGGATGATTCGTGATGCCAGTGATAAATTTCCAGAATTACTGAAATACTGCCAATAATCATCCTACATAAAGGAGCTGATTTTATGTCCAACTTCTCCTATCTCTCCACCCGACCCGAATATTCCCTCTTCGCCAATTCTGCCATCGAGGCCGAGAAAGTGTTCTCCACCTCCCCGGCAATGTGCGCGGTGGGATGCCGGAAGGCGTTGGAGCTGGCGGTGAAGTGGGTGTATGCGGCAGACAAAACCATCACGATGCCCTACAAGGACAACCTGCAATCCCTGCTGCATGAGCCGAGCTTCCGGTTCGCAGTGGACCGCAATGTGTGGAGCGTGCTGCCCAGCATCGTGAAGGCGGGCAATCTGGCGGTACATACGGGGCATAGTGTGTCGGCGGCGGATGCAGTGTTCAGCCTGCGGGGGCTGTTCGATTTCATCCAGTGGGTGGATTACTGCTACGGCACGGACTATGTGGAGCGCTCCTTTGATGAAACAGCCATCCCCGGCGAGAAAGTGGAGCTGGACGAAAAGAAGATCCGGGAGCAGGAAAGCCTGCTGACCCAGAAGGATGCCGAGCTGGAAGCGCTGCGCAAGCAGGTGGAGAGCCTTTCGGCGGCATACACAGCCAGCAAACAGCAGAACCAGCAGAGCCGCAGTTTTACCGCCGCAGACCTGACCGAGGCCGAAACTCGGCGGAAGATCATCGACATCGACCTCAAGGCCATGGGCTGGAAATTCACCGGGCCGGACGCCGATGTGCGCACCGAGTACGAAGTGGACAACATGAACGGCGTGCTGGGGCAGAAGGGCTATGCGGACTATGTGCTGATGGGCAAGGACGGCTTGCCGCTGGCGGTCATTGAAGCCAAGCGCAGCACCAAAGACCCCAACATCGGGCGCAAGCAGGCTCAGCTTTATGCAGACTGTCTGGAGCAGAAGTTTGGCCGCCGTCCGATGCTGTTTACCACCAACGGCTACACCACCTATTTCTGGGATGAGCAGAGCGGCCCGCAGCGTGCTGTGAGCGGGGTGTTCTGCAAGGACGACTTGCAGAAGCTGATGAACCGCCGCACCGAGAAAAAGCCGCTGGACACCATCGAAATTGACGATAAAATCACCGACCGCTACTATCAGAAAAACGCCATCCGGGCAGTCTGCGCCCATATTACGCAGGGCTTCCGGCGCAATCTGCTGGTCATGGCTACTGGCACGGGCAAGACCCGCACCGCATCCAGCCTGACCGATGTGCTGAGCCGGGGCGGTCATGTGACCAACGTGCTCTTTCTGGCGGACCGCACCGCGCTGGTCAAGCAGGCGAAGGACGACTTCAAAAAGTATCTGCCCGACCAGTCGCTGTGCAATCTGTGCTCCTCTAAGGACGATAAGGCCGCGCGCATCGTGTTTTCCACCTATCCCACCATGCTCAACGCCATCGACAACGCCAAGACCAAGGACGGCGTGCCGTTGTTTTCGCCCGCCCACTTTGACCTTATCATCGTGGACGAGAGCCACCGCAGCATTTTCAAGAAATACCGCGCCATTTTTGATTATTTCGATGCGGTTCTGGTGGGCCTGACCGCCACCCCGAAAACCGACGTAGACCGCAACACCTACGATTTTTTCGAGATGGAACACGGCATCCCCACCTATGCCTACGATTACGATACGGCGGTCTACACCGACCATGTGCTGGTGCCTTACTACAACTACGAGGTCAAGACGAAATTCACAGAAGAGGGCATCCACTACGACCAGCTTTCACCGGAGGATAAGGCCCGCTACGAGGACGATTTTGCCGAGGACGATACCCTGCCCACCTTCATCCCGTCCGAAAAGCTGAACAAGTTCATCTTCAACGCCAACACCGTGGACACGGTGCTGCAAGACCTGATGGAACGGGGCATCCAGACGGCAGGCGGCGACCGCATCGGCAAAACCATCATCTTTGCCCAGAACAAGCGCCACGCGGAGTTTATCCGGGAACGTTTTGGCAAGCTCTACCCGCAGCTGGAGACCCAGTACCCGGGATTCATCCAGCGGGTGGTCTGCGACGACGCCTATGCACAGTCCATCATTGACGACTTCAAACAGCCGGACAAGCCGCCGTTTATTGCGGTCTCGGTGGATATGATGGACACGGGCATCGATGTGCCGGAGTGCGTGAATCTGGTATTCTTCAAAAAAGTGCGCAGCAAAACGAAGTTCTGGCAGATGATAGGCCGTGGTACGCGGCTCTGCCCGTCCCTTGCCTGCGTGGATGCCATCGACGGCGAATATACGGGCAAACGGCGGTTTCTGATCTTCGACTACTGCGGCAACTTTGAATTTTTCCGTCAGAAACCCAACGGCTACGAGAGCGCGGACACCAAAAGCCTGTCCGAGAGCATTTTCTGCAAGCAGGTGCGCATTGCCGCCGCGCTGCAGGATGGAGCCTATGCGGACGAAAACTACCAGAACTGGCGCAAGATCTTAACGGAGACCTGCCGTGCCGAAGTGGGAGCGCTGAATCCGGAGCTGGTATCCGTGCGGCTGCACCGACAGGCCGTGGAACACTATCAAAAGCCGGAAGCCTTCGTCAGCCTGACCGAAACGGACAAGGGTACTCTGATGAAAGAGGTGGCACCGCTCATCTCGCTGGACGACAAAGATGAAGCCGCCAAGCGGTTCGATAACTTTGTGTATGGCTTGCTGCTCTGTGAACTGGAAGGTCTGCCGGGGCTGGGCCGCGCCCAGAAACAGCTGCGCAATACAGCGGCAATGCTGGAAGGGAAAGCTACCATCCCGCAGGTGCAGGCAAAGCTGCCGCTCATCCGGGAGGTGCAGACGGACGAATTTTTGACCTCGCATGATCTGCTCCGCTTTGAGGAAATGCGGCAGGAACTGCGGGAGCTCATCAAGTTTCTGGTGGAGGGCGGCGAGGGGCAAAAGCCTGTCTACACGGCCCTTGCCGACCCGGTACTGGAACAGACCGAGGGCAAAGCGCTGGATTCCGGCTACGATTTTGGCGAGTACCGGGAACGTGTGAACCGCTACATCATGGAGCACCGCAGCGATACGCTGGCCATCCACAAGCTGACCCAGAACATTCCGCTTTCCCGGGGCGACTATACCGAGCTGGAACATATCTTTACCTGTGAGCTGGGCAGCAAAGAGGACTATGCACGGGAGTTTCGGGATACACCCTTTGGTCTGCTGGTGCGTAAAGTGGCAAAGCTGGACCACGATGCTGCCATGCAGGCATTTTCCAAGTTCATCAACGACGAATCGCTGAATGCAAAGCAGATCGCGTTCGTGCAGAAGGTCATTCATTACATCGAGCAGAACGGTTATGTGGAAAGCAAAGCTGTGCTGATGAAACCACCCTTTGACCAGCCCATCCTGTTTACCCGCCTGTTTGATGGCAAAACAGGGAGTGAACTGATGGATACGATCAATTCGGTGAAAGAGAATGCCACCCATGTGACGGCATAAAGCGGTGGAATGTACTGATAAAAACCGGTATAATTCAGGACTATCGAAAAATGAATATCCTGCAACGCAGTATGGCAAGTCAGGGAATTTTGAACGATACACAAACGACTCTGGCTGATTACCTGATGAGCATCGCACAAATTTCCGTGGAGGATGCCGGAGCGATTTATATCGAGTTGAGCAGCATCCGCGGAAATTTTATGGCAAACATCATTCTGCGCATGATTGAAAATTATCACTTCCTGCCCGATATGGCGCGGAAACTGAAAAACAAACAAGCACTGGTGGAAAGCGTAATTGCAAATGAACAGCTGGAGCCTTCCATTACGTCGTCCATCAAAGATGTGTATGATGACCTTGTCAACAGCAAACTGGATATGATCGAGGGTCTCGTGCCGATCTCTGCCATCCAGTATGATGCTAAGATGCAGGAAGCAGAAAGACTTTAAGGGGAGTGCGACTTGTAGTATTGCTTTAAATTATCGAGTTAATCCGCAGGCTGAATAGATTCACTCAAATCGAATGAAAACGAAAAATGCCCGCTCACCGTGGAGATCCGGCTCCATCGGTGGGCGGGCATATCCAATAAAACACCAGGATACTATTATGCTTTTCGTACTTCAGCTGGGATCTTGTTCTGGCTCAGATATCCCACAGGGAGGGCGCAGAGGTGGAAACTGCGGCGGCACCTGCGCGCATGGCGGCCATGACATCGGCTTTGTCCCGCAGCAGGCCGCCTGCAATGACAGGCACCTGTGTGCGGGCGCTGATCTCGGCGATGACCCGGGGCATGATGCCGGGAAGGATCTCGACAAAATCCGGCTTGCCCTGCTCCAGCTGGCCGGACAGGCTGGTCAGCGAGAGGGAATCCAGGATGAATGCCCGCTGGACGGTCAGCAGGCCGCGGTGGCGCGCCCGGCGGATCAGGGTCGGGCGGGTGGAGATGATGCCGTCCGGGTGGCACAGGGCGTTGAGGGAGTCCACCGCGATCTCCCGCGACGAAAGGCCGTCCACAAGGTCGATGTGAACCACGGCCAGTTTTCCGGCATCATGTATGCGGTGCACCAGACCGTCTACGGTGAGCAGGGTGCTTGCCAGCAGAAAAATAGTACTGCAGGGCGAGGCCAGCGCAGCAGTCAGGGCTTCGTCCGTTTTCACAGCGGCGATCACCGGTTCGTCCAGCAGGGTTTCGGCAAGAGGATGCATTGGGTAAGACTCCTTTCGAGCCAGATTTACAGAGATAGGGAGCAATCAGAAGATACGGCCCTTTCAGAAAACTCTAAAAGGGCCGCACCATGCGCAAACCAAGTTTATAAAAAATTGAGGGGTTTGTAAAGAGGATTAAAGAGGCATTATTTATGTGCCTGCACGGCTGCATTATTTTTCTTCAGCAGTACAGCGCATGCTATGGTAACTACAAAGCCGATCGCGATCAGTGCGTAGACCAGAGCAGTGCCAGCGTACTGTGTTCCGGGGGTGTGCACGCGAATCTCGCAGATGCCCCACTCGCTGACAGCTGCAAGAACGCCGCAGAAGATGCCGCCAAGGTAGGGATTGCCCGTGTGCTGGTACAGGAGACGACAAATCAGGATCGCAACAAAGATGAAGCCGGGCAGCGCATACACTGCAGTTGCGGCAGAAGCCAGACCGCCGAACATCGGGTTCGAGCCGGTAGCCTTGAAGATGCCGTAAACGTAGCAGAGGATGAACAGAGTGGGAACCGATGCGATAAAGCTGATCAGAAGGTTAGAAAGCAGCTTGTTTTTGCCGAGCGCCGTGCTAAAGTTAAAACTGTTGACGCTGATGGACATGACAATGTAGTACACGAGATACATGGGTACAACAAGGAGCATACCCGGGATGCGGTTGGCTCCAAACTTCATAAAGCCCCAGTAAACGATCAGGAAGTTCACATCCACAAAATAGTCGACGGCAAAAACCATCAGGATCAGGGCAAAGACTGCAAGCAGGGCCGCGCCGATGGATTTGAGGAGTGCATGCCCGGAAATAGCGATGCCGGTATTCCGGAAGGAGAAACCGTGTTTTTTGCCGTAGGCCATGTACCACACCGTGCACAGAACAAGAGTCAGTGCGCCGCACAGCAGAGAGATCAGGCCGTGGTACGCAGGGTTGGCCGAGTGGAAAAGTGCATCACGGTAAGATGCCAGTCCCTGCTTGTTCAGGAATCGAATAATGAGGATGGACAGGACGGCACTGATGATCTGGATGCCCCAGAACCATGCAACTGCGTTCTTATCGCCAACTGGGCGAAGGTCCTGCTCGCCATTGTCGGCACACTGGAATGTCTTGACGGAGTTGACTAGCCAGACCATCAGAGACCCGGCAAACAGCAGCAGACCGGACAGGGCGATGATCTTGAAGATGTTCCAGATGGTATAGGTGTAGCTGCTGGCGCTCAGAGCAGTGCCAGTGGGCATAACACGGTTAAAGAAGGTCAACACACGGTTCATGACCAGCGGGGACCACCAACCAGCCATATGCGTCTCGTTAGAAACAAAGATCTGGCGGCTTCCGGTCTTTCCGCCGTAATCCTGCTCATAAACGGTCTCTGCCACGCGCTGTTCACTGGTGGTTGCGGGGTCGATACCGAAATACAGGAAGGACTGTGCACTGTTGTTGATCACATATTCTGCCGGGCTGGAAAGGTTGGCTGCATACTTGTTGGCGTCGTTGGAATAGGTGCCGTTATCATTAGCTTTTTCCGAGAAGAAGAACTCGTCGTTCTTGTCTGCGAGAACTGCGACATCTCGGGCACCGTAAACATCGGTGTAGCCCTCGCTGTTACGCACGATGGGATCGCTGTGGATCAGGAAAATGGCCTTGACAACATTCAGACTGTCGTTATCGCACTGCAGTGCTTCGCCAGCTGCCTTGCCACCGCGGGAGTAGCCCAGCAGCGAAACTCGGTCGGTATCAACGTAGGGCAGAGTCACGCCGTAGCGTACCGCATCATAAAGGCCGCGGCCCTGGGTGAGCCATTCGGAGTCCGGCAGAGGTTCGCTTTCGCCCATGCCGTACATATCCACGCCGATCGCAACATAGCCGCGGCGGGCGAGCTCAATGCAGTAGTGCTGCATTTCTTCTTTGTTGTTGTTTCCGCCATGCTGTACAAAAATAGCGGGCGCAGGCGTTTCAGCGGTGGCGTTTTCCGGAATATAAACATCCATCGCAAGGGTATGACCGGATTCGGATTCAATGGTAACGTTCCGGATGGTCGTTTTGCCGGAGTTCGTCTGTAAAATGAAAGAACCGGCAATGCCTACGATGATGAGCGCGATGCTGACGATGAGACTGATCAGCGGCCTTGAAAGTTTTTTCTCGTTCATATGGGGGACCTCCTTTTTGAATCTGATTTTTCCGTAATAAAAATGGGGACACACTGCATCTGGACGATACAGTGCATCCCCATCTCACTTCTCTTGGGATGCTTCTAGTATAGCGTTTTGTAACAAAATGTCAATAGAAAATAAACAATTAAAAAATATTTTGTGCGTGAACCATAAAGTTGGGCGAAAACTATCAATGCTCTGCCCAGTCGCAGCTGCGGCCCACAGCCTTGTGCCAGCCGGAGAGCAGACGGGTGCGCTCAGCCTCGTCCATCTGCGGGGCAAAGGTCATGTTGCAGTGCCACAGGCTGCGGATCTCGTCCCGGTCCTTCCATACGCCGGTGGCAAGGCCCGCCAGATAGGCAGCGCCCAGAGCGGTCGTCTCCCGGATGGCAGGGCGCAGCACGGTCTTGTTCAGGATGTCGGCCTGGAACTGCATCAGGAACTGGTCACGGGAGGCGCCGCCGTCCACCTTCAGCGAGGTGATGGGCACGCCGGTGTCCTTTTCCATAGCAGCCACGAGGTCTGCGCTCTGGTAGGCGATGGACTCCTCTGCCGCGCGGATGATGTGGTTCTGGGTGGTACCGCGGGTGATGCCCACAATGGCACCGCGGGCGTACATATCCCAGTACGGTGCACCCAGACCAGTAAAGGCCGGCACGATGTAAATGCCGCCGTTATCCGGCACCTTCTGGGCATAGTATTCCGCATCGCGGCTTTCCTGGATCATGCGCAGGCCGTCGCGCACCCACTGGATGACGGCACCGCCCACAAAGACGCTGCCCTCCAGCGCGTACTCCACCTTACCGTTCAGGCTGATGGCGATGGTAGAGATCAGGCCGTTCCGGCTGCGGCAGATGGTATCGCCGGTGTTCATCAGCAAAAAGCAGCCGGTGCCGTAGGTGTTCTTGGCCTCGCCCTTGCCAAAGCAGCTCTGTCCGAACAGCGCAGCCTGCTGGTCACCGGCAATGCCGGCCACCGGGATCTGCACACCGCACAGATCGGTGGTGCCGTAGACCTCGCTGGAATCCGTCACGCGGGGCAGGATGCAGCGCGGGATATCCAGCGCTTTGAGCAGGGTGTCATCCCAGTCCAGCGTGCGGATGTTATACAGCATGGTGCGGCTGGCGTTGGTGCGGTCGGTGACATGCACTCTGCCGCCGGTCAGCTTCCAGACCAGCCATGTGTCCACAGTGCCGAACAGGATCTCCCCTGCCTCGGCGCGCTCCCGCGCACCGGGCACATTGTCCAGGATCCACTTGATCTTCGTTGCGGAGAAATAGGCATCGGGCATCAGGCCGGTGTTCTCCCGGATGTAGTCTGCCATGCCGGGCTGCTGCAGCAGTTCATCCACCAGCGGTGCCGTGCGGCGGCACTGCCAGACGATGGCATTGTAGATGGGGCGGCCGGTGGCCTTTTCCCACAGGATGGTGGTCTCCCGCTGGTTGGTGATGCCAATGGCGGCGATATCGTGGGCATCGACACCGCTCTGGGCCACCACCTCGTTCATGACTCCATACTGGGTGGACCAGATCTCCATGGGGTTGTGCTCCACCCAGCCCTGCTGCGGATAGATCTGCTCAAACTCGCGCTGCTGCACCGCAATGATATTCTGCTCATTGTCGAACAGGATGGCACGGCTGCTGGTGGTTCCCTGATCCAACGCCAGAACATATTTTGTACTCATGCTTTTGCTACCTCCGTATCGTTTCAGGAGTGTGTATCACAGATTTCGCGTCGCCACAACGTCCACGCCGGTGCCGCACACATCTGCCAGCACCACCTGCCCGGTGCGGACGGGGGCGTGCAGGGTGACGCGGTCCAGCGCAGCCATGACCTCGGTCATCTTCTCTTTGGGCACAGCCTGCGCAGTCTTTACCGGGCAGCGCGGATACAGCCCACCCTCCGCCCGCACCGTGCTGGTGATGATGCGGGTGGGATGGGTCAGCTCTTCCCTGCCGTAGGCGGCACCGTTGGGGCAGGCGTTTCCAGTTACATTATAATCATTTTCCGGGTCTACCTGCAAGTGGCAGCCGCAGGGACAGCAGATGCAAATGACTTCTTTGATGCTGCTCATTCTGCAATAACCTCCTCTACCGCAACGGTCAGCGGGCCGTCTGCTTTTTCCAGCAGGACTTTGGGCAGTGCGATGTGTTCCATCTCACCGGGTGCCATGCGCTGGCGCTTGAACCGGGCCAGCTGCCTGCCGCCGCAGGTCACGGTGATCTGGCTGGGTCCGTAGTTCTGCCGCACACGGAAGGAAATGTTCACGCTCCTGTCCACATCAGCGGGGCGCACCCGCTGCGGCACGGTGTAGCCCACGCCATTGCCCGGGACAAGGTCAAGCACAACCGTATCGGCGGCTTCGCCCTTCAAAACATAGGCCGCCGCAGAAGCACCGGCAAGGTCGCTTTCGCCCGAAACGAAGTCCACCAGATCATGCACGTGCACCACGTTGCCGCAGGCGAACACGCCGGGGATGCCGGTCTCCATATTCTCGTAGACCACAGCGCCCTTGGTGTGAGGGTCCATGGGGATGCCAGCCTGCCGGGTCAGCTCATTTTCCGGGATCAGGCCGACGCTGAGCAGGATGGTGTCCACATCAAATTCCATCTCGGTGCCCGGGATGGGGCGGCGGTTTTCGTCCACCTTGGCAACGGTGGCCTTTTCCACGCGGGCCTTGCCCTGAATATCCACGATGGTATGGGACAGATACAGGGGGATGTCGAAGTCCTGCAGGCACTGCACAATGTTGCGGGTCAGGCCGCCGGAATACGGCATGACCTCCACGCAGGCCAGTACTTTGGCACCTTCCAGCGTCATGCGGCGGGCCATGATCAGGCCGATGTCGCCGCTGCCGAGGATGAGCACCCGCTTGCCTACCAGATAGCCCTCCATGTTGACATAGCGCTGGGCCGCACCGGCGGTGTAGATACCGGCAGGGCGGCTGCCCGGAATGCCAATGGCACCGCGGGTGCGCTCCCGGCAGCCCATGCAGAGGATGATGCTTCTGGCTTCCAAGATCTGATAGCCCTTTTCCCGGCTGACGCAGTGGATCTTTTTGTCCGGGGTGACTTCCAGCACCATCGTGCCCAGCTCCACCCGGACACCGGTGGAGCGCAGCAGTTCAATGCAGCGGCCTGCGTATTCCGGGCCGGTGAGCTGCTCGCCAAAGCGGTGCAGGCCGAAGCCGTTGTGGATGCACTGGTTCAGGATGCCGCCCAGCTCGTTGTCGCGCTCTAAGATAAGGATATCGCGCAGACCATGCTGCCATGCGCTGTAAGCTGCGGCAAGGCCTGCAGGGCCGCCGCCGACGATGACCAGATCAATCATGGTGCTCTCCCTCCTGCTTGGTTTCGCACAGTAAGACGTTGGTGCCGGCCTTATCCTGCAGCACGTCCAGCGGACTGATGCCCAGCGTTTTGCTGATCAGTTCCAGCACCCGCGGCCCGCAAAAGCCGCCCTGACAGCGGCCCATACCGGCACCGCAGCGGCGCTTGACACCGTCAATGGTGGTGGCGGGGATCTCTTCGTGCAGAGCGTCCAGAATTTCGCCCTCGGTGATCGTCTCGCAGCGGCAGATCACGCGGCCATAGGCGGGTTCCTTTGCAATGAGCCGGGCTTTTTCTTCGGGCGGAAGCTCCTTGAAGCGCACCCGGGTGCGGCCATCCCTGTAATCCGCCTTGGGGGCGGGCAGATCGCCGTGAGCTTCCAGAATTTTGACGGCTTCTCTGGCAACGGCCGGTGCACTGGAAAGGCCGGGCGATTTCATGCCCGCCAGATCGATGAAGCCGGGTGCGCCTTCCGCTTCGCCGATAACGAAGTCGCCCGTGTCCACATTGGCACGGACACCCGCAAAATTGCGGATGGACTCGCTGAAGCGGATGTTCGGCACGCTGCGGCGCGCTGCGGCGCTGACGAAGGCCAGCCCGGCAGCGGTGCAGGCGGTATCGTCCCCTTCCACGGGGTCGGCGTTCGGGCCGACGATCAGGTTGCCGTGGACGGTGGGGGCCACCAGAACGCCCTTGCCGTTTTCGTTGGGGCACTGGAAGATGACGTGGTGCACACGGCTGCCCTCGGATTTATCCAGCAGGTAGTATTCGCCCCGGGTGGGCTGGATGGTAAATTTGTGGGGTGCGGCCATATCGTGCACGGCCTGCGCCGAGATGCCTGCCGCATTGATGATATAGCGCGTTTCCACAATTCCGGAGGGGGTGGTCAGCGCCCAGCCGCCGGCGGTCTTTTCGATGCGGGTCACAGGGCAGCTGCGGTGCAGCTCCACGCCGTTGCGCACAGCCACTTCTGCCATTGCCAGTGCAAACTCCCACGGGCTGACGATGGCGGCGCTGGGCGCATACAGCGCGCCAACGACAGTGGGGGCCAGATTCGGTTCCATGGCAAACGTTTCCTCTGCGGAAAGCAGCCGGATGCCCGGCACGCCGTTGGCGATGCCGTTCTCATACAGTTTCTGCAGGTGGGGCAGCTCTTCCGGGCTGAGGGCCAGCACCAGACTGCCGCACTGCAGGTACGGCACATCCAGCCGGGCGCAGATCTCCTTGGCCAGTGCGGACCCCTCCACGTTGAGCTGCGCCATCCGGGTGCCCGGTTCGGGGTCGTAGCCAGCGTGCAGAATGGCACTGTTGGCCTTGGTGGTGCAGTCTGCTACGTCATTTTCAGCCTCGAAAATGGCGGTCTGCAGCGGGTAATGGGACAGCTCATAGGCGGCTGCCGCACCAATGACACCGCAGCCGATAATTGCTACATCCAGCATAAAAACCTCCTGATCGCTCCGTTTGCCGAATAAAAGAAAAAGAGCAGGACAAACAAAAGGGCCTTTCGACTCTCCCCTTGCTTGTTCTGCTCGATCCTCTGAACAAACTTTTATTGTCTTTATGATAATGCGATCTGCACAAGATGTCAAGCTTTTGTTGAAAATTTAAAGCTCATTTTTACCTGTGCGGCTTTTTCCTGCTCTTTGCGGGCGCGGAGGCTTTTGGCAGAGCACGGCCTGCTGCAGCATGGCCTGCAGCGCTGCGCCCGGCCACAAGGCCGGAGCCGAACGCCCAGTGCAGGTTAAAACCGCCGCAGCTGCCTGCGCAGTCCAGCGTTTCGCCCACAAAGTAAAGGCCCGGACAGCCCTTGAACTGGAAGTGCTGATCCACCTCCCGCAGGGCCAGCCCGCCGCCGGTGGTCTGGGCCTGCTTCCAGCTGCAGGGGGTCAGCCCCTCAAAGCGCCAGTGCTTGGCGGTGTGGGCCAGCTTCTGCCACTGTGCGGCGGTGAGCACGGCAGGCGTGTCGCTGTCCTGCAGCCCGGCGGCAAACCACACAGTACGGCCCAGCTTCTGGTTCAGCAGGCCCAGCCAGAAGTCAGCGGCGCTGCCCCCTGCCGTCTGGGCGGCGTGGGCCGCAAACAGGCTGGCAAGTGCGGTTTCGTCCACTGCCGGGAAGAGGTCCAGCTCCACAGCAGGAGCCTTGGGGCCGCGGCCCGGGGCCAGCAGGCCGGACAGCTGCATGATGCAGATGCCGGAAAGGCCGTAATCGGTGAACTGTACCTCGCCGTTCTCGCAGGCAAGCACATGGGCACCGTCCAGCAGGGATGCTGCTGCCTTGGCACGGATGCCAGCCAGCGCTTTGCGGGGCTTTGCGCACTGCAGGGCGGTCAGGCAGGGGTACAGCGGCTCCACCCTGCCGCCGCACTGGGCGGCGAACCGGGTGCCAAAGCCGTCGGTGCCGAACTGCGGCCCTGCCTCACCGCCCATGGCGCAGATGACGGCATCGGCGCGCAGCGTTTCGGCAGAGCCGCCTGCCGTCTCGAACTGCACGGCGTAGCCGCTGCGGCTCTGGTTCAGGGTGCGCACGGTGCAGCCGGTGCGCAGCTGCACATGGTGCTGCGCAAGGTGATGCTCCAGCAGGGCCAGCACGTCCGCCGCCTGATTGGAGTACGGATACACCCGGCCCGCCTCGTCGGTGCGGGTATAAAGCCCCAGCGCATGGAACCAGCGCAGCGGGTCGGCGGTATTTACGGCATCCAGCAGCGGACGAAGTGCTGCCGGGTCGGCAGTGAAATACAGCTCCGGTGCAATGCCGGTGTTATCCAGATTGCAACGGCCATTGCCGGTGGCAAGCAGCTTTTTGCCCGGCTTCGGGTTGCGCTCCAGCACAATGACCTGTGCAGCGGGGGCACTTTGTGCCGCCGCCAGCGCGGCTGCAAGACCGGCGGCACCGCCGCCCAGAATGAGGATGTTCGGCATCCGGACACCTGCCTTTCTCAGTAGAATTTTAGGAGCTGTCTTCATAAGCGGGGTGCTGTGCTTATGAAAACGGCTTTTTGTATCATTGTAGCAGAACCCTGCCGGAAACGCAACGAAGAGGCAGCTTTCCGTGCAGGTCTTTTTGCGCGGGGGCGGCAGGTATAAATGGCCCGGCCTGACAGATACTAGTGCTGCAGGCATTTTTAAGGAAACGGAGGAGCAAAAACATGAAAGCAACAGGAATCGTGCGCCGCATCGACGAGCTGGGCCGGGTGGTGATCCCCAAGGAGATCCGCCGCACCCAGCGCATCCGCCGCGGCGACCCGCTGGAGATCTTCACCACGGGCGACGGCGAGGTGATCTTTAAAAAGTATTCGCCCATTGGCGAGATGAACGCAGTAGCGGCCCAGTATACCGAGGTGCTCAGCAAAAGCTTTGCGCTGACCACACTGGTGGCCGACCGCGACCGTATCCTTACGGTGAGCGGCTCCGGCCGGCGGGAGCTGGCCGACCGCAGCATCAGCCAGCCGCTGGAAAAGCTGATGGATGGCCGCAGGTTGTACCAGAGCGAGGGCATTGCCGAAAAGTGCATCCTGCCCTGCGAAGGCTCGCCCCGGGTGGTGTTGTGCGCCGCACCCATCATTGCGGCGGGCGATGTGACCGGCGTGGTGGCCCTGCTGACCGAAGACCGCACGGCCACGCCGGATGCTGCCCAGCTCAAGGCCGTGAATGTGGCAGCGGCATTTCTGGCAAGGCAGATGGAAGAGTAAAGAACATGCCGGAGCGCTTTCCTTATAATAAGGAGGGCGCTTTCTTCGTTTATGACAGAATTATGAATCTTTTAAAACATTTTTCCAAGGGGCTTGACAGCACCGGAAAATTGGCTATAATGGTCTTAGCACTCAGGAACAAGGAGTGCTAAACAAACAAAGCGAACGCAAAAAGGAGGCAGGCGCTATGACGATGGATGCACGCAAGCAGCGAGTCTTGCAGGCGATCGTGGCGCTGTATGGTCTCGAAGGCGAGCCCGTTGGCAGCAGCGTGCTGGCAAACTACTTTGACATGGCAGTTTCCAGCGCAACGCTTCGCAATGAGATGGCGGCGCTGACAAAGCTGGGTCTGCTGGAGCAGCCCCACACCAGCGCGGGCCGTGTGCCCAGTGCCAAGGGCTACCGTTACTACCTTGATAATCTGCTGACCGACGATCAGCCGCTGGATCGTGTGAGCCGCGCCCGGGTGGATGCGGTGTTCGCAAGCCTTGACCACGAGCCGGAAAAGCTGGCCGCAGGTGCCGCCAAGGCGCTGGCCGCCATCAGCGGCTGCACCGCCGCCATCAGCACCCCATGTGCCGAGGATCTGTGCATCGCCCACTATGAAGTGGTTCAGGTGGGCCGCAGCGCAGCGGCTGTGCTGGCCGTTACCACGGCCGGTTACGTTCGTACCCGTGTGGCACGGGTACGCACCGGCCTTTCCCGCGAGAATGCGGCAGCACTTGCCGCACTGCTCAACCGCAACCTTACCTTTGTAGCGCCGGTGGATCTTTCCACCCGGCTGCTGGCAGAGCTGTGCAGCCAGATCGACCCGGAGCTGGTGCCCGTTATCAGTGCAGCGGCTGCCATCCTGCAGGATTCCGTCAAGCCCCACGTATTTCTGGGCGGCGAGCAGTATCTGCTGGACTGGCCTCAGCTGGACGGCAAGGTGGGCGACATCCTCACACTGCTGAACGACGAGGAGCAGGCCGCTGGCCTGATCGCACCTCCGGCAGAACGCAGTGAGAGCGTGCTGCTGGGCGAGGATCTGGAACCGCAGATCCCGGGCCTGTGCATCGTGAGCGACCGGTATCTGGTGGGCGGAGGCCTGTGGGGCTCCATTGCATTGATCGGCCCCACCCGGATGCCCTTCCAGAAACTGATGCCGCTGCTGCATTACTTTGCAGATCAGCTGGGCGAGGGCATGAGCGGCAAACGAAAAGACACCCCGCAGGCTGCCGCACCCCGGCGGACTGTGATCTATAAGGAGGATCTGGAATGAGCGAAGAAGCAAAAAAGACGGCTCCGGCTCAGGAAGCTGAGCAGCCCGAAACGGCTCCCGAGGAAAAGGCCCAGCAGGCAGCACCCGAACAGGAACCTGCTGCCGAAGCTGCCGACCCGAAGGATGACAAGAAGAAGGATGGCGGCTGGTTCAACAAGAAGGCCCGTGAGCTGGAAGCCGTAAAGGCAAAGCTGGATGCTGCCGAAGCCAACGCTGCACAGGCCAAAGACCAGCTGCTGCGCATGGCAGCGGAGTACGAGAACTACCGCAAGCGCTCCACCCGCGAAGCCGACCAGAAGTTCAACGATGGCATTTCCTTTGCGGTGAACCAGATCATTCCCATTCTGGATACGCTGGAGATGGCGGCCAACGCCCCCACCACCGACGAGAACTACAAAAAGGGCGTGACCATGACGCTGGACAAGGCCGCCAAGGCGCTGGATGCCCTCCATGTGGAGGAGATCGAGGCGCTGGGCAAGCCCTTTGACCCCAACTTCATGAACGCGGTGCAGCAGATCCCCGCCCCGGACGGACAGGAGAGCGGCACCGTCATCACGGTCTACCAGAAGGGCTACAAGCTGGGCGATAAGATCGTCCGCCATGCGACCGTTGTAGTGGCCGAATAACAAAGCAGAAACCCGAAAGGGTTTTGAATATAACATCCGCTTACAAACATTTGAGCATCACATAAACAATAAGATTTGTTCTTTCGAGAGGAGTTTTCATTATGAGTAAGATCATTGGTATCGACCTTGGTACTACCAACAGCTGCGTGGCTGTCATGGAGGGCGGCGAGCCCGTTGTTATCGCAAACTCTGAGGGTGCACGCACCACCCCGTCTGTGGTCGGCTTCACCAAGACCGGCGACCGTCTGGTGGGTCAGGTCGCAAAGCGTCAGGCCATCACCAACCCCGAGAACACCGTCGCTTCCATCAAGCGCTTCATGGGCACCGACCACAAGGTGACCCTGAACGGCAAGGAGTACACTCCCCAGCAGGTCAGCGCTATGATCCTGCAGAAGCTGAAGGCTGATGCCGAGGCTTATCTGGGCGAGCCTGTTACCGAGGCTGTTATTACCGTTCCTGCATACTTCAACGACAGCCAGCGTCAGGCTACCAAGGACGCAGGTACCATTGCAGGCCTGAACGTCAAGCGTATCATCAACGAGCCTACTGCCGCTTCTCTGGCATACGGCATCGATAAGGAAGAAGACCAGAAGATCATGGTCTACGATCTGGGCGGCGGCACCTTCGATGTGTCCATCATCGAGATGGGCGACGGCGTTACCGAGGTTCTGGCCACCAACGGTGATACCCATCTGGGCGGCGATGACTTCGATGAGCGCATCATCAACTGGATGGCAGATGCCTTCCAGACCGAGAACGGCATCGACCTGCGCAAGGACAAGATGGCTGCGCAGCGTTTGAAGGAAGCTGCCGAGAAGGCAAAGATCGAGCTGTCCAGCGCAATGAGCAGCCAGATCAACCTGCCCTTCATCACTGCCGATGCTACCGGCCCCAAGCACTTGGATATGACCCTGACCCGCGCAAAGTTCAACGAGCTGACCGCTGATCTGGTCGATCGCACCATGGGCCCCGTCCGCAAGGCTCTGCAGGATGCAGGCCTGCGTCCCTCTGACCTGAAGAAGGTCCTGATGGTCGGTGGTTCCACCCGTATCCCCGCTGTCTACGATGCAGTCAAGAAGGAACTGAACTGCGAGCCCTTCAAGGGCATCAACCCCGATGAGTGCGTGGCTGTGGGCGCTGCCATTCAGGGCGGCGTGCTGCAGGGCGATGTGAAGGGTCTGCTGCTGCTGGATGTCACCCCGCTGAGCCTGGGCATTGAAACTCTGGGCGGCGTGTGCACCAAGATCATCGACCGCAATACCACCATCCCCACCCACAAGAGTCAGGTGTTCTCCACCGCTGCAGACAACCAGCCCTCTGTTGAGGTCAACGTTCTGCAGGGCGAGCGTGAGTTCGCACGCGACAACAAGAGCCTGGGTGTCTTCCATCTGGACGGCATCGCTCCGGCTCCCCGTGGTGTGCCTCAGATCGAAGTTACCTTCGATATCGATGCAAACGGCATCGTGAAGGTCAGCGCAAAGGATCTGGGCACCGGCAAGGAGCAGAACATCACCATTACCGCTTCCACCAACATGTCCAAGGAGGACATCGACAAGGCTGTGAAGGAAGCTGAGCAGTTTGCTGCCGACGATAAGAAGAAGCGTGAAGAGGTCGATATCCGCAACGGTGCCGACCAGATGGTGTTCCAGACCGAGAAGATGCTGAAGGAGAACGGCGACAAGCTGCCCGCCGACGTCAAGACCGAGGCTGAGAGCAAGCTGGCCGACCTGAAGACCGCTGTTCAGTCCGGCAACGTGGACGACATCAAGGCAAAGCAGGAAGCCCTGAGCCAGGTGTTCGAGAAGATGTATCAGGCAGCCGCTGCCGCACAGCAGGCCGCCGGTGCACAGCCCGGCCCCGACGCAGGTGCAAACAACCAGCAGAAGCCGGGTGATGACGGCGTTGTGGATGCCGACTTCAAGGAAGTCTGATAAAAAACACAGCAGTGTGTGCCCGGCCAAACCGGCGGACGCACGCGTGGAATAGCAAAAGCCGCTCCGGTTTTGCCGGAGCGGCTCTTGCTGGTTATAGAGCGAGGAACCAACCGGGGCGTTTCCCGGATCAAACGTTCCCGGAGAGGTGAGTGGATATGGCACAGGAAAAGCGTGATTACTACGAAGTGCTGGGGGTATCCAAGACTGCGACCGATGCCGAGATCAAAAAGGCATACCGCAAGCTTGCAATGAAATACCACCCGGACTATAACCCCGGCGATAAGGATGCCGAGGAAAAGTTCAAGGAAGTAAACGAAGCAAACGAGGTGCTTTCGGACCCGAAGAAGCGCCAGCTGTACGACCAGTACGGCTTTGCAGGTGTTGACCCTGCCTATGCAGCACAGAACGGCGGCGGCCCCGGTGCGGGCGGCTTTGGCGGTTTTGGCGGCGACGGCGTGGATCTGGGCGACATTTTCGGCGATATCTTTGGCGGCGGCTTCGGCGGCTTTGGCGGTTCGTCCCGTCAGGCGAACCCCAACGCACCGCGCAAGGGTCAGGATATCCGCGTGCGCATCACCCTGAGCTTTGACGAGGCCGTGCACGGCTGCAAGAAGAACATCACCATCACCCGCCAGCAGGAGTGCACCGAGTGCCACGGCAGCGGCTGTGCCGCCGGTTCCAGCCCCGAGACCTGCCCGGACTGCGGCGGCCGCGGCTTCGTGATCCGTCAGCAGCGCACCCCCTTTGGTGTGATGCAGACCCAGCAGCCCTGCTCCCGCTGTGGCGGCAAGGGCAAGCTGGTCAAGAATCCCTGCAAGGTCTGCCATGGCAGCGGCAAGGTGGCTGCTAAAAAGACACTGGAGGTGTCCATCCCCATGGGCATCGACGACGACCAGAGCTTTGCACTGCGCGGCATGGGCGATGCCGGTGCAAACGGCGGTCCTGCCGGTGATGTGATCGTCATGGTCACGGTGCGCCCCAGCGAGGTGTTCCAGCGCGACGGCTACGATGTGTGGGTCACTGTGCCCATCACCTTCAGTCAGGCTGTGCTGGGCGACACCGTGCAGGTGCCCTCCATTGACGGCAAGGTGGAGTACACCGTGCCCGAGGGCACCCAGAGCGGTACCACCTTCCGCCTGCGCGGCAAGGGCATCCAGTACCTGAATGGCCGCGGCCGCGGTGATATGTACGTCAAGTGCGAGGTGGAGATCCCCAAGAAGCTGAACAAGACCCAGCGGGAGGCCCTGAAGAAGTTCGAGGGCACCCTGAAAGAAGAAAACTACGAAAAGCGCAAGGGCTTCTTCAAAAAGCTGAAGGACATGTTCAACAACTGAGACTGAAAACCGCATAACATAAAAAGCGGCGGCACTTCCCAAACGGGAGGTGCCGCCGCTTTTGCTTTTTCAGAACAGAGACCGGGACTTAGTTGCCGAAGATCAACAGGGCGTTGGGCACAAGGCCGATGATGGTTGCGCAGGAACCAATGAACCAGAAGCTGCAGCCGATGTCATGGATGGTGTTCGTGGGGCTTTTTTCAGCATGGGCAACCAGAGCGTTCATGCCGTTTTCCACCCAGTTGGAGTTGATATTTGCCTTGCGGTAATCGTGGATGGCAGAAACAGCCTTGTACCAGCCGTACAGCGGGAACCATGCCATGGCGGCTTCCACAACACCTACGCCGCCCTCGGTGTAGGTCATTTCTTCGCAGGACAAAACATTGTATGCAGCAGGATAAGTAATGGCGTTCGTCATAAAGCAAAACTCCTTTTTTAGGTTTGATAAAAAAGCGGCGGCTCTTCCGTTGAAGAGCCGCCGCAAAAAGCCCTTTGGTGTACTCCTGAAAATTAGAAGTAGATGATGCCCAGAGACATAACGGCAGAAAGGCCAAAGCTGCTGATGGTCGATGCAGCATTCCAGAAGATCATGCCGGCATGGTAGAAGGTGTTGGTCACATTGCCCTTGCAGTCGGCTTTGATATCGCTCCAGACGTTGGATACCCAGTTGTCGTGATCCTTCTTGCGTGCTTCACGGCAGGTGTTGATGCCGATAACCGTAGCGTAGCCGGGCCACAGCCATGCAGCGACAGCCTGACCGACGGTAGCACCGCCTTCGGTGTAGGTCATTTCTTCGCAGGACAGAACGTTGTAGGAAGCAGGCATCATGATTTTGTTTTCCATAATAACACTCCTTTGAATCAAAGCTATCCAGACAGTGCAAGATCGCACTGTTTAAAACCCAAAAATAAACCGGGATATGCGCTTGGAGATCGTTCTCATAAAGCAGGGCGCGCCGCCGCATGACGCGAGTAGTTGCTTGCAGGAAAAGGAAAGCAGTGCTGTTCTCTGCAGGCAAAAGACCGTTCAGACGGTATACAGTGCTCAGGCAGCCGATTTCTTATTTCTGCTTGATGAAAAGCCCGCGGCCCTCTCTGGCGGAAAAGGCCGCGGGTAAAGGGGTCTTTGGTCTCTCCGGACGGATCTTATGAGCAGGGTCAGAGCAGGACGATGGCAGCATTGACCAGAAAACCAACGCCGGTAGCGCTGGTCGCGGTGACCCAGACGATGCGTCCCAGATCACGCAGCATGTTCTGCGCACTGGAATCCATATCGCGGCTCAGAGCATCCAGACCGGTATCCAGCCAGTCGTTGGGGTGGCTCTTGCGGTAGTTGCGCATGGCGGTAACACCCATGTACCAGCCAATGGGCGGAATCCAGTTCAGCAGAGCTTCCGTAAAGGTAGCACCGCCCTCGGTGTAGGTCATCTCTTCGCAGGAAAGAACGTTGTAGGAAGCAGGCATCATGATCTTGTTTTCCATAATAACACTCCTTTGAATCAAAGATCGTATCAGCACATTCTATGCACTGTTCACACCAGATCGAACCATCGATGAAGAGCAACTGCTCTATATCGCCATTGTACAACACCCGTTGATTTTTTGCAAGGGGTGAATGGGCAGAGTGCGCAAAAACTGGAGAGACTTCCGAAAAGAACTAGAAAAATTTGTGAAAAAAGACTGCAATAATTTGACATAAAACAACAGCGCCCTTTCCTTTGCGGAAAAGGCGCTGCCATGTTTACCCGGCCACACCGGCACGGTAGAGGTACGGGTCGCTCTTGAAGCTGTCAAAACTGTAGAGCACCAGGATCTGGTCATAATCGTTATCCGCGATCAGCTGATCCAGACCGTAGTTGTAGTTGCGGAAGTCCACCACATCGATCTGGGCGTAGTTTGCCGTCAGATACGGTGCAAAGCAGTTGGCGTAGCTGTCCTTGATGACCAGAATGCGCCCGGTGCCGTCGCCCTCAATGCGGCTCAGGCCGTTGTTGCCATGCAGGAACATGGCGTACTTATCGTACACGTTCAGCTTGTCCGTGTCGTACAGGCCGGTGGTCTGGCCGTCTGCGGGCTGGCCTGCAGCGGTGACATTATAGATGGTCAGGCTGTTCGGCAGGTCGTAGTAGGTGATAGTATCCGGCACGGCATTCCATGTGCGGGCCTTGGAGTAGTGGGTGCCGTAGAAATTTTCGGCGGTCAGAGCCGTGTGCGCGGCGGGGTCGAAGGGGGTCAGGCTCAGCGTACCGCACAGCTGCTGGTAGGCGTAATAAGCGCCAAGGCTCGTCCAGTGATGGTCGGTGCGGTAGTAGATATATTCGTCCTTGTGTTCGGCAAGGGTCTGCCGCACATCCACAAAGCGCCCTCCGGCGGCCTGTACGGCGGCGGAAAGCTGGTCGAGATAGGCATCCTCGTCCAGCAGCGGCGCGTTTGCAGGCACGTTTTCCGGGTAAATGACCGATGCTGCCGGGGCCAGCAGCACATCCACCTTACCCGGGTGGCGCTGGCACAGTGCTTCCACAGCGGCGGTGTTCTTGGGCAGGGTGCGGTTCTCGCTGTCCAGCAGGCCGAAGGTGCGGGGGAACATCATGTGCTCTTTGCCCAGCAGGATGCCGCCGTTCTGCTCCTTCTGCAGCAGGGTGGTCTCCACTACGCTCTGCAGGCTGATCCACTCATCGCGGCCGAACACCTGATCCTTCACGTACTTTGTGTAGGCGGTAAAGTAGCTGTTCAGTCCCTTGGCGGAAAGCTGGGTCAGCGCCGGGCGCTGGGAAAGGGTGGTGTTTTCCATCTCGCTGTAGGCGCGGTCCGGTGTAATAAGGTCCAGTGCGAACAGACCAAGAAAGAACAGGCTGAACACCACCAGCACCGGGTAGTGCAGGAGCGAGGAAGATTTTTTGGAATGCTTGTCCATCTTCACGCCTCCTTAAAAGTTGAAATAGAGGAACGGACTGTTGGTGCTGCCCACCACATAGGCGGTGGAGACCACCAGCAGCGCCAGAATGGCGGCACAGCGGGTGACGGCATTCTTTTTGAGCAGGTTCCAAATCTTTTCAATGAGCGGGGTGCAGCAGAGGATGCTGACCACCAGCAGCACACCGTAGTTGCGCAGGAAGTACAGCGGCGAAACACCGCCGGAAGGAACGAACAGCTTGTGGAACAGCAGACCGAAGCTTACGCCCGTATCGTTGCCCACGAACATGGCCCAGCCCACCACAACGAGGAACAGGGTGTAGATGTGGGGCCACACTCTGCCCTTTTGCAGGTGGGGCAGCAGGAACAGCTTTTCTACAGCCAGCAGCACAAAGTAGTACAGGCCCCAGCAGATAAAGTTCCAGTTCGCGCCGTGCCAGATGCCGGTGAGCAGCTCCACCACGAACAGGTTGAAGATCTGGCGCTTCAGGCCCTTGCGGTTGCCGCCGAGAGGGATATACACATACTCCCGGAACCAGCCGGAAAGGGTCATGTGCCAGCGCCGCCAGAACTCGGTGATGGATGCGGAGATATAAGGGTAGTTGAAGTTTGCGGGGAAGTCGAAGCCCAGCATCTTGCCCATGCCAATGCCCATCATGGAGTAGCCGGAAAAGTCAAAGTAGAGCTGCAGGCTGTAGGCGATGATGCCCAGCCACACCAGCGGGGTGGATGCATTGGCAAGGCCCACAAAGGTGGTGGAAGGGCTGTCCGCAACGCCGATGATGTCTGTCCACAAAGCACCGATGGCATCCGCCAGCAGCACCTTTTTGGCAAGGCCAAAGGTGAACAGGGTCATGCCCTCTTCGAGCTGCTGCAGGCTATAGCGGTGCCGGTATACGTGCAGCTGGTTCGAGACATCGCGGTATTTCACGATGGGGCCGGCGATCAGCTGAGGGAACATGACCACATAGGCACCAAAGTCGATGATATTACGCTCTGCCTTTACATCCCGGCGGTAAACATCGATGGAGTAGGAAAGGGTCTGGAAGGTGTAAAAGCTGATGCCCAGCGGCAGAGTGCCAATGCCCTGGATCTCGGCAAAGGCGGTGCCCAGCAGGGCGTTTGCGCTGCGCAGCACAAAGTTTGCGTATTTGAAGTAGAACAGCATCCCAAGGCTGCCAATGAGGGCCACCAGCAGAAATGTCCTGCGCAGGGCCGGCTTTTGGTCGAAGTGCTCGATGCACAGGCCGCTGATGTAGTTGATGAGGATGAGGGCCACCATGACCGGGAAAAACCGTACCTCGCCCCAGCAGTAGAACACCAGACTGCAGAGGAACAGCACGGTGTTCTTGAGCTTTGCGGGCGCAAGGTAATACAGCGCCAGCGTGATGGGCAGAAACCGGAACAGAAAGATGATGGTGCTGAAAACCAAAGCGTCAGCCTCCTTTTAGCCGAAAAAAGCCGATGCCGCAAATGGCACCGGCCTTGGGTGGATCCAGATTCAGTCTGCCAGTGCGCTGTCCACGGCGCTGTCCAGATCGGCAGTGCACTCGTTGGATGCGATCACCATGACAATGGTGTTGCCCTTGAAGGCGATGACAGCGTTCTCCACGTTATCCTGCGCCTGAGCAAACTCGGCGTAGTTGCCGTAGAAGGCCACCTGATCCTGCTGGTAGGAAGCCAGCTGGTTGGCTACGTCCTCGGCTTTGCCGTCGGCAGCTTCGAGCACCAGCACCAGACCGGCATCGCCGTTGTCGTTGCTCTTCACGCCCTTGTAGCTCACCACGTCCTCAGCCTTCAGGCCGAAATCGTACTCAATGTTCATGGCTGCGATCTCGAACTGGTTGGAGATGGGGTCGGCTTCCAGCAGAGCATTGAAAACACCGTCCAGTGCATCAGAGCCGTTCTCGGCAGCATTGTCCACAACAGCGGATGCGGCGGCGCTGGAAGCGGGAGATTCCGCAGCAGCGGTGGAAACGGAGGAGGGAGCGGCCGAAGAGCTGGCGGAACCGCCGCAGCCGGTAAGAGCGACAGCAGCCAGCGCGCCGGTGAGAGCAATTGTAAAGATTTTTGTGCGATTTATCATAAAATATTCCTTCTTTTGTTCAAAACATTTTTGCAGCTGCCCAAAGCGGTCCTGCATCAGGGCAGACTATTGTTATCTTACCATAACTGTGTGCAAAATGCAACGAAAAGCCCCTCGGTTTTACGGATTTTTAACCGGTGATCTTCTCCCCTGCAGCAAGCTTCTGCAGCACGGCAACGGCATCCTCAAAGCACAGGCCGCTCTGCTGGATCAGGGCCGCATTTTCCGGCCCCACATAGCGCCAGTGCCACGGCTCGTAGGTGATCTCGGTAACGGCTTCTGCGTTTTTGGGGTACCGCAGGATGAAGCCGTATTCCACGGCATGGGCGCTCAGCCAGCGGAAGGCCTCGGTGTTTTCAAAGCCCTCGGTCAGGTCGGTGTGCTCCGGGCTGTTCAGGTCGGCAGCAAGGCCGCAGTTGTGCTCCGAGTAGCCCGGCGGGTTCACGATATTTGCCGCCTGCTTTTTCGCTTCGGCTTCGCTCAGGCCCTTATTGCGGAAATACTGGGTCTTTTGGTCGTAGAGGTTCTTCTGGTAGTCCACGCTGCGGTAGCCGCTCTGCATCCAGATGGTCACGCCGTCCTTTGCGGCGGCGGCCTGCATGGCGAGGAACGCATCGGCGGCTTCGGTCTGCAGGGTCTTGTTCACAGCGGTGGCCGAGCCGCACGCCTTGGTGGTAAAGGTATGATCGTCCGGCATTTTGTTCGTGTGGTTCACCAGCACCATGCGGGGATCATCCAGAATGGCCTGCGCCTGCCGGGCGGTCAGCAGACTGCTTTCTGCCTCTGATGCTGCCGAGGCGCTGGACGTGGAAGTTGCCGAGGCGGCAGGCACAGCGGAACGGCTGTGCAGCACGAACGAGGCCCCGCCCACGGCAATGCAGGCCACGACGGTAACGGTGAGCACGCGCCGCACGGCGGGCCGCAGATGGCGGCGGTGATGAGGATGGACAGACAGGTTCATCTGGAATACCTTCTTTCCGGTGGATGTGCATAGAGTTTGCTTCCTATGGGCAAGCTATGCCCGGAGGGGAAACAATATGAAAATGACAGCACAGGAATATGCGCGCCGGGTGCGGCGCATCGGGCCGCACTCGCCCTTGGGGCTGGACTGCCTGTGGGCTTTTGGCGTGGGCGGCGGCATCTGCCTGCTGGGCGAAGTGCTGCGCCAGAGCTATCTTGCCATGGGCGTGGAAGCCGACCTTGCCGGCACCCTGACCAGCTGCAGCCTGATCGTGCTCTCAGCGGTGCTTACCACGCTGGGCTGGTACCAGAAGCTGGCCGCAAAGGCCGGGGCCGGGTCGCTGGTGCCCATCACAGGCTTTGCCAATGCGGTGGTCAGCGCGGCCATCGAGTTCAAGGCCGAGGGCCGGGTGCTGGGTACCGGGGCCAAGATGTTCACCATTGCCGGGCCGGTGATCGTGTACGGCACGCTGGCGGCGGTGGTGTACGGCGCGGTGCTGTGGGTGCTGGGCATGGCGGGTGTGCCTGTGCTGTCATAAACACGGGCAAGTGTGCCATAAGATTGCAGCATGATGTTATTATACAATATTTTATGGAACGTTTTTCATCTATTTTCCACGAAGGAGAAATTTTGCCTATGACGGTCCGGTGCGGGGATACCCTGCTGTTCCAGACACTGCCGGTGATCGCTGCGGGTGCAGCGGTGGGCGGCAAAAAAGAGAGCGAAGGCCCGCTGGCGGCAGAGTTCGACGAGCTGAGCGCAGACAACCGCTTTGGCCAGTCCAGCTGGGAAGCTGCGGAAAAATACATGCAGCTGCGCGCCGCGCGGCTGTGCCTGCAAAAGGCGGCGCTTCCGCAGGAAAAGGTGCAGCTGGCCCTTGCCGGGGATCTGCAGGCCCAGTGCACGGCATCCAGCTATGCCATGCGGGAGCTGGGCGTGCCCTTTGCCGGGCTGTTCGGGGCCTGCAGCACCATGGCCGAGGGCCTTGCGCTGGGCGCTGCTCTGTGCGAGGGCGGTGCTGCGCGCAATCTGCTGGCCATGGCTTCCAGCCACTTCTGCGCGGCAGAGCGGCAGTTCCGCACGCCGCTGAGCTACGGCGCGGTGCGCACGCCCACGGCCCAGTGGACTGCTACCGCTGCCGGATGCTGCCTTTTGCAGCCGCAGGGCGAAGGCGTTGGCATTGCCGCTGCCACCTTTGGCCGTGTGCAGGATTATCAGGTAAAGGACATCAACAATATGGGGGCTGCCATGGCCCCGGCAGCGGCTTCCACCCTGCTGCACTATTTTAAGGATACCGGCACCGAACCGCAGGAGTTCGACTGCATCTATACCGGCGACCTTGGGCAGGTGGGCAGTCAGCTGCTGCGGGAGCTGCTGGCCGCAGAAGGCTTGCTGATCAAAAACCATGTAGACTGCGGGTGCATCCTGTTCGACGCAAACGAACAGAGCGTAAAGAGCGGCGGCTCCGGCCCGGGCTGCTGCGCGGCGGTGCTGTGCGGGCACATCCTGCCGCGCCTGCGCCGGGGCAGCCAGAAGCGGGTGCTGTTCACAGCCACCGGGGCCCTGATGAGCCAGACCACCTTTTTGCAGAAGGAGACCATCCCGGCGGTGGCGCATCTGGTGGAGCTGCGTGCGCCGGAAAAGGAGAAGTAAGATGAACTATTTCTGGGCTTTCTGTGTGGGCGGGGCCATCTGCGTGGCGGGACAGCTGCTCATCGACCTGACCGGCCTGACCCCGGCCCGCATCCTGACCGGATATGTGGTGGCGGGCGTGGTGCTTTCGGCCATTGGGTGGTATGCCCCGCTGGCCGAGTTTGCCGGGTGCGGGGCCACGGTTCCCCTGCTGGGTTTCGGCCATCTGCTGGCAAAGGGCGTGCGCACCGCGCTGCAGGAAGAAGGTGCTGTGGGCATCCTCACCGGCGGGCTGACCGCCGCTGCGGCCGGTGTTACCACCAGCCTTGTGTGCGGCGTGGTGTGCAGCTGGGTGGGCAAAAGTCACGACCAGAACTGAAGAAGAAATACACCAGAACATTGTCACGTTGTCCGCCACCCTTCGCTCTGTTTTTCCACCGCACTGCGGTAAACTGTGCAAAACAGGAGGTGATGCGGATGAAGCACCGCTGGACGACCCTTTTGTGGGAGCTTTGGGCTGCACAGGCCTTGTGCGCGGTGGCAGCCCTGCCGCCGGGCAGTGCGTTCCATACATGCCCGGCACTGGCGCTGCCGGGGCTGGCCCTTGCGGCGGCGGTGCCCACGGCATGGGCTGCGTGGGCGCTGCTGGCCGAGCCGCCCGACGGCCTGCCGCCGGAGCAGCTTCTGGAGCAGGCACCGGGGTTCGATTTTGCCACCCTGTGCGATTTTGAGCGGCCTGCTGCCGTGCCCTGAAAAGCGGGCAAAACAAAAACCCCTGTGCCGGGAACCCGGTACAGAGGTTTTGTTCGTCAATCAGAAAGCGATCAAGCGTTCTTGTTAGCACGCTTTGCCATACGGCTGATCTTGCGGCTGGCGGTGTTCTTTTTGATGACACCCTTAGCGCGAGCCTTGTCGATCGCGGAAACAGCAGCCAGGACGGTTGCGTCCTTGTCAGCGGCATTCGCATCGATGGCAGCGTCTGCCTTCTTGACGACTGTTTTCAGGTTGGTCTTAATGGCCTTGTTGTGAGCCTGCTCTGCAGCAGCCTGCACGACGCGGTCCTTCTGAGATTTGATGTTAGGCATTCGTTCCACCTCCTTGGCTACCTATAACAGCGCACCCTATGATACCATATTTCGCGTACCAGCGCAAGCGTTTTTTTGATTTTTGTTTAGAAAAGTTTTATTTTTTCCATACTTTCTGCGTGCAGAGGGGGCATTTGGCCCCAAAACAGGCAGGAGGAGCAGAAAAATGCGTTTTACCGATATGGCAGACGAGATGTTTGGTGCAGCACAGGGGGCGCTGCCTGCCGGGGTAAGGCTTGCCACAGCAAAGCGCGGCGGGGTCACAATAACGCGGGTGGAGATCGCGCGCGAAGGGCTGGCGAAGCCCCGCGGACGGTATGTCACGCTGGAAATGCCCAGCGTCAGCGTGCTGGACGAGCGGGACGCTGCGGTGATCGAGACCTGTGCGGCGGAACTGCGCGCCCTGCTGCCGCCGGAAGGGCCGGTGCTGGTGCTGGGCATCGGAAACCGGCGGGTCACGGCGGATGCCCTCGGCCCGCGCACGGCGCAGAAGATTTTAGTCACCATGGGGCTGCAGCACACGCTGCCGGTAAAAGGCATCCGGCCGGTGGCCGCCATTGCGCCGGGGGTGTCGGCCTCCACCGGGCTGACTCTGCGCCAGCTGGCCGGGGCCATGGTGGAAGCGGTGCGGCCGGCGGCCCTGATCTGCGTGGACAGCCTTTGCAGTGCCGAGGGCGCGCGGCTGGGCCGCAGCGTGCAGTTCTCCGACACCGGGCTGTACCCGGCGCAGGCGGATCATGCAAAGCATCTGGACGCGGCAGCGCTGGGCGTGCCGGTGATCGCGGCGGGCATCCCCACCTTGATGGATTCGGACGAAGGAGCAGATCTTGTGGTCACGCCCCGGGCGCTGGACAGCGTGATCGCCCACGGCTCGGCTCTTCTGGCCGGTGCCATCAACCGGGCCTTGCAGCCAAGGCTCAGCGTGGCGCAGCTGTTCTGGCTGGCGGGGTAACACCGGTGGGCCGGAAGGGAGGTTATTTTATGCGCAGCAAAGCACTGCCGCCCGCCCGGGCGCAGGGGCATATCATGCCGTTTCTGGAAGCGGCTGCTCTGTTTGCCGCACTGTGCATCTTTGCCCGCACGGCGGCACTGATGCTGGCTGCGGCTATTACTGCACCGCTGCCAATGGCCGAAACTCTTTTCTGGCTGGGGCGGCAGTCCGCACAGGAGCAGCCCGCATCATCTGTGCAGGTGGAAGCCGTACCGGACAGCACACCGGAAGCGGCGGCATCCTCTCTGCCGCAGGCCGTGCAGGCGCTGACCGGGAACATTGAGGACTACCTTGTGCCGCTGCTGGGCGAGGAAGCCCGCCCGGCGGATGCGGGTACTGTCATTGAAAAAAATTATCCGCAGGGCAGCGGCGAAAAGTACATTCCCTGCGGGGCGGGCAGCATCAAAAACAATACCCGGCAGACGGCGGCAGACATTGCGGCGGAGATCGAGAATCCGCTGCCCTTTGCCATTGAGCCGAACAGTCCCGACCCGCAGGTGCTGGTGATGCACACTCACGCCACCGAGGACTACCGCCTTTCGGCCGGGCTGTGGTTTGCCCCCGGCGATGGTGCCCGCAGCACCGACTGCAGCGTGAACATGTGCGCGGTGGGCCGTGTGGTGGCCGATACCCTCAATGCGGCGGGCATCAACACCCTGCACGACGAGACCCTGAACGACTACCCCAGCTACACCGGAAGCTATGCCAACAGCCGGGCCGTGGTGCAGCAGTATCTGGCCCGGTATCCCAGCATCAAGGTGGTGCTGGATGTCCACCGGGATGCCATCGAGACGGAAAGCGGCAGCCGCTATGCCCCGGTGTGCACGGTGGACGGGCGGCAGGCCGCACAGGTCATGATCATCTGCGGGTGCGACAACGGCACCACCGTTCAGCTGCCGGGCTGGCGGCAGAATCTGCGCTTTGCCGCTGCGTGGGAGCGCAGCATGGAAGGAATGTACCCCGGTTTTACCCGGCCGGTGCTGTTCAGCTACCGGTTCTACAATCAGGATCTGACCACCGGCAGCCTGCTCATTGAGATCGGCGGGCACGGCAATAACCTGAACGAGGCTCTTTATGCCGGGCAGCTGGCGGCAAAGGGCCTTGCTGCCGCATTGCTGGGCGGTGCTTGACAAAACGCCGCCAAAGTGCTATTTTTTAAAGGTAAAATGCAAAGATCGGGAAAAGTAGCGCGGGCCGTCCGGCCCAGAGAGTGCGGCACAGCTGAGAGCCGCGCCCGCACGCCGCGTGAACGAACACCCGGGAGCAGCAAACTGAACATGGCAGCTGCCATTAGTAGGTGCGCCGCAGGCCCTGCGTTACGGGGGCAGCGCTTTTATTGAGCGCGTGAGCGACCGGACACTTCCGGTAATTCAGGTGGCACCGCGGACATTACAAGACAGCTTGTTCGCCCTGAACTTTCAGGGAGAACAAAGCTGTCTTTTTCATTTTATATCGAAAGGGAGAACAAACACTATGGAACGCACTGAGATCGTTTCGCTGTTCAAAAACACCCCCGCCGACGGCACCGAGATCACCGTCTGCGGCTGGGCAAAGAACATCCGCGACTCCAAGAACATCGGCTTCATCGCCCTGTCGGACGGCGGCTGCTTCAAGACCCTGCAGGTCGTGCTGGAAGCAGGCAAGCTGGCAAACTACGATGAGGTGATCCACACCGGTCTGTACAGCAGCCTGCGCGTCAAGGGCAAGCTGGTGCTCACCCCGCAGGCAAAGCAGCCCTTTGAGCTGAATGCCGACAGTGTGGAGATCCTGGGCGACTGCCCGGCGGACGAGTATCCGCTGCAGAAAAAGAAGATGAGCATGGAATATCTGCGCACCATGCCCACCCTGCGCCCCCGCACCAACACCTTCAACGCCGCTTTCCGCGTGCGCAGCGCCGCTGCCTACGCCATCCACAAGTTCTTCCAGGAGAACGGCTTCGTTTACTCTCACTCTCCGCTGCTCACCTCTTCCGACTGTGAGGGCGCAGGCGAGATGTTCCGCGTGACCACCCTCGACCTTGAGAATGTGCCCAAGAACGAGGACGGCACTGTGGATTACACCCAGGACTTTTTCGAGAAGCCGGTCAACCTGACCGTTTCCGGCCAGCTGGAAGCCGAGGCCATGGCTATGGCATTCGGCAAGGTGTACACCTTCGGCCCCACCTTCCGTGCCGAGAAGAGCTTTACCACCCGTCACGCCGCCGAGTTCTGGATGATCGAGCCGGAGATGGCATTCTGCGACCTGTCCGGCTACATGGACACTGCCGAGGCCATGACCAAGTACGTCATCCGCTATGTGCTGGACAACTGCCCGGATGAAATGGCCTTCTTCAACCAGTTCATCGACAAGGGCCTCATCGAGCGTCTGGAGCTGGTGGCAAACAGCGAGTTTGGCCGCATCAGCTACACCGAGGCCATCGAGATCCTGAAGAAGAACAACAAGAAGTTCCAGTTCCCTGTGGAGTGGGGCGTGGACATCCAGACCGAGCACGAGCGCTACCTGACCGAGGTAGTGTTCAAAAAGCCTGTGTTCGTCACCGACTATCCGAAGGAGATCAAGAGCTTCTACATGAAGCAGAACCCGGACGGCAAGACCGTGGCAGCCGCAGATATGCTGGTGCCCGGCATCGGCGAGCTGATCGGCGGTAGCCAGCGTGAAGAGAACTACGACAAGCTGGTGGCCCGCATGGACGAGCTGGGCATGGACAAGACCAACTACGACTGGTACCTGAACCTGCGCAAGTTCGGCGGCGTGGAGCACGCCGGCTACGGCTTGGGCTTCGAGCGCATGATCATGTACCTCACGGGCATCCAGAACATCCGTGACGTGCTGCCCTTCCCCCGCACCGCATACGGCTTCTGATAAGCGCGCATACTTTTACCGGGCTGCTGCATTCCGCAGCGGCCCGTTTTTTGATAAGGAGCACAAAACAAGTGGAAAACATTTCCTCTGCCCTGCTGGACTGGTTTTACAAAAACCACCGCATCCTGCCCTTCCGCACCGACCCCAGCCCCTACCATGTGTGGCTCAGCGAGATCATGCTGCAGCAGACCCGGGTCTCGGCGGCACTGCCCTACTACGAACGCTTTCTCGCCGCCCTGCCGGACATTCCGGCCCTTGCCGCCTGCGAAGAGGAAAAGCTGCACAAACTCTGGGAGGGTCTTGGCTACTACAGCCGGGTGCGCAACCTGCAAAAGGCTGCACGCATCGTCTGCGAGCAGTACGGCGGACAGCTGCCCGCCGACTATGATGCCCTGCGCGCCCTGCCCGGCATCGGGGACTACACGGCGGGAGCCGTTGCGTCCATCAGCTTCGGTATCCCGGTGCCCGCCGTGGACGGCAATGTGCTGCGGGTGTTCTCCCGTTTGTACAACGACCCCGCTGCCGTCACGGAACCGGCAGTGAAAAAAGCGTTCACCGCCCGCGTGATGGAGCACCAGCCGCCGGATGCGCCCGGCGACTACAATCAGGCCCTTATGGAGCTGGGAGCGCTGGTCTGCGTGCCGAACGGTGCGCCCCTGTGCGAAAAATGCCCGCTTGCCCACCTGTGCGCCGCCTGTGCTGCGGGCACTGCATTGGAGCTGCCCCGCAAAGCAGCGCCCAAGCCCCGCAGACTGCAGCCTGTGACGCTGGCCCTGCTGGAAAGCCCGGCAGGCTTCCTTTTGCAGCAGCGGCCCCAAAAGGGCCTGCTTGCCGGGCTGTGGCAGCCGGTACTGTGGGAGGGTGAAGCCCTCGCAGCCGGAGAGGTCCTTGCCCGCCTGCAGGCCATGGGGCTGGATACCGGCACCGCCGCGCCGGAAGCGCTGCCCGCTGCAAAGCACATCTTCAGCCACATCGAGTGGCATATGAACGGCATCCTGCTGCATGTGCCCGCCCAAGATGCTCCGGCAGGCTGCGTCTGGGCCAGCCGGGAAGCTTTGCAGGCGGAGTATACCCTGCCCGGTGCGTTTAAGTCATATAAGAAGCTTATGGTATGAAATTTTGGCCTTTTTGACCTGAATGGTTGTAATTTTTGACAGGAACGGGTATAATAAAAGCCAACAAGCACTGGAATGAAAGCTGAAACATCGTTTCAACGAAAAAAGGAGTGTATTGAACCTATGAAGAAATCTTGTCTGGTCGCTGTGATCACTGTTCTGGCCGCTGTTGCCGGTGCCCTTGCTGCTGTTGCTGTTTACCTGCACCGCCGTGAGAAGGAGCTGGACGAGTACGAGCGTCTGCTGTTCGGCGAGGACGATGCTGCAACGGTAGAGCCGGAGGCTGCTGCCGAAGAGGCTGCCCCTGCAGAGGATGCTGCAGAATAAAAAACACGAACCGTAAACCTTCGGGCGCACCGGCAGTCTGCAAAAGGCTGTGCCGGTGCGCCCTTTTTGCTACATAGAAGGAGTGTATCATGAAGCGTTTTCTGCTCTGGCTCGTGGGTGTGGTGCTAGGCGTAGGCATCTTTCTGGGCGCAGTGATGGGCGTGAGCTATGCCTTTACCACCGAGGGCGGCTGCCCGGACAGCACCGCGCAGTTTGGCACTGAAGCGCTGAAACCCAACGGCTGGTGCTGGCAGGTGCCGCTCATCGGCGGAAAGCTCGATAAGGTGTTCGCCAGCCCCGCCACCCTCACGGTGCAGAAGCTGGGCACGCTGTACACGGCCCACCCGGCCATCACCCTGCCGGACTGGGCCAGCTACACCACCCTCACCATCCAGAACGCCTATGGCAGCATTGTATTTGTGGGCAGTGTGAGCGATTATCAAAGCTTTTTGTTCCCGACCAACGGCGAATATAAGGCAGAGCTATCGGTCTGGCGGGTGCCGGAGGGCGGCATGGCCACCCAATTTGAGGGCGGCAGCACCGGCTCAGTGCGCAAAAATCTGGGGCTGGAAAAGCCCGCAAAGCCCACCGGCTGGTATCGTTATGCCTTCCGGTTCACCCTGCAGGCCAGCGCGGAGGTGGAGCTTTCCGCCGAGCGGGTGGAGCAGGGCGGTATTGTGGGCCTGCGCATCTCCGGCATGACCGGCGATGCAGCACCCACGGTGGAAACAGACCTCGGCAATGTGCAGTGCGTGCGTGCAGCCGATGGCTGGCGGGCCTATATCCCGGCGGCATACAACGCTTCCTCCGGCGGGCATGAGGTGAACATTACCGTGAATGGCGAGACCATCACCCGCAGCATCATCGTGCTGCCCAAGGATTTTGGCACGGTGGACGTGGAGCCGGAACCGGATGCATCGGATGCGGCAAACACCCAGTTCCGCAATGCAGTCTGGGGCCTGTACGAAGCGCCCGCGCGGGAAAAAATGTGGCAGGGCGGCTTTGTGAACCCGGTGGAAAGCTACACCACCCTTGTGGATTACGGTCAGGTCAGGGTGGCGAACGGCAGGCAGGGCAGCCGTTCCAACTCCACAAAGCTTTATACCATTCCCGGCGAGCCCTGCCGCGCCCCGGCAAACGGCGTGGTGGTGCTGGCCGAAGAGCTGGCCCTTACCGGCAACACGGTGGTCATCGACCATGGCTGCGGGATGCGCAGCTACCTGTACGGGCTGCAGACTCTTTCCGTCTCTGCCGGGCAGACGGTGGAAAAGGGGCAGGCTGTGGGTGTGCTGGGCGAGGAGCTGACCAAGGACTTCAAGCTTGGCAGCAAGAGCGTGAACCCGTGGATGCTGTTCCAGACCAGCGGCGGATTGTTCTGGAAGGAGAACAGCTGACGATTTTAAATGGCCTCCGCTTTGCGCTGGCCATAAACAGCGGAATTTTTATTTTTATAAGAGCAATGCCGGACGGCCTGCGGGCTGTCCGGCATTGCATTTTCACAGAAAGAGTCATAAAGAAAACCGGCATCATCTGCCGGTTTCGATCTTTTGCGTGAAAAAAGGGTCCTGAAAAGCCCGCAGGCTTTTCAGGACCCAAACATAAAAGAAGAATTCCTCTAAATACGGCCAGAGCGAAGCGGAGGCTGTTCCGATGGTCAAACCATCAGGAAATGGCATCCACGTCCCACTTCATGCGGACGGCATCGGCACCGTCCAGTTTGATGTTCAGCGCACCGGCGTTGTCCATCACCTGCTGCGGAGTGCGGGCACCGCACAGCACATGCAGGCCGGGGATCATACGGGCGGTCAGGGCGATCACCAGCTGTGCCAGAGAGCAGTCGTATTTCTCGGTCAGGTCGCCCCACTTTGCCAGCATGTCCAGCGCCTGTGCCCGGCGGGCGGGCTGGAAGCTGGGGTTCGAGTTGCGGGTGCTGCCCTCGGGATAGGTGGTGTCCATGGTCACCTTGCCGGTCAGCAGGCCCTGCTCCAGCGGAGAGTATGCCTGCACCGATACGCCCAGCTCCTTGCAGGTAGGCAGCAGCTGCTTTTCCACACGGCGGGTGAGCAGGCTGTACTTTTCCTGAATGACATCCAGCTGACCGTACTTGCAGTAGCCGCGGATGATGTCTGCAGTGACGTTGGATGCACCGATGGCACGGATCTTGCCCTGCTCCTTCAGCTTCATCATGGCTTCCACCGTCTCTTCCAGCGGGTAGATGCCGAAATCGGGGGTCTGCCAGTGGGTGTACAGCACATCCAGATGATCGGTGTGCAGGCGGCGCAGGCTATCCTCCACATCCTCGATGATGCTCTTTGCAGAAAGGTCGCGGTAAACGGTGGTGCCGTCCACGACCTTGTGCAGCACCGGTGTTTCATGCCGCCACTCCAGACCGCACTTGGTGGAAAGCACCACCTTGTCGCGGTCGATGTGCTTCATGGCCTCGCCCACCACGGTCTCGCTGTGGTACAGGCCGTAGATGGGGGCGGTGTCGATCCACTGGATGCCCTGCTCCACAGCAGTCTGGATGGCCTTGACTGAAAGGGCGTCGTCGTTGTCGCCCCACCAGGAGCCGCCGCCGATGGCCCAGGTGCCCATGCCGAGAAACGGCACCTGAATGCCGCTTTTGCCAATATTGATGTTTTGCATATATTTTCCCTCCATGCCAGCAGTGTTCCCCGCAATGGGAGCAGCGCATTCCGTAGCTGGCATTCTTCGTTGTATTTTTTGCGTTTTATGAAAAAAGAACCGCAGCTGCGGGATATTCCCGCACCGCAGCTCTCTTTCAACTCAGATATTGCCGAACTCGCTCAGTTTCAGCGTTTCGTTGTGGGTCTCAGCCCAGCGCACCGCCCAGTCGGAGGTGAACAGCAGCAGGCGGTTGCCCTTCATATCCTCCACAGCCTTGGTGTCGCTGGTCAGGTCCAGATCCCGCAGGTTGTAGGTGTCGGGGTCGTTCTGCACCCAGCGCAGCTGTTCAAAGGGCAGCTGCTGCATCCGGATCTCCACGTTGTACTCGGTGTTCAGGCGGTACTCCAGCACTTCCAGCTGCAGCACGCCGACCACGCCGACTACCACTTCTTCCATGCCGCCGCCCACTTCGCGGAAGATCTGGATGGCACCCTCCTGCGCGATCTGCTCCATGCCCTTCACGAACTGCTTGCGCTTCATGGTGTCCTTCTGCTCAATGCGGGCAAAGTGCTCCGGCGAGAAGGTGGGGATGCCTGCGAACTGGACCTTCTTTTTGCCGGTGCACAAGGTGTCGCCGATGGAGAAGATGCCCGGGTCGAACAGGCCGATGATGTCGCCGGCGTAGGCCTCGTCCACGATGGCGCGGTCCTGCGCCATCAGCTGGGTGCCGGTGGCCAGCTTGATGTTCTTGCCCTCCTGCACATGGAAGGCCTCCATGCCGCGCTCGAACTTGCCGGAGCAGATGCGCATAAAGGCGATGCGGTCGCGGTGGGCCTTGTTCATGTTGGCCTGAATTTTAAAGATGAAGGCAGAGAACTCGTCGCGGCAGGGGTCCACGGTCTCGCCGGTCAGGCTGTCCACGCGGGCCAGCGGGGTGGGAGTGAGGCGCAGGAAGTTCTCCAGAAAGGGCTCCACGCCAAAGTTGGTCAGAGCGGAACCAAAGAACACGGGGCTCAGCTCGCCGCGCAGCACCTTGTCGAGGTCAAATTCCTCGGCGGCACCGTCCAACAGCTCGATCTCATCCACCAGCTGCTGGTGCAGATACGGGGTGAGCAGCTCGTCCAGTGCGGGATCGCCCAGCTCGGCCTCGGTCTCATCCACCTTCTTCACGCCGTTGGCGCGGCCGTCGCTGGAAAATGCCAGCACCTTGCGGGTGTTGCGGTCGAACACGCCCTTGAACTCCTTGCCGCAGCCGATGGGCCAGTTCATGGGGTAGGTCTTGATGCCCAAAATCTCCTCAATGTTCTCCATCAGCTCAAAGGGGTCGCGGGCTTCGCGGTCCATCTTGTTGACGAAGGTGAAGATGGGGATGTGGCGCAGGGTGCACACCTTGAACAGCTTGATGGTCTGGGCCTCAACGCCCTTTGCGGCATCGATGACCATGACGGCAGAGTCTGCCGCCATCAGGGTGCGGTAGGTGTCCTCCGAGAAGTCCTGATGGCCCGGGGTGTCCAGAATGTTCACGCACTTGCCCGCGTAGTTGAACTGCAGGACAGAAGAGGTGACGGAAATACCGCGCTGCTTCTCAATGTCCATCCAGTCGGACACGGCGTGCTTTGCGCTCTGCTTGCCCTTGACGGAGCCTGCCTGATTGATGGCTCCGCCGTACAGCAGCAGCTTTTCGGTCAGAGTGGTCTTACCGGCGTCGGGATGGCTGATGATCGCAAACGTCCGGCGGCGCTCGATTTCTTCACGATTTGTCATAAACTGTAGATCTCCTGATAAACCTGCTGTGGAGCAGGAAGTGGATTTTTGCATTTAGTATGTCCGGTTGGACTTTGCCGGGCTCGCCCTCTCAGGCGCTAACGCGCCAGCTCCCCCAAAGTGGGAGCCCTTGGCAGTCCACGCAAAGTGCATCTTTTTGCCAAGGCCTCTCCCTTTGGGAGAGGTGGATTTGCGAAGCAAAGACGGAGAGGGCGAGGCCGTCTTTTTACACATACGTACCCTATTTTATCCGAAAACGCTCCATAATGCAAGTGTTTTCGTTATTTTTTCAGGATGATGCAGGGCAGAGGGGCGGTTTCGGCCCAGTTGGCAAAATCACACACCAGAACGGTAAAACTTTTGAGCGGAAGTGCCCGGAGATATTCCAGCACCGTCTGCTTTTCATCCGTGCCGATGACCTGCCCGCTGTAGAGGATGGCGCTCACCACGCCGCCGGGGCGCACGGCTTCCAAAGCCGCCTGCAGGGCGGGGATGCTGCTCTGCGCGGTGGAGAACACTGCGTGGTCGGCCCCGGGCAGCCAGCCAAAGTTGAACATCACCGCATCTGCCGTGCCGGGCTGCACAACCTGTAAAAGGTCTGCGTGGCTTTGGCAGTGCAGCTCATACCGGGCGGCAGGCACGCCCAGCTGCTCCAGATGCTTCCGGGTGGATGCAATGGCAGCTTCCTGCACGTCAAAGCCGACTACCTTTCCTTCCGGCGCGGTGATGCCGCACAGGAAGGCCGTGTCGCCGCCGTTGCCGCAGGTAGCATCGATGCAAAGGCGCGGCTGTGCCAGCCGCGCGGCCAGAAAGTCCTGCACGAACTTGACGGCGGTCAGGTCCGGCGTGCGGCGGCGCACCAGCTGCCTGCCTTCTGCCGCAAAGCCGAACTTTGCCCAGAACGCAAGCTCTGCGGCATCGGCGGGCAGCGGGGCGGTAAATACGGTAGCCGTTTCACGGTCGTATCCAGCGTAGGCGCGCAAGGCTTCTTTTAATAGATAGGAGCCGTAGCCTTTGCGCCGCCACTGCGGTTCGATGCCAAACGCGGTGATGGCAGCCCCCTTTGCGGCGGGCGTGAGCGCGCAGAAGCCGATCTGTGTTTTTTCCTTATAGAGGGCAAAGCCCTCGTCTGTGCGGTGCAGTTCCATGGTGTGTTCCTCCTGAATTTACGCTTTTACAATAGCAAGCGCAAAGGCCGCTGTCAAGGGCGGAAAGTGCGTCTTTATTTCACAGTTTCTTCACGGCGCGCGCGATTGATTTTCACAATTGACGGTTACAATAGGAGCAGTTCAAAGGAACAGGGCTCCTGTGGACGTATCCCTTACGGAAAGGAAGTATCAGCATGGACAATGAGAACAAATGGGAATATGATTATTCCTCTCAGGATAAAAACGAAAGCGGAGATACCGGTTATCCCAATGTGGGCAGCAGCGGCATGAACACCGCCAACCAGTACAACGACCCGCAGCCGGAACCGGAGACCGCTTACACCGCCCCGCAGACAGACAACGGCGCAGGCGGTGCAACGCCGCCGGTACATCCGGTACAGCCGCAGGACGCGCAGCCCCCTAAAAAGAAGAAAAAGTTCAACGGCAAGCGCGTTGCACGCAGCGCCGTGGCGCTGGTGCTGGCCGCAGCCATGGGCTTTGCGGGCGGCTTTGTGGGGGCAAAGTTTGGCGGCAGCGGCAAGGTGGTCATTCAGCAGGTGGCACCTTCCTCTACGGCCGACAGTGCATCCGGTTCGGATAGTTCCATCACCGCAGCATCCAGCAGCGGCAGCAGCCTGACCACTGAACAGGTGGCTGATCTGGTCAGCCCCAGCGTGGTGGTCATCACTACGGAGCAGGTGGTCTACTCTCAGTGGTCGTGGTACGGCCAGAATCAGGTGGAGAGCGGTGCCGGCAGCGGCGTGATCATCAGCTCGGACGGCTACATCCTCACCTGTGCACATGTGGTGGACGGCGCTTCCACCATCACCGTTACCATTGGTGACAAGGACTACACCGCCACCCTCGTGGGCGAAGATACCACCAGCGATATCGCGGTCATCAAGATCGATGCTGACGGCCTGACCCCCGCCACCGTGGGCAACAGCGACAGCCTGAAGGTGGGCCAGAGCGTGATGGCTGTGGGCAACCCGCTGGGTGAGCTGGGCGGCACCGTGACCGGCGGCATGATCAGCGCTTTGAACCGCAGCGTCACCATTCAGGGCAGCAGCTCTGTGAACACCATGTCCCTGATCCAGATGGATGCTTCGGTCAGCCCCGGCAACTCCGGCGGCGGCCTGTTCAATATGAACGGTGAGCTGGTCGGCATTGTGAACGCAAAATCCTCTTCCAGCGATGCAGAAGGTTTGGGCTTTGCCATCCCCATCAACGATGCCATCAAGGTGGCACAGGAACTGCTGGAGAACGGCTATGTGACCGGACGGCCTTATTTGGGCATCACCTATCTGGCCGTGACCGACGCACAGACTGCTTCTCAACTGGGCGTGAATGCCTACGGCGTTTACGTTGTGGAGGTGGTCAAGGGCGGCCCTGCCGAAAAGGCAGGCCTGCAGGCCGGTGACCGCATCGTGAGCGTGGACGGCACCGAGATCGCCTCCAAGGACGACCTTGGCACCCTGATGCAGAAGCACGCAGCAGGCGATACCCTCTCCATCACCATTGCACGCGACGGCCAGATGCAGACGGTCAATGTGACACTGGGCGAAAAGACGGCTTCCAACAGCTGAACAAAATAGAAAACAGGAGCGGATGAGAGTTTTCCATCCGCTCCTGTTTTTTTATATCTGTCCGAAGATAGTAGCGCTGTAAGGCATCAGTACGGCCTCGTGCTCGTACACCCTTGCCGGGCCGCGCCACAGGCTGGACGAGATGCCGTCGCTCAGCATCTGCCAGCGCCCAACCGGCAGCGGCACGGCCTTGCTGGTTTCGGTGGGGTTATAGAACACGCATAGCGCCTGCCATGCTGCGCCGTCGCCCCACTGGGCGGGCAGCTGCCAGCCCACCAGCGGCTGCTCCAGTGAGAAAAAGTACAGGGCATCCGGCGCGTGGGGGTCGGTGCTGGAAAGCCGCGGAAACCTTGCCCGCAGCGCCAGCAGGCCGCGGTAGTAGTCCACCAGTGCATGGTATTTTTCGGCCCGCTCCCAGTCCAGCCGGTTCAGCGCAGGCGAAGAGCGGTAGCTGTTGCCCTTCCCTTTTTTGGTGCGGGCAAACTCCTCGCCCGCCTGCAGGAAAGGCAGGCCGAAGCTGGTCAGGTAAATGCCCGCCGCCAGCCGGTTCTGGGCAAGGGCTGTGCCGTCTGCCGCCGTGAACTCCGGCTTTTCGTACCGCACCAGCAGAAGCTTGTCCCACAGGGTGAAGTTGTCGTGGGCGGAAACATAGCTCACGATCTGGTTGGGCGCGTGGGGCGGCAGACGGTCACTGCGGCACCATGCCGCTACCGCACCGCCGATGTCCCAGAAGCTGCCGGGCCTGCCCTCCACATAGCCCGGCTCCCGGGCGTTGAAGCATCCGCCCTTGATGGTGTCGCGGGTGTCGTCGCAGAAGATGCCGATGCGATCATTCAGCATGGCAAGATTCGCCTTGTTGGCCTCGTACCGGTGCAGCTGGCTGCCGCCGCCCTGCCACGGCTCGCCGTACATCAGGATATCCCGCCCGCCGGGCAGCGTATCCAGCGCGGCGCGCACCGCGTTGATGGTCTCCACGTCGTACAGACCCATCAGGTCGAACCGGAAGCCGTCGATGTGGTATTCCTGCGCCCAGTAGAGGATGGAATCGATCATATACCGCCGGGCCATGGGCCGCTCGCTGGCAAATTCGTTGCCGCAGCCGCTGCCGTTGGAAAAGCTGCCGTCCTCGTTCTGGCGGAAAAAGTAGCAGGGCACGGTGCCGTTCAGCGGGTTCTCATTACGATACATGTGGTTATACACCACATCCATCACCACACCGATGCCCGCCGCGTGCAGGGCTGCGATCATTTCCCTGCACTCCCGGATGCGCACCTCGCCGCGGGTGGGGTCGGTGGAATAGCTGCCTTCGGGCACATTGTAGTTGGTGGGGTCATAGCCCCAGTTGTACTGCCGCAGCAGCGGCTTTGCCTCGTCCACGCTGCCAAAATCAAAAATGGGCATCAGCTGCACATACTTCACGCCAAGCCGCTTTAAATAATTCAGGCAGGTGGGGTGGATGCCGTCCCCATGCAGGGTGGTGCCCTGCTGGGTAAAGGCCATGAACTTGCCCCGCCATGCCGGGCGCACGCCGCTGGCAGCATCCTGCGAGAAGTCGCGCACGCTCACCTCCCACACCGCGCGCTGCTCCGGCGGGATGACCGGACGCACATCCCGCTCCCACCCGGAGGGGGCGGTGCGGGCAAGGTCCACGATCATGCTGCGGGTGCCGTTCACGCCTGCCGCACGGGCATAGGGGTCGCCGGTCTGGCGCGAAATGCCATCCACTGTGACCGTATAGGTATAGTATCGTCCGTGCTGGTCGCCGGGCAGATAGATGCTCCACACCCCCTGCTGCCCCCGCTCCAGCGGCAGAGTGCCTATGGGCTCACCGCCGCTGCCTTTGCGGTAAAGGCTGACCTCCACCCTCTGCGCCGTGGGTGCCCACAGGCGCAGATGGGTGCCGGAAACAGCATATTCCTGCCCCAGCGGGCCGGTGTAGGTGGTTTGAAGGTCAAAGGAGATGCTCTCGTATAGCGTTTTCAGTTCGGCGGGCGTTTTGACGGTCATAGTTTCTTCATTCCTTCTTGCAGATTTCCTATCAGATATAAGTGTAAACACCGGCGGTCTTTTTTGCAAGAGGGAATTGCAAAACCTGCCCCGGTACACTATACTGAAAGAAAACGATGCAGACGGAGGGCAAAGCCATGGCATATACCGACGATTGGGAAAACCTTATGAACGGTGTGTTCGGCGCAGGGGGAAAGCCGCGCTTTGGCGGCACGGCTCAGCCGGAAAGCAAAACGCCAAAGGCCAAAGCGCCCGCAGTGCCGGACCTGAATGCTGCCCTGCTGGAAAACCAGAAGCAGCTGGATGCCCTGCTCAAAAAACAGAACGCCCAGCTGAAAACGCAGGACACTGCGGTGCAGTCTGCTCTGGAGGACAGCCGCCAGATGCTGCGGGATATGGAAGCGGACGGCCTGCTTGCCAAGGGCACTGCCGATGTGACCGTAGAGCACCTTGGCAGCTTTGAGGGCCTTGCCGCCGAGGTGAAAAAGACCGTTCTCGGGCAGGATGCCTTTGTGGACAGCGTGGTGCGCGCCATGCGCCGGCCCTTTGTGCTGGGCACCGAGCGCCCGGCAGCACGCAATGTGATCCTGCTGTGCGGCGGAGCCGGTACGGGACGGCATTTTGCGCTGGCAGAGACCGCCCGCATCATGGCGGCGCGGGGCCTTTTGCAGAGCGACAAAACCGCGGTGGTGGACCTTGCCCTCTACCCCAATTCCGGTGCGGAAAAGCTGTTTTTGCAGGATCTGTATGCGGCCCTGCACGCCCCCGGGGAGATCGTGATCTTTGAGCATTACGAGAGCTGCCATGCGGCCTTCCTCAAGACCCTTGCAGACCTTGCTGTGAAGGGCAGCGCACCGCTTTCCAGCCGGTATCTGGTGAACAAGGAGGGCATCCTTGTGGATGCAGGCACGGCGCTGGCACCGGGCGCGGTGAGCAGTATCACGCCCTGCGGCAAGTACCTCATCTTCTTTTCCCGCAAGGGCCGGGACGCGCTGGCAGATAAGTTCGGTGCGCCCTTTGTGGCGGCGGTGGGCGATGTGTGCGCCACCAGCGCCTTTGCCCGCGGGGACCTTGCAGCGCTGGCGGCGCAGCAGCTGAATGCGCTGGCCCAGAAGGTGAGCGCACGCCTTGGCCTGACCCTCTCTGCCGGGGCCGATGTGCGGGACTATGTAGCCGCCCAGTGCTCTAAGGAAAAGGGTGCGGCGGGCCTTGCGGAATGCTGCGATAAAATGTTCCGCGCCCTGAGCGAATACTGCCTGCAGACTGATGCAAAGCTTACCGGCACCGTCACCCTGACCGCAAAGCCGGAGGGCGTATGGTTTTGCCTGAACGACCAGCCCGAGCAGGAGCTGTCTGCCCTGCTGCCTGCCGAGTACACGGGCGCTGTAGATGAAATCCGCGCAGAGCTTGACGGTCTTGTGGGCCTTGGGGCGGTCAAGGAGTATGTGTTCGGTCTGGCGGATAACCTGCAGGTGCAGCAGCGCCGCGCGGCGGCAGGCTTCAAGACCGCCAGCCTTTCCATGCACATGATCTTCACCGGCAACCCGGGCACCGGCAAGACCACCATTGCCCGGCTGGTGGCAAAGTACCTCAAGGCCATCGGCGCGCTGAAGGGCGGCCAGCTGGTGGAAGTGACCCGCGCCGACCTTGTGGGCCGCTACACCGGCCACACCGCCCCGCTGACCAACAGCGTCATCGAGAGTGCGCTGGGAGGCGTGCTGTTTATCGATGAAGCCTACAGCCTCTACCGCGGCGAGCAGGACAGCTTTGGGCTCGAAGCCATCGACACCCTTGTGAAGGGCATGGAGGACCACCGGGACGAGCTGGTGGTCGTTCTGGCGGGCTACACCAAGGAGATGGAGGTGTTCCTTACTGCCAACAGCGGTCTTGCCAGCCGCTTCCCCAACAAGATCGAGTTCCCGGACTACACGGCAGACGAGCTGCTGGACATCACCAACGTGCTGGCAAAGGGCAAGGGCTACCGCCTTGCCGAGGGCTGTACCTTCCCGCTTTTGGGCTACTACAAGCGCCGTCAGGCGCTGGACAGCCGCACCGCCGGCAACGGCCGTCTTGCCCGCAACACGCTGGAAAAGGCCATCTTCCACCAGAGCCGCCGCCTTGTGGCAGAACCTGCCGCCGAGCTGGATCTGATCCTGCCCAGCGATTTGGAATTTGAGGAGTGAGAGATTCAGAATGGCCTCCGCTTCGCTCTGGCCATGCTCAGCGGAAGAATTATTTATAGGAACAGCAAACCCCGGCAGGCTGCGGCCTGCCGGGGTTTGCATTTTTCACGGATGGAGTCGTACCGGAAAGCAGCATCTGGCGCTCTGGCTCCACAGGGCAGGACGGTGCCGTGAAATTATTTCCTGCCGGAAACGCTGCATCTCCCGGTCCGGGCCTTCCCTGTGAAAAAAGGTTCCGGAAAAATCCGCAGATTTTTCCGGAACCTGATTATAAATATCATTTCATCTGATGATGGCCAGAGCGAAGCGGAGGCCATTTTAATCGTGCTGCTTCGCAAGGGCCTGCACCATATCGTGTATCCCCTTGCGCACCTCGGCGGGAGCCATTACTTCCACCTTGCCGCCAAAGCCGCACACCCAGCCGTAGAACTGGGGGCTGACGCATACCGGCACATCAAAGTGAAAATATGCACCGTCTTCCTCCGGCACGAACAGCGGCGTTTTGCCAAAGCGGTCGCGCATGGCGATTTCCAGGTCGGCGGTGCAGCGCAGAGTGACCCGGTACTCCGGCCCGCCGAACATGTTGAAGTGCTTGCGCAGATAGGCGGGCAGGTCGAACTGGCGGAACTCGGCCTTGCCCCGGCGGGCATCGCCCAGCACCGTCACGGAAGACATGCGGTCCACGCGGTAGTTGCGGATGCCCGCAGGCTCTTTCTCGTCCTGATAAGCGATAAGGTAGTAGCAGCCGTTTTCCCATGCCAGCTGCCACGGGCTGACGGTGCGGGTGCCGTCGTCCTTGTAGCGGAACCGCACCATTCTGCCCGCATTGATGGCGCTGTGCAGCGCATCGATGCTGTAAAGCAGGGTGTGGCTGTCGCTTTTGGGGCGGCCATCCACGTACACCTGACGCTGCAGCTGGGTGCCTTCGTAGTCGGAGCAGAGGGCTTCCAGTTTATGGATGAGTTTACTGCTGGTGCGTGCCGACACAACCTTGCTGGCCTGTACGGCATCCACCAGCAGCTTCAGCTCAGAAAGCTCAAAGGTGCGGCTGGCCAGCCAGTAGCCGCCGCCGCGCCCGCGCCGCAGCTGGATGTCATACCCCAGACTGCGCAGGGTGTCGATATCGCTGTAGATGCTTTTGCGCTCGGCAAGAATGTCCTGCTGTTCCAGCAGCTCTACCAGCTGCGGTACATTGAGCAGGTGTTCTTCGTCGGTCTTTTGTTCCAGAATGCGCAAAAGGGTCAAAAGCTTGGATTTCTGGCCTTCCTGCTTGGGCATGGGAGCACCTCCGGTTTATTCGGGCAGTTTTTTGTCGAACGCCGCGCGGCGCTGGGTGGAAAGACGGAACATCTCTTCCAGCCTGTTCCGGTCGTCGGCCACAAGAGCAGAGCGCATTTCCTGCAGAGCGGCATCGAACTGGTCGATCTCGCTGATCAAGTTCTGTTTGTTCCACAAAAACAGCTCTGCCCACATTTTATCGTTGATGCGTGCAATGCGGGTCAGATCACGGAAGGAGTCGCCGGTGTACTCGCACAGCGAAGAGTTATCGTTGGCGCACATCAGGCTCACGGCGATGGCATGGCACAGCTGGCTCACATAGCCGATCATCTTGTCGTGCTCCTGCACCGTCAGGGTGCAGATGTGGTGGAAGCCCAGCACTTCGGCCAGGTCCTTTGCCCACTGAATGGCCTCTGGCGTGTTCTTTTCCGTGGGGGTGATGATGAAGTTGGCCGGGGCAAAGTTCACCTCGGCGGCGTGCTCCACGCTGGAAGTCTCACGGCCTGCCATCGGGTGGCTGGCAATGAACTCCACGCCTGCCGGGCACATGGCCTGCACCGGCTCCACAAGGCCGGTCTTTACGCCGGAAACATCCGTAAAAATGCAGCCGGGCTTGAGCAGATGGCCGTAGGTGCGGAACCACTCGATGAGGGCCGTGGGGTACAGACCAAAGATGATGTGGTCGGCGCTGCTCACAAGGTCCTCAAAATCGTGGGTCTTGCCGCTGGCGATATAGCCGTGCTCTAGCGCGTACTGCAAATGCCCTTCGCTGCGGTTGATGCCGTCCACATGGAAACCGGCTTTCGTCAGTTCCAGCGCGTATTTGCCGCCCAGCAGGCCAAGGCCCACCACGAGATAACGTTTTGTTTTATCAAGCATATTCCACCTCCGCGCCCAAGGGCTTGATGGCTTCAAAGAAATTCGGCCAGCTTTTTGTAATGGCTTCGGCATCGTCCACGGTCAGGGGAATGCCCGTACTCAGGGCCAGCACCGCAAGGCTCATGACCACACGGTGGTCATTGTGCCCATGCAGAACACCTGCCGGAGCGTGCAGCCTGTTCGCGCAGCCGTGCACCGTAATGGTGCCGCCCTCGCTTTCCAGCACGCCGCCGCAGGCACGCAGCTCGGCCTCCATGGCAGCGATGCGGTCACTCTCCTTCAGGCGTAAACGCTCTGCGTTGCGGATGACTGTAGTGCCTTCGCACAGCAGGCCCAGCACCATGAGCACAGGGCCAAGGTCCGGGCAGTCCGCAAGGTCGATGTCCACCCCGTGCAGCGGGGCCTTTTCAAAAGAGATGCCCTCTGCCGTGCGGGTAAACACCGCGCCGCACCGGCGCAGGATGTCCAGAATGGCGGCATCGCCCTGCAGCGTTTCCGGGGCAAGGCCGGTGATGGTCACGCCGCCGCACACTGCACCCAGCACCGCCGGGAACGCGGCCTGACTGTAATCGCCCTCCACGGTGTAATCGCAGGGGTGATAGTGCTGCCCGCCCGGGATGGCAAGAGTGTTTTCGTCCAGCCAATGGCTCTGCACACCGAAGGCTGCCTGCACAGAGCGGGTCATATCGATGTAGCTGCGGCTCTCCACCGGCGGGATGAGGTGCAGCGTGCTGTTGCCGGAAAGCAGCGGCAGAGCAAACAGCAGCCCACTGATGAACTGGCTGGATACATTGCCTGCAAGGCGGTATTCGCCGGGGGTCAGTGCCCCTTCCACGGTCAGCCCGGAAGCGCTCTGCTCAAACCGCAGGCCCTGCTCCCGGTACAGAGCGTCATACACCGACTGAGGCCGCTCCATCAGCCGCCCGCGGCCGGTGAAGGAAACTGCCTGTCCGGTCAGGCTGGCGATGGGGATGAGAAAGCGCAGGGTGCTGCCGCTCTCGCAGCAGTCCACCGGCGCGGCAAGGGGCACAAAATGCCCCAGCCCTTCCACCACAGCATCGTCTGCGCCGGTGCGCACACGGGCGCACAGCTGTGCCGCTGCGCCCAGCGTGGCAGAGATGTCCTTGCTGAATTCGAGGTTCGTGATATGGCTGCGGCCCTCGGCCAGTGCCGCGCAGAGCACAGCACGGTGGGCCATGCTCTTGCTGGGTGGGGCAGTGATGGTGCCGCCCACGGAACGCGCGTTCTGAATCGTTACCAGCATAGGCCGTTACATATCGCGGCCAATGGCCCATGCCACCTGACGGCACTTTGCCATGGCCTGTGCGAAGGAATCCGGGGTCAGGCACTGTGCGCCGTCGCTCCATGCGTGCTGTGGGTCGTAGTGGACCTCCACTTCCAGACCGTCGGCACCGGCGGCCACGGCAGCGATCATCATAGGCTCGACCAGATTGGCCTTGCCGGTGGCGTGGCTGGGGTCCACGATGATGGGCAGGTGGGTCTTTTCGTGGATGATGGGCACTGCAGAGAGATCGAGGGTGTTGCGGGTATACTTTTCAAAGGTACGGATGCCGCGCTCGCACAGAATGACCTGCTCGTTGCCGCCGGCCATGATATACTCGGCGCTCATGATCCACTCCTCGATGGTGTTGCACAGGCCGCGCTTGAGCAGCACGGGCTTGTGCATCTTGCCCACGGCTTTGAGCAGCTGGAAGTTCTGCATGTTGCGGGCACCGATCTGCACCACGTCCACATACTCCTCAAATTCGGGGATGCGGTCCTCGCTCATCAGCTCGGAGACGATGGGCATGCCGGTGGCCTCGCGGGCCTTTACCATATCCAGAATGCCCTCGGTCTCAAGGCCCTGGAAGGAGTAGGGAGAGGTGCGGGGCTTGTAGGCACCGCCGCGGAACAGGGTGGCACCGCCGGCCTTCACGCCCTGTGCAATGCGCAGAGCCTGCTCTGCGCCCTCGATGCTGCAGGGGCCTGCCATGACGGCGATCTTTTCCTTGCCGCCGATCTTCACGCCGCCGCAGTCGATCACGGAATCTGCCGGGTGGAACAGGCGGTTTGCACGCTTATAGGGCGCGGACACGCGGGTGACATTGTCGATCCACGGGTTTGCCAGCACATCCCGTTCGTCAATCTTGGTGGTGTCGCCCACCAGACCGAACACGTTGTAGTCCTTGCCGGTGATCAGGGTCACGTCCAAACCCTGTTTCTCGAATTTGTCAACGATCTTTTCCAGTTCGTCCTTCGGAGTCCCTTTTTTGGTGGAGATGATCATGGGAGTTTGTTCCTTTCCTGTTTGTTTTAAGATGGAAGCCTGTGCTGAATGGTGCTGTGAATCTGCGCACAGACGGCATCAAAATGATTGTCTACATCATTGTTTGCAAAACGGAGAACCAGCAGTCCATACTGTTCAAGGACCGTACTTCGTTCTGCATCGTAAGCCCTGCCCTGCTCGGTATAGTGCTGGGAACCGTCCAGTTCGATCACAAGCCGTGCCTGTGCGCAGTAAAAGTCAACGACAAAGGATTCAATGATCCGCTGCTTGTAGATTTTTATAGGATAATCACGCAGAAACACATACCAGAGCTTGTGCTCCTGTGGGGTCAGATTACGGCGTAATGTGCGCGCTGTGCCAAGCATTTTATTGTTTTTATTTACAGTTGCATGTTTCATGGACGGCTTCCTCTACGGCAGCGGCCTCGCCCTCTCAGGCGCTAACGCGCCAGCTCCCCCAAAGGGGGAGCCCTTGGCAAAACCGGAAACTTTGCCGTACTGCCAAGGCCTCTCCCTTTGGGAGAGGTGGCATCGCGTAGCGATGACGGAGAGGGCTAGCCCGCTGCCCGTGTTCATCCTTTTACATCACGATATGCGCCTTGCTGGAGCCGTCGGTGCGCAGCAGCTGGGCCAGATAGATGCAGGCGTGCAGGTAGCCCTGCGGGCCTTCCCCGATGAAGTGGCCCTGACAGCCAAAGGACACCACGTCCGTTTTGCGGAAAGGCTCCCGCTCGTCCGGGGCGTGCAGCATCACTTCCACGGCGGGTACGCCGCACAGGCGCAGCGCATCCAGAATGGCCACGCTGTAGTGGGCGTAGGCACCAGGGTTCAGCACGATGCCGTCCACCCGGCCCGCTGCGGCCTGAATTTCGTCCACGAGGTCGCCCTCGTGGTTGGACTGGCAGCAGTCGGTCTCGATGCCCAGCTGTTCGCAGCCTGCCTGCACATAGTCCATGATGGCGTTATAATCCAGCTCACCGGGCACGCCCGGCTCTGACCAGCGCATGATGTTGAGGTTCGGGCCGTTAAGAATCAAAAATTTCATCCAGTGCCTCCATGGCGGCATGCAGGGCATCGTCCAGCGTGCCGTTGTTGGGAATGACGGCATCTGCCGCTGCCAGATACAGCGGACGGCGCTGTGCTTCCATCTGGCGCAGTGCGTCCATGCTGGAAGAAAGCGGCCTGCCGCCGCCCACGGCCAGGGCATCCACCGGCCGGTCGATGAACAGAATGACACCGTTCTGGTGCAGAGCACGCAGATTCTCCGGCTTTTTTACAATGCCGCCGCCGCAGGAAATGAGCTGTCGGCCCTCTTTGCCAAAGCGCTGTGCTTCGGCAGTTTCCTTTGTGCGGAAGCCGTCCTCGCCCTCGGCTGCAAAGATATCCGGGATGCTGCGGCCGTCGGCCTTTACGATCTCCTCATCCAGATCCACAAAGGTACGGCCAAGGCTCTTTGCCAGCATCCTGCCGAGGGTGGTCTTGCCGGAAGAGGGCATCCCGATCAGGGCAATGTTCAGCATATCCCGGCGCAGTGCGGCAGTGATGCGCCGAATTTCAACCGGCGCATCCTCGAACTTGCGGTCCAGAAAATATTCTGCGGCATACACTGCCTGCGCCACCAGCATTTCAAGGCCGCCCACAGCCACCGGCACGCCCGCTTCCTCGGCGCGGAGGATGAGTTCGGTTTTGTCGGGGTTGTACACCACATCCACCACAGCTTCAAGGCCCGGCATGGCGGCAACGTCCAGATTGCACACGCCTACATTGGGGTACATGCCCGCCGGGGTGGTGTTGATCACGATCTGTGCCCCGCTGGAAACGGCCTCGGCATAGCTCAGTTCGCCCTTTTCCGGGTCCGGATGGCGGCTGACGGTGAGCACCTTTGCCGCGCCCTTGTCCCGGGCCACAGCGCTGGTGGTGTTGTGGGTGCCGCCGGTGCCCAGAATAACCACCGTTTTGCCTGCAAAGCTCACGCCGTGGGCGTCGCACAGGTGGGCAAAGCCCATATAATCGGTGTTATAGCCGTAGAGCAGGCCGTTTTTGTTCACCACCGTGTTCACCGCCCCGATGGCCTTGGCCCGCGGGTCGATGTAGGAGCAGTATTCCATCACCAGCTTTTTATAGGGGATGGTCACATTGATGGCCTTGAACTGCCGCTTTGCCAGAAAGGCCCGGGCCTCTTCCTCGGTGGGCAGAGGGCACAGGTCGTAGTGGTAGCCGCAGAGCATCTCGTGGATGATCTTGGAGTAGGAGTGGCCGAGTTTTGCGCCGATGAGTCCGTATTCCATTTTACTCGTCCTCCTTCCGGAAGCTGGTGGGGTGGGTCATCCATGCCGCGCCGTAGCGTGCCGTGAGCAGGTCGCCCACAGCCAGTGCGGCGGCGCAGGTCTGCACGATGGCGGCTCTGGGCACGATGCAGGGATCGTGACGGCCCTGAATGGACAGCTGCGCGTCCTTTTTGGCAAGATAGTCTACTGTATCCTGCTGCTTGTAGATGCTGGGTGTGGGTTTGACCACGGTGCGGAACACCACCGGCATCCCGTTGGCGATGCCGCCGTTGATGCCCGCATTGTGGTTGGTGGCGGTCACCACCGCACCCTCCGGCGTCATGCGGAAAGCGTCGTTTGCTTCGGAGCCGCGCATCCCGGCAAAGCCGAAGCCGGTGCCGAACTCGATGCCCTTGACGGCGGGGACGGAGAACACCAGATGTGCGATCTCGCTTTCCACGCTGTCAAAATAGGGCTCACCGATGCCTGCCGGCAGGCCGAGGATGGCGGTCTCCAGCATCCCGCCCACGCTGTCGCCCTCCGCACCGGCGGCACGGATGGCGGCTTTCATGGGTTCTTCTACGGTTTCATCCAGCACCGCAAAGCCCTCGGGCTTGCTGGCAAGGGCTTCCACCTGAGCAGAGAGCTGTGCGGCATCATCCTGTGCAAAGCGGGTGTCCGCAATGCCAGCGCACTCTGCGATATGGGTGGTGATGTCGATGCCCGCACGGTGCAGTGCGCTCAGCACAATGGCCCCGCCCGCCACAAGGGCGGCCGTCACCCGGCCGGAGAAGTGCCCGCCGCCGCGCGCATCCTGAAAGCCGTGGTACTTGGCGTAGGCGGTGTAGTCTGCATGGCCGGGGCGCAGAAGGTCTGCGGTCTTGGAGTAATCGCCGCTGCGGGTGTTGGTATTTTCGATCATCAGGGCAATGGCGGTGCCGGTGGTGCGGCCGTTCACCACGCCGGACAGCAGCTGCACGGCATCTGCCTCCACCCGGGGAGTGGACAGGCCGTCGCCCCGGGCACGGCGCTTGTCCATGCAGGCGGCAAGAAATGCCTCGTCCACCGGCAGGCCTGCGGCCATGCCGTCCAACACCGCGCCGATGGCGCGGCCGTGGCTCTCGCCGAAAATGGTCAGCGAAAGGTCGCTGCCGAATGTATTTTTCATGGCTTACTCCTCAATGCCCAGCAGGGGACGCAGACCCTCCACCGGGATGGTCTCGGCGCGCCAGCAGCCCAGACCCGGCACCTTGATAATGGTGATCTGGCCGCTCTGTGCCTTTTTGTCGTGCAGCATCTCTGCCAGCACCTTTTCCTTATCGTAAGTAGTGCGGGTGGGCAGGCCGAGGCGGCGGTATACCGCGCGCACCCGCTTCTGCAATGCCTTGGATTCGATCATGGGCAGCATGCCCAGCGCCACGCACTCGCCGTGGTAAAGGCCCACGGTGCGGCGGCCCTTGATGCCCTTGACGGCCTCGATGCCGTGGCCGATGGTGTGGCCGAAGTTGAGCGCCTTGCGCATGCCCTGCTCAGTCTCGTCCTGCTCCACGATGTTTTTCTTGAACCGCAGGCTGCGGCAGATGATTTCGCCGATCTGGGCATCCACGTCGCCATTTTCAAAGATCGCGAACAGCTCGGGGTCTGCCAGCAGGCTTGCCTTGACGGCTTCTGCCAGACCGTTGATGAAGTGGCGGCGGGGCAGGGTGGCAAGGGTGTCCGGGTCCACGATGACGAGCTTGGGCTGCCAGAAAGCGCCCACGATGTTTTTGGTATCGCCCAGATCCACGGCGGTCTTGCCGCCGATGGAGGAATCGATCATGGAAAGGGTGGTGGTGGGGCAGTTGATGAAGTCGATGCCCCGCATGTAGATGGAAGCGGCAAAACCGGCCAGATCGCCCACCACGCCGCCGCCCACGGCGATCACCAGATCGCCGCGGCCCATGCCGAATTCCAGCATCTGCTTGAGGACGGATTCCAGAATTTTAAAGCTCTTGCTGGCTTCGCCCTGCGGCACCGTGATGATGTGGGCATCCTTGCACTGGTCGGCCACCATCTGGGCGTACTGTGCGGGCACACCGCTGTCGGTCACAACGGCCACACGGCGGTCCAGCCGGGCGAACTGGTACAGGTTTTCCAGCGAGCCGCTCTTGACGATGATGTCATAGCTGCGCTCGCCCAGATTCATGGTCAGCTTGGTTCCGATAAATTCACTCATTTGGTATACACTCCTAACAGCCGCACGGTACGGCAGGTGCGGTCAAGCTCACGCAGCAGCGCGGCGGTCTCGTCGGCGGTGGGGTCGCCCACCAGCTCCACGTAAAAATAATATTCAAACGGCACATGAGGCATGGGCCGGCTCTTGATGGACTCCATATTGAAGCCGCTGGCACCGATGATCTGGATCACCTCGCCCAGCTTGCCGGGTTTGTTGTCCACCGTGAACAGCAGCGAGAACCGGTTGCCGCCGGTAGGCTTTTCGCGGCTGAGCACGATAAAGCGGGTGGTGTTGTCGCCGTCGGTGTTGATGCTGGGCACCAGCACCTCCAGCCCGTACAGTGCCGCCGTCTCCACGCTTGCAATGGCCGCTTTAGAGGAGTCGCCGCTTTCAGCCACGAACTTTGCGGCCATGGCGGTGTTGGTCATGGCGGTGGCGGGCAGGCCGAACTGCCTTAAAAAGGTCTCACTCTGGGCGATGGCCTGCTGGTGGCTGTAGACGCTTTTGATCTGGTCGAGTTTTGTGCCCGGCAGCACCAGAAGATTCTGGGAGATGGGCAGATCGTACACATCCACCACCCACAGCGCCGGATGGTTATAGCACAGATCCAGCACGGCGGAAACATCGCCCGCATGGCTGTTCTCAAAGGGAACGACGCCCCGGGCAGCATCGCCGCGTTCCACCGCGTCAAACACCTCGTCCCAGGTGGGGTAGCTCACAGCCTCGGCGTGGGGGAACAGCGCCCGGAGGGCAATGTGGGCAAAAGCGCCCTCCACGCCCTGATAGGCGGCGCGGTTTTGGCCCAGCACCACGGCTTCGTACTGCTTTGCCACGTCCATCAGGTTCTGCACGTGGTCTTTATAGTAGGGCCGCAGGGCCGGGTCCTGAATGCGGGCCGCAGCCTTTTCCAGCACTGCCGTCTCGCGGGCGGCATCGTAAACGGGCAGGCCATGGGCTCTTTTGTATTCGGCCACCTGCAGCACGGCGGCCATCCGCCGTTCAAACAGCGCAGCCAGCTGGGCATCCACTGCATCGATCTCGGCGCGTGCCTGTTCCAGTGCGTCCATGGGTTCACATCCTTTTGTATGTATGATAAATACCATCAAGATAATAGATACCCAGTAAGTATACCATAACTGGGACGGAGAAACAACAAAACCTCCGGCGTTTCAAAGGGGAGAATATTTCAAATCAGATATGTGTAAAAAGAACAAAATAGAAAACGAACTCCCTCAGTCAAACCCTTGCGGGTTTGCCAGCTCCCTCAAAGAGGAAGCCGCTGACAAAGCGGAAAAGTTTCCGGCTCTGCCAAGGGCCCCATCCCCGAGGGGGCTGTCGCCGAAGGCGACTGGGGGAGTTCTATTTGCATATTATCTGTTCTTCAGCAGTTCTTCCCGGCTCCTTGCTTTGCTGTAATATCTCCCATAGGGATTATCCAGCGCCTGTGCAAGAGAGACCGGCTTTTCCGGCTCTGGCCTTTGCACCGGCTTTGCTGTGCGGTCAAATGTGAACCCGGCGGCAGGCCCGCCGCGCTTTACCCGGAACCGCATGGCTCAGCCCTCTGCACTGGCGGTAGAAACAGCCCCGGCGGTCAGCTTGTTCCACAGTTCTTCGCCGCCCTCAAGCAGGCCGGCGGAGTCCTTGTTCCATGCGCCGCGGATGCCGATATAGTACCGGCTCATCAGCTCCTGACTGGAGCCGCTTTCGCTCTGCACAGCATCAGAAGCGTAATCGCCCAGATCAAGGCCCGCCAGCACCGGGCAGTCGGTCCAGCGGTAGACCATGTTCCACCAGTCACTGTCTTCGTCGGACTGCGGCAGGCTGCCGTCGAGGTAGCGCAGGGTGCCGGTGGTCTGCTGGAACCCGGCTGGGTCGTACAGGATGAAGATGGAGCTCAGCGCGCCCTGAATGTCGGTGGAAAGCTTGGTGGTGCCTGCCATGTCAAGGTAGACGTCCGAGTCCTCGTTGCCAAAGTCCATGGTGTAGAGGTTCAGCTTTACCACCACCTTGCCGTCGCCGTTCCGGTCTTCGCCGTAGGCGGCAAGGGCATCCTGCAGGGCGGTCTGGGTGGCTTCCGGTAGGTAGTGGGGGGCCACTACCGCTACGTTATAGTCTGCATGGACGGTAAAGAAATACTGCCCGATGAAGTTGTAGCCGAAGAACACCACGATGATGCCGATGATGATGACCCACTTGAGGTTATAATCCCACCAGTTGGCCCAGCGTTCCTTGCGGGTGTACTGGCGCTGTTTGCGGGGCTGGAGGTCTTTGGGGTCGATATCGCGTTCGTAACGGTAGCTTGCCATGGGGCAGTTCCCTCCAAGTTCTGATTTACAGCTGTGCCAGAATGGCCTGACGCACAGCATCCGGCAGCTGCTTCTGCTCGGCCTTGCTCATGCCTGCAGTCCGGATGGGCGGCAGCACCTTGATATGCACGCTGCCCGGATGGCACAGGTTGCCATTGTTCTCGAACAGGGCACGTGCACCGGTAATGGCCACCGGAACCACCGGTGCGCCGGTCTTGACGGCAATGCGGAATGCACCGGCCTTGAACTCACCGGCACCGCCCTCTTCCCCTTTGTAGCGGGTGCCCTCCGGGAAAATGACGAAGCTCTTGCCGCTCTCCACAATGGCAGTGGCGTCGTTCAGGGCGCGCACGGATGCCCGCAGGTCGTCGCGCTGCACGAACACGCAGCCCAGCAGCTTCATCCAGCGGTTCAGCAGCGGGATCTTTTCCAGCTCTTCCTTGGCAAGGATGCCGTGGGGCTTATCCAGACTGGCCAGCAAAAGCGGGATGTCGTAGTAGCTGCGGTGGTTGCCCACGAACACGCAGGCCGTATCTTTAGGGATATTCTCAAGGCCCTCCACGCTCAGGAAAACGCCGGTCACCTTTAAAATGCCCCGGCTCCAGTGCGGGATATGCTTGTTGACAAGCTCTTCCACCAGCTGCATGTCGCCTGCAGCCAGAGCGCGTTCCGCCCGGCGCAGCACGCCATAATGGACGATCATATAACCAAATAAGTAAATAAACATCGCAATCGTGCGAAAAATGCTCATTGCGTTTTCCTCCCTCCGGCAAAATATGCCATTGTCATTGTATCACACTTTTTGTAAAAAGGGGAGAAATAACACTTTTTTTACAAATCGGAGGATCTGCGGTCTTGCAAAATTGACAAAATGCGGGTATATTTATAGTTGTAAAGCCAGCACAATGGCACTTTCTGCACGAAATGCTTTCTGCCGGCCCAATGGATGAAGAGAGAGGTACCATACGAACATGGGTTTATTTCCTTCCGCAAATGACTTCAAGGCCGGTAAGGGCGTTGAAAAGGATGCTCCCCGCAAGACCGGCGTGGGCCGTTTTTTTGAGCTTGTGGGCCGTGATATGAACGGCATGTTCCTTGCAAACCTGCTGGCCTGCATCGGCTTTCTGCCGGTGATCTGTCTGGTGTACATCGGCTTTCTGGCAAACAGCCTGCCTGTCATGCTGGCAAGCGCGGTGGTAGGCGGCATTCTGGCCGGGCCTGCGCTGGCCGGCATGTACGATACCGTGCTGCGTGCCCTGCGTGACGAAGCCGGTTACTGGTGGGTGACCTATCGCCGTGCCTTCAAGCGCAACTTCAAGGCCAGCATTGCGCCGGGCATCTTCTACTGTGTGGTGGTCACGGCGCAGATCTTCCTTGTGTATTTCTGCTTCAATATGCTGAGCAAGGGCACCAATGTGGGCGTGCCGCTGTGGGTGGCCACGGTGCTGAACCTGCTCATCTTCCAGATGCTGTTCGCCTACATGTGGCCGCAGGTGGTGCTGCTGGATCAGCCCTTCAGCCTGACCGTGAAAAACAGCATCAACTGCATGATCGCGTTCCTGCCCCACGCACTGGCGGCGGCCATCGTGCAGATCCTGTTCTGGGGCGTGGTGATCCTGTGCATGCCGCTGGGCCTGCTGCTCATGCTGATCTTCGGTTTCTGGTTCGTGACCGAAGTATCCTGCCAGATCATCTACGGCGATATTGAAAAGGTGTTCCACATTGAGGAGAGCATCCGCAAAATGAAGGATGCCGAGCTGGAAGCCGCCCTCAAAGAGGACTACGGCGAAAGCACCGACGACACCGAAGAGTAAATTTGAACTTCCGCAAAGGAGAGGTGCTCCATGGAACAACGGAATAATCTGGTTTTGCAGGGCACCGAGACCTTCTCCCGCGGGCAGCTGGACAATGTGGCACTGGACGGCGGTGCACTGGTGCTGGACAGCGTGGCGGGCCGCTGCCTGCAATACGGCAGCTACACCACGCCGGAATTTGCCATGCCGGCCTTCTGCAACCTGAATGTCAGCTGGAACGCCTTTGCGCCCCACAACACCATGGTGGAGGTGCGCTGCCGGGTATATGCCGGAGGAAACTGGACCGGCTGGATGAGCTTTGGCAAGTGGGCACCGGGCTACCCCCGCTGCAGCTGCAATTCCCAGAGTGACGACGGCATGATCTTCCTCATGGGCGATACCGTGACCGTGGCAACGCCCGGCGGCGGCACCGGCGTGCAGCTGCAGGTAAACCTTTCCACCAACGATGACAAGGTCTCGCCCGCAGTGCGCCTGCTGGCCGCGGCAGTGCGGCCGCTGGCGTGGGAAAAGCACAATGGCCACCCGCTGAACCGGCAGCTCTATCTGCCGGAATACTGCCTTTCCGCCCACGATCCCAGCTTTGGGCGCACCATGGATCTGCCGCTGGTCATGGCGGCACTGATGAACTGCTGGGGCGAGGATGTCCTGCCCGAAGAAGTGGCCTATGTGATGGAGGACATGGCCCACAGCACCACCGCCAATGCGGCCTTTGCGGCTGCTGCCGCCGGCTGCTGCGGCTACCCCTGCTGGCAGGCATGGATGGACCTTGCCGACCTGCGTGCCCAGATCCACGATGACTGCTGTGTGGCAGTGCAGGTGGAGCGGCGCATCCGCGGCCAGCGGGACCCGGTGCGGGTCTGGATGGGCCTGCGCGGCTTTGGCCACGACGATGCCGTAATGGCAGATTATGTGCTGCTGAACGACCCCACCGCAGATTCCAACGGCGCAGTGAACTGCACCATGGCACTGGTGGACTTTATGCGTTACTTTACCGGGCGCGCCATCGCCCTGCGGGCAAAACCCCGCGATGTTGCCGCCAACCGTCCGCTGCGGATGCGCTGCGAGCTGGTGCCCGGCGAGACGGCAGACGTTTACTATTTTGAGCAGCGCGGCGTGAAGGACCCGCTGCCGGAAGGCTTTTCCGGCTGGGTGGCCTGTGCGTGCCACGACGGTGTGGCCCACGCCACCACCGCCCACCGCAGCTTCTGCCGGATGGAGCGCACGCCGGAGGGCGGCATCCGCTTCCCGGAAAAGATCATGGCCGCAGGCTGCCGCTGCAGCGTGTATGCAGTGGACCAGACCGGTGCCATGCGCGTGGCGGAGGTGCGGCTGCCAAAGCCGCGCCCCACGCCGGAGCAACCTGTTTCCCAGGCACAGGAAAAGCCGGCGGAATGACCGGCCCGACCCAAAGCCTTTGGGCTATAGATCAAGACATAGGAGGAACACATTATGGCAAAGACGATCATCACTTTGGGACGTGAATACTGCACGGGCGGCCGCTACATCGCTGAAGATGTGGCAAATGCGCTGGGCATCAAGCTTTACGACAAAGAGCTGATCACCATGGCAGCAAAGCACTCCGGTCTTTCGGAAGAAGCTGTTGCCGCCAGTGAAAAACGGCATACTCACAGCCTGCTGTACAGTCTGTACACCATGGGCAATGAGCTGCCGCTGGGCGATCAGGTGTTCATTCTTCAGAGCCGCATCATCAAGCAGCTGGCCGAGGAAGGCCCCTGCGTGATCCTGGGCCGCTGCGGCGACTATGTGCTGCGTGAGCGCAAGGATGTGCTGCGCGTGTTCGTGTACGCCCCCAAGGAGTGGCGGCTGGAATACGCAAAGACCAATCCTCTGGTCAAGGCCAAGGACGAAAAGGGCATCAAGGACGAGGTGGAAAAAACCGACCGCAACCGTTCTGCCTACTACAACTACTACACCCAGAACCGCTGGGGTGATGCCCACAACTATGATCTGGCCATCAACGCTGCTCTGGGCCGCGAGACCTGCGTGAAGATGATCCTGGACGCAGCCGCCGCCAAGGAGAAGAACCTTGGCTGACCGCCCGGGCGCTTCAAAATAAAACAACGATGATTCGTGGGTAGGGTGCTTTTGCACCCTGCCCACGTTTCGGGCAACGGCGACGACCGCGGCCTGCGGCCGAAACAGGGAGGAGCCGTTGGGGCAGCGGCCAGCAGGACACGAGTGCCGCATGGGCGGTCACGAAGTGGACGCTGGGAGCCGCAACCCGGGCGCTGATGCCGTTTCCGGTTTTCAGAAGCCCTGCCAGCTGCACAAGTGCGGCAATCTGTCTCTAGCAAACCCATCCCAATGTAAAAAAGGAGCAAACGTGGAAACAAAGCAACCCCAAACCTCTCCCGCCCAAACGCGGGAAAACATTATGGGCACCATGGAGATCAACCCTCTGCTGGTCAAGCTGAGCGTGCCCATGATGATCTCCATGCTGGTGCAGGCGCTTTACAACGTGGTGGACTCGGTGTTCGTGTCCCATGTGAGTGAAAGCGCCCTCACCGCTGTGTCCCTCGCCTTCTCGCTGCAGAATGTGATGATCGCTGTGGGCGTGGGCACCGGCGTAGGCGTGAACGCCATGCTGTCCAAAAGTCTGGGCGAAAAGAACCAGAGCCGCGCCAATGCCACGGCGAAAAACGGCATCTTTCTTTCGCTGTGCAGCTTCGTGGTGTTCCTCGTCATTGGCCTTACCTGCATGAAGCCCTATTTCTATGCACAGACCAGTGATGCGGCTATTGCGCAGCAGGGCATCCAGTATCTTTCGGTGTGCTGCATCTTCAGTCTGGGCCTTTTCACCCAGACCATGGGCGAAAAGCTGCTGGCCGCTACCGGCCGCACCCACCTGAGCATGATCAGCCAGCTGGTGGGTGCCGTGGTGAACATCATTCTGGACCCTATCTTCATCTTTGGCTACTGCGGTGAGGCCCTCAGTGGTACCACCGGCGCAGCTGTGGCAACGGTCATCGGCCAGTTCTGCGGCGCAGGCATGACCCTGTTCTTCAACCTGAACAGGAACCCAGATATCCAGATCAGCTTCAAGGGCTTCCGCCCCAGTGCCAAGGCCATTGGCCGCATCTACACGGTGGGCCTGCCCAGCATTGCCATGCAGTGCGTGGGCAGCCTGATGACCTTTGGCATGAACCTGATCCTCATGAGCTTCTCGGCCACAGCGGTGGCGGTGTTCGGTGTGTACTTCAAGCTGCAGAGCTTCGTGTTCATGCCCATCTTTGGCTTGAACAACGGCATGGTGCCCATCATCAGCTACAACTACGGTGCCCGCAGACCGGACCGCGTGAAAAAAACCATCAAGCTGGCAGTCTGCTATGCCGAGTGCATCATGCTCATTGGTTTCTGCATCTTCCAGTTCGCACCGGATAAGGTGCTTGGCATCTTTGCGGCCAGTGATGCCATGCTGGCCATTGGCATCCCAGCCATGCGCATCATCTGCCTGCATTTCCTGCTGGCGGGTGCCAGCATCGTGCTCAGCTCGGTGTTTCAGGCACTGGGCAACGGTGTGTTCAGCCTGATCGTTTCGGTCTGCCGGCAGCTGTTCGTGCTGCTGCCGGCCGCATGGCTGCTGGCACAGACCGGCAATGTCAACAATGTCTGGTGGGCCTTCCTCATCGCTGAGATCGTCAGTGTCCTGCTGAGCCTTGGCTTCTACGCCCGCATCAACAAAAACATCATTGCCCCCATGTATTCCCCTGCCGAATGAGGGGCGTGAAAAACTGTCCCTGCAAAGGAAAGGAACGTGATCTCTATGGTAAAAAAGCTCAAATGGAATCTGGTGCTCATGAGTGCGCTGTATCTGGGTCTGGGCGTTTTTCTGCTCATGAAGCCCACCACGGCCCTGAACATCGTGTGCTATGCGCTGGGCGCTGTGGTGCTGGCCTGCGCGGCGGTGCAGCTCATCCGCTATTTTGTGGTGGAACGCGGTGTGTTCCAAAGCCAGCTCACCCTGATCTCCGGCATCATCTGTCTGGCATTGGGTGCGTTCCTGATCCTGCGCAGCGACATCGTGGTGAGTATCCTGCCCATCGTGTTCGGCCTGTTCGTGATCTTTGACAGCATCAGTCGTGTGCAGAACGCACTGGACCTGCGCCGCTGCGGCTATTCCAGCTGGAAGAGCTTTCTGCTGCTGCCGGTGCTCAGCGTGGTGCTGGGCGTTATCATGATCCTGAACCCCTTCGGCACCATGGAAACGCTGGTCATGGCCATTGGCATCATCCTGATCGTGGAGGGCTCCATCAACCTGCTCAGCGCCCTGTACACGGTGTTGGCCGTGCGCCGTTTTGCCAAGCTGCACCCGGAGACTCAGTCCATGCTGGAGTCCCTGACCGGTGAAGATCTGAACGGCGACGGCGTGGTCGCCCCGGATGTGACCCGCACCGATGCCGAGGCCAGCGCTGTGGAGCTGGATGAGGTGGACGAGAGCGCCACTGTGGAACAGGAGAACGAGAAAGATTAACGGGCTTGCCCTCTCAGTCTCGCTCTGCTCGCCAGCTCCCCCAAAGTGGGAGCCCTTGGCAGTCCACGCAAGGTTCATCTCTTTGCCAAGGCCTCTCCCTTTGGGAGAGGTGGAACGGCGTAAGCCGTGACGGAGAGGGCGAGGCCGTCAGTCTTATCATGCAAGCTTGAGCCAAGCTTGAGCAAATAAAAATCATATAAAGGAAAAAGAGAAATGGAAAAGTATGATCTGATCATTGTCGGTGCCGGCCCGGCTGGCATTTTTACCGCTGTGGAGCTGCTGCGCCACGGCAGCAAAAAGAAGATGCTGCTGGTGGAAAAGGGCAAGCCCGTGGAAAAGCGCCACTGCCCCAAAGCCGAAGTGGGCCACTGCGTCAACTGCCGCCCCACCTGCGCCATCACCACCGGCTTTTCCGGTGCAGGTGCCTTCTCGGATGGCAAGCTGAGCCTCTCCTATGAGGTGGGCGGCGACCTGCCCACCCTGATCGGAGAGGAGTTTGCACAGAAGCTTATCGACTACACCGACAAGATCTATCTTGAGTTCGGCGCAGATCCCCATGTGGAGGGCATCTACACCGGCGAGGAGATCAAGGAGATCCGCAAGAACGCCATCCATGCCGGCCTGAAGCTGGTGGACTGCCCGATCCGCCATCTGGGCACAGAGAAGGCGCAGCAGCTGTATCTGGCCATCCAGAACTATCTGGCCGACAATGGCGTGGAGATGCTGTTCAATACTGAGTGCGAGAACATCATCCTTGAGAATGAGGAGTGCAAGGGCGTACTGCTGAAGGACGGCGATCAGGTCCGGCCTGTGTATGCGGATACCGTGGTCATTGGCACCGGCCGCCGCGGTGCGGACTGGCTGGAAAAGATCTGCGCCGAGCACCACATTGCCCATAAGCCCGGCACCGTGGACATCGGTGTGCGCGTGGAGTGCCGCAACGAGGTCATGGAAAAGGTGAACAAGGTGCTGTATGAGTCCAAGCTCATTGGCTACCCTAAGCCCTGGAAGAACAAGGTGCGCACCTTCTGCCAGAACCCCGGCGGCTTTGTGGCGCAGGAAAACTACGACAACGACCTTGCCGTGGTCAACGGCCACAGCTTCAAGGAGAAAAAGAGCGAGAACACCAACCTTGCGATTCTGGTCTCCCACAACTTTACCGAGCCGTTCAACCAGCCCATTGCCTACGCACAGAAGGTGGGCGAGCTGACCAACATGCTGGGCGCAGGCCACATCATGGTGCAGCGCTACGGCGACATTCTGGACGGCAAGCGCACCTGGCAGAAGGAACTGGCCCAGTCCAACGTGAAGCCCACCCTGAAGGATGCCGTGGCAGGCGACATTACCGCCGCCATGCCCTACCGCGCCATGACCAACATCATTGAGTTCATCAAGATGCTGGATATGGTGGTGCCCGGCTTTGCCGCCAACGAGACCCTGCTGTACAGCCCGGAGCTGAAGTTCTACTCCAACAAGGTGAAGATGGATGAGAACCTTGACACCAACATCAAGGGCCTGCACTGTCTGGGCGACTCCTCCGGCTGGACCCGCGGCCTGATGATGGCTTCGGTCATGGGCGTGCTCATGGGCCGCAAGCTGGCCGAAAAGGAAGGCTGCTAAAAACAAGCATCAACAAAAACAAAAAATCCCGGCACCGCAAGGTGTCGGGATTTTTTGTTAGGTTTGAAATTCAGCCCTCAATGAGCTCCACGGTCTTCATCTTGACCGGGGTGGTGGGCTTATCGTTCCAGTCGGTGCGGACAGCTGCGATCTTATCCACAACATCCATGCCTGCAACCACCTTGCCAAAGGCAGCGTACTGGCCGTCCAGATGAGGTGCATCCTGATGCATGATGAAGAACTGGCTGCCGGCGCTGTTGGGGTTCATGGCGCGTGCCATGCTGATCACGCCGCGGGTGTGCTTGAGCGGATTGTTCACGCCGTTTGCAGCAAACTCGCCCTTGATGTTCCAGCCGGGGCCGCCGGTGCCGTTGCCCAGCGGGCAGCCGCCCTGGATCATAAAGCCGGGAATCACGCGGTGGAAGGTCAGGCCGTTGTAAAAGCCCTCGCTGACCAGCTTCTTAAAATTCTCACAGGTGATAGGAGCGGCTTCTTCGTTCAGCTCGATATCGATGATGCCGCCGTCTTCCATAGTAATGCGAACCATAACGCTACAATACTCCTTTTGTGTTGCCCCGCAGCAGTGCGGGAGTGTTCGGCAGAAGGCCTGCCGGATATCTCTTATAGTATACCATAGGTTTTGGGGGTTGCAACGCCGCAGATGCAACGTTTTTGTTAAAATTCATCTTTCATCTCCACCATATCGGCCCAAAAGCGCTTGGGGCAGTGGGTCATGCGGCATTTTTCGTTGTGGCGGGCCTTGATCTCCAGCGTCTGGTAGAACTGCTTCCACAATGCCTGAAACTGCTGCTCCCGCTCGCTGGGCGGCGGCAGCTCCAGCGGTGCAGCCAGCTCCAGCAGCCGGGCCTTGTGGTCCTCCTGCAGCAGCACAGCCTGATGCACCGCATCGTAGATCATAAAGTTTTCTTCCGGGAACCGTCCGCAAAAGTGGGGCCGCAGCAGCGGCAGGATGTAGTTTTTGGGGTGGATGACGGTGCCCAGCATCCCGTCGTGCTCCTCAAACCGCACAAAGCCCTGAAACTTGTCCACTTCCCAGTCAAGGCTTTTCTTCATCTCATACAGCGGGGCCACGTCCGGGTGGCCGGTGCGCTTCACGGTGCCGGGGCCGAGGGCGAAGGCCAGATGCAGAAAGCGGATGAGCAGCAGCTCTTTGTTCTCCCGCCCGGAGAGGAAATCCCGGCTGACGAGGTACTCTGTCTCGGGACCAAGCTTTCTGCCAAAGCTGGCAAACACCCGCTGAGCCTTGGCATGGTCGGTGGGGATGTCCTTGACCGGGTACAGGGTGGAAGTTTCCCGCTGGGGTGTCCACACCGCAAAGGGGATCTCGTGCTGGGCAAAGCTCTCGAACACGCAGCACAGAAAGCCTTCAAAGCTGCTGTCGTAGAGGTACACCACATCCGCATCGTGGAGCCTGCGGGCTTTTTGAACTTGAACATTTACAGTGCCTTCGCCAGACATTGCACTGCCTCCTCCCGCACCATGCGCATGGCTGCGCGCGGTGCCACGCCCTGCGTGATCAAATCGTCCACCGCAGGCGGCGTGAACAGACTGAGCTGTTCGCAGCTGCCGCCGAACACGTTGGGGTCGATGAGCGCCTGCGTGATGCGCTCCCGCCCGGCGGTGCCGCGGCCCGGGTGCGCACCCGCAAAACCCTTGCAGGTGATGAAATACTGTGCCCGCTTGAGCACCACGCCCATGCGCTTCAGCTCGTCCAACCCAAGGCTGGAAAGCTTGCGCGCGTGCCAGATGCGCCGGGCGCTTTTGGGGCCGATGCCCGGCACACGCAGCAACATTTCAAAGGGCGCGCGGTTCACATCTACCGGAAAAAGCCCGTAGTGCTGCACGGCCCAGTTGCATTTTGGGTCGAGGTAGGGATTGAAGCTCTGGTTGGCTTCATCCAGAATTTCGTCTGCCTTGAACTGGTAAAACCGCAGCAGCCAGTCAGCCTGATACAGCCGGTGCTCCCGCAAAAGCGGGGGTTTGGTGTCCAGCGCAGGCAGGCGGGTGTCCTCGGCTACCGGGATGTAGGCGGAGTAGAACACCCGTTTCAGACTGTACTTTTGGTACATGCCCTCAGTGAGCTTTAAAATGTGGTAGTCTGTCTCCGGCGAAGCACCTACGATCATCTGGGTGCTCTGCCCGGCGGGTGCAAACTTTGGCGCATGGCGGTAGACGGTCAGCTCCTGTTTGCTCTGCGCGCCGGAAACTGCGATCTGCTTCATGGGCCGGAAAATGGAGTGCCGCCCTTTGTCCGGGGCCAGCAGGTTCAGGCTCTGCTCACTGGGCAGCTCCACATTCACGCTCAGGCGGTCGGCCAGATATCCCAGCTGCTGCAGCAGTTCCGGGCTGGTGCCGGGGATGGCCTTGGCGTGGATGTAGCCCCCAAAGCGGTATTCGCCCCGCAGCAGCCGCAGGGCGGCCAGCATCCGTTCGGTGGTGTAGTCCGGCGTGCCCAGCACCGCGCTGGAAAGGAACAACCCTTCAATGTAGTTGCGGCGGTAAAACTCCACAGTCAGCTCAGCCAATTCCCGGGGCGTGAAGGTGGCACGGGGGATATCGTTGGACTTGCGGTTGACACAATAGCTGCAGTCGAAGGCACAGCAGTTGGTCATGAGCACCTTTAAAAGGCTTACACAGCGGCCATCAGCGGTAAAGGCGTGGCAGCAGCCCGGTGCATAGCAGCTGCCAAGAATGCCTGCCCGCGCGGTGCGGGATGCGCCGCTGGAGGTGCAGGCAACATCATATTTGGCGCTGTCGGCCAGAATGGTAAGCTTGTCCATCAGGGTCTGTTCCATGCAGAATACACCTCCAAAGTGGGAAAAAGGGTCAAAAAATAAAGCCATGCGCAAAATGCAGATGGCTTTACATCAATTTGTGCCGAACTCCTTCAGTCACAGCTGCCGCCGTGCCAGCTCCCCCGGAGGAGGAGCCTTTGGCAGTACGGGAAAGTTTCCGGTTTTGCCAAGGCCTCCCTCCATGAGGGAGGTGGCTGCGAACAGCGTGAGCAGACGGAAGGGGTTATTACCACTTCGCCTTGGTCTCCACCACGCGGCCGGCGATGTGCAGATGGTTCAGGTCCTCGCCCTTGATGACCATTTCGCTGTAGGCCGGGTTGAAGGGCTGCAGCACCACGCAGTTGCCGCGCTGGATATAGCGCTTCAGGGTGCCCTCGCCCTCATCGCCGTAGATCAGCACGCCAAGGTCGCCGTTTTCCAGTGTGTCCTGCTTGTGCACAAGGGCAAGGTCGCCGTCCTGAATGCGGGGCTCCATGCTGTCGCCGCGCACCACCAGATAAAAATAGTTGGAGGGGTCCTTCACACGGGCATACTCCTGACCGTAGTCCTCCTCAAAGGCGAGGGCACCGTAACCGGCCTTTACCGTGCCGATCACCGGGATCAGGCTTTCAGAATAGCTGCCAAAGAACCGCTCTTCCGGGGCGGAAACATTGCTTACCGGGCGGTACAGGCCCAGCAGATAATCTGCTGTGGTGTTCAAAAGCTCGGCAATGCGGGCCACGGTAGACGGATCGGGAGAGGACTTGCCGCTTTCCCATTTGCCGACAGCCTGCTGTGTCACGCCCAGTTTGGAAGCCAGCTCAGCCTGGCTGATGCCCTGCTTTTTGCGGCACTGCTTCAAAAGTTCTGAAAACGACATGGTATATTTCTCCTTTACACCGCGAGGAAATTTTCTTGTGTTTATTATACAACAAAAAGGTGTACTTGTAAAGACCTGAAACAGGCCAAGACCCAAAAAGGTTGTGGTAAATTTTGTTTTTAAGGGCTGAAAGAAAAAAATTGCCCCAAAGGCTTGACACCGGCGTGCAAATCTGGTAAATTAAATAGGCATTCGACACGGCGTAAGGCGGATGTCCACAAGGAGAGATGTCCGAGTGGTTTAAGGAAGCAGTCTTGAAAACTGCCGTACGGCAACGTACCGTGGGTTCGAATCCCACTCTCTCCGCCATTTTTTATTGAATAAGTGTAACACACTTTGCTCTGGAGTAGTACTCAAGAGGTCGAAGAGGCGCCCCTGCTAAGGGCGTAGGTCGTCTAAACAACGGCGCGAGGGTTCAAATCCCTCCTACTCCGCCAAGAAAAAGCTCGTTGATTCGTTGAAATCAATGGGCTTTTTCCTTTGTAAAGGAAAAATGCGGCTTGTGGAACAAAAAGGAGGAACCAATGGCGTTTGGCGTTTTGGCGGGTCAGATCACGGTGATCTTTCTGGAGGTGCTGCTGGGCTATGTAGGTGCACGCAGCGGCATCATCAAGGATCGTGACAGCAAGTTTTTGTCGGATTTTATCATGAAGCTTCTGCTGCCCTGTACCATGCTGGCTGGTGCAGCCGTGGACGGTGAGCCGGAGCTGCTCACTCAGGCAGGGGTACTGTTCGTGCTGCTGCTGGCACTGTTTGTGGTGACCACCGGCCTGTGCCGGTTGAGCAGCTGGCTGCACCACGACACGCCGGGCAAGTATGCGGTGCTGGTGGGCACGGCGGCTATGCCCAACTGCGGCTTCATCGGCCTGCCGCTGTGCAGCGCCCTGCTGGGCACCGCGCGCGGCACTGTGTTTGCAGGCATGGCCATGGCCTCTTATAATGTATGGTTTTTTACCTATGTGGTGTGCCTGTTCCGCCCCGGCGAGAAGATCCGGCTCAAGACCTTCATCACCCCCACCAACATTGCCACAGTGGCTATGCTGGTGCTGCTGGCCACCGGCTGGCGGCTGCCCGCACCGGTGCAGCAGTTCTGCAGTGCGGTGGGCGGCTGCACCACCCCGCTGGCGCTCATGATCGTAGGTGTGCTGCTGGCAGACAGCGACATCCGTGCGCTGCTGCACACCGGTTTCCTGTACCGGGTCACCCTGCTGCGCGGCATCCTGTTCCCGCTGCTGTTCATGCTGCTGCTGTGGCTGCTGCCGCTGGACAATGTGCTGCGCACCGGCCTGTCCATCATTGCATGCTGCCCGGCCGGCAGCCTTGCCGCTGTGCTGGCCAAGCAGACCGGCACCGAAGCGACCCTTGCCAGTCAGGCGGTGGCCCACTCCACCGTGTGTATGCTGGTCACAGTGCCTGCCATGCTGCTGCTGACCGGTGCGATGTTCCCGATGTGAGAAGCTGTAAAAAAGCCCGCTGTCTTTGGACGGCGGGCTTTCTGCTGTTATAGCATAAGGTTCGTGATACCTGCCAGCACCAGCAGGTGCACCGGGTAGAACCAGTAAAAGGCCTTTTTTTGCAGCAGACTGCACGCGCCGCGCTGCCCGTTGTAGAACCAGACCAGCACAAAGGCCAGCGGCGCGGTCAGCTCGAACAAAAACAGCAGCGCACCTGCAAGGCACTGCCGCTTGCGGTCTGCGCGGGTCAGGTACAGGGTGCAGATGATGAGCACGCCGATGGCGTGGTAGTCGGTGTTGACAGCCAGCGCCAGCGCGGCGCAGCCGCCCGCCCACATAAGCCCCTGCCAGCCGGGCAGGCCGTTTTCCTTTTCAAAGCGCTTGAGCCCTGCCATAGCCAGCACGCCCAGCGCCAGCGTCCAGTAAACGTTCTGGTGCTGCGGGGCGAACGGTGTGCGGAAAAAGGCAAGGTCAAAAGGCACCTCGCTCAGAAGGCCGAACAGCAGAAGCCGCCGGACGTATTTTTTTACATCGTGGGTGTGCAGAAAGCCCTCCACGGCCAGAAAGCAGAAGATGGGAAAGGCCAGCCGCCCGATATACCGCAGCACACGGTCTGCCGCCAGCAGGGTGCTGACCGGGATGCCACCGCAGCTGGCAGCACCGGCGGCGAGGGCCGGCAGCAGGACACCGGCTTCGATGCAGGAAGCGCCGATGTGATCAATGAGCATGGTGATGCAGGCGATGTATTTGAGCGCTGTGCCGCTGAGTCCACAGCGGACAGGGGCTTTGGCAGTCTCGGTCATAAGGAATCCCTCACTTGATAAAAAATCTACTTTTTGTGCTTTTTTAATAATACGGCGCAGGCTGGCAGGCTCCTGCGTCATCCTTGACCAAATACGCCGGAAAGGCGCATAAATCGGGCAAAAATGCTTGACAGAAAAGGCGCGGGATAGTACAATCAAGAAGATAATTGAACTATCTCAAATGAAAGATGAAAAAGATTCACAGAGAATCGGGCGTCTCCGAACCAGTAAAAACGGAAGGAGGCTTTGGGCATGACGCTTTTTTCCTACGAGATTTTTGATGCTGTGGCCCGGCAGGGCAGCTTCAACAAGGCGGCACAGCAGCTGCACCTGACCCCATCGGCCATCAGTCACGCCATTGCCGTAATGGAGGAGGAGCTGGGCTTTGCTCTGTTCAACCGCGGCAAGAACGGCGTATCCATGACCAGCTACGGCGCATCCCTGTATCCCTCTATTCGCGATGTGCTCAACAGCGACGAGGCCCTCAAGCAGAGCATCGCCCGCCTGAACGGCCTGGAAAAGGGCAAGGTGAAGCTGGGCGTATTCAACTCGGTGTGTGCTTCGCTGCTGCCGGGCCTGCTCAAAAGCTTTATGACCCACTACCCGCAGATCGAGATCGAGGTGTATCAGGGCACCTACGACGATGTGAAGGAATGGCTGCGAACCGGTCAGGTGGATATCGCGTTCCTTTCCTCCACCTGCCGTGAAGAGTTCAACCTCACCGAGCTGTTCCGCGAGCCGCTGCTGTGCATCGTGCCGCAGGACTGGCCCGAACCGGAAAACGGCGTGATGACTCCCGCCCTGATGAACGGCCAAAGCTTCGTTGTGCAGTGCGATGCCACCGATGCTGAAATGCGCCAGTTCCTGAAAAAATATAAGATCGGCACCGAGCGCCGCTGCCATGTCATCGACGACCAGTCCAACATCGCCATGGTGGAAGCAGGTCTGGGCATTTCCATCATGCCGCAGATGCTGCTGCGCGACTGCAAGGCTGCGATCAAAATCTATCCCATCGAGCCAGAGGAAGACCGTGTGGTGGGCCTGGCTGTGCAGCGCCCCGCCGCAATGGCCCCGGCAGTGGAACAGATGTTCCACCACATCGTGGACTACTGCAGGCAGATCGAGCTGAGGTGAGCCGGACACCTTTATACTATACCATAAAACAGTCTGTGTGTGGAGCATGGACTGTTTTTTTATTAAGAAAGAGCGATTGTATCAGCGTGCAAAATCCGCTATACTTAGAAAAACAGGCTGGTTTTATGCAGAAGCCTTGATTGGAGCAGAAAGATGAAGACCATAAAACGACGTGCCTTTTGCAAGGCGGCAGCAGCTGCCGTGGCAGGCGTGCTGGCCCCGCACGCGGCGGCAGAGGCTTTGCTGCCGCAGGCCGCACAGGCTGTGGTGGGCAGTGCGGTGCCGGAGGATTACTACTCCTTTGCTTTCCGCAGCGACCACAGCGAAACAGATCTCTCCCACGATTTTTATTATACAGATGCCTTTTTTGAGAACACGGCGCTGCAGTACAGCCACAAGCTGGCACTGGCAACGCTGGGCCTTGTGGCGGCAAGCGGCAACACCTACCAGAGCGATGCGCTTTACTGGGTGGAGGGTGAAGCGGGCCGTGAGGACAGCATTGCGGATGCCTACCAGAAGCTTGGCTTTGCCAATGCGGTCTATGCGGGCTACCAGTGCAGCCTGAACACCCCGGTGGACACCGCGGGCTGTGCTTTTGCGCAGAAAACACTGGTACAGGATGGCCAGCGCACCACCATTATTGCAGCCATGCTGCGCGGTGTCGGCTATGGTGCCGAGTGGGCCAGCAACCTGCATGTGGGCGAAGGCGGCGGGCACTATGGCTTTGTGACAGCAGCAGAGCATTTTTTTGAGGATCTGCAGGACTACCTGAAAAAAGCCGAGGCTGCAGCGGGAACGCTGGGCACCATCAAGCTCTGGCTGGGCGGCTACAGCCGCGGCGCGGCTGTGGCAAACCTGACGGCGGCGCGCATCCGGCAGCAGCTGCCGCAGATCGCGCAGGAAAATACCTTTGTTTACACCTTTGCCGCACCGGCGGCACTGACGGCAGTGGACCGCCCGGATCTGCAGGCGGACTACGACAACGACCACACTGCAGACGGCGGACTGAAAACGGATTGGGATGTAAGCAATATCTTCAACATCATTTCCAGCGGCGACATCGTGGCCCGCGTGATGCCGGAAGAGTGGGGCTACCACCGCAACGGAAACGACCGCTTTCTGCCCTCCACGGCGTACCAGAACGAGCTGGATGATCTGAGCATCATCGAGAGCCGGATGGGCGGCGTGCCGCTGCGGTTCGACCAGCTGGCCACAAAGGAAGATGTGGATTCGGTGATCGCGGCGGCTCTGGCGTTCTGCAAAAGCGCCGCAAATTACCACGAAAAATATGAAGCTGCCTTTATGGATATGCTGCAGTGTGCCTTTACCCTCTCGGAGAAAGAGGCGGCCGAGGGCGTGATCCTGGACGATGAAGCTGTGATGGAACGGCTGCGCAGCATGGAGAACATCCGTAAAATGTCGTGGACGAAGGTGCTGCGCTGCGTGATGACGGCTTCGGCCATGAGCCGACCCATTCTGGAGCAGGTGGGGGCCATCGTGCCGCTGCGGGCGCAGCAGGTGGTGGTGCCGGTGCTGGCGGTGGGTCTGTGCTACGAGGTGGAGAGCGATGTGCTGCGGATGCTGGTGTACTACATCCTCAGCCTGATGAGCGTGAACAGCCCGGCAGACAGCGTTCTGCGTGCGGCATTCTGCCACTACCCGGAAAACTACATCACCCTGATGGAATATTACGACCCCGCCGAGCACGGCATGGAAGCCTATACCCGAAAATAAAATCTCCGGAAATAAAAAAGAGGGGCTGTTGCAAAATAAAAATGCGATAGCAGCTTGCACAAAGGAATAGCGCAAAATCAGAAACCCGGAACCCTTTTTGAGCCATTGGCCCTGAAAAGGTTCCGGGTTTTGTGCTATTTGCTGGCGCAGGACCGTTCTGCTGCCCCGCCTGCGGCGGTGCCGTGCTGTTCGAGTCCTGTACCGCCCACCAAAACTCTTCAACTCTTGTGAGTTTCCGAAGCGCTCTTGTTGGGGCGTGCGGAGCCCCCAAACCCTGCTTCATAATATCGATCATGACCGATCAACGACTGATTTATAGTAATTGCCAAAGTCTGCAAGTGCATTGACAATTGGTAACATTTCCGTTCCGAGATCGGTCAACCCATATTCTACTTTGGGAGGATTCTCGTGATAATCACGGCGGTAGGCAAGTCCATCATCAATCATCTGTCTTAAGCTCTCGGTCAAAACTTTCTGCGAGATCCCGTCGATGCTTCTTTGCAACTCATTGAATCTCCATGGACGCTCTTTCAGATTGCGCAGAAGCAAGAGTTTCCATTTTCCGCCAATCAGGGATACTGCTGTTGCAACCGGACATTCCGGCAGTTCTTCTTTTGTACGCATATCAGTCACCTCTGTGTATAGTATAGCACATTCATTTTTGAGTGTACAGTTACAAAAAGGTGCGTACTTGTTTTTGAATGTGTGAGCTTCTATACTTAGCTCAGGCAATGAAAGATTGCGAATCAAATTGGAGGTGCTTACAATGGCAAGCTACACAAAAATGACAGTTGGAAAAGAAAATCGGACGGAGCTTCATGAAAAGCTCGCCCTGACTGGTGCGGAGATCAGCCTGAATACGCTTCCTGCGGGAGCAAATGTTCCATTTGTTCACTCCCACAAGGCAAATGAGGAAATCTACGGTGTTCTTTCCGGCAAAGGCAAGGTCGTTATCGATGGCGAAGAAATCAGCCTTGCAGCAGGCGACTGGCTGAAGATTTCTCCCATGGCAAAGCGCCAGTTCTTTGCTGCAAGCAATTCTGAGATCACTTATATTTGTATTCAGGTCAAGGAGAATTCTCTCGAAGGCTATACTGCAACGGATGCTGTGATCTACTGATAAAACATATCAAAGCAAAAGGCAGGATACCACTACCATAGTGATACCCTGCCTTTGCTCGTTCCGGTTCTCGTCCTGTACCATCCACCACGAAAAAAGTCCCCAGACCGAATGGTCTGGCGGCATCTTTCTTGGTAGACATTCCTAGGCGTTGGGAACCTTGACGGAATCTGACGGCTGGCGCCTGTACGGGTTGCGTTTGCTGATTTTTCCGCAGCCCCTTGGCAGGGCTTTGAAAAATCAGAACGCTGTCCCAGCCTCGGCTCCCTGTTTCCGCCGCAGGCGGCGGTCGCCTCCGCTGCTGTTCGAGTCCTGTACCGCCCACCACGAAAAAAAGCCCCCAGACCGAATGGTCTGGCGGCATCTTTCTTGGTAGACATTCCTAGCCGTTGGGAACCGCGCACTAACAAACACCCCACTGGGGTGTTTGTTGCCCCGCCTGCGGCGGTGCCGTGCTGTTCGAGTTCTGTACCGTCCGGCTCTGACGTGGGTTAGTGGATGACGCAACAAAAAAGCCCCTGACCAAAGTCAGAGGCTCTTGTTTTGGTGGAGCATTCTCCACAGCACTCGAACCCAACACCTCTTCACGGGAGATGGTTTTGGAATCGTCCGTGAAGTTGAAATTGAGCACGACCCGGTCGTCAAAGACGTAGACCGAGTTGACAAAGGTATCAATGATCTGCCGCTGGTGCTCCATGTCTCTCATGTCACCCTTGCGGAATTTTTCAAACCAGAACCGCATCCACTCGCGGGTCAGGACGGGCTTTTTCAGCTCTTCTTCCAGAATGCTGGTGTTCAGAGCTTCTTTCCGGGCTTCCAGTTCGTCCAGCCGCTGCTTGGTGGTCGGGGTCAGGATGCCCTGTTCAATGGCTTCCAGAAGGTTTGCCAGCCGCTTCTCTGTATCCCGGAGCTGGTCTTTCAAAACAGGCAGTCGGGTGTTCTCCTGCTGCTGGGCTTCCATAATCAAATCTATCAGCTGTTCGATGATTTCATCGCTGAAAATCACCTTAATGGCAGTCTCCACCACGAACCGTTCCAACGGCTCTTTGCGGATAGCTTTCAGGTCGCAGTGCGCCTTGCCGTGGCGCTTGGCGTTGCCGCACTTGTAGTAATAGTAGGTGTTTCCCATGTGGCTGGTGCCGCTTTCGCCACCCATCAGGGTGCCGCACTTGCCACAGAACAGCTTGGTGGTCAGCAGATAGCTCACATCCTCTTTTGCAGGCCGACCGTGGGCGATCCTGTTCTGCTCGAAACGCTGCTGCACCCGGTCGAACAAATCCTGGTCAACAATAGCCGGAATGCCGCCCGGCGTCACAATGTCCTTGTAGCGGTATTCGCCGATGTAGCGGCGGTTGCGGAAGATCTGGAAGAAGCTGTTCTTTACGAACGGCTTCCCGGTGCGGGTACGCAGGCCGCGCTCATTCAGGGATGCTGCAATCTTCTCAGCCGGTTCGCCGTCGGCGTACCGGGTGAAGATCTCCTGCACGATGGGAGCCGTCTCCGGGTCGATATGGTACAGCCTGTCCTCCTTGCCGATGGTGAAGCCCAGCGGCACCACACCGCCGTTGTACTTGCACTGGAGGGCGTTTTCGCGCTCACCGCGCGCCACTTTCAGGGCGAGCTCGGCGGAATAGTATTCCGCCATGCCAATCAGCATACTCTCCACCATAATGCCTTCAGGCCCCTGCGAGATGGGTTCCATGGCAGACACCAGATGGACACCGTTCTTTTCCAGCTGGTACTTGTAGTTCACGGCATCGAATCGGTTCCGGGCAAAGCGGTCCAGCTTCCAGACCAGAACCACATCGAAGATTTTCTTCGCGCTGTCCTTAATCATCCGCTGAAAGTCCGGGCGGTCATCCGTCTTGGCAGAGTAGGCACGGTCAATGTAGGTGCCGACCACGGTGATGCCGTTCTTCTCGGCGTAGTCCTTGCAGTCGCGTAGCTGTCCTTCAATGGACGCTTCACGCTGGCTGTCGGATGAATAGCGGGCGTAGATCACGGCGGTCATGGTTGCACCTCCTTGGCGTGTATTCGACTTGCCTTTATAGTATCGGGTCAAGCGCAGCTTGTCAACAATCTGCGAGCAGATTGAAATGTGAAAATTGCGAAACGCAGCGAAAAAGGGGAGAGCAAGAATCGTCCCGTGGCCACAAATTTTCAATTCTTGAAAATTCTTGCCACTTTGGGACAGCTTCTTGTTGGGGCGTGCCTGCCCCAAACCCTGCTTCTTACTATTTGGAAATCACACAATTATGCACCACTGGGTCCACGAGAACTGACGCTCATCGGAGGTATAGAACTATAAAAAGATTGGCCATTCACAGTGTTTTGAGTCAACCCAATCAAATCAATCAACTGGCCCTCGTTATAGCTCTCTTGACAGTTATCCAGCACAGCACATTGGCAGCTATATACACCACTATCGTTAGAGACAACTCCCCACCATTCAAGGTCTGCCAAAAGTTTTCCAATCTTCTTGCGGTCAAAGCGTATTTCTTTTTCCAAAAGGGACGAGTAAATTTGTGGAGCAGACATCGGTTTTTGCTTTAATAGGAGAGCTAATGCCAATTCCTGTCCATGCAAACGGTGAAGCAAAAGACCTCTGCGAACCCAAATGTTCGACGTTTTTTTCATAGCAAATACCTCCTTTTTTAGATGGCTCGTTCACTTAAAATACGATTGATGTCCATTTGAAATTGCGCTCGTTCACAATTGTTATGTTGACTTGAGTATATCATATTACACAATAAAAGACTACTGTTATATATCAGACCCTGCCCTTTTTCCTGCGTACGTGCGTACCGACCATGTACGGACGTACGCAGCGATTAGTCCGAAAAGCGCAATATAGGGAAATACAAAGCAAAAAGGCAGGGCACCACCGCCATGGTGATACCCTGCCTTTACTTGCTCCTGCTTACCGTTCTACGTACTCCCTCCGCAGAACTTCCTGTAAACAAAAAACGTACCCGAACCCTTTTTCATAAAGAATCGGGTTCGAGTACGAACTGTATGGTGGACGGTACAGGACTCGAACCTGTGACCTCCTGCACGTCAAGCAGATGCTCTACCAGCTGAGCTAACCGTCCATATTCTGTTTTGCCGAAATCAGCTTGATTATATTACCATACCTTCTGCCAAAAAGCAAGTGCTTTTTCAAAAATTGTAAAACTTTTTTAAAGGCAGGGGCGCTGACTGCCCTTTTTACGCGCCAGCGCACATTTGGCGGCGGCATGCGAAAGGTTTTCTGTTGCTCACACTGTTTTGTTGTGATATAATAATAAAGTTATAATAGGAATAGTATCGGAAGGTATTTGCAGCATGAGAGTTTTGGGCATCGATCCCGGCTACGCCATCGTGGGCTGGGGCGTGGTGGATTACGCAGGCAACCGGTTTGCGCCGGTGGATTTCGGTGCGGTGTGCACCGACGCGGGCGTGCCGTTCGAGCGCCGTCTGGACGAGGTGTATGCAGGCATCAAAGAGGTGATCGAGCGCACCCGGCCCGAGGTGCTTGCCATCGAAAAGCTGTTCTACCAGCACAATCAGACCACGGTCATCGGCGTGGCGGAAGCCCGCGGCGTGATCCTGCTGGCGGCAGCGCAGGCAGGCCTGCCCATCTACGAGTACACCCCCATGCAGGTAAAGCAGGCTGTTACCGGTTACGGCAAGGCCGTGAAAAAGCAGGTGCAGGAGATGACCCGCGTGCTGCTGCATCTGCCCGCCGTGCCAAAGCCGGACGATACCGCCGATGCACTGGCTATGGCGATCACCTTCTGCCACACCAACGGCAACCAGCTCAACCGCTTTGTCCGCCGTGTGGCCGGGCCGATCTGACCCTCTCACCGGTTCCGTCCGCCTGCAGCGGCGCGGCACCGGAGTTCTCCCGAAGGGCGAGCTGAACAGAGGAAAATTGGCCGACACAGAAACTGAGAGGGCTTTAAATGATCTACTGTCTGACAGGAAAAATCGTCAAAAAAAGCATGAACGCGGTGGTGCTCAGCTGCGGCGGTGTAGGCTACTATGCCCAGTGCCCGGCCAGCGTGGCCGGGGCCTTGCCCGGCGTGGGCAAGGAAGCCACCATTTATACCGTGATGAGCATCACCGAGAACGACGTGAGCCTTTACGGCTTTGCCACCGAGCAGCAGCAGGCCTGCTTTGAGATGCTGACCGCCGTGTCCGGCGTGGGGCCTAAGGTGGGTCTTGCCATCCTGAGTGTGATGGAGCCGGACCGCGTGGCACTGGCGATCTCGGCGGGGGACCACAAGGCGTTCAAGGCGGCTTCCGGCGTGGGGCCGAAGCTTGCACAGCGCATCGTGCTGGAGCTGAAGGACAAGGTCGCCAAGGGCTTTGTGGACGGCATCTCGCTGGAGGATGTGGCAGGCGCTTCCGCCGACACACAGGCTTCTCAGGGCAGCAGTCAGGCCATTGCGGCGCTGGTGTCGCTGGGGTACAGCCAGAGCGAAGCAGCGCTTGCCGTTTCCAAGATCGACGCGGCATTGCCCGTGGAAGAGATCATCAAACTGGCCTTGCGCAGCATGGCAGGCAGGAGGTAAAGAATGCAGGACGAAACTGCGCTGTACGGCGCAAAAATGATGCAGCCCGGCATGACGGCGGCGGACAGCGAGGAAAACAACCTCCGCCCGCAGCATCTGGAAGACTATATCGGGCAGGAAAAGGTCAAGCAGAACCTGAAAATTTACTTGGAAGCTGCCAAGCGGCGCGGCGAACCGATGGACCATATCCTGCTCTACGGTCCGCCGGGCCTTGGCAAGACCACACTGGCAGGCATCATTGCCAATGAAATGGGCGTACAGATCCGTATTACCAGCGGCCCGGCCATTGAAAAGCCCGGCGACCTTGCTGCCCTGCTCACCAATCTGCAGGAGGGCGATGTACTGTTCATCGACGAGATCCACCGCCTGTCCCGTCAGGTGGAAGAGGTGCTGTATCCGGCACTGGAAGACTATGCGCTGGATATCATGATCGGCAAAGGCCCCAGCGCCCAGAGCATCCGCATCAACCTGCCGCGGTTCACGCTGGTGGGTGCCACCACCCGTGCAGGCCAGATCACCGGCCCTCTGCGCGACCGCTTTGGCGTGCTGCTCAAGCTGGAGCTGTACAGCCCGGATGAACTGAGCAAGATCATCCAGCGCTCGGCAGGCATCCTCGACCAGCCCATCACGCCGGAAGGCGCTTACGAGCTGGCCAAGCGCAGCCGCGGCACGCCCCGCGTGGCAAACCGCTTTTTGAAGCGCATCCGCGACTTTGCCACCGTGCTGGGCGACGGCATCATTGACCGGGATGTGGCCCTGATGGGCCTCAAGCGGATGGACGTGGACGCACTGGGTCTGGACGAACTGGACCGCAGTATGCTGCGTGCGATCATTGAAATGTACAACGGCGGCCCGGTGGGTCTGGAAACGCTGGCGGCGGCCCTCGGCGAGGAATCCGTCACGCTGGAAGACCTGTGTGAGCCGTATCTGATGCAGATGGGCTTTCTGACCCGGACGCCCCGGGGCCGCTGCGCAACGCGGCTGGCCTACGAACATCTGGGCCTGAAAGCGCCGGAGGCCGCTGCGCCCGAGGACAACGGGCAGCAGAGTTTGTTCTGACCCTCTCAGGCCGCTTCGCGTCCAGCTCTCCCGAAGGGAGAGCTTCATGAGCGAAAAACCAAAAGATGCCAAAAAGCTCCCCCTTTTGGGGGAGCTGGCAATGCCGCAAGGCATTGACTGAGAGGGTTCTTCTTTCTATAGAAAGTGGGGTATTATTATGGGAAAATATTTTGGAACCGATGGTGTGCGCGGTGTTGCAGGCGCAGACCTGACCTGTGAGCTGGCAATGAAGATCGGCCGCGGCGCTGCTGCGGTGCTGACCGGCAGCACCGGCCACCGTCCGCGCATCCTGATCGGCAAGGACACCCGCCAGTCCGGCGATATGCTGGAAGCAGCCCTGACGGCCGGTCTGTGCAGCGTGGGTGCGGATGTGGAAAGTCTGGGTGTTTTGCCAACGCCCGCTGTGGCCTATCTGGTGGGCAAGTACAATGCCGATGCCGGCATCGTGATCTCTGCCTCCCACAATCCGATGGAGTTCAACGGCATCAAGATCTTTGCCGGTACCGGCTATAAGCTGCCGGACGAGGTGGAGAACCAGATCGAAGCCTACATCGACAACAATTGCGCGGGCATTGAGCTGAAGACCGGTGCCGAGGTGGGCCGTGTGTACCGCCGCGATGACGGCCTGCAGGACTATGTGGATCACCTGTATGAGTCCATCCACGGCGACCTGACCGGCCTGAGGGTTTGCATCGACTGTGCAAACGGTGCTTCTGCCGCTGTGGCGCAGAAGCTGTTCCCCCGTCTGGGCGCAAAGTGCACCTTCATCGGCATTGAGCCTGACGGCCAGAACATCAACAAGGGCGTGGGCAGCACCCATCTGGAAAATCTGGAAAAGGCTGTTGTAAAGGGCGGCTTCGACTGCGGCATTGCCTTTGACGGCGATGCCGACCGCTGCCTTGGCTGCGACGAAAAGGGTCAGGAGATGGACGGCGACAAGATCATTGCCCTGCTGGCCATGACCATGAAGGAAAAAGGCCGTCTGGACGGCGACACCGCCGTGGTTACGGTCATGTCCAATCTGGGCTTCATCAAATATATGGAGAGTCAGGGCATCAACACCGAAAAGACCGCCGTGGGCGACCGCTACGTGCTGGAAAACATGCGCGAGAACGGCTTTGCCATCGGCGGCGAGCAGAGCGGCCATGTCATCCTGCTGCACCATGCCACCACCGGCGACGGTGAGCTGACCGCCGGCAAGCTGCTCAAGCTGCTGGCTGAGAGCGGCAAGAAGATGAGCGAGCTGAACGGCATCTACGCCCAGTATCCGCAGGTGCTGGTGAATGTGACCGCCAACGCCGCCCAGAAAAAAGCCTACAAAGAGGACGAAGTGCTGGCCGGTTTCATTGAGAACGAGCAGCAGAAGCTTATGGGCATGGGCCGCGTGCTGGTGCGGGTGTCCGGCACCGAGCCGAAGATCCGCGTGATGGTGGAAGGGCAGGATCTGGACGCCATCCACCGCTGCGCCGACCGCATCGTGGATAAGATCAACAAGCGCATTCTGGGCCAGTAAGAAACGGATAAAAGAGAAGGGAGGACGCTATGCGCCCTGCAGATACCTGGAAAGACTATGAACTGCTGGATGCCACCGACGGCAACCGTCTGGAGCGCTGGGGTGAGACCATCCTCATCCGCCCGGACCCGCAGGTGGTGTGGAAAACGCCCAAGCAAAGCCCGCTATGGGCAAAGGCAGATGCTGTTTATCACCGCTCCAATCAGGGCGGCGGCGAGTGGGAGTACAAGCGCCGTCTGCCCGAAAAGTGGAAGATCAGCTGCGGCGAGGGCGAGGATAAGCTCACCCTCATCGTCAGCCCCACCGGCTTCAAGCACACCGGCGTGTTCCCGGAGCAGGCCGTCAACTGGGCATGGTACGCCCAAAAGATCCGTACCGCAGGCCGCCCGGTAAAGGTGCTGAACCTGTTCGGCTACACCGGCGGTGCCACGCTGGCCTGTGCGGCGGCAGGTGCCACCGTCTGCCATGTGGATGCCTCCAAGGGCATCGTGGCGTGGGGCAAGGACAATGCTGCGGCAAGCGGCCTTGCCGACCGGCCCATCCGCTGGCTGGTGGACGACTGTGCCAAGTTCGTTGCCCGCGAAAAACGCCGCGGCAACACCTACGACGGCATCATCATGGACCCGCCCAGCTACGGGCGCGGCCCCGGCGGTGAGATCTGGAAGCTGGAGGACTGCATCTACGACCTCATTAGCCAGTGCGAAGAGGTGCTGAGCGATACGCCGCTGTTTTTTGCAGTGAACAGCTACACCACAGGCCTGTCCCCGGCGGTCATGGAATATATGCTCAAGACCACGCTGGTGCCCCGCTTTGGCGGCGAGACCTCCTGCGACGAGATCGGCCTGCCGGTCTCTGCCACCGGCGGCGTGGTGCCCTGCGGCGCAACCGCCATCTGGGAAGAATAAATACTCCTTCCGTCATCGCTTCGCGATGCCACCTCCCTCAGGGAGGGAGGCTTTCTGACGGCAGAAAACCAAAAGGCTCCCTCTTTGAGGGGGCTGCCGCCGCAGGTGGCTGGGGGAGTTTATAAAATAATCTGAGATTTGGGGTACAGCCCCTTTCAGAGGGGCGCACCACCAGAAAGAGAAACACAAATGGAAGAGACGATTTTAACAGCACAAAATCTGAAATTCCGCTACGACAGCGACCAGCCGGTTTACGCACTGGACGGTGTCTCAACGGAAGTAAAGCGCGGCGAATTCGTGGCCGTGCTGGGTGCCAACGGCTGCGGCAAGTCCACGCTGGCAAAGCACTTCAACGCTATCCTGCTGCCGGAGAGCGGCAAGGTCTACGTGGAGGACATGGACACCGCAGACGACGACAAGCTCTATGATATCCGCCAGACCGTGGGCATGGTGTTCCAGAACCCGGACAATCAGATCGTTGCCACCGTGGTGGAGGAAGACGTTGCCTTTGCACTGGAAAACCTCGGTGTGCCGCCCGAAGAGATGCGCCGCCGCGTGGACGACTCCATGAAGATGGCCGGCATCTATGAGTACCGCGAGCGCGCACCCCACAACCTTTCCGGCGGCCAGAAGCAGCGCGTTGCCATTGCAGGCGTTGTTGCCATGCGGCCGGACTGCCTGATATTAGACGAAGCCACCGCCATGCTGGACCCCCGGGGCCGTGAGCAGGTGATGCAGACCATCCACTACCTGAACAGGAATATGGGCATCACCGTGGTGTCCATCACCCACTACATGGAGGAAGCTGCGCAGGCAGACCGTGTGCTGGTGATGAGCAAGGGCCATGTGGTGATGGAGGGCACCCCCAAAGAGGTGTTCAGCCAGACCGAGAAGGTGCGCTCCCTGCATCTGGATGTGCCGCAGGCTGCAGAGCTGCGGGACGAGCTGGTGAAGGCCGGCATCCCGATGCCGGAGGGCATCATCGACACCGGCGAATGCGCACAGGCTCTGTACGAGCTTTTGCAGTAAGGGGGGCAGACGCAAATGGCAGATATCATCAAAGTAGAACATCTGAGCTACGTCTACAACCCCGGCATGCCCAATGCGGTCACTGCGCTGGACGACGTGAGCTTTACGGTGGAAGAGGGCGACTTTGTGGGCATCATCGGGGCCACCGGCTCCGGCAAGAGCACCCTCATCACCCACATGAACGGCCTGAACAAGCCTACCAGCGGCAAAATTTATATCGATGGCCGCGACCTGTGGGAAGATCCGGAGAAGATCCGGGACTTCCGCTTCCTCACCGGTCTGGTGTTCCAGTACCCGGAGTACCAGCTGTTCGAGGAGACCTGTTATAAAGATATCGCGTTCGGCCCCAAGAACATGGGTCTGAACGAAGCCGAGATCGACCGCCGCGTGCATGAAGCCGCCGATTTTGTCGGCCTTGACCCGGCCCTGCTGGAGCGCAGTCCCTTTGAGCTTTCCGGCGGCCAGAAGCGCCGGGTGGCCGTGGCGGGCGTTATGGCCATGAAGCCCCGCATCCTTGTGCTGGACGAGCCTGCTGCGGGCCTTGACCCGGAGGGACGGGACGACATCCTCAGCGAGGTGAAGGAGTACCACAAAAAGACCGGCACCACTGTGCTGCTGGTGTCCCACAGCATGGAGGACATTGCCAAGTACGCCAACCGCGTTCTGGTGATGAGCAACAAGAAAATTGCCATGTACGACACCGTGGAAAAAGTCTTTGCCCGCGCTCCGGAGCTGCTGGAGCTGGGGCTTTCCGTGCCGCAGGTGACGAAGATCTTCCTCAAGCTGCGGGAGATGGGTGTGGATGTGCCCGCTGATGTGTACACCATCCCCTATGCGGTCAAGATGATCCTGGAGGCCAAGCGCCGCCGGGAGGCAGGCGAGAGCCTTGTGCTCCCGCGGGAAGCAAAGAAGGAAGGAGGCGCTGCCGGATGCTGAGAGATATCACCATTGGCCAGCACTTCCCGGGCAACAGTCTGGTGCACCGGTTCGACCCGCGCCTGAAACTGGTGCTGACCATCGCCTATATTGTGCTGCTGTTTGCAGCTTCCAATCCGCTGGGCCTTGCCCTTTCCATTCTGTTCCTTGCAGCAATGTACAAGGTGGCAAAAATTCCCGGCAAAATGATCATGAAGAGCTTAAAGCCCATCCTGCCCATCGTGATCTTCACAGCGGTGCTGAACCTGTTCTTTGTGTCGGGCGAGGGCGAACCGCTGGTGCACATCTGGTTTTTGACCATTTATGCCGAGGGTGTGCGCTATGCTGTGCTGATGGCAGTGCGCGTCATGGCGCTCATCGCGGGCACCAGCCTGCTCACCTACACCACCAGCCCCATCGTGCTCACGGATGCCATCGAGCAGCTGCTGAAGCCCTTGGGCAAACTGCACTTCCCGGTGCACGAGCTGGCGATGATGATGAGCATTGCCCTGCGGTTCATCCCCACCCTCATTGAGGAGACGGACAAAATTATGAACGCCCAGAAAGCCCGCGGTGCCCAGCTGGATACCGGCAAGATGACCGACCGGGTAAAAGCCTTGGTGCCGGTGCTCATCCCGCTGTTCATTTCGGCCTTCCGCCGCGCGGACGAGCTGGCCATGGCCATGGAATGCCGCTGCTACCGGGGCGGCGACGGCCGCACCCGCCTGAAGGTGCTGCGCTGCGAAAAGCAGGATTATATCGACCTTGCCGTGTGCATCGCCTGCTTTGCAGTGATCCTTGCCTCCCGGCTGGTGTTCCCGAATTTTTAAAACTCCCCCAGTCGCCTTCGGCGACAGCCCCCTCGAGGAGGGGGCCTTATAGCCTCCCTCTTTGAGGGAGGTGGCACGGCAAAGCCGTGACGGAAGGAGTTCCATGCAGAACTTTTTACTTACCCTTGCCTACGACGGCACCAATTACTGCGGCTTTCAGGTGCAGCCCAATGGCCGCAGCGTGGCCCAAACCTTTCAGGATGCGCTGCAGGCCGTGCTGGGTAGCCGCCCCGATATCAAGGGCTGCAGCCGCACCGATGCAGGGGTGCACGCGCTGGGCTTCAAGCTCAACTTCCACGCCGATACCCGCATCCCGGCGGCAAAGCTCCCGCTGGCGCTCAACCAACATCTGCCGCCGGACATCCGGGTGCTGGACGCGCAGGTGGTGCCGGAGGATTTCCATGCCCGGTACGCGGCCCATACCAAAACCTATCTCTACCGCATCCACAACCACCCCATCGACTCGCCTTTTGACGCGGCTTATTACACCCGGGTGCCCCGGCATCTGGACGAAGCCAGAATGCAGGCGGCGGCGCAGCAGTTCGTGGGCAGGCACGATTTTCTGGCCCTGTGCGCGGCGGGCTCTTCCGCTGCAGCCCATGGCGATACCGTGCGCACCATCACGGACTGTCATGTTACCCGCAAGGGGGACGAGATCGACATTGAAGTGACCGCCGACGGCTACCTGTACAACATGGTGCGCATTCTGGCAGGCACTTTGTGCGAAGCGGGCGCAGGCCGGCTGGACCCGGCGGAAATTCCCGCCATTCTGGAAAGCCGTGACCGCAGCCGCGCCGGGCCGACCCTGCCCGCCAAGGGCCTGTTTTTGAAGTGTGTGGAGTATGATCTGTAAGGAGAACCATTCATGAGCAAAATTCGCCGCGGCGGACATTCCGCCGAAGGGGAGCCGCTTTCTGCCGGACGCGTCGAATATCTGGAAGCCGCCCGGGCCCGGGTGCGCACACGGCGCATCCGCCGCACCGTCATCATCGTAGCGGTGCTGACCATCCTTGTCCTGTTTGCCACCGGCGCAGTGGGGTCTTCCATTGCGCGCGCAAAAGACCTTGTGGATACTGCCGTCATCGCGCTGGCACCAGCCGCAGGCTGGCCGCAGCAGACCGGCATCACCGACCCGGATGCGGTGGCGCAGATGTCTGGCAGCTTTGTGGAGATGGGCGGCGACAGCTGCGTGGTATACAGTCTTGGCGGCACCCGCCTGAACAGCATCCAGAGCGGCTATGCCCGCCCGGCCATTGCTGCAGGCAAGACCCGCTTTGTGCTGTACAACCGCTCCGGCAATGAGCTTCGGGTGGAAAGCCGCACCCAGAACCTTTATACAAAAACCATGGACAGCACCATCTCGCTGTGCGCCGTGGCAGATGCCGGACAGGTGGCTGTTGTGACCGACAGCACCGACAGCGTGGCAAAGCTGACCGTTTACAATTCCAGTATGCAGCAGCAGCTGGTGTGGAACCTGACCAGTGAGCAGGGCACCCCGCTGCGCATGGCCTTTGCGCCGGACAGCCGCCGCCTTGCCGTGGCCGCTGTATCGGCGGTGGGCGGCCAGCTGACCACGAACCTTTATGTACTGCCCCTCTCGCAGGGCGACCCGGTATGCCTTGGCTCCGAGAACAGTGTGCCCCAGTGGATGGGCTGGATGTCCAACGGCTTTTTGCTGGTGCTTTATGAGAACCGCGCCGTGTTGTACAACACGAGCGGCGGCAGCGCAGGCGAACGCGCTAGCTACGATTTTGGCGGCGGCACCCTCGTCAGCGTGTCTAACACCAGTAACGGTGCGGCCCTGCTGCTGAGCAATGGCCAGACCAGCACGGCGGTGCTGCTGGACGGGGAGCTGACCGTGGGTTACAGCGGCAGCGTGCTCTCGGCCAGCCAGATCATCCGGGCAAAGAACGACGGCTTCTACCTGCTCACCGACAGCACAGTGGAGCGCTTCAACAGTGTGGGCGAGTTCCAGTGGAGCCAGCCGCTTTCGGCCCGGCCCCGGGCGCTGATCGAGGGCAAGCAGATCATGGTGCTCAGCGGCAACACGGTGCAGGTGGTCACACCGCCGGAGCAGACAGCTTCCAGCGGACAGTGATTTTTGGGTGAGAAGATCATGCGTAAATAGCACTCTTGCGGGGAAAGTGATAAAAATAACAGGGAAAACAAGGTATGTTCAAGAATCCGTCATTTCTTTTTGATATCATATGCACGGCAGCATGGATCATTCTGGTGGTGCGCTATGCGCGCAAGGGCTTTCTTTCGTCCATTGTGCAGCTGGTGGGCAACCTGTTCAGTCTGCTGGGGGCCAAGGAGCTTTCCGCTGCCTGCGCCGGCTGGGTGTTCGAACACATGCTGGCAGGCGGCTTCCGCACCCAGATCGCAGCAAACATTGCTGCGGGCGGTGCGGTAGACCTTTCCGGCATTGCGGAAAAGTATGCGGGCTTCCTGCCTGCTTCTTTCCGCGCTTCCATCGTGGCAGCCTGCGAGCGCTCCATTGGCGCTGTGCTGGCCGATAACGCGGTGGTGCTGGCCGATTCCATTGTGGAAAACGTGCTGCAGCCGCTGCTCACACCGGTGATCACGCTGGTGCTGTTCTTCTTGTTCTACGCGCTTTTGCGCCTGCTGGTCAGTATGCTGGTCACGGTGCTGGGCCTTGTGAACAAGCTGCCGGTCATTGGCACGGTAAACCGCGGCCTTGGCTGGCTGGTGGGCGGTGCCACAGCGCTGCTGGATATCTATTTGGTGCTGTGCATCCTGTGGGGCATCATCGTCATCACAGGCGGCAACCTGAATGTGCTCAACGATACGGTGATGAGCAGCAGTCTTTACTACAAAATCTTCAATCTCTTCAACCCTTTCCTGTAAAGGGTTTTGCATAAAGGAGGAACTATGGTCTGTATTCGATGCCAGAAACGTCCGGCGATCATCTTCATCCAGCGGATGGACAATGGTCAGATGAAGCAGGAGGGCTACTGCCTGCACTGCGCCCGTGAGCTGCACATCAAGCCGGTGGACGATCTGATGAAGCAGTTCGGCATGTCGGATCAGGATCTTGATAACATGGAGAACCGCATGGAAAGCATGATGGAGGAGATGGGCGATGCAAACCCGCTCTCCATGATGATGAACATGGCGAACGGCGGCGAGGATGCTGACCCGGACAGCATGGACGAAGATCTGATCCCCGGCAGCAATGCCACCTTCCCACTGGGCTTTACCAGCAGCGAGAAGAAAGATGGCGACAAAAAGGCCGACCGCAAAAACGGCAAAAAGCCGCCTAAGCGCAAATTTCTGGATACCTATTGCGAGAATCTGACCCGCAAGGCCCGGGAAGGAAAACTGGACGATATCATTGGCCGCGACCGCGAAATTTACCGCACCATCCAGATCTTGAGCCGCCGCCAGAAGAACAACCCCTGCCTCATCGGCGAAGCCGGTGTGGGCAAGACCGCCATTGCCGAGGGCATTGCGGAGCGCATTGCCAAGGGGGATGTGCCCATCGGCCTGAAGGATAAGGAAATCTATCTGCTGGACCTCACCAGCCTTGTGGCAGGCACCCAGTTCCGCGGCCAGTTCGAGCAGCGGGTCAAGGGCCTGCTGAGCGAGGTGAAGGCCGCAGGCAATGTGATCCTGTTCATCGACGAGATCCACACCATCACCTCTGCCGGTGAGAGCGAGGGTGCCATGAACGCGGGCAATATCCTGAAGCCCGCCCTCTCCCGTGGTGAAATTCAGGTCATCGGTGCCACCACCTTCAACGAGTACCGCAAGTATATCGAGAAGGATCAGGCGCTGGAACGCCGTTTCCAGCCCGTGCGGGTGGAAGAACCCAGCGTGGCCGATACCCTTGCTGTGATGAACGGCATCAAGCACTACTACGAGCAGCACCATCATGTGCAGGTGCCTGCCGATGTGCTTTCTGCCACTGTCACCCTGAGTGAGCGCTATATCACCGACCGCTTCCTGCCCGATAAGGCCATCGACCTGCTGGACGAAGCCTGCGCCTGCTGCAATCTGGCCCACCCGGTCATCTGCATGACCTCCAACGCCGGCAGCAGCGACCAGAGTACCGGTGGGCTTGGCTTCAATAAGAGCGAGGAACAGCTCAGCGAGGAAAAGACCCGCAAGGCGCTGGCCCAGTTCCTGCGGCCGGAGTTCCTTGGCCGCGTGGACGAAGTGATCGCCTTCAAGCCCCTGACCGAGGAGACCCTGCAGGGCATTGCGGCCCTGATGCTGGACGAGTACAAGCCCGGCATGGAGGCCAAGGGCATCGCTTACAGCTACACCCCGGCAGCGCTCAAGGCTCTGGTGCAAAAGAGTCAGGGCGGCAAGTTTGGTGCGCGCGATTTGCGCCGCGTCATTCGCAAAGCCGTGGAAGACCCCGCCGCCGAGCGCCTGATCGACGGCACGCTGGCATCCGGCGGCACCCTTGTGGTGGATGCCGGTGAAAACGGCGAGATCATCTTGAAGTAAACAAAAAAAGCCCCTGCATCCGTTTTGGAATGCAGGGGCTTTTCCGCTGTTTGGCGCTGTACGGCAAACTGGAATTTTTGTTATTCTACGATACCTTCAATATAGCTGTAATCAATATTTCCCTTTGTAACAGAATAGAAAAATGGATCTTTTCTAATTGTATCATCTGAATTGATAATAAAATTATTCCAATCGCCTGCCTCGTTGCCATCAGACAAATAAATAGTAACTTTGAAACTATATCCCATATATCCCAAAGACGGCTTTGACCGCTTTAATTCGACGCCATTCAAATTTTCGACAATATGCTGAATCTGCTCTTTGTCGGTAATATGTGTTGCGTTTCCGCTATTGCCATTGAAAACAACTATTTCCATGACCTCATTAGGGTCTAAGTCCATCAAGTCGAGTGGAATATTAAACCATACAACAATGCCCATCAAAAGAATTATCACAACAGACAGCAATAGGATGATTTTCTTTTTCATATCAGCTCAACTCCTTTGTCAACTTTCGATTTGTTGAATCAAGTATAGCATGTTGCGAACAAAAGGAAAAGGGTTAGATGTGAATGCATGATGTTATCCCGCATTGACAAAACTGCGCAGAATCAGTACAATAAAACATAGCTATCCGCAAATTTTTTGCATGAGAATAAAGGAGCGTTTTTCTATGCCGAGCAATAAAGTCCGCACCCGTTTTGCGCCGTCGCCCACGGGTTATATGCACGTTGGCAACCTGCGCACTGCCCTGTACACCTACCTGATGGCAAAGCACGAGGACGGCACCTTCATCCTGCGCATCGAGGATACCGACCAGGGCCGCTATGTGGAGGGTGCGGTGGATGTCATCTACAACACCCTGCGGGAGACCGGCCTGCTGTGGGACGAAGGCCCGGACATCGGCGGCCCCGTGGGCCCCTATGTGCAGAGCGAGCGCATGGGCATGTTCAAGCAGTATGCCGAGCAGCTGGTGGCTGAGGGCAAGGCATATTATTGCTTCTGCACCGAGGAGCGTCTGGAAGCCCTGCACGCCGAGCAGCGCGCCAACGGTGAGATGACCCACTATGACGGATGCTGCCGCGACCTGCCCAAGGAGGAAGTGGAAAAGCGTCTTGCTGCCGGGGAACCCTATGTTATCCGCCAGAAGATCCCCCGCGAGGGCGTGACCGGCTTTGACGATGTGGTGTACGGCCACATCGAGGTGAACAACAGCGAGATGGACGACCAGATCCTCATCAAGACCGACGGCATGCCCACCTACAACTTTGCAAATGTGGTGGACGATCACCTCATGGGCATCACCCACGTGATCCGCGGCAGCGAGTATCTGTCCTCTACCCCTAAGTACAACCTGCTGTATCAGGCGTTCGGCTGGGAGATCCCCACCTACATCCACTGCCCGCCGGTCATGAAGGATGCACAGAATAAGCTTTCCAAGCGCAACGGCGATGCCAGCTATCAGGATCTGGTGGCAAAGGGCTACCTGACCGAGGCCGTGCTGAACTACATCTGCCTGCTGGGCTGGAGCCCCAAGGGCGAGTATGCCGAGCAGGAGATCTTCTCCCTGCCGGAGCTGGTCAAGATCTGGTCTCCGGACGGCATCTCCAAGTCTCCGGCCATCTTCGATCCCCTCAAGCTGCGGGCCATCAACGCGGAATATATCCGCCGCCTGTCCCCGGAAGAGTTCCAGAAGAAGGCGGAGCCGTGGATCGACAAGGCCGTGCACACCTCCATCGACAAGAAGCTGCTGTGCGCAAACCTGCAGCCCCGCTGCGAAGTGCTGGGCGAGATCCCGGAGCAGCTGGATTTCTTTGATGCGATGCCCGAGTACGATGTGAGCATGTACGCCAACAAGAAGCAGAAGACCACCCCGGAGACCGCCAAGGAGGCACTGGAAGCCCTGCTGCCTGTGCTCAGCGACGAAGCACTGGATTTTGGCAATCGCGATGCCGTCTTCGATGCCTGCAAGGCCAAGGCTGAGGAGCTGGGCAAGAAGAACGGCTGGCTGCTGTACCCGCTGGGCATTGCCCTTTCTGGCAAGCAGCGCACCCCCGGCGGCGGCACCGACCTTGCCTGCATGATGGGCCGCGAAACCACCCTTGCCCGCGTAAAAGCGGCAATTGAAAAGCTGAACGGCTGATTTTTGCCATAAAACCACAAAGCTCTGCAGCATTTTTGAACGCTGCAGGGCTTTTTTGCGTCTTTGGGCCGGTTTGCGGCAGAACACTGCACCGCGCCAAAAATCGCCGCGCGCCCGCGCTACAGTATATGCAGAAAGCGCGGGGAACAGAACCACAACGCCCCGCCGGAAAGCGGGGAGTTTTTATGACAGAGCGGATGGGTCTGGCAGCGGTCGGGCGGCAGAACAGACAGCGGGCAGCACTGGCACGGCGGGCAGAGCTGCGCCCGGCAGCGCGCAGGCTGGCGGCTGTGGCAGTGGGATTTGCGGGCGGCTGGGCCGTTCTGTACGGTGCACTGATGCCTTTTGGTCTGGGCTTTGTGCTGGGCTTTGCAGAGGACTGCTTTGCCCCCTGTGCGGCGGGTGCGGCGCTGGGTGTACTGCTGCACGGGTTTGGCGCGCTCTCGCTGCGCAGTGTCTGTATGCTGTGCGCACTGGGTGCTGCAGTGGCAGCGCGGTGGATGGGTGCCAGAACACTGACCCCGGCGGCACTGGCGGGCTGCGGCACGCTGGTGGGCGTGGCGCTGTGCTTTGCCTTTGGCGGCGGCGGGGCAGAGCTGGTGCTTTACAGTGCAGCAGATGCCCTGCTGGCCGCAGCCATGGGCTTTTGTCTGCGGCAGTTTGCGCCCGAAAAGCCGGGTGCCGGGATGCTTCTGGTGGGTGCGGCCGCAGCGGCGGCGCTGGGCAGTGTGCAGCTGTGGCAGCTGCTGCCGGGCGTGATCGTCTGCGCGGCGCTGGAACTGTATTTATGCAGCAAAGGGCAGGCCAAAGCCGCGCTTGCGGCCTGCGCGGTGCTGGGCGCTGCGCTGTGCGCGGCAGACCCGGCTCTCAGCTTTGCGGCATCCGGCCTTGCCTGTGCCACGGCGGCAGCGGCGGTGCTGGCACCCGGACGGCGCATGGAAACGGTAGCTGCCTACGCGGGCGGCTGCGTGACCGGTGCACTCTGTGTGCAGCCGCCCGGGAGCGCGTTCCAATATCTGCTGAACGTCTGCATCGGCATCACGGCCGTAGCGGCCATGCCCGCAGCATGGCTTGTGCCGGAGCCGGAAGAAAAGCCGCAGGCAGGGCAGGCCCAGCCGCAGCAGTACAGTGCAGCGGCCACCCGGCTGGAACAGGTGTCCCAGAGCCTTGCATCGCTGGCAGAGACCGTGAACGATGTCTACGAAACGCTGCCGCACCGGCGTGAGGATTTCCATTGGGTAATTGATAATACACATGATACCCTTTGTTTTAACTGCGGACGGCGGGATACCTGCTGGAAGCAGGAGTATGCCGCCACGCTGGAGGGCATGGAAGCACTGCGCCCTCTGCTGGAAAGCAGCGGCGGGCTGGAAACGACTCAATTGCCCGGGCAATTATCCCGGTGCATCCACCCGGCAGCACTGTGCGCAGCGGCAAACCGCTCCTTTGCGCTGTACCGCAGCCGCAAGGAGGCCCGCCTTCATGCCGAAGCCATGCGCACTGCCCTGACCGAGCAGTACAGCGCCGTGGCCGAAGCGCTGGGCGTGTTGGGAGAACAGCTGGGCCGTCCGGGCGACCCGGAACCCTATAAATCCGGCCGGGTGGCGGACTTTTTTGCGCAGCTTGGCACTCCGCCGCAGGAGTGTGCCGTCACGCTGGATGATCTGGGCCGCACCCATGCGGCGGTCACGCTGCCGCGCACCCGCTTCTCGGCGCAGGAGCTGGCCGCGCTGGCCGGGGAGGTGGGCCGCATCTGCCGCCGCACGCTGGAAGTGCCGCAGGTGCTTTCCTGCAAGGGAATGACCACCCTGCTGTTCAGCGAAAAGCCTGTGCTGCGGGCCGTGTTCGGCATGGCGGGCGCGGCGGCGCGGGGCAGTATTTCCGGCGATGCGGTGCAGCAGTTCTGCAGCCCGGCGGCAGCGCAGATGATCCTGTGCGACGGCATGGGCACCGGCAGGCCTGCAGCCGTGGATGGCAACCTTGCCGCCGAGCTGACGGCCCGGCTGCTCAAGGCGGGCTTTACCGCAGAGCTGGCGGCAAGGCTGGTCAACGTGGCCCTTGCCCTGAAAAGTGAGGATGAGAGCGGTGCCACGCTGGACCTCATCAGCGTGGATCTTTACACCGGCACGGCAAGGCTGTTCAAGGCCGGTGCGGCACCGGGCTTCCTTGTGCACGGCGGGCGGGTGCGTGCTGTGGGCGACACCAGCCTGCCGGTGGGCATTCTGGGCGGAGTGAACGGCCAGAGCCGGGTGGTGCATTTGACGGTGGGCGATTATGCGGTGCTGGTCTCGGACGGGCTGCTGGTGGACGGTCCGGGCTGGGTGGCAAAGCAGCTGGAGCTTTCCGCTGCGGCAGGAGATGCGCCGGAAAAAGTTGCAAAGACGCTGGTGGAAACGGCCCGCGTGCGCGCCCAGAAGACCGGCAGGCCGGACGACATTACGGCGGCGGTGCTGCGGCTGGAAAAATGCGTTTGATGTTCATACAAACTTCGTTGATTTTCGACGGAGGAGAAGGTATACTATGGAAGCATAGAAACAAAACGGGAGGACAGAAACATGCTTACCATAACCGTAGCGCAGGATGGCAGCGGCGATTTTGCTTCGGTGTCCGAAGCGGTGCTGGCCGTACCTTATGCCTGCGCAGCAGAGATCCGCATTGGCCCGGGAGTTTACCGCGAAAAGCTGGTGTGCGAAAAACAGGATATCACCCTGATCGGCGCAGGCATGGAAAGCACCCGCATCGTGTGGGGCGACGGCGGCAGTCTGCCGCACCCGGACGGCAGGCCCACCCACACCTTCCGCAGCTATACCGCGTTTTTCCGGGGGATAGAACTGCGGGTGCGGGACCTGACCATTGAAAACGATGCCGGCCCCGGGGCAAAGGTGGGGCAGGCCGTGGCGGCTTATGTGGACTGCGCTCACACCCTCTTTGAGAATGTGCGGCTGCTAGGCAATCAGGATACGCTGTTCTGCGCCCCTCTGCCGGAGAAGGAGCGGGAGAAGGATGGCTTCCTTGGCCCGGGCCGCTTTGCGCCCCGCCGCCCGACGGCCCAGTATTACCGGCACTGCGAGATCGCGGGAGATATCGATTTTATTTTTGGCGGCGCGGACGCTCTGTTTGAGCAGTGCACTATCCGCACCGTGAACAACCACCTGCCTGCAAGCTACGTCACAGCGCCGTCCGGCGGTGCGAACGGCCTTGGCTTTGTGTTCTGGGATTGCGATTTTGTCTCGGACAACTGCCCGGCGGGCACGGTGTTTCTGGGCAGGCCGTGGCGGCCCACCGGAAAGACTGCCGTGCTGGACTGCCGTCTGGGAGCCCACATTGCACCGGAAGGCTTTTCGCCCTGGCAGAGCCGCACCGACTCGGACCTTGCCAGCTTTGCCGAAGCGGGCAGCACCGGCGAGGGCGCAGCAGCGCGCGGTGCATGGGTGAAGCAGCTGGACAGCCAGCAGGCCGAAGAGCTGCTCAGATGTGCACGGAAGCTTTGCAGACCGGAATAAAAGCGGAAAATATAAAATAAAGTATAAAACGGATTTTTGAAGGATCTTCTATGAAAAAACTGCCGAATTTTGTCAAATGGATCATCATTCTGGCGGCACTGGCTGCAATGGGCTGGATGATGTGGGCTGTGAATGATCGTGCCTCCCGGGTGGAAATGCCCGCACCGGATAATACATTCGGAATTTATCGCACAGCAGATTCCAGCCAGTAAATCATTTGGAATGGCCGCAGCATTGCGGGCAGAAACGATGCTCTATAGAAAAAGCAAAAGCCGGGACGACCACACGGTCATCCCGGCTTTAAAATTATTCCTGATTATTCCTGCCCGGCCATCTCGGCTGCATTGGCGGGCAGGTCGTTCATGATGAACCAGAACGTAGTGCCCATGCCGATGGCACTCTGCACACCAAAGCGGAAGCCGTGCTGCTGGAAGATGGCCTTGGTGATGGAAAGGCCCAGACCGGTGCCCTGCTTGCCGGCATCCGAACGGGAGCGGTAGTACCGATCAAAGATATAGGGCAGGTCGTCGGCAGAGATGCCGGGGCCGTGGTCCTCCACCTCTACCCGCACGCCCTCGGTGCAGCGCTGGGCCCGCAGGATGAAGATGCCGTCTTTGCCGATGTGGTGCATGGCGTTGCCCAGCAGGTTATGCAGTGCGCGCTGCATCATGTTGGGATCTGCGTAAACGGGCAGCTCCTCGTCCGGCAGCTCCAGCTGGAGCTGCCAGCCGTTCTGGGCGCAGATGGCATCGTACCGTTCGCTCACCTCGTCGCACAGCTGGCCCATATCAAAGTGCACGCGCTCGCATTTGTCGGCACCGCTGGTCACCTTGCTCAGCTCCATCACGCTGGAGACCAGTGCGGTCAGGCGGTCGGTCTCGTCCACGATAATGTTCATCTGCTCATCGCGGTGGGCCTTGTCGTCGCCGGTAATGTCGCGCACCGTCTCGGCATAGCCCTTGATAAGGGTCAGCGGGGTGCGCAGGTCGTGGGAGACGTTGGCCAGCAGATCGCGCTGCATCTGCGAAGAATGCTGCACCTCGCTTGCCATGTGGTTGAAGTCCCGGGCCAGATCGCCCAGCTCATCGCTGCGGCGGGTATCCACCTGCACGGCATAGTTGCCCATGGCCATCTGGCGGGCAGCGCTGGAAAGCTGGCGCAGCGGCTTTGTGAACCACTCACTGAACAGCCATGCCGCCGTCATGGCAAAGGCAAAGATCAGCGCCGCTGCCATGGGCAGCACGGTGCTCAGCACCCTGCCGGCTTCGGCCACATGCACAAGGCTGGTAGTGACCAGAACGGTGTACTCGCCGCCGGAGGTGTTGCGCCCTACCAGCAGCTGTGCCGAGCCGGAGAGCCGCGGCGGATTCAGGGTCTGCACAAAGCCGCCGGTGGTGCGGCATTTCTTGCGCATGGCCACAGCGGTGGAAACGATCATATCGTTGTTGGCGGAATCCGAGAGCAGCGTTTCGTGCAGGTTGCAGTAGGACTGGTTCTCGATCTTATAGATCGTGCGCATGGTGGTATCGGAAATATCCACACAGAAGCTGTTCAGCGAACCGCTGGCGTACAGCTGAGTGGCAAGCCGGTCAAAAAACGCGGTGTTGACCGTAAGATGGCCAAAAGACCATGCCGAAAGGGCTTCGCCGTTTGCAATAGCCTTGTCCAGCTCGGCGGTGATGCTTTCTGCCTGAGTGGTCAGCTGTTTTTCAATGTGCTTGGTGTACAGCGGTTCCAGCAGCTGGGTGGACAGAAACCACACCAGTGCCAGCAGGAACAGACAGATACAACACAAAAACCACATCAGCTGGCCGCGGATGCCGGGGGAGTGATGGTGCCGCATGAATCCTCCGCTCCTTTATCAGCGCGTTGCGTCGGGGTCGAATTTGTAGCCGATGCCCCACACGGTAGCAATGTAGCTGCGGCACTTGCCCAGATGGCCCCGCAGCATTTTGACATGGGTATCCACGGTGCGGTCCTCGCCAAAGTAGTCGTAGTTCCACACCTTCTGCAGGATCTTTTCACGACTGAGGGCGATGCCCTTGTTGGAAGCAAGGAACACCAGCAGGTCGAACTCCTTGGGGGTCAGGGCCACCTCCTCGCCGGAAACGCGCACCGTGTGGCTGGCCGTGTCGATGGTCAGCTCACCAAAGGTCATGGTGTCGGAGGCAGCGGCGGGCTTGGGCATGGTGCGGTTCAGCACGGCCTTGACGCGGGCTACCAGCTCACGGGGAGAGAAGGGCTTGACAACGTAGTCGTCGGCACCGCTCTCCAGGCCGGCCAGCTTGTCGTATTCCTCGCCGCGGGCGGTCAGGATGATGACCGGCGTGTTGATGTGGCGGGCGCGCATCTCCCGCAGGCAGGTCATACCGTCCATGAACGGCATCATCAGGTCCAGAATGACCAGATCGAAGGCCCCGCCGGAAAGCTGGGTCAGCGCAGCTGTGCCGTCAGCGGCCTCTTCACAGATATAACCGGAATATTGTAAATGTTCGCGGATCAGCTCGCGGATACGCGGCTCATCGTCAACGATCAGGATCTTAGCCATAATACAGACACCTTCCTCAATAATAGACTTCTTGACCAGAATATCATACAGCAAGAATAAAAAAAAGCTGTGAAGTTTGCGTGAATGCTTTTCAAAAAAAGTGCCCGCAGCGGCGGGCTGCTTCCAGTACCAGTATACCACAGAAAAACGGCCCTGCACAGCCGGAGTTTGCAGGGCAGACCGCAGGCCCAGCCGGATGGTGGTGCTTTCCGACCTGCACAATTCCGAGTTTGGCGCATATAATAGTGAGCTTGTGGATAAGGTGCGGCAGCACTGGCCTGCTTTTACCTGCGCATCCCGGTGGGCCATGTGGAAGCCGGACTGCGCACCTACGATCTGGATTCCCCCTATCCGGAGGAGCTCAACCGGCAGGCGGTGGGCGTGCTGGCAAAATACAACTTCGCGCCCACCGAGCAGGCCAAGCAGAACCTGCTGCGGGAGTGGTTCAGCTGGTGGGCGGCCCCGAGAACATTTCCAGCGTGGCACACTGCATGATCCGACTGCGGTTCGCGGTCAAGGACCTGAACAAGGTCGATCAGGAAGCGCTGAAGAAAATCCCCGGCGTGCTGTCCGTCACCCCAGCGGCATGATGTTCTGCGGTGCAGTGCCCAGAAACGCCGGTGCCTCCGGCGACGCAGCGGTCAGGTTCGTCTTGCTCACCTTCCACCACAGGCGGGTGGTGCCGTCCGGCGCGGTAAAGATCAGGTTCCAGTCAAAGGGATTCTCGCTGGTGGAGTTCAGCTGCACCGGCAGAGCGTTCGGCGCAGCTGGTGCGCAGGGGGCAAAGTCGTGGGCGCGGATGCCCACGGCGGTGCAGGTTTCCGGCACCTCGGCGGCAAGGTGAAGGGGCGCATCCCAGCCAGTCAGGCGCACGGTGTGGGCATCCACGCGGGTGCAGGACAGAATGTTCTTGCAGCCGGTCAGCCGTGCAGCGGTGGTGCTCTGCGGGTCTGCAAACACCTCTTTGGTGCCGCCGGTGCGCAGCACCTGCCCGCCATCCATCACGATCATATCCCGGCACAGGCGGTAGGCTTCGTCACGGTTGTGGGTGACCAGCAGCACCGTGCCGCCAAACCCGGCCAGCAGGCTGCCCACTTCGCCCTCCACTTCTTCGCGCAGGTAGCTGTCCAGCGCACTGAACGGCTCGTCCAGCATCAGAATTTTGGGCCTGCCCACAAGGATGCGTGCCAGCGCGGTGCGCTGCTGCTGTCCGCCGGAAAGCTGGGCCGGGTAGCGCTTGGCAAGGGATTTCAGCCGCATGGCCTGCAGCATTTCGGCGCAACGGGCCTTGCGGGCGGCCTTGTCTTTTTCGGCTTTCAGGCCGCAGAGCACGTTCTGCTCCACGGTCATGTTGGGGAACAGTGCGTAGTTCTGGAACAGCAGGCCCACGCCGCGCTGCTGCGGCGGCAGGTCGATGTGCTGGGCGCTGTCAAACAGCACCCGGCCGCCCAGTACGATGCGGCCCGCATCCGGCTTTACGATACCGGCAATGCAGCGCAGGGTCATGCTTTTGCCGCAGCCGGACGCGCCCAGAATGGCTGTGGCGGTGCTGCGCGCGGTAAAGTTGGCGTGAAGGGTAAAGCCATCCAGCTTTTTGGTAATGTTCACTTCAAGACTCATGCGCGGCCACCTGCTTTCTGTTTTTTCTCCAGCAGATTCACGGCCAGCAGCACCACTGCCGAGATTACGATATCCACCAGCACCCAGCGCATGGCACCGGCTTCGTCGTTGGTGCGCCACAGCTGGTACACGGTGGTGGCAATGGTGGCGGTCTTGCCGGGGGTGTAGCCTGCGATCATGCTGGTGGCACCGTACTCGCCCAGCGCGCGGGCAAAGGCCAGCACCGTGCCGGCCAGAATGCCCTGACGGCAGCAGGGCATCCGCACCCGCCAGAAGATCCACACGTCCGACTGGCCCAGCGTTTGCGCCGACCATGCCAGCGTTTCGTCAAAGCTTTCAAACGCGCCGCGCGCCGTGCGGTACATCAGCGGAAAGGCCACCACGATGGATGCAAAGATGGCACTGTACCAGTTCATGACCAGCTTCACGCCGAAATGCTCCATGAAAAAGATGCCCAGCGGCCGCTTTGCGCCGAACAAAAGCAGCAGAAAATAGCCCACCACCGTGGGCGGCAGCACCATGGGCAGGGTGAGCACCACGTCCAGCGCGCCTTTGACAGTGCGCGGCAGCTTGGCAATATAGTAGGCGGCAAAAATGCCAAGGAAGAACACCGCCGCGCAGCTGACGAGGGCGATGCGCAGGCTGTTCCAAAGGGGATACCAGTCCATAAATGATACCTCCGAATAAAAAGGCTTCCCCCAGAGGGGAAGCTCTGAAAAACAACGGATTTACAGTGCGGTGAAGCCCACGCTCTCGAACACGGTCGCGGCGCGGTCGGTCTGCAGATAGGCCAGAAACTCCCTGGCAGCCTCGGCGTTGGGGGCGGCCTTCAGCACGGCGGCAGGATAGATGACCTGACCGCACATCTCTTTGGTGGCCTCATCCACAGGGGTCAGGCCTGCGCTGTAGGCATCGGTGCAGTACACGACACCGGCATCCACGCTGGCTTCGGTGATCTGGGTGGTGACCTCCTTGACGTTGGAGCCGTAGGTGATGACACCGGCTGCGGCCAGTGCTTCCTCGTCCAGAGCGTAGTAGGCAAGGATCTTCTGGGTGTACTGGCCCACGGGCACATCGCTGTTGCCCATGCAGAACAGAATGTCCCCGGCCTTGAGGTGCTCGGCCAGAGAATCGAAGCTGTCGATGCCCTTATCGCCATTCTCGGGCACGCACAGAACGACCTTGTTCTCCAGCAGGTCCACGCGGGAATCGCTGTCCACGAAGTCCAGTCCTTCGGTGTTCAGATCGGCGGAAGCGGTGCTGTCCAGCTGGTTCATCTGCTTCTGACCGGCGGAGATGAACAGGTCGCAGTCCGCGCCTTCCTGGATCTGGGTCTTGAGGGTGCCGGAGGAGTCGAAGTTGAAGCTGAAGGTCACGCCGGGGTTCTCGGCAGAGTAGATCTCGCCGATGGCGGTGAGGGTCTCGGTGAGGGATGCGGCGGCAAACACGATCAGCTCCATGGATCCACCGGCAGCTTCAGAAGAAGCAGCGGCAGAGCCTGCCACGGAAGATGCAGTGCTGGAAGCGGAGGAGCCGCAGGCGGTCAGGGCCGCAGCGGCACCGGCGATACCGGCAGCAGCCAGAAAGCTGCGGCGGGAAATTTTAGTGTTGTTCATGATAAGCGCTCCTGTTTTTAAAATGAATCTTTGCATTTGATACGGTACAGGATGCGGTGCCGCCCACCGGGATACTTTTTTACTTCCGGGCGCATTCGCCGTCCAGCCCGGCGGCAAGGCGGATGCCGTGCGCAAGGCTGGGCAGGATGTACTCGAGGTTTTCTTTTACGGCCTTAGGGCTGCCCGGCAGGTTCACGATCAGGGTCTTGCCGCGCAGCACACTGACACCGCGGCTCAGCATCCCGCGCGGTGTGATGGTAAGGCTATGGTACCGCATGGCCTCGGCAATGCCGGGCGCGTTGCGGTCGGCTACGCTCAAAGTCACCTCCGGGGTGATATCCCGGGGTGCAAAGCCGGTGCCGCCGGTGGTGAGGATCAGGTTCACCTGACGGGCATCCGCAAGGCGCAGCAGCTGGGTTTTGAGCTGGGCGGCATCGTCCGGCAGAAGCAGTGCTTCCTCCACCTTGTGGCCTGTGGCGGTAAGCATTTCCACAATGAGCGGGCCGCTTTTGTCCTCCCGTTCGCCGCGGCTGCCCTTATCGGAAAGGGTGATCACTGCCGCGCGCAGGGGCAGATCTGCCGGGGTGGGCAGCAGCTTCATCTCGTCGCCGGTGTGGATGGTGCCGCCTTTTACCACCCGTGCGAACACGCCCTCCCGCGGCATGATGCAGTCGCCGGTCTGCCGGCGGATGGCGCAGTCGCTGTGGCACTCCTTGCCGATCTGGGTCATTTCCAGCACGGCATCCCCAATGGCAAAAAAGCTGGGCACCGGCAGGGTGGCAAGATCGAACCCTTCCACCACCAGATTTTCGCCAAAGGCACCGTAGTCCACCCAGAGCTTTTGACGGAAAGCTTCAATTTTTTCCGCGCTCAGCAGGCTGACCTGCCGGTGCCAGCTGCCGCCGTGGGCATCGCCCACAATACCCCACTCCGGGGTGAGAACAGCGGACGGCACCGGCGTTTTCAAGGTGCCGCGCCGGGGGCTTGTGCAGATAGCCAGAATTTTACCCATAAATTTGTGTTATCCTCCGATCCGGTACATCCCTCGTGTGGCGGGCATAGAGCCTTGGCCGAAGTGATGTTCCCGGGGTTTTGCCAGAATCGTGTTTTGAATGGCCTGCAAAAGGGCCGCGTCGTCCGCGCCGCTGCGCAGCAGAGCACGCAGGTCGGTGCCGGATTCGCTGGCAAGGCACGGACGCAGAAAGCCCTGACTTGTCAGCCGCACCCGGTTGCAGGAAGCGCAGAATTTGCCGTGCACGGCAGCGATCAACCCGATGCTGCCGCGCCAGCCGGGCGCAGAATAATACACCGCCGGCCCATCGCCAAAGGCCGCACCGGTCACCGGCTGCAGCTGCGGCCAGCGGCGGTAAAAGCGCTCCAGCAGTTCCGGGCCGGAAAGGCCGGGCAGCCCGGCACCAAAGCCAATGGGCATCATCTCAATAAAGCGCACCTGCAGCGGATGCTCCTGTGCGAAGGCAGCAAGGCTTTCCAGCTCGCCCTCGTTCACGCCGGGCTGCGGCACACAGTTCAGCTTGACCGGAATGCCGCTGGCAAGGGCCGCCCGGATGCCGTTTTGCACGGCGGCAAGCTCGTCTTTGCCGGTGATGCGCCGGAAGGTCTCCGGGTGCAAGGTGTCAAGGCTGATGTTCACGCTGTCAAGGCCCGCCGCCAGCAGGGCGGGCAGCTTCTGGGCCAGCAGCACGCCGTTGGTGGTAAGGGCAACGCGGCGGATGCCGGGAATGGCTTTCAGGCCCGCCGTCAGTTGTTCCACGCCCCGGCGCACCAGCGGTTCACCGCCGGTGATGCGCACCGTGTCGATGCCGCACTGGGCGAACAGCGCAGCCAGCCGCAGAAATTCCTCATAGGTCAGAATATCTTCGTGGGCCAGCTTTGGCACGCCGTCCGGCATACAGTAGCGGCAGCGCAGGTTGCACAGGTCGGTGACCGAAAGGCGCAGATAGTGGATATTGCGGCCGTATGCATCAAACATAGCCGCCCTCGGCCCGCATATAGTGCCCGCTCTTGCCGCCGGTCTTCTCGACCAAGTGGATCTCGCCCAGCTCCATGCCTTTATCCACGGCCTTGCACATATCGTAGATGGTGAGCAGCGCGGCAGAAACGCCGGTCAGAGCTTCCATTTCCACGCCGGTCACGCCGATGGTCCTGGCGGTGCACACGGCCTCTACGGCCTGCTGTTCGGGCAGAAGGTGAAAATCCACAGTCAGCTTGCTCAGCGGCAGCGGATGGCACAGGGGAATCAGCTCGCTGGTGCGCTTGGCCGCCATGATGCCTGCAATGCGGGCCACGCCAAGCACATCGCCCTTCTGGGCGGTGCCGTCCCGAACAGCGGCAAAGGCTGCCGCATTCATAGTGATGATGCCGCGGGCCACAGCCTGCCGTGCAGTGACGGGCTTTTCGCTCACATCCACCATCACGGCGCTGCCGGACGCATCAAAATGAGAAAGTTTTGTTTCGCTCATAATTTTTACCTTGATAAAGCTCTCCCCTTTGGGAGAGCTGGCAAAGCCGTAAGGCTTTGACTGAGAGGGTTTCAGCAATGCCCGAAGCCGCAGTTGGGCCAGTGGCATTCGGCGCAGCCTAAGCACAGCCCGCCCTCGCCCAGCCGGGCAATGTCCTCGGCAGTGATGGGGTCGTCGGCCAGCAGGCGCGGCAGCAGCAGGTCAAAAATGGTGCGCTTGGCGTACATCACGCAGCCGGGCAGGCCGCACACCGGCACACCGTCCAGATAGCTCACAAGGAACATGGCACCCGGCAGCACCGGTGCGCCATAGGTGATGATCTCGGCACCGGTGTTCTTGATGGCAAGCGGCGTGCGGTCGTCGGGGTCTACGCTCATGCCGCCGGTGGTAAAGATCAGCTCGCAGCCTGCGGCTTTTGCTTCCAGAATGGCGGCGGTGATCCCGGCGGGGTCATCGTCGCAGGTTTTGTGATAGGTCATCTCGCAGCCGTATTCGGCCAGCTTGCCCACCAGAATGGGGGTGAATTTGTCCTCGATGCGTCCCTTGAATACCTCGCTGCCGGTGGTGATGACCGCAAACTTTTTCGGGTGGAAAGGCAGCACGTTCAGGATGGGCTCGCTGCCTGCCGCAGCCTGCATGGCATCCATCTTCTCCTGCTCGATCACCAGCGGGATGATGCGGGTGCCGGCCAGCTTCTGGCCCTTTTTCACGGGCAGGTCGCCGTGGATGGTAGCGATCATCATTTGGGGTGTGCGGTTCACGGCCAGCAGGGCGGCGCGGTCGATCTTCAAAAGACCGTCGCAGTCGGCAACCAGTTCGATCTTGCCTTCCTTCGGCTCAGTGCCGTGGATGTTGCGGCCCGCCGCTGCCTTGTACAAAAGGGCAGCGGCTTCGTCCTCGTGCAGGATGCCGGGGCGCTTCTCCCAGACATAGAGATTTTCTTTGCCAATGGAGAGCAACACGGGGATATCCTCCGGCTGGACGATGTGCCCTTTGCGGAAGCGTGCTCCCTTGAACTGGCCGGGAATGATCTGTGTAATGTCGTGGCAGAGCACCTGCCCGACAGCGTCTTCGGTACGGATGAGTTTCATGCAGAACCTCCGTTACAGGGACGGCATCTGGTTCTCGATCCAGTCTGCCAGAGCAGCAGGATCGTCCAGTGCAAAATCAGCGCCCGGCACATCGCCCACGATGGCCATGGGCTGGAACGCGGTGCCCACCGGGCTGACCGAGCTGCGCACCACCTCGATCTTGGCCCAGCCGCTGTCGCCAAAGCCTTCCAGCAGTACAAGGTCGTAGCCGTGGCGCTCGAACAAAGCCAGCAGGTCCTGCTCGTTCAGGCGGAACTGCTCGGTAAGCAGATAGCGCCCGGCAGTAAACACGGCCACACCCTCGGCACCGGCCTCATGCAGGCGGTCGGTCTCGGCGGGCAGGCGCAGATCGTCAGCCTCGCGGATCACACCCACCTTCAGCCCGCGGCTCTTGAGCACCGGCAGCAGCGCGGCCAGCAGAGCGGTCTTGCCGCTGCCTGCGGAACCGCTGACAGCCAGCACTGCCGGATGCTTGAAGCTCAGTTCGGCGGCAAGCGCCTGTTTTTGTTCACTGTACAAAAGTATCACCCTCCGTTTTATCCCATCGGCAAAAACTGCCGGTTCACTCCTCAATGCGCACAAAGCGCGGCTGCACTTTGCCGTCCCGCTCCACGGTCTCGCACCACATGGCGGCAGGACGCACCCAAAGCCCACGTTCCCCGTACAGGGCGCGGTACACCACCATTTCCTCTTCGGTCTCGCTGTGGCGGGCCATGCCCAGCACTTCGTATTCGTTGCCCTTGAAATGCCGGTAGCGGCCCGGCTGCACATGATATTTGAATGCTTCCATGTTATCCTCTTTTACACTGACACGCGGCATTCCGGTGCAGAATGCCATATTTATAATCAGTATAGCATATTTCAGCACGGCAAAAAAGTCTTTGGCAGGAAAGATGGAGAAAAAGGCGGCAGGCGGCGGCAAAAGCCGGGAGACAGAGTTGGGTGCTTGAACTGCCGCGCCACAGATGCTATACTGAAACGATAAGGGGATACCCCCCTGAAAAAGCTCTGAAGATAAAGGAAAAAGCCCTATGAGGATCGGACTTGTTGAATTTCTACTCATCCTTGCCATTGCGTCGCTCACCATCGGGCCGCAGGTGGCATTGTTCGTGGATCGCTGGATGCGCCGGGCAAACCGCGCCAATGCCCGCGCCGCCCGCCGCCGTGCCGAGTATGCGGCCCAGATGGCGGTGGAGCGGGACGCGCTGCTCAAGCGGTTCCGCACGGCCAGCACGGTGTTTGGCGTGTGCATCCTGCTGGCGCTGGTGTATGCACTGGTGTTCCGGCCCATCGATACGCCGCCCCAAGGCTACACCGCGCCGGATGTCCGGCAGGACACCGGTGCAGCACAGACGGCCCTTGCCGCCGATCATAAGGGAACGCTGGATCTGGGCGAATATCAGGGTGTGGACTGCATCCGCACACAGGACGGCCTTGTGTATGCCGCAGCATACGACGGCGCAGCCTTAAAAAAGCGCACGAGCGACCTTGTGCGCACCGACGGCGGACACGATGCGGCTATCCTTTCCGTGGACGGTGAGCTGACCGGTTTTGCCTTTGACGGCAGCGGGGACCTGTGGCTGAGCATTCTCACGCCCGGCGGCGGCAGCCTGTGCCGCGCCGCCCACGACAGCTGGGGCACGGCGGTGGAGCAGGTAGTGACCCAGATCGACGGTGCACCGCTGGGGGCTGTCTCAGCGGTGGAAGCCGCGCCGGACGGCAGGATCTACTTTGCGGTTGCTGCCGCTGCCGGTGCCGCGGACGGGCTGGAGAGCACTCTGCGCACCGAACTGCTGGCCCACACCGGCACGGGCTGCGTGTATGTATACGACCCGGCAGCACGCACGGTGCAGAAGGTGCTGGGCGGTGTGGCCGGTGCTTCCGGGCTGGCCCTGAGCCGGGACGGCAGCACGCTGTTCGTGGCTGACCTTGGGAACCGCTGTGTGTGGAGCGCTGCCGCCGATGCCCGCGACCTGACGGCGGGCGGTAAAAACTGCCAGAGCTTTGTTTCCGGCCTGCCGGGGTATCCCGGTGCGCTTGCTATGGATGCAGACGGCACCCTGTACATCGGCTACCGGTGGGCGCGCAGCAGCTGGCTGGAAAAGAACGCCGACAGCACCCTGCTGCGGGGCATTGCCCTGCGTGCAGGCCGGAATCTGCAGGAAAAGCTATTCAACCTGCCTGCCGATGCGCCCTGCGCGGAAGCTGTAGATACGGCAGACGGCAGCTGGAAGCGGACGGTCTCCAGCAAGGGTGCAGGCGGTGTGACAGCTCTGTGCCCGGTGGAGAGCAGGCTGTATCTCGGCCTTGCAGGCAGCGAAAAGGTGCGCAGTGCAAATCTTTGATCTTTGATAAAAACCGAGGTGTTTTTTATGACAGAAGAATTCAAAAAACAGATCGAGACGCAGGCCCGGCAGGCAGTGACCGAACTGCTGGCCGAAGCAAAGCTGAAAAAGGGCGATGTGTTCGTGGTGGGCTGCTCGTCCAGCGAGATCGTGGGCGGGCACATTGGCAAGGATTCCAGTCTGGAAGCCGCGCAGGCCGTGTACGCGGGCATTGCCCCAGTGCTGGCCGAAAACGGCATCTGGCTGGCCGCGCAGTGCTGTGAGCATCTGAACCGCGCTATTATCATCGAGCGCGAAGCCGCCGAAAAATACGGCTGGGAAGAGGTGTGCGTGGTGCCCCGCCCCCACGCAGGCGGCAGCTGGGCCACTACCTGCTGGAAGAAGTTCCGGGAGCCTGTGGCCGTGGAAGAGATCCGTGCCCATGCAGGCATTGATATCGGCGGCACCCTGATCGGGATGCATCTGAAGCGGGTGGCGGTGCCGGTGCGGCTGAGCCTTTCCAAAATTGGTGAAGCGAACATTCTGTGCGCCCGCACCCGCCCGAAGCTCATCGGCGGCGAACGCGCCAAGTATACCGAGGAGGACTGAGCATCGTGGCAGAAAAGAATCTGGAACAGATGCAGGAGGCCGTGGCAGAGATCCGGGAAAAGATGGCAGCCGCGGCCCGTGAAGCAGGCCGCGACCCGGCAGCGGTGCAGCTGTGCGCCGCCTGCAAGACCCGCACGGCGCAGACCGTGGCTGCAAGCGCAGCCCTGCCCATTGATGTGTTCGGTGAGAACCATGTGCAGGAGTTGTGCGCAAACTTTGACGCAGGTGCTTACTGCGGCAAGCCCAGCCACTTTATCGGCCATCTGCAGACCAACAAGATCAAAAAGGTGCTGGGCCGTGCCAGCCTCATCCAAAGCGTGGACAGTGAGCATCTGCTGAACACCATCGAGAAGGAAGCAGCCAAGGCCGGCATCGTGCAGAACGTGCTGCTGGAGGTGAACATCGGCGGCGAGGAGAGCAAGACCGGCGTAGCACCGGAAGCGCTCTGGCCGCTGCTGGATGCTGCTGCCGCACAGGAGCACATCCGGGTCAAGGGGCTGATGGCCATTCCGCCCGTGAACGACGACGATGCCCGCAACCGCCGCTATCTGGCCGAGGTGTACAAGCTGTTTGTGCAGGCCGGAGAGCGCGGCTATTCCAACGTGTCCATGGAGACCCTCTCCATGGGCATGAGCGGCGACTTTGAAAACGCCATCCGGGAGGGTGCCACCCTTGTGCGCATCGGCACCGCCATCTACGGCGAGCGGGATTACAGTAAAAAAGTGTAAAAATAAAAACGGCCTCGCCCTCTCAGTCATCGCTGCGCGATGCCAGATTCCCCTTTTTGTCACCTGCGGTGACATCTTCCCCCGGCCGGGGGAAGTCTTTCCTCAAAGTGGGAGCCTTTGGCAGTCCACGCAAACTTCATCTCTTTGCCAAGGGCTCTCCCTTTGGGAGAGCTGGCAAATCCGAAGGATTTGACTGAGAGGGCGAGCCCACTGAAAAGTATCTGAAACATCCTGAATCGTAAAGGCCTAAAGAAACCAAAAAACGGAGGAACCATGTCAAAAACCAAAATCAACGACCCCGGGGCGCACCACGCAGGCAGCGGTGCGCTGATCCGGCGTTTTCTGCCCTATCTGGCAAAGTACAAAATGACCCTGTTTCTGGACCTGTTCTGTGCGGCGCTGACCACCCTGTGTGACATCGTGCTGCCTAAGATCATGAGCACTATCACCAACGCCGCCATGGGCGTGGGCATCACTCTGACGGCGGGCATCGTGCTGCGGCTGGCAGCACTCTATTTTGTGCTGCGCATCATCGACGGTGCAGCCAGCTATTACATGTCCAGCATCGGTCATATCATGGGCGTGCACATCGAGACGGATATGCGCCGCGATGCCTTTGACCACCTGCTCAAGCTGGACCACACCTACTACAACAACACCAAGGTAGGCACCATCATGGGCCGCATCACCAACGACCTGTTCGATGTGACCGAGTTTGCCCACCACTGCCCGGAGGAATTTTTCATTGCGGCCATCAAGATCGTGGTGTCCTTTATTATCCTGTGCCGGGCCAGTGTGCCGCTGACGCTGGCGGTGTTCGCCTGCGTGCCGCTGATGGGCGTGGTGTCCGTTTACCTGAACGGACGGCTGCGGGCGCGGTTCCGCCAGCAGCGCGTGCAGATCGGCGAGCTGAACTCCACCATCGAGGACAGCCTGCTGGGGCAGGGTGTCGTGAAGGCCTTTGCCGCCGAGGATGAGGAACGCGAGAAGTTTGCAAAGGGCAACAGGGATTTTGAGCAGATCAAGACCCTCGGCTACTACGCCATGGGTGCCTTCAACACCTCCACCCGCCTGTTCGACGGCCTGATGTATCTGGTGGTCATTCTGGCAGGCGGCCTCTCGCTGGTGTACGGCAGGATCACCGCCGGTGACATGGTGGCCTATATGCTGTACGTCACCACCCTTATTGCCACCATCCGCCGCATCGTGGAGTTTGCCGAGCAGTTCCAGCGCGGCATGACCGGCATCGAGCGCTTTGCCGAGATCATGGACACCCCTGTGACCATCGGCGACGCCCCGGACGCGGTGCCGCTGCAGCCCGGCCCCGGTGACATCCGGTTTGAAAACGTCAGCTTTGAGTACCCGGACGACCACAACAAGGTGCTGCACAACGTCAGCTTGGATATCCGGCCGGGCGAACGGCTGGCGCTGGTCGGCCCTTCGGGCGGCGGCAAGACCACCCTGTGCAACCTCATCCCCCGCTTCTACGAGGTGACCAGCGGCCGCATCCTGATCGATGGGCAGGACATCCGCCATGTCACCCTGAAAAGCCTGCGGCAGGATATCGGCATCGTGCAGCAGGACGTGTATCTGTTCAGCGGCACGGTGGCCCAGAACATCGCCTACGGCAAGCCCGGCGCCACCCGCGAAGAGATCATGGAAGCGGCGCGTCTGGCCGGGGCGGAAAAGTTCATTTTGGCCCTGAAGGATGGCTTTGATACCTATGTGGGTGAGCGCGGTGTCAAGCTCTCCGGCGGACAGAAGCAGCGCATCGCCATTGCGCGGGTGTTCCTGAAGAACCCGCCCATCCTCATTCTGGACGAGGCCACCAGCGCGCTGGACAACGAAAGCGAGATCCTGGTGGGCCAGAGCCTTGAAAAGCTGGCCCATGGCCGCACCACCCTGACCATCGCCCACCGCCTGACCACCATCAAGGACTACGACCGCATCCTTGTGCTGGGCGAAGAGGGCATCGTGGAGTCCGGCACCCATGACCAGCTGCTGGCAAAGCAGGGCGTCTACTACCGCCTGTGGAACCAGCTGCCGGGGGAAGATACACTGTAAAAAAGCACACATACAAAAAAGCTCTGCCGCAAGCACGGCAGAGCTTTTTGCGTACAGAGGGATCATTCGCCCACGATCAGGCGCACAGAACCATAGATACCGGCATCGTTGCCGAGGATGGCGGGCACGATGGGGGTCTCACGGCAGGACTTGAAGGCATAGACCTTGAAATGCTCCCGCAGCGGGGCAAACAGCACATCACCGGCGCGGGATACGCCGCCGCCCACCATGAACATCTCCGGGTCCACGGTGGCGGCAATGGTCGCCAGCGCCATGCCAAGGGTATCGGTCATCTCGTCCACCTCGCGGGCGGCAAGGGCGTCGCCATTGCGGGCGGCATCAAACACGTCCTTGGCGGCAAACTCGGTGCCGCGCAGGGTGCAGGGGGTGTCCGGGTTCTCGTCCAGCAGCTTCTTCATGCAGCGCACAACGCCCGTAGCACTGGAATACTGCTCCAGACATCCGTGCTTGCCGCAGCCGCAGGCGGCGGTCTCGTGGCGGTCCACCGTGATGTGGCCGATCTCGCCGCCGGCACCGTGGGTGCCATCGATGACCTTGCCGTTGACGATGACGCCGCCGCCCACGCCGGTGCCCAGCGTGACCATGACTGCGCTGCGGCAGCCCTTGGCTGCACCCATCCAGATCTCGCCCAGAGCAGCCACGTTGGCGTCATTGCCCACAAGGACCCGGATGCCGCCCAGCATGGTGCTCAGCTCTTCGGCTACATTATGCTTGCCCCAGCCGCCGAGGTTTGCGCAGATGATGGGCACGATGCGGCTGTCCAGAACAGGGCCGGGCACGCCCACGCCCACGCCCTCTACCTGCTCAGCGGCAAGGCCTTTTTCCTGCATCTTGCCCTGCACGGCAGCGGCCAGATTTTTCAGAATGTGCTCACCGGCGTTGGAGGTGTCGGTGGGAACTTCCCACTTTTCCAGCAGTTCGCCGGTGGTCTTGAACAGGCCGATCTTAGCGGTGGTGCCGCCCAGATCGATGCCGAATGCGTATTCTTTCATGTTTCATTTACCCCTTTTTGACGGCCAGCGGCCGCAGTATTTCGCGTGTTCCAGTATACCACACCTACCCGCAAAAGAGCAGTGCCGCTGCGGATTTTCATGCAAACAGACGGAAAATGCAGTGGATGTTTGGCACAATTGCCAGTGCTCACCGCACGGTGTTGGTCAGGCTGCCAATGCCGTCGATCTCACAGCGCACCGTGTCGCCGGGCTTCAAAAACTGCGGCGGGTCCATGCCCATGCCCACGCCTGCCGGGGTGCCGGTGGCAATGATGGTGCCGGCCTTCAGGGTCATGCCCTGCGTCAGCTCGTGGATCACGTGGTCGATATCAAAGATCTGCAGGCCGGTGTTCGAGTCCTGCCGCTTTTCGCCGTTGACAAAGCTGCGGATGCCGAGCTTGGGCGGGTAGGTGTCGAATTCGTCTGCGGTAACGATGCAGGGGCCGATGGGCGTGAAGCCGTCCAGACTTTTGCCGAAATACCACTGCTTGTGGGCGGTCTGCACATCGCGGGCGGAAACGTCGTTCAGGATGGTGTAGCCGAACACATAGTCTTTTGTCTGCCCGGCGGGCACATCCCTGGCATCTTTGCCCAGGACCACAGCCAGCTCGCATTCGTAGTCCAGCTTCTGCACAAGGTCAGTGTGAGCTTCAATAAAGCCGCCGTCCGGCACAGCGCGGGAAACGCGCTTGGAAAAATAAATGGCATCCTGATGTTTGGTTGCAAAGGCATCGGCAGAGTATTTCTCCGCTTCGTCCGAGTGGGCCATGTAGTTGATGCCAAGGCACACCACATCCTGCGCCGGGCAGGGAATAGGGCTTTGCAGCTGCACGGCATCCACGGGCAGGGCCGGGATGCCCGCAATGGCAAGCTGCAGGCCTGCCCGCACCTGCGGGGTCAGAAAGGGGATGGCATCGGACAAGGTTTCATAGGAAAGGCCCAGCCAGCTCAGCGGCCAGATCTGTGTGCCGTCGGCAGAAAGAATGGCCGGATCTTCCACGCCGTCCGGCAGGCGGCAGGTGACAAAACGCATTTCAGTTTCCTCCCTCAGTGGCGGTAGGCGATGGCGTTCTGGATGCGGTCGGCCTCAGCCTGCCCGGCCAGCTGGCGCACCAGCTCCAGCGCAAAGGGGATGGCACCGCCCAGACCGTAGCTGGTGGTGATATTGCCGTCCACTACCACTTCGGTATCCAGCACCTCGGCACCGGCCAATTTGTCTTGGAAGCCGGCATGCGCCGTGGCTTTTCTGCCCTCCAGCAGGCCGAGAGATGCCAGCACGCTGGGTGCTGCGCAGATGGCAGCTACCTTTTTGCCGCTCTTTGCAAAGGAAACGCAGGTGTCGGTAACGGTCTTGTTGGCGGCAAGGTTCGGGGTGCCGGGGATGCCGCCGGGCAGCACCACTATGTCCACATCCGAATAATCCACCTCTTCGGCCAGTGCGTCGGCGGTGATATGCACCTTGTGGCTGCTCACGATCTCACGGCTGCCGGATGCGCTGGCCACGGTCACCTCCACCTTGGCGCGGCGCAGCAGATCGACCACCAGCAGGGCTTCACATTCCTCGGTGCCCTCGGCAAAAAATACAACAGCTTTGCTCATAAAAATCAAACCTCCCTGATTTCTGATGAAGACGGCGCATCTGCGCCGCATGAGGAAAAACGATAGAAGTACCCCGCTGGCGTGGGGACTTCTGCCTTCCCGGTTGAATGATAAAAGCCGCATACCGCACGGGCGGCACGCGGCATGGTTTGTGTGGAAGTTCAGTTTTGATCGTCGGCAGCTTTTTCCGCTTCCAGCAAGGCGCGTAACACGCTGTCGTTGGCACTCAGCACCCGGCTTACCCGGCTGATGATGGCGCTGGATGCACCGGTCTTATCCATGATCTCGGTGTAGATGCGCTTGTCCACCAGCATTTCGGCAATGTTGTAGCGCTGCTCCATTGCGCTCAGCTCGGAATAGCTGCACACATCCTGTAAAAAACGGTAGCACTGTTCCGGGGTCTTGAGCTGCAAAAATGCCTGATACAGACCGGACTGGCCGGTAGGATGATCTTTTGCCATGTTGTTCTCCTTTTTTGCAGATGCCGCCCACAGGCAGACACTTTATTACACTACACCAGTGTAGTACAAACGGGGAGAAATTTCAATAGCATTTGCGGCTTTTTAGCCCAGCGTGTGCTCAAATACCACTTCGTCCCGGGGGACGGTGCCGTTTTCCTGCTCGGCGGGCTTTAAATTGCGGTAGCGCAGGGCCTTGAAGAACTGCTGCACCGGCAGGGCCTTGGCGTGCACGGTGCACCACACACGGCCCTTGCCCTCGCCGCGGGCCAGCCGCTCGCAGGAGAGCACGATGTCCCGGCCCAGTGCCTTGCCGCGGTATTCGGGCTTGAGGTACAGGTGCATCAGGTGCAGGGCGGTGTTCTCCATCTTCCACGCAAAGTAGCCGATGGTTTTGCCGCCCAGAACGACCAGAAAATAGTTCACATCGTTGTCGATGTCTGCTTCGATGGCGTCTGCGCTCTGCAGCTCTTCCACAAGGGTGTCCAGCTGCTTTGCGGGATAGTAGCGCTTGTACACCTCGTGCCAGAGTTCACTGGCAAGGTCGGCGGTGGCGTGGATATATTTGGCCTTGGCGACCAGCTTGTAATCAGGCTTCATAGTTCTCCTTATACTTTTACGATATAATCCGGCTTGCGGGGGGCGGCGGGCTTGGGGTCTGCAGCAGGATAGCCCAGAATGCAGTGGCCGACGCCGACCCAATCGCCCTCGATGCCCCACTGCCGGAGCAGGGCCTTGCCCTCGTCGGATTCAAACTCTTCCTTTGCGCGGTTGATCCAGCAGCTGCCCAGCCCCAGCGAGGCCGCGGCCAGCATCAGATTGCCCATGACAAGGCTGCCGTCCTGCACGGCATTTTTGGAACCGGCATCGGCCAGCACTACCAGAATGGTAGGAGCGCCGTACATAGGGTCGGTGTCCTTGCCCATGACAGCGGCGTTCATGCGGGTGAGCTGGGCGCGGGTGGCAGCGTCCTGCACCACCACGATCTTTGCGCTCTGGCGGCCCATGGCGCTGGCAGCGTAGGTGCCGGCTTCCAGCACGGCATTCAGCTCTTCGTCGGTGATCTGCTCCGGCTTATAGGCACGGCAGCTGCGGCGGCTTTTAATGGTTTCCAAGGTTTCGTTGGTCATTCCAAATCCCTCCCTAAAAGCATGTGCCTTTATTGTATCACAAGACAGGCCGGAGTGTAAAGAAATTCCCTGCAGAGACGGTTTTGTTGCGCGTAAACGTTATCGTTGCGGGAATCATGTCAAAATGCACAATAAAACGTAAAAAGATTATGGAAAAGCATTCTTGCTGCCAAAGGACAAATACGCTATAATAGGGCTACCAAACTGGAAAGGAGTCGTGCTCTATGGCAAAGGCATCACAGGCAGTCATTCTGGAAAATGAATTTTATATCATCAAAGCCCCCAATGGAAAGGTACTGGAAGTAAAGAACTTCAACACCGAGAACGGCGCGGCCATCCAGCTGTGGAGCTATGCAGGCCATCCGTGGCAGCAGTGGCAGTTCGTGGATGCAGGCGAGGGCCGCTGGCGCATCTGCAACCGCTTTACCGGCAAGATGATGGATCTGGCCCTTGGCGGTGTGGTGGAGGGCACATGGCTGCACCAGTGGGACCGCACCAGCGGGCTGAGTCAGTGCTGGGCGCTGGAGCCCACCCGCAGCGGGCGCACCCGCATCCGCAATGTGCTGGCGGATAAATACATCGACCTTGTGGGTATGAACACCTCCAACGGCGCACAGGCCCAGATCTGGAACTTTGTGGCCGGCGGCAATCAGGAGTGGACGCTGGAACGCATCGATCCGGACACCGCCCAGAGCGGCCGCCGCGCTGAGGAGGCCAAAGACCCGCAGCCCACGCCCAGCCAGCGCAAGCATCAGAACGACCTTGTGCGCAAGCTGAACAATGCGGGCAAGGGAAGAGCAAGCCGGAAGGGGCAATGATTTTAAATTGCCGCCGCGTTGCTCTGGCATATTCAGAGGAAAAAGTTATTTTTGGTTTGCACCCCCGGCAAAGCCTGCGGGCTTTGCCGGGGGTGTTTTTTCACGGGAGAGGCCGCAGCGAAAAACGGCATTTTCCACAAAAACAAGATCAAAAGGAGAACTCAATGAATCTAGGAGCCTTCATGAACCCGGAATTTCCCATTTTCAGCACCACGCTGTGTTATCTGGAACGGGACGATGCCTACCTGATGCTGCACCGCATCAAAAAGCAGGACGACTACAACCACGACAAATGGATCGGCGTGGGCGGAAAGTTTGAGCGGTTTGAAAGCCCGGAGGACTGCCTGCTGCGGGAAGTGAAGGAGGAGACCGGCCTGACGCTGAAGCGCTTCCGCGCCCGGGGCCTGCTGACCTTTATTTGGGGCAACATGACCGAGTTCATCCACCTGTACACCGCTGATGAATGGACGGGCGAGATGGTGCAGGGCGATGCCTGCAGGGAAGGCGTACTGGAATGGGTGCCGAAGGATAAGGCAGCTGAACTGCCCATCTGGGAGGGCGACAAAATCTTCTTCCGGCTGCTGAATGAGGAACGGCCTTATTTCTCCCTCAAGCTGGTGTATGAAGGCGACACCCTCACGCAGGCAGTGCTGGACGGGAAACGAATCGTTTGAGCTCCATCTGCTGTGCGACAGCTGCAGGTTGACGGTAGCAAAAGGCTGTTCACCGCCCGGCCCCTTATCGTGAAAAGGCAACGCCGGAATGACCGCAGTCATTCCGGCGTTGCTATATATAAAAATATTTTTCTGCTGATATTGTCAGAGCGAAGCGGAGACAATTCTAAAAGTTAGTTCAGCTTCAGATCGCCCTCTTTGATCCAGCCCAGCTTGCGCTCGATCTCGCAGAAGATCACACTCAGCACGGCGGGCAGAACAAAGCACAGCAGCACCATGGCAGCCCAGTCCATCGGGGTGATGGCGGCTTTAGTACCGGCGGCAATATCGCTGACCCAGCCGGTGTACACGCCGATCTGGCCTACCAGACCGCAGGTGCCCATGCCGGAGGACACGGCGGCACCGTTCATCTCAAAGTGGAACACGCAGGTGGCCAGCGGGCCGGTGATGGCACTGGCCAGTGTGGGCGCGATCCAGATACGGGGGTTCTTGACGATGTTGCCCATCTGCAGCATGCTGGTGCCAAGGCCCTGACTGACCAGACCGCCCACGCCGTTCTCCTTGTAGCTCATCACGGCAAAGCCGATCATCTGGGCGCAGCAGCCTGCCACGGCGGCACCGCCGGCAAGGCCGGTCAGACCCAGCGCGGCGCAGATGGCGGCAGAGGAAATGGGCAGGGTCAGCGCCACGCCCACAATGACGGATACCAGAATGCCCATGACCAGCGGAGCCTGTTCGGTGGCCCACATGATCAGGGTGCCCACCTGACTTGCAGCAGCGCCAATGGGTGCGGCGATCAGCATGGAAAGGCCCACGCCGGAAAAAATGGTCACCAGCGGGGTCACGAGGATGTCCACGCGGGTCTCCTTGCTCACGGCCTTGCCCAGCTCGGAAGCCACGATGGCAATGATGAGCACGGCCAGCGGGCCGCCTGCGCCGCCCAGAGCATTGGCCGAGTAGCCTACGGTGATCAGGCTGAACAGCACCAGCGGCGGGCAGTGCAGCGCCCAGCCAATGGCGCAGGCCATGGCCGGGCCGCTCATGGCCGTGGCGTAGCCGCCAAGGTCTACCAGCACGTCAAGGCCGGTCTGCTGACCCAGCGTCTTGATGATGGTGCCAATCAGCAGGCTGGCAAACAGGCCCTGCGCCATGGCACCCAGCGCTTCAATGAGATAGCGCTGCGGGGTGATGACGATATCCTTGCGTTTTAAGAAATCTTTCACATTTGACATGAGAAACTGCCTTTCTGTTTCAAGATGGTGGATTCAATGCAAAAACTGCATGTCAAGTATAATACCATACACATGTCAAGACAGCAAGACAAAATGCTGATTTTGCTGGAAATATCTGCAATTTTTGGCTTTGTGCAATGTTTTTGCGGGCTGAGACGTATCTATTTTGGAGCATTTTCTGATACCGGGGCGGCAGCTTTTCGGAGCTGCGCTTTGCAGTGTGCGGCAATTGACGGGGGCTTGCCCGCGGGTGTATACTGAAAGAGTATTGAGAAGATGAAACGCCGCCCTTTTTGTGAAGGGCGGCATCCCGATAAAAATGCATGAGGTTTGGAGCACAGCATGAAAAAAACGTTCTGGAATAAACTGACTGCCCGCGGCACCCGCGGCAAAACGCGGTGCGCAGCGGCAGTTCTGGCATTGGCAATGACCTTTTCAATGGGCGCACCGCTGGCACTGGCTGCACAGCCGGAAGAAAGTACCGCGGCAGTGACCGAGACTATTTCTGCACAGCAGGAAACGGCAATGCCCACCCTGCAGACGGAGACCCCGGAGCTTGCTGCACAGGACCCGGAAGCGCCGCCTGTACAGGCCACTGAAGCGGAGGAGAACAGCACGAACCAGCACACGCCGGAAAACAGCGTGGTGCTGACACCGGAAGAGATCCGTGCCGCGCTGGATGCCGGTGCCATGGATGCCGCCGAGGCCCAGTGCATCGACCTGAGCGATGAGAACGGATTTTTCAGCTGGCTGCTCAATTTCCTGTTCGGCTGGCTGGGCAAGAGCGATACGGAGCCGGTCTATTCCGGCTGGCGCACCTCCGGCGGCAAGACCTACTACTACAGCCAGACCACCAACAAGCCGGTGACCGGCATCCAGTGCATCGACAATAAACTCTATTACTTCAATGCGGACGGTGTGCTGGAAAATGGCAAGACCTTTGGTGTGGATGTTTCCAAGTATCAGAAGAACATCGACTGGAACCAGATCAAAAAGGCAGGCGTGAGCTTTGTGATCGTCCGCATCGGCTACCGCGGCTATGGTGCTTCCGGCACGCTGGTGCTGGACCCCATGTTCGAGGAGCATTTCACCAATGTGAAGAATGCGGGCCTGAAGGTGGGCGTGTATTTCTTCAGTCAGGCCACCACCGAGGAGGAAGCCAAGGAGGAAGCCTTTGCCTGCGCCTACGTACTGAACGGACGCAAGCTGGATTACCCCATCTTCTTTGACACCGAAGCATCCGGCGCTTCCAATGGTTCCGGCCGCGCCGACGGTCTGGGTATGGAGGACCGCACCAAGTGCGCCATCGCCTTCTGTGAGGAGGTCAAGGCACAGGGCTACAAACCCGGTGTGTATGCCTCTACCCTGTGGTACCGCAAGCGTGTCAATCTGAACAGCCTGAAAAAATATACCATCTGGAACGCACATTATGGTGTTGCCAGCAGCCCCATCGACTGCGCCCTGTGGCAGGGCACCTGCACGGCACGCCTGCCCGGCTATAAGGGCGATATGGACGTGAACATCAGCTACATCGGATAAGTGAGGAAACTGCAATGGACCGCATTCGCCTGATCGCATCGGACATGGACGCGACCCTTCTGGACGAGTACAGCCAGTTGCCGCCAAAGTTTACCGAGACCATCCGTGCACTGGCCGGGCATGGCATCTTGTTTGCCGCCGCCAGCGGGCGGCCTCTGTACACACTGGAAACGATGTTCCCGGATCTGCTGGAGGAGATCATTCTCATTGGCGACAACGGCGGCGCTGCTCGCTGGAAGGGGAAAGACCTGTTTGTGTCCGAAATGCCTGCCGAGGGCTGGCGGCAGCTGGCCCGCAGCACAAAGCAGGCCGGAGACGTGGGACTTTTGTGCGGACTGCAGGCGGCCTACGCGGAAAAGCAGGACGAGAAATACGATAAAGTTTTCAAGAATTTTTATACCCGGGTGGAATACGTGGATGACCTGACTGCGGTGGAAGCGGCGGCGGATAAGTTTACCGTCTATCTGCCCAACGACGACTCGCAGAAAGCCTTCGACCGGATCTACGGCGCATTCCACACCGGAAATGGCGGTGCATTCTCGGTGGCAGTGGCAGGCAGAAACTGGGTGGACGTGATGAACCCAGGCGTGCACAAGGGTGCAGCACTGGCAAAGGTGGGTGCACTGCTGGGCATTCCGGCCGACAGCATGATGGCCTTTGGTGACACCTACAACGATGCCGAGATGCTCACCACCGCGAAGTACGGCTTTTTGATGGAGAACGGCAGCGGACCGCTGCGGGCGCAGGTGTCGTTCCTGGCACCGTCCCACCGGGAATACGGCGTGATGCAGGTGCTGAAACAGGTGCTCCGCCAGAACGGCGAAGTCTCGCCGGAGGATTTTGTAAAAGCGCACGGAGACGTGACGATTTAGAATTGTCTCCGCTTCACTCTGACAATAATAGAGGAAATAATTATTTTTAGTATTGCAAATCAGCCAGACCTGCGGGTCTGGCTGATTTGCTTTTTCACGGGAAGGGGACGTAACGGGTAGCGGTATTTTGCTGCTGTCGGTTTGCAGCCGTCGTGCAGCAGAAAAAATGCATTTTCCGGCAGCGACTCTTTTTGTAAAAATGCGTTTGGAGCGGCCCGCAGGCCACTCCAAACGCGAAAACAAAATAATATTTCCGCTGAATATGCCCAGAGTGAAACGGTGGGCATTTTAAATCGTCATAACCTGCCCGAACTCTGAATAAATTGTTCTCAGAGCAATAAACAGGCTGGGGAGGCATGGGGATATGTTTGTAGTTACACTGAGCAAAACGAGCCTGAAAAAACTGGGTCTGGGTGCCATGTGCTGCGCACTGGTGGTGGGCAGTGCTCTGCTGGGCCGGTTCATCAGCAACCGCACCGTTGCGGTCTCGGCGGCGGTGAACAAAATTGAGAGTGCACAGGACATCCAGACATGGTTCACCGGCTACGGTCTGGATGTGGACGGCGCATCCATCACGGCAGACAAGGTCAAGATCCCCCGCAAGTGGGATGACAGCTTTTCGGCCTTCAACGGGGTGGTGCAGCAGAGCGGCATGGACCTTGCACGCTACAAGGGCAAGACCGTGGAAAAATGGACGGCGCTGATCCCGGCGGCAAGCAGCGGAGAGACCAGCCGCTACGGCGTGCTGTTGGTGTACCGCAAAAAGGCCGTGGGAGCTTACCTGCTGGAACGGCCCTCCGGCGTTGTGGTGGGCCTGAAAGACATGCAGGCCGCCATGGCGGAAGCTGAGGCAAAGCAGACTTCCGGCGAGGACTACGAGGGCGACTGGGGTGAGCGCCACGACGAAGAGCTGACCGGCAGCGAACCGGCCCAGCAGACCTCCGGCGAGGACTACAGCGGCGATTGGGGCGAACGCCATGACGAGGAATTGACCGCCCAGCAGACCTCCGGTGAGCCGGATGCCGTGCCGCAGGCTGTGCCTTATACGGAACTGCCGCTGGATGCCGAGGGATATCCGGTGGAATAAGCACCGGAACGACCTGCCAAAGCCGGAAACGACCGGGAACAGCTTCGGGTTTTGATGCAAAATCAGGCCGCAATTTGCCTAAAATTTGCACACAAGCAGAAGAAAAAGTGAAATGCGTGCATTTTTGTCACATTTGTATGTTCAATTGTACCAAAATTTTGCATAAAAAATTAGCAATATGAAATGGTGAAAAATTCCCGGCAAGGGTTTATAATAGATGTATCAACCGTGCCGCGGCTCGGCCGCGTCTGGTGCAAGTGCAGAAGCGCCGCACGGGATCAAGTAAGGAGAAAATGATTATGAAGGAATTCCAGTATACCGTTAAGGATGCATGCGGCATCCACGCTCGTCCCGCCGGCCTGCTCGTCAAGACCGTCAAGGGCTTTGCCAGCAGCGCTACCCTGGAAAAGGACGGCAAGAGCTGCGATATGCGCAAGCTGATGGCTCTGATGGGCATGGGTGTAAAGCAGGGTGAGACCGTTACCGTCAAGGTCGAGGGCGACGACGAGGAAGCTGCTGCAGCAGCCATCCAGAAGTTCCTGACCGAGAACGTCTGATTCCGCAGTTAAGATGAGGAAGGCCCTCGCGGGTGAGCTGCGGGGGCTTTTTTGGACTGTCGGAGCAGTGCGGCCCCGGCACAGATGAAGAAGGAGTAGTGTGCAATGCAGGTAGGCACCGGTAAGAGCATCCTGAATGGCATCGCCATCGGCAAGCTCAAGATCTACAAGAAAAAGGATACTGCCATTTCTGCCGCAGAGGTAGCGGATACCGCAGCGGAAGTGGCGCGTTTTGAAGAAGCGCAGCAGAAGGCCATTGAGCAGCAGACTGCGCTGTATGAAAAGGCACTGGCAGAGGCTGGCGAGGACATCGCCGAGGTGTTCAACATCCACGCCATGATGCTGGAAGACGACGACTTTGTGGATGCCATCAAGGAGATCATCAACAGCCAGAAAAAGTGTGCCGAGTACGCCGTCAAGACGGCAGGCAACAATCAGGCTGCGGTGTTCGCCGCCATGGATGACCCGTATCTGCAGGCCCGCAGTGCAGATGTCATCGATATCGCACAGGCCATTCTGGACATCCTGCAGGGGGTGGACAACGCCAGCCTGCAGGGCACCGAGCCCAGCATTCTGGTCGCGGAGGATCTGGCCCCGTCTGAGACCGTCCGCATGGATAAGAGCCTGCTGCTGGGCTTTATCACCCGTGAGGGCAGCTCCAACAGCCACACCGCCATTCTGGCCCGCAGCATGAACATCCCTGCCCTGATCCAGTGCAAGGATATTCAGGACGACTGGGACGGCAAGATGGCGGTCATCGATGGCTACAACGCCTGCGTTTACGTTGACCCCACCCCCGACCTGCTCAAGAGCCTGAAGAAGCGCCAGCAGGAAGATCAGAAGAAGCAGGCCCTGCTGCAGGAGCTGAAGGGCAAGCCCAACACCACGCTGGACGGCAAGACCATCAATGTCTTTGCCAACATCGGCGGCATGAGCGATGTGGGTGCTGTGCAGCAGAACGATGCTGGCGGTGTGGGCCTGTTCCGCACTGAGTTCGTCTACCTGAACTGCAAGGACTTCCCCACCGAGGACTACCAGTTCGAGGCCTACAAGCAGGTGGTGGAGAGTCTGGCTCCCCGCAAGGTGGTTGTCCGTACCTGTGACATCGGTGCCGATAAGACCGTCGATTACATGAAGCTGGATCACGAGGATAACCCCGCTCTGGGCTACCGCGCCATCCGCATCTGCCTGACCCGCAGGGACTTCTTCAAGACCCAGCTGCGCGCTCTGCTGCGTGCTTCTGCCTACGGCAACATGAGCATCATGTTCCCCATGATCACCAGCCTGCGGGAGCTGCAGGATGCCAAGGCTGTTCTGGAAGAGTGCCGCGCAGAACTGACCGCCGAGGGCGTGAAGATGGGCCAGAACATCGAGGTGGGCACCATGATCGAGACCCCCGCCGCTGTGCTGATTGCGGACGAGCTGGCTGCCGAGTGCGACTTCTTCTCCATCGGCACCAACGACCTGACCCAGTACACCTGTGCGCTGGACCGCCAGAATGCAAAGCTGGAGCCGTTCTTCAACCCGCACCATCCCGCTGTGCTGCGCGCCATCAAGATGACCATTGAGGCGGGCCACCGCCACGGCATCTGGGTGGGCATCTGCGGTGAGCTGGGTGCCGACACCGCCCTGACCGAGACCTTCCTGCGCATGGGCGTGGACGAGCTGTCCATGAATGCCAAGAGCATCCTGCCGGTGCGCAAGATCATCCGCAGCGTGGACCTGAGCAAGCCTTCTGAGAAGTAATTCATCCGAGAATCCCGGTTTACCGTTCCCATAAAGCTCCCCGGCAGGGCATCCCGCTCTGCCGGGGTCTTTCTATACCGGGCAAAAGTTTTCGGAAAATACTTTAAAACGATAAAGCGAAATGCTATACTATAAGCGATGACAGGGTATGCAGGTGTCCAGCGCTGCCCATGGAGGACCGTTATGACTCAGTTTTTGATCCGTCTTTTCATTCGCCAGCCCGACCGTGCGCAGGAACCTAAGGTGCGCGCCGCCTATGGCAACCTTGCCTGCTGGGTGGGTATGGCGTGCAACCTGCTGCTGTGTCTGGGCAAGCTGACCGTGGGCACCCTGTTCGGCTCCATTGCCATCATGGCAGATGCCCTGAACAACCTGTCGGACGCCTCGTCCAACGTGGTCAGTCTGGTGGGCTTCAAGCTGGCCGCCAAGGCCCCGGACGCAGAGCACCCCTTCGGCCATGCCCGGTATGAATATCTGGCGGGGCTGGCAGTCAGCGTGACCATTCTCGGCATCGGCTTTTCGCTGCTGAAGGAATCGGTGGTCAAGGTGCTGCACCCCACCCCGGTGATGTTCAGCTGGCTCACGGTGGCAGTGCTGGCGGCGTCCATCCTCGTCAAGCTGTGGATGAGCGGCTTCAACCGCACCATCGGGCGCATCATCGGCTCCGAGACCCTCATTGCCACTGCTGCCGACAGCCGCAACGATGTGCTGAGCACCGGCGCGGTGCTCATTGCGGCGGTGCTGTGCCGCGTGACCGGCTGGGATGTGCTGGACGGCCTGATGGGTGTAGGCGTGGCGGCGTTCATCCTGATCTCCGGCTGGGGCCTTGTGATGGATACGCTCAGCCCGCTGCTGGGCGAAAGCCCCAGCGAGGATCTGGTGGACCACATCGAGCAGAAGGTGCTCTCCTATCCCGGCGTGCTGGGGATGCATGATTTGATGGTGCACGACTACGGCCCGGGACACCAGTTCGCCTCCCTGCATGTGGAGCTGCCCGCCGAGCAGGACCCGCTGGAGGCACACGACCTGATCGACAACATCGAACGGGACTTCTTTAAAAACGACAACCTCATGGTGACCATCCACTACGATCCCATCGTCACCTCGGACGCCGCAGTGGGGGTGCTGCGTGCCCGCCTGACCGAAAAGCTGCGTCAGATGGACCCGGAGCTTTCGCTGCACGATCTGCGCATCGTGCCGGGCAGAACCCACACCAATGTGCTGTTCGATCTGGTGCTGCCGGCAGGCTATGCAGGGGATAAGGTAGAGCTGCTGACTCAGCTGGAACAGTTCATCAAGGAACAGGATGCAGCCTACAGCTGCATCATCAAGGTGGAGCAGAGCTATACGGCTGCCCACAAATAAACTCTCGGGGGAAAGTATTATGCTGAACGAGACTTATCGCGCGATGCTCGGCAATAAGAGCGTCATCCGCGAGACCTTTATGTACGGCAAGCAGCGTGCTGCCGAGATCGGATATGAGAACGTGTTCGATTACTCGCTGGGCAACCCCAGCGTGCCCTGCCCGCAGGAGTTCACTGCCGCTATGCAGGATCTGCTGGCCAACGAAGAGCCGGTAAATCTGCACGGCTACTGCCCCAGTCAGGGTGACCCGGGCTTCCGCACCGATGTGGCAGCGCACCTGACAAAGACCTTTGGCCTGCCCTATGAGCAGAAGCACATCTTCCCCACCACCGGTGCGGCGGGTGCCATTGCCCATGCCATCCGTGCGGTCACGCAGCCCGGCGACGAGGTGCTCACCTTTGCGCCCTACTTCCCGGAGTACGGCCCCTATGTGGCGGGCACCGGGGCAGTCCTCAAGGTGGTGCCGCCGCAGGCACCGACCTTCCAGCCCAATCTGGACGCATTCGAGCAGATGATCGGCGAAAAGACCACCTGTGTGCTCATCAACACCCCCAATAACCCCACCGGCGTGGTCTACTCTGCCGGGACGCTCACCCGCATGGCCGAGATCCTGACCGAGAAGAGCAAGGCTTTTGGCCACAACATCTTCCTCGTCAGCGATGAACCCTACCGGGATATCGCATTCGACGGCAAAAAGGTGCCCTACCCGGCGGCGTTCTACCCCCACACTCTCACCTGCTTCTCCTATTCCAAGAGCCTGAGCCTGCCCGGCGAGCGCCTTGGCTATGTGGCGGTGCGTCCGGGCTGTGAGGGCGAGGATGTGCTGGTGGACATGATGGCCCAGATCTCCCGCTTCACCGGCCACAACTGCCCGCCCAGCATCATTCAGCGGGCCGTGAGCCGCTGTCAGGATGTGACCAGTGATCTGAGTGTGTATGAGACCAACATGAACCTGCTGTACGATAAGCTCACCACGCTGGGCTTTGAGGTGGAGCGCCCCGGCGGTACCTTCTACATCTTCCCCAAGGCTCTGGAAGAGGATGCCAACGCCTTCTGCATGAAGGCCCGGGAGTTTGACCTGCTGCTGGTGCCCAGCGACAGCTTCGGTGTCAAGGGCTATGTGCGCCTTGCCTACTGCATCGATACCGAAAAGGTCAAGCGCAGCCTGCCGGCCCTTGAAAAGCTGGCAGCCGCTTACCGCAAATAAACATTCTGCCGAACTGCCCGCGCGGCATCTGGCAGTGCAGCGCGGCTGGAAAAACGATCCAAAGAGAGGAAAGGGAACCCTGCTATGGAAAAGATCAAAATGACCACGCCCCTCGTCGAGATGGACGGCGACGAAATGACCCGTATTCTGTGGAAGATGATCAAGGACGAACTGATCCTTCCGTTTGTGGACCTCAAGACCGAATATTACGATCTGGGCCTGCCCAACCGCGACGCTACCGCCGACAAGGTGACCATGGATGCCGCCCTTGCCAACAAGAAGTACGGCGTTTCGGTCAAGTGCGCCACCATCACTCCAAATGCCCAGCGCATGGACGAGTACAAGCTGCATGAGATGTGGAAAAGCCCCAACGGCACCATCCGCGCGGTGCTGGACGGCACCGTGTTCCGCGCACCCATCATGATCGACAGCATCAAGCCGGTGGTCAAAAACTGGAAAAAGCCCATCACCATTGCCCGCCACGCCTACGGCGATGTGTACAAGTGCACCGAGTTTCGCATCCCGGGTGCAGGCAAGGCTGAACTGGTGTTCACCGGTGCCGATGGCTCTGAGCAGCGCGCCACCGTGTTTGACTTTGAGGGCGCTGGCGTTCTGCAGGGCCAGTACAACAAGGATGATTCCATCCGCAGCTTTGCCCGCAGCTGCTTCAACTACGCACTGGATGTGAAGCAGGATCTGTGGTTCGGCGCAAAGGATACCATCTCCAAGAAGTACGACCACACCTTCAAGGATATCTTCCAGGAGGTGTACGACGCCGAGTATAAGGCAAAGTTCGAGGCCGCAGGCATCACCTACTTCTACAGCCTCATTGACGATATCGTTGCCCGCGTCATTCGCAGCGAGGGCGGCTTTGTCTGGGCCTGCAAGAACTACGACGGTGACGTAATGAGCGATATGGTCTCCACCGCCTTTGGCTCTCTGGCAATGATGACCAGCGTGTTGGTCAGCCCGGACGGCAAATACGAGTTCGAGGCCGCCCACGGCACCGTCACCCGCCATTACTATAAGTACCTGAAGGGCGAAAAGACCTCCACTAACCCCATGGCTACCATCTTTGCGTGGTCTGGCGCGTTCAAGAAGCGCGGTGAACTGGACGGCCTGCCGGAGCTGGTGAAGTTTGGCGAGGCACTGGAAGCCGCCAGCCTGCAGACCCTGAACGACGGCATCATGACGAAAGACCTGTGCGGTCTGGCTGAGGGCATCACCCCCACCGCTGTGGACAGCGAGGGCTTTATCAAGGCCATCCGCACCCGTCTGGAAGCCAAGATGGCATAATCATCTCTTTGTGACATAAAAAGAAAGACCGGAACTGTAAGTGTGACCTACAGCTCCGGTCTTTTTCGTTAAAATGATGCGAACGAGCCTTGAATGTACCCGACAAAGAATGCAATAAATGTGCTGATGAGAATGCAGCCGAGCCACAAAAGGTCTGCGAGAAGCCGTTTGCCGGTCAACTGCTGGATGGTCTTTGAATAATCCAAAGCAAACCACAGCATGGCAGCAGAAAACAGAATGGAGCTCCAATGAAGCCGAAAAGACAGCACCATGCTGAGAAGCACATAATTGATAAGCGTGTAAAAAATACTTCGCAAAAGAAGTTCTGGGAGAGCAGAATACTTCTTTTTCATAAAAGCTCCTTTCGGGATTTATAAATGCAGTGCATCCAATACTTCGTTTACGACCTCCAACGATACCTGCCCCGGTGCACTGGCCTGCCCGGGATTGGCAAAGGTCATGGCGGAGCCAAGGGCTTCGCCGGAAAGGCGGCTCACCGCGCCCAGAGCTCCCATGCTCATGGTAATGATGGGAGTCTCCGGATGCCGGTCGGCCATTTCAGCGGTGGCAGCCAGAAGCTCCAGCACGTCGGCACGGCTCTGGGGCATCACAGCCAGTTTGGGCAGATCAGCCCCGGACCGCTGCATGGCAACCATACGACTCACCAGTTCGGCGCGCGACGGCGTTTTATGGAAGTCGTGGCTGGAACACACCACTGCAGCCCCGGCGGTGTGGGCTTCTTCGATCAGCGCAGGAAGCTCTGCGCCTGCGGTGAAAAATTCAATGTCGATCAGATCGGCGCAGTCGGTGGCAAGAACGGTGCGGATAAAATGAAGATACTCTTCGTGGGCCAGAGCGACTTTGCCGCCCTCGGCCTTTGTGCGGAAGGTGAAAAGAAGAAGCTGATCCTTTAAGGCAACGCGAAGCTTTGCGGCGCAGTGCACGATGGCCGGAAGGTCTTTTGCGCCTTCAAAGCAATCGATGCGCCATTCCACACAATCGGCGCGCAATGTGGAAAACTCGGCAGCTTTTTCAAGAACGGCGGTTTCCGTGGGCTCTACAATAGGAATAATAACTTTGGGGCGGCCCTCGCCGATGCAGCAGCCGCGGATGTTGACACAGGACATGGCGCTTCTCCTTTATGTAATAAGTATAGCTACCTTATACAGGATACGGGGATAACTCCATAATACGTTCTACCCGCCGCCTTGTCAAGAAAAAGGCACGTCCTGTAACGGGTGAAAAACAGGGGGATTCTTTATTCTGCAAAGAAATTGGAAAAAATCTGTCAAAAAGTGTTGACAAGGAGGCAGGGGTGTGGTATTATACTTGAGCGCCAAGCGCTGAGGCAAAAGAATGACTTCCGAAGTCTCAGCAGGAAGCCCTTGAAAAGAACCAATAGACGTCAAGAAAGACCGGTTTGTTCCGAGAAACTTCAAGACATCCAAGTTCAGAAAGTTCAAAAGCTTCTAAAAAATAAGGCTTGACAAAAAACCACTTCAGTGGTAAAATAAACAGGTCGTCAGCCGCAAGGCTGAGGCGCTACAGGACCTTGAAAATTGAACAATATCGAAAAACTTGTAAGGAACCTTTTAAGTGTTTGGAAAAACACTAAAAACAATTCCAAAGGTAATTCACACAGGACGCAAGCGATTGCGTGCTGAGCGAACAAGATTTAACACTTTTAAGTGATAAATATCATTTATAAAGAGTTTGATCCTGGCTCAGGACGAACGCTGGCGGCGCGCCTAACACA
>NZ_JAFREG010000005.1:0-161643 GCF_017377615.1 Faecalibacterium sp. Marseille-Q4896
CTGACCCGGAAAAGCAGAAGGTTCTCCGCTTCGCAATGCAGAGGCCTGCTAACTACCTGACTGAAATCGAAACCTATCTGGAAAAGGCTCTTGCAGAAGCCCTTGAAGAAGAAAAGACCGCATAACAACAGACACCTGTAAGCCATCAACGAGCCCCCAGCCGCAAGTGCAGGGCGGAAAGCATCCGCGCCCTTGCGCCTGATAAAAATTGGAACTTTGATTTTCTCGCCCGGCTTTGCCACGGTGGGACGATCAAAGGAGCGTGCGTTTGAACAAAAAGAAAAAGTCCACAAACATTTCCCCTTACCCCGATGATGTCATCGACCGTCTGGCACGGGCGTTCTACCCGGCCATCCTTGCCTGCTGGAACAGCGAGGAAGGCCAAAGGGAGTTTGCCGCGTGGCAGGCAGAACAAGCTCATCATGCAAACAACGAAAAACAGGAAGTTCCCACTGGGGAACTCCCTGTTGTACATATCGCTATCGTCTGTGGTCTTTGGCAGGGTGCGTCCTATTCAGGGGCGCACCCTGTTTTTTGTTTTGCCCTTAATCTTCTAGCCCATGGCTTCCAGCCACATTCTTCAAATATTTCTCCGGGTCACCGTTCAGAATCAAATCCGCGTAGCTCAGCGGATCATTGTAGATGAGGTAATCCAACTCCGACCTCTGCGCCATGGTCGCATCCAACGCATCCTCGACCCCGGTGCAGTCGATGGAAATTTTTCTTCCATCCCGGAGCAGCAGCTCCACGCAGCCGGTGTCCATGTTGAATTTGCAGGTTCTTTCATCGTACTTCATACTCGTGTCCTTTCTACCTTACGGCACCTTTACAGTTGTGACCTTCGTGATACGGTCTTTCTTTTGATAAGGTTTCGGACACACGGCCGTCAGGGAAGAGCCTGAATTTTCATTTCCGAAGAAAACAAAAAATCCGAACCCTTCTCCTATCGAGAAAAGGTTCGGATTTTCATGGTTTGGTGCGATGGAAGGGACTCGAACCCCCGGCCTACTGATTCGTAGGAACCGAATGGCACATTTTGTCCATTTCATCATTCAACGTTAAATCGTAGTTTTAATCGAATTGCCGTTATTTTACCGTTGTTATTCTGTTGCATTCTTTGCATTGCTTGCACGTCTTTGCACCTGTTATCCATCCTTGCGATGTGCAGAAAATGTGCAAAAGTGTGCAGCGCCAAAATCAGCCCGGCAAAACAGGCTGTTTCGCACAGCCCCAAAAGCTGGATTTCAACGGTATTTATTGTACAAAATTTTCCATTTTTATCCAAACAACAATCTTACATGACACATCGGTTCTATGGCAGGGTTTAGGACATCCGAATAGACACCATTTGATAGAAAAATGAGGCTCACCATGAACAAACTGCTTTCCTGCCGCTTCAATATGGACACCAATCGAGTAGAAGCCCGATTCGTGGATGGCTCCATCCTCGCCATCGACTGTATCGCCGTTGAGGAAGAGTACGGTGACACCCCGGCACAGCGGGCAGAACTGGACTGGCTGCTCTACAACAAGCCCTTGGAGTACGCCCAGCTTGTGCTGAGTGGAGAGATAGAGCATTATCTGTCACTAGGATGTGACCATGGCAGACTTGAGGATTGATGATTCAGCAGCCGTTCGCAAAAAATTAAAGAATCATCTTTGCAAAGACCATTGCTATTTGCGCCCAAATCGAATATAATATAAATAGGAAAGCGGACGTCATTCCGCTGGTGTGGCTGACACCTAAAATCCGATCTGATGCAGGACGTAAGGGCCTGAGGCTGGCGGGCAGCGATAAAACCCGAAAGCGATGCAGGACGTAGGGGCCTGAGGTTGGCGGACAACGATAAAATCAGTCGCAAGGGACATCGGACAGCACCACGGTGTTGTAGATGTCCCTTTTATTTTGTAAAAACGCAAAGGAGCGCAGAATCAACTATGACGAAAAAAGAAGCACTGTCCATCGTTTTTTCCTGTGCGCCATTGTATAAAGAGAATTTGGTAGACAGAAGCCTGCTGTTCATCACCACCGACAAGCACAAGAATGTCCATTGTCTGGAGGTCACGTTCGATATTGGCAACTTTTTGCACATGACAGGCTTCAAGCTGCGGAAATCCGGCATCAATGCTCGGCACTTTTTCAATCTGTGCTATGACAAACGTCTGACCGAAGCGGACTTTGATTTTTCCGCAGACGGAACCACCGAAATGAAAATGCGGGTTCTGCCCAGCCTGATGAAGAAGAACCTCTCCGCAAAAATGCTGGGCGATTATAATATGAGCCAGCCTAAGCTGTACACTGACAAAATCGCTGGTTCCCTCAGTGCCTGCATGGGGTTTGTCCGGGATGGTGGTGAAGGCCGTTTCGTACCTAACACGGTGCTGGAAGGCGATATACGAACCAAGGTAAAGGCCGCTGACCGAATCATTGCTACATATCGCAAGAGCCGCAGTGAGGAGCAGTATTCGGAAATCGTATTCACCGCAAAGAAAGTTGAATGGGAAAAGATTGTCCTTCCCGATGAATACAGCTATCTTGTCTTACCTGAATAACGAAAGAATGCCCACCCACCGATGGAACTGAATCTCCACGGTGAGCGGGCATTTTGCGTTTTTGTTCGATTCGAGTGAATCTATTCGGCTTGTGGTTTTCGCTTAACCCACGGTTTGGCTCCATAACAGGCTGATGCCGAACCGGTCCATTACTTCAACGCCACCGATAGCTGGTCATTGCCGCTATCCTCTAAGGGTATTATACATCAGTGATGTAACATTTCAAGGAAAAATATTTGCATATCATAGCAACTGGCCACCCACTGCACTGGCTAGTACGGCAGGTGGCCATTCCCTCTTCATTTCCTTCTTACAAACTGAATCGGTCAGGTCAAATCTTCACCGTTGGTTGCAATGACCTTTTTATACCAATAGAAACTGTCCTTCTTCAAACGCTTGCCATCACCCGTGCCATCATCCTGATAGTCAACATAGATGAAGCCGTATCGTTTTGCCATTTCTCCGGTAGAGGCGGACACGAGGTCAACGCAGCCCCACATAGTGTAGCCCATCAAATCCACACCATCCAGCGTAACGGCATCTCTCATAGAGGATAGGTTTTTCTTTAGATAATCGATACGATAGCTGTCGTGAATTTTGTTGTCCGATGTCAGTTCATCTGCCCAGCCAATACCGTTTTCAACGATCCATAACGGTTTATGATACCGGTCATATAGCGTGTTACAGGCCAATCGCAGACATGCAGGGTCCGTAGCCCATCCCCATGCATTGGTTTCCAGATACGGATTTTTTACTCCCATAGAGAAATTTCCGCCTGTTGTACCCAAGCCATCTTCATGCACAGTAACTGTATTGCTACCATAGCAGGAAAAACTCAGGAAATCGCATGGATACTGTTTGAGCACTTCATAGTCTTCCTGTGTATCCTGCAAAACGATGCCCTCACGCTCATATTTTTTCAATCGATATTCTGGATAGAAACCTCGCATCTGGACATCGCTGTAAAAATAACGGCTCTGCTGCATTTCCATCGCTTTGATGTTATCTGCCGGGTCGCAGGTGTAGGTATAGAGGGGGCGGTATGCCAGCATCATTCCAACACGAATTGCCGGGTCGATTTCATGTGCTAACCTGACTGTCCGTGACGATGCCACAAACATATTATGTGCCGCCTGCGCCAACTGCTGTGCATTGCAGTTGGAAATGCCTGTAACCATATACGGCGCTAGTTCCATATTGTTGATTTCATTGAAAGTCAACCAATATTTCACCTTATCATGGTAACGCTGGATTACTATGTGGGCAAATTTTTCAAAGCAGTCGATCCACACACGGTTATCCCATCCTCCGAAACGCTGCACCATGCTGATTGGAATATCAAAATGCGAAAGCGTTACCAAAGGCTCAATTCCATATTTATGCAGTTCATCAAAAACATTCTCATAAAAAGCCAATCCTGCTTCATTGGGCACAGCGTCATCTCCATTCGGGAAGATACGTGTCCAACTGATGCTCATCCGAAAGCATTTAAAGCCCATTTCTCCCATCAGTGCAATATCTTCCTTATAGTGATGATAGAAATCCGTTGCACGGTGACTGGGATAGTATGCGTCCGTTCGAATCGCAGGCGCTGCACCTTCCGGAAGTTTCGGATCAAACGCGGATGTTTCGCCTTGTTCGCCTGTAACAGGGTTCTGCCACACCACCATGCGCGGTTTCGTATGGGAACCGCCCATGGAAAAGTCTGCTACTGTCAGACCGCGCCCGTCTTCCTGATAACCGCCTTCATACTGGTTGGCTGCAGTGGCTCCTCCCCACATAAAGTCTTTGCGAAAAGCCATTTTTCTCCCCGCTTTCTCTCATTATTCCTTATCATCTCCATACTGAGCATCGTTGAACATTACATATGTAATGATAAAGCCCAGTGCAGTTGCCAACAGCATCACACCACTTGCCACGATCAGGGACTGAACAGGGTTTGCCGGGTCGATGTAGCCGGGAATCTTAAAGATGCCAAACCCAGGAATCGTATAAACTGCGAAGCCAAAAAGTCCACCTACACCGCAGGCAATTGCGCTAGACACACAGGTCACAACCAAATATTTCATGCGAGGCATAACGATTGCATAGGTTGCCGGTTCAGTAACACCAAAGAGGGCAGAAACAGCTGCCGGAAGAGCCAGTTCTTTCAGTTTTTTACTCTTTGTCTTGCACAGGATACCAAGCGTAACACCCAGAACCGCAAAGCTCACGACACCCAGAGATGCATAGTTCGGGGAAGGAGTGCCTGCCATGACATCCATCAGCGCCGGCAGAACGATTACGCTGTGAACGCCCAGTACCACAAGGATCTGATAGAATCCGCCAATAACCACATCCGACAGGATATGATTAAAGTTATACAGCAGGTTCATTACAAAGCTGACACCATCTGCCAGCAGGTTGGCTGCCGGTCCTACCAGCATATATCCGATAGGAACCACGATCACAAAAATCAGCATCGGGGTCAAAAAACCTTTGACCATATCCGGCAGATGCTTATTCAGGAACCGCTCAGCGTACACTGCCAAGATTACAGTAAAAAATGCAGGCAACACCGTGGATGTATAGGTGTTATTGAAAACATGGCCGAACAGCTCAATGTCCACACCATTGATCGAAGGGATGCAAAGCGCCAAGCCCACTGTAACGGCTGTAAAAATATCGGATTTCATTCGCTTTGCAATATTATAGCCGATCAGCGCCGGAAGGAAGAAGAACGGAGCATTTGCAATACCGGAAAGCAAAACATAAATGCCTGCCTCTTTACTCATCCACCCCAGTGCTGTAATAAGTGCAAGAATACCTTTGATCATACCTGCTGCACACAGCATCATTGCCGAAGGAGAAAATGCTGCTGCAATAAACGGGAGAATTTTGCTGTAAAAAGGTTTATTTTCCTCAGACTGCTGTTTAGACGGTTCCGCAAAGCGGGTAATTTTGCATACTTCGTCATAGATTTCCTGCACACGTGCACCAATCAGCACCTGATACTGGCCCCCTGCAACCATAACACCCAGCACGCCATTAGTCTTTTTCAATTGTTCGGTCTGTGCCTTTTTCACATTCTTCAACTCAAAGCGCAGACGAGTGACGCAATGCGTCAGAGAAATAACATTTTCTTCGCCACCGACCAGTTCAAGAATTTCTTTTGCCAGTTCAGCACCATTTCTTTTTTCTGCCATTCCGGGAACCTCCTGTTCCTTTCCTTCCAGCTGCAGGGTCAGCCGACCGCGTTCCAATTCTGCACTGATAACGCCCTGCACCTGATTGACTGCTGCCAAATTCACTACACCGGCATCTTTGAGCATAAGATACAGCGTGCCCTTACGCGGAATCGTCCGGCTGACATTCTCCTGACCTCCGATGTACGGATAAACGCTTTGTAAGATGTCCTGTTCTGCCATTGCAGTGTCCTCCTTGTGAATGTTCGGATATATGTAATTCCTGTGCACAGAATACATCAAAGTAAAAAATCCGGAGCACACTTCACCACAACAAAATCGGCAGGGAAGCTCCCTCGTTTGCTGCGTAAAGTCCGCCCCGGATATCGCGCCATTTCAGGCTATCGCTCCAGAAACCAAGCTTTCTGTTTATTCTTGTTCTCGCTCATACACGCGCTGGATATGCATGATGAGGTATACAACTTCATCATCGTTGCAATCCCATCCGTAGGTATTCTTCAGATATTCTACGACCTTCAATGTACAGGCATAAATATCGGGATATTCACGCATTAAGGTTCTCCGAAGATTGCTGGATATATTATCCGTCTGTACGCCTGCCTGTAATCGCTGAATCAAATAACGCAGATGGGTTGCAAACCTGCTGTAATTGTAGCTATCCTTATCCAGCTGAATGTGCAAGCTGCTTTCCACGATTTCGTTAACTTTGGCAATCACCTGCATACTCAGCATCAGGCTGTGCATATCGCCGCTTTCTGCTTCGGCATTGATAAAATGCATTGCGATGCTGATTGCTTCGCTTGCAGGCAGGTTCATTCCAGTCTGTTCGTTCAGCATCTTTAATGCCATATCTGCCATAGCTGCTTCTCTAGGATATAGATGGCGAATATCATAAGCAATCGGTGTGGTCAGGTCCACACCTTTTTTCAGGCGCTCCGCTGCAAACTGGATATGGTCAGCCAGTGTAAATGGAAGATTCGGATTCAGGGAACAGTCCAATTCAATGCCTGCCTGATCTGCAATGTCAGCACAGACCATTACGATGGGCTGCGAAAGTTCTGCAATCATTCCAAGGTACTTCGGGTCAACATCGTAAAATGTACGCTCAATTTTGGAAAGATCATCCAGTTTGTATGGCATTTGTGGAAAACCAATTCCTTTGCCCATCACTACGATTTCGTGACCTGTCCGGTCAATCGCTAATGCGGCACTCGTATTGATTTTTTTAACAAGCTTCATCTGCCGCACCACTTTCCCGAAAAGACCTGTAAAAAAAAAAGCCTCCGAAACAACACCTGACAATCCACAGATAAGGCATCAATGAACCACATTGGACCCTATTCTGTACTGCCACAAGTATCGCTTCCGAGGAATATCGCCTTGTTACGCCAATTAGTATAGCAAACTATTTTAGTGATGTCTATTGTCATTTTCAATAAATCGAATTTATGATTTTTGTCATATTCGCAAAAGCCCTTCCTGAATGATTTTATAAGTCTTACTATCACTGCTTTACCACAATAAAATTTCCAAAACCATCTTGACGTACCCCACAATCCATGATACCCTCTATCGCAAATCCCACCGCGTTAGCCGTAAATGACTGCACGGTGCGGGTTTATTCCCTATGAAGATTTTTACCGCCCCGCAACACACCCGATCTATTTTGCCGCTTACTTCACCCGACAAAATCATCGCTGCGCTGCGTGGGCGGTATTTTTCTTTTTCACAAATAAAATCTTATGTAGTTGTTCAATCTTCCGAAATTTATTTTTAGTTGTTGACTACACAACCCCAAAGTGTTATTTTTGTGCTTGAAAGAAGCAGGTTGTAGTGTCCGCACTGCGCCCGGCTTTCTTCATACTGTACCTTGAATTCTTCATAAGCCGTCTGAACGAGATACTGCGCCATGACCTCACACTTTCTGTGGGCGAGCCGGACAACGCCGCTGCAAAACAGGGGTAGGAACTGCGTTCGGTGTGAACGGTGACCATGAGCAGGAGCTTTGCCTTTTCACATGTTTTGCTCTGCAAAATCTTCAACGTGCATTGCGGTTCGACTTCTGAAATTTTCAGTGTTGCACGGAAAGGGCGAAAGCAAGTATCGACCTGTGGCCACAAATTTTCAATGCTTGAAAAATTGCTGTCCACTCAGTCATCCTTGTTGGGGAGTGCCTTCCCCAAACCCTGCTCTAGCTTCGCACCGTTGGTGCGAATGCGGCGTGTCGCATTACATAGCCCTCTCCATCCCGGAACGGGCATTTATCATTTTCACAGGAGGTCGAATATGGCTGAAATGAAAAGTCCGAACGTACACGCAAAGAAGAACCGCAATGATACGCCGCGAAAACGAAAGACACACATCATCAAAGTCCGAGTGACCGCAGAAGAAAAACTGCGGATCGCATACGCCTGCAAAAAACTCCACCTCACCCAATCCGAACTCGTCCGCCGCGTCCTGTACGGCGTGAACGTCAAGCACACCGTTGTGGTGGCGCAGGGCGGCGAGGATGCACTGGCGGCGCTTGCCGCCTTGTCTGCCCAGTGCAGCAAGGTGGGAAGCAACCTCAACCAGCTTGCACGGCACTTTAACTCCGGCGGCAAAGACACCGAGCAGCTCCGGGCGCAAATACTGGAGGAACTGTCCGCGCTCACGAACTTTCGGCTGAAAGCCGAAGAAACGGTTGGTGAACTGTATGGCAACCATCAAGCATTTGACCTCGAAAAACTCTAACTATGCCGCCGCCGAAAGCTATCTCACCTTTCAGCACAACGAGTACACCGGTCTGCCCATTCTGGACGAGAAAGGCAGACCCAAGCTGCGGGATTCGTACCTGCTCGACACCCTTGAGTGCGGCGAATCTTCGTTTGCTATGGCCTGCCTGATTGCCAACCGCAAGTACGGCAAGAACGGCGGGCGGGAGGACGTGAAGACCCATCACTACATTGTGAGCTTCGACCCGAAGGACGCAGTGGAGAACGGCCTGACCATGGAATGGGCGCAAGCCCTTGGCTTGCAGTTCTGCAAGGACAACTTCCCCGGTCATCCCGCCATCGTCTGCACCCACCCGGACGGTCACAACAGTGCGGGAAACATCCACGTTCACATCGTCATCGGCAGCTTGCGTGTCCGCACCGTGGAACGGCAGCCCTTCATGGACAAGCCGTGCGACTGGGAAGCGGGCAAGAAGCACCGCTGCACCTCTGCCATGCTCCGGCACCTCCGTGTCGCTGTCATGGAAATGTGCGAGCAAGCCGATCTGAACCAGATCAATTTGCTGGAAGCCCAAGGCGACCATGTTTCGGAGCGCGAGTATTGGGCGCAGCGGCGCGGACAACGCCGTCTCGACCATGCCAACGCCAAACTTGCCGCCGAAGGGCAGCAGCCCACCCAGACCGTCTACCAGACCGAGCTGGACAAGCTGCGAAAGCAGATCTACGCTGTGCTGAACAAGACCACCACCTTCGAGGAATTTTCTGCATTGCTCATGCAGGAACACGGCATCGCCGTGAAAGAGAGCCGAGGCCGGTTGAGCTACTGCCCGCCCGGTCGGACAAAGTTCATCACCGCCAAGAAACTGAGCAAGAAGCTGGAAAAAGAGCAGGTGCTGACCGCCCTCTCCCAGAACATCCAGCTTGCCGCCATCATCCAGCCCAGCAGCGAGAAGAAGCCGGATAAGATCAGGAAACTGGTTGACATTCAGGCGAACGTTGCTGCGGGCAAGGGCATCGGCTATGAGCGTTGGGCGAAAAAGTTCAACCTCAAACGCTGGTCGCAGACCTTGTGTCTCCTGCAGGAGAAAAAACTGCTCAGCGAAGATGCCCTGCACCAGCGCATTGCCGAACTGAAAACCCAGCACGACGATGCACTGGCGGTGGTCAAAGACTTGGATGCCCGCATGGTCTCCCTCAAGGAGCTGCGCGGGCATCTTGTGGTCTATCGGCAGTACAAGCCCCTTGCACAGAAGCTCCAGACTGTGCGGAATCCCGCCAAGTTCAAGGAGCAGCACCGTGCAGAGTTTGCTGTGTACGAGGCCGCTTGTGCCTATTTCAAGGCCAACGGGCTCAGGACACTGCCGGACCTCAAAAAGCTGGATGCCGAATATCAGACCCTTTCCTCGGAGAAAAACGGTTTCTACACCCGTTACAAGAAAGCGCAGATCGAACTGCGTGAACTCCGCACCGCACAACAGAACGTGGAAGCCTTCTTCCGCAAGGAAGAGCGCAGCCACGCCGTACCGCAGCAGGAGGTCAAATGAACAACACTCTGACGGATCGATGTGTGAATAAACCCAACCTCACCCACGCCCCTCACCGGGCTTCGTCCTTTCGCCTGTACCCCACCCATTGGGACGGAGGGTAGCACCTCTGTCTTTTCGGACGTAAAGAACGCCGTCTCGACCCGGCAGGCGGCGGAGCTGTACGGCTTCGCCGTAAACCGGAATGGTATGATGTGCTGCCCCTTCCACGGGGATAAACACCCCAGCATGAAGGTGGACAGCCGTTTCCACTGTTTCGCCTGTCAGGCGGATGGCGATGTGATCGATTTTGTCGGCAGACTTTTTCAACTTTCTCCCTATAAGGCCGTGGAAAAGTTGAAGAACGATTTCGGCATGGCACTTGCCGACGGCAAGGTGCGGCTTGCTCCCCGTAGACCGCCCACCGTCCGGCAGCAGCTGCTGGACTATTACCGCTGTCTGCAGCGTTGGCGGGTCCGATACGCACCGCAGTCACCCACAGAAGGACTTCACCCCTGCTTCCTTGAAGCGATAAAGAACCTTGACATCGTTGAATATTATCTGGACTGTTCGGTGCTCCCGGACCCGCAGACCGAAAATGAGCTACGGAAGTATTGGGAGGGATTGCATGAGCGACTGGAAAAAGAGGAACGACGATTGGCGTGATGAGGACGAACTGGAAGAAGAGGAAGAATGCGAATGCCCTTGGGTAGACAGTAAGGGCAAAGTGCGTGAAACCGCTTACTGCCAGTACCTTTTAGAGAAACACCCCATGATGTGCCTGAAACAGAAGCTGTTCGACCAGAACGGCGAGGTAGATGAGGACGCACTGCTCTACGAAGTCCACAGCGACCTCCGTGACTTTGTGCTCGACAACCTTGCCAAGAAGGAAAAGCAGGTTCTGGACGCACTCCGTATCGAAACCTATACCCCTGAATGGAAACCCCAGCTTGACCGCATCCATCTCCAGAACGGAACCTACTTTCTGGACGAACGGGGATTTGTGCCGGAAAAGGAACTCTGCCTGAACCGGCTCCCCGTGGAATACCAGCCCGATGCCCCCGCACCGACCAAGTGGCTGGAATTTCTGGACGGTCTGCTGATCCCGGAGGACATTCTGACCTTGCAGGAATATCTTGGCTATCTCCTGATCCCGTCTACCAAGGCGCAGAAGATGCTGGTCATGACCGGCAAGGGCGGCGAGGGGAAGTCCCGCATCGGCTTGCTGCTGAAGAAGCTGTTCGGGGAAGCCTCTCACTCCGAATCCATCCTCCGCATCGAAACGAACCGCTTTGCCAGTGCAAATCTGGAGTACAAGCTGGTCATGGTCGATGACGATCTGAACATGGTGGCTTTGCCTGAAACGCGGAACATCAAGTCCATCGTCACCGCCGAGGATCGTTTGTGCATCGAGCGGAAGAACAAGCAGGCTGTCCAAGGTCTGCTGTACGTTCGTTTCATCTGCTTCGGCAATGGCAACCTTGTGGCCGCTCATGATGACAGCGACGGCTTCTGGCGTAGACAGATCCTCATCACGGTGAAAGACCGTGACCCTGCCCGGGTGGATAATCCCTTCCTCATCGAAGAGTTGTCCGAGGAGCGTCCCGGCATCCTGCTGTGGATGCTGGAGGGGTTACACCGTCTGCTGGCGAACCGCTATCAGTTTACCATCAGCGAGCGCTCCATCCAGAACCTCGAAGCAGCCATGGCGGACAGCGACAACCTGACCCAGTTCATGCAGGCAACGGCGTATGTCCGCTTCAAGCCCGACACCGAGGAACGCTCCACCTATCTCTACCGCGCCTACACCAAGTGGTGCGAGGATAATCTGGAATCACCTGTTCCGCAAAAGAAGTTCAGCCAGTTCCTGCTGAAAAATGCAGGGAAGTATGGTCTGACCTTTTCCAAGCACATCGAGGGAAAGTACCGCGGCTTCCGGGGCGTATGCGTCCACCCCGCTTTTGCTGCGGCATAAAACACACGAAAAGTGAAATTCTCCCGCCCTACGCGCCCCAAAACAGCGGTTTTGACCTGTTATCGCTGTTTTATTCGGGCGTGTGTCCGCCCCGAAGGGCGGATGCAGGGCGGCAACACGCCCTTCGGGGCGGGAAAGAAACCCGGATGCGCCCTAAAAGGGCGCGTTCATCCCAGCCATGCGCCCTATAAAATCAACACAGAAAGGTACTTTTGTGTGGTTTGGGGCGCGTGGGGCGCGTAAATTCAAGTTCTCGCACTTTTTTGGGCTGCTGCTTCGGGTCAGGAGCGGCAGGCCCTTACATATTTACCGGCCCATAAGGGTGCAGCTCAACCGGAGCTGCACCGGGTCTGGAGAAGTGCAAAGGAGACATGCCTATGACGAATGTCCGCAAAAATTCCGCCAAACTGACCCGTGAGGACTTGAAAATCGCACCCGAATCCCCTACAATGGAATTGTCCGAAACCCCTGCCGTAGAACCTTCTGACCAGACCCAAGCAGCCAAGCTCGTGCCGCTTGTCTACCGGGTGGACGAGATCGCCCAACTGTTGGCGATCTCCAACCGCGCTGCGTACAATCTGTGCAACACCACGAAAGATTTCAAGGTGATCCGCCTCGGTACCAGCATCCGGGTAAGCAAGCAGAGCTTTGACGATTGGTTTGCAGCGGTCTGAGGGAGGGAACATCTATGGCATCTATTATGAAACGTGGCAACACGTATTCCGTCCGATACAACTACAAAGATCATGCTGGCAAGCCCTGCAAGGGCTGGGAGACCTTCAAGACCAAGGCCGAAGCGCAGGAGCGCAAGATCACGGTGGAGAAGGAGCTGCTGGACGGCACCTTCCTCGTACCCGACACCATGACGGTAGAGGAGATGCTGTACAAGTGGATTCCCATTCAGTCCAGCAAACACAAGTGGTCTCCCAAGACCTACACCCAATCTGTGGCGATGGTGCAGAACCTCATCGTGCCGTATATCGGAAAGCGGAAAGTGCAAGACCTCCGCACCTACGACATCGAGCAGTTCTACGCCACCTTGAGCCAGACCCCTTGCGGTCAGTACGTTCACGGCGAGAAGCAGGAGCTGACGGAAAATCAGAAGAAGCGGCTGTTATCCAGCACGTCTATTCACGAAGTCCACACGCTCCTGAAGACCGCCTTTTCGTATGCCGTTGATTGGGATCTGATCCACAAGTCGCCTACTCCCCGTGAAGCCCCCAAGATCAACACCGAAGAACGCACCATCTGGGATGAGCGCACCATGTTGGCGGCGCTGCAGACCATCGAGAACCCCGCTCTGCATCTGGCGGTGCACATGAGCATGATCCTTTCGCTCCGTGAGAGCGAGATCCTCGGCTTACAGCCGAGTGATCTGGACTTTGATGCAGCAGACGGACGGGGAACCATCTCGGTGAACAAAGCCCTGCAGCGTGCCGACAAGGTCGCCTTGTCCAAAATCGACACCACCCAGATCTACCACACCTTCCCGGACAGACGGGAGGGGAGCAAGTCCTCGCTGATCCTTAAGCGGACCAAGACCAAAAAGTCCAACCGCATCCTGTACATGACCAAGCCCTTGAAAGAGGAGCTTCTGGCATGGCTGGAAAAGATGAAGCAGGACGAGCAGAGCGCCCCGGAAAAGTACAACAACTGCGGTCAGCTGTTCCGCTTACCAGACGGCTTACCCATTGCACCAGACGTTCTGACCAAGTGGTACCGTATGTGGCGGGCAGAGCACCCGGAGTTTGAGAAGATCGTGTTCCACGGTCTGCGGCACTCCAGTGCCACCTACCAGCTGCTGCAGTCTGGCGGTGACTTCAAGTCGGTGCAGGGCAACACAGGCCATGCGACCGCCACCGTCCTGATGGACACCTACGCCCACACGCAGGACAAGCCCCGGTTGGAGTTGACCGAGAAGATCGAAGCCGACTTCTACTCGCAGGATGTGGCAGGCGCAAAGCCGCAGGAACCCCCGGAAAACAAAACGCCGGTGGCAACAAAAATCACGGGTAAAATGATCCTTGAAGCTATCCGGCAGATGGACGCAGAGGAACGCCGCGAGCTGACGCGGGTGCTCTTCGCGTAAAATCCTCTTTTTTGTGCAGCGAAATACACGCTGTGCAAGCGATGCAAAGAGTTCATGGCTTTTTTGTAAAGTGTGCAGGAGATGTGCAAAAGTGTGCAGACTCTGCCAGAAAAACAAAAAAGCCATGAAATCTTTCGATTTCACGGCATTTTTTGGTGCAGTAAAGCAATCCAAATCCGAACCATTTCCCTCGGATGCAACTTCTGTCGCTTCTCCAAAGGTCACGGTCTGTGTGCCTTCTTTATAATTGAAGGTTATCAAAACCTTATCATCATACAGGTAAATCGAATTGATGAAGGTATCCACCAACGCCTGCCGCTGGTCTTTCAGGCTCATATCCAGCTTACGGAACCGCAGCAGCCAGAACCGAATGAATTCTTCGGTCACTTTCGGCTTCGCCAGCTTTTCTTCCGCAATGCGGGCTTCAAGCTCACGCTTGGTTTCTTCCAGCTGCTCCAGCCGCTCCTTGGTGGAACTGGTTAGGATTCCAGCTTGAATCGCGTTCAGCATATTCTGGATACCAGATTCCGCATCCCGAAGCTGCTTCTCATAGAGTGGAATGTTAGTGTTCTCCTTATTTTGCAGTTCCATCACCTTGGCGATGATGGATTCCATAGCGGCATCGTCTTTCACAAGCTGCATGGTCTGGTTGACTACCAAATCTTCCAGCCACTGTTTGCGGACGGTCTTTTTCTTGCAGCCCTTGTGCTTTTTGGCAGTAGCACATTTATAGTAGCGGTGAACTTCACCCGTCCGGCTTGTGCCGCTCTCGCCAAACATCAACGCCCCACAGTAGCCGCAGAACAGCTTGGTGGTGAGCAGATAATCGTCCTCTGCCTTTCTACGGGCAGGGGCTTTCTTGTTTTTTGCGATCTTCTCCTGCACATCCTCAAACAGTTCCAGTGGAATGATGGGCGGGATAGCATCCGGTACGACAACATCCCGGAATTTCAGTTCTCCGATGTACCGCCGGTTCTTGAGCATATGTTCAACGCTGTTATAAGTAAATGCACCGCCCACCGGGTTCTTGATGCCGTTTTCGTTCAGCCAGTCCCGAATCTCCTTCATGGTGGAGCCTTCATTGTACTTCTTGAACGATTCAAGCACAAAAGGCGAGGTGAGAGGGTCGATGTGGAACTTCCGCTCGGAATCCAGCGTGTACCCAAAGGTTCCACGGCCACCGTTGCAGCGGCCTTTCAGGATGTTCTCGGTCTGTCCACGCACGACCTTCTCGGCAAGGTCAGCGGAATAATACTCGGCATAACCTTCCAGCACAGATTCCAGAATAATGCCCTCCGGCCCCTCGGAGATGATCTCGGTGGCAGACATGAGCTTGACGCCGTTCTTCTTCAGTTGGGTCTTATACCGGGCACTGTCGTAGCGGTTCCGGGCAAAACGGTCCAGCTTCCAGACCAGCACAATGTCAAACAGCTTCTTGTCGCTGTCCTTAATCATCTGCTGGAACTCCGGGCGGTTGTCCGTCTTGGCGGAGATAGCACGGTCAATATAGTGCTTGACGATGGTGATGCCGTTTTTCTCGGCATAAGCCGTGCATTCCCGGATCTGGCCTTCGATGGATTCTTCGCGCTGGTTGTCCGAGGAATAGCGAGCATAGATCACGGCGGTCATGGCGGGCACCTCCATTTTATACGTCATTGAACGGTAATACGTTCATCAAAGCAATATTTCGTATAATGTATATACCACAGTTTTGCCCTGATTGCAAGCCCAATGATTTATTTTCATGATTCCAACAGACAAATTGTCTTAAGATTATATTCCGAGCAAAATGTGAAGTCCAAGCCCGGCCACGCCGCACAGGCACATGGTCAGGATGGGATTCCACTTGAGCTTCCGTAGGACAAAAAATGCCGATGCAAAACTGCCGATGCCGATCCAGTCTACGTTGGCGAGCGTCTTTGCACTCTCTCCGAACACCACCATAGACAGTATAGAAAGACCTGCACCAAAGATAAGCGCTACAATGACCGGACGCAGGCAGGTCAGAACACTTTGCAGCAGAGAAATATCCTTGTATTTACGATAGATGTAGGATAGAAGTGAAACAAAGAACAGCGCCGGTGTAATGCAACCTAGTGTTGCAATGATGGCTCCGGGTACCTGCGCGATACGCAAACCAACAAAAGTTGCCGAGTTGACCGCAATGGGACCAGGGGTCATTTCTGCAATCGTGATGAGGTCAGTAAACTCCTGCATCGTCAGCCAGCCATGTTGTTCCACCACTTGGCTCTGGATCAGCGGCATGGCCGCATAGCCGCCGCCTACGCTGAACATACCCACCTGCAAAAAGCTGAGAAAAAGCTGTAAGTAGATCATTTTGCACCACCTTTTTTCCACTGGACCAGAGCCAGCACCACGCCGAATACTGCAGCGGCAAGGATGACCACCACCACATTGACATCAAACACCGTATTTGCGACAAACGCTGCGACCATCAGGGCAATATACACCCATGAGCGGGTCTTCAGCACCTTGCCGCCGAGGTCGAATACAACATCCAGAATGACCGCCGCCACACCAGCCTGCATTCCCTTGAGTAACAACGCGATATAGCGATTGGTGGCAAAAGCATTGTAGAACACAGAAATGACTGAAAGAATGACCATAGGTGGGATGATGGTGCCCAACACTGCCACGATCATTCCAATCAAGCCTTCTACCTGCCAGCCTACCAGAATTGCAGCATTGACCGCGATTGCGCCCGGAGAGGACTGCGCCAACGCTGTCATATCCAGCATTTCCTGTTCATCGATCCAGTGCAGCTCATCTACAAATTTTTTCTTCATAAAGGTCACGATGACAAAGCCGCCGCCGAAGGTAAAGCTGCTAATGTACAGCGTACTCAAAAACAGCTTCCAAAGCCGTGCTAACCGTGTACCGTATGTTTTATTTTCATCCATACAAGTTTTCTTCTCCTTTTTTGATTTTCGGACAACTATATTCGTTTTCTTACTGTTTCAAACAGCTTTTAACTGTTACTGCTTGCGAAAGCCCGTATTTTCCGGTATCCTTGTTTTAAGAACTGCGAAGCACGGAGGGAATCTCTATGAAACATAATACATTTCTCGTTAAGCCAGCGTCCAGCCTGTGCAATCTGCGTTGCCGGTACTGCTTTTATGACGATGTTTCCAACAGCCGAGCCTGCAAAAATATGGGACTGCTTTCCCATGAAATGGCAGGAGAACTGGTCGAAAAGGCTTTTGCAGCCACAGAGGAAGGCGGCAGCGTCCATTTTCTGTTTCAGGGCGGCGAACCGACTCTTGCCGGGTTGGATTTCTTCCGGTTCTTTCTGGAAACGGAGCGTTCCATGCAGCGCAATATCTCTGTGTTCCACAGCATCCAGACCAATGGCATTTGTCTGGATGAAGAGTGGGCTTCCTTTTTCAAAGCCAACTCTTTCCTCGTAGGCCTCTCTCTGGACGGCACACAGGAGAACCATGATCTCTATCGGCTGGACGCAGCTGGGCAGGGCACATGGGATAAAGTAACTCATGCGCTTGCGCTGCTGGATGCCTACAGGGTCGAAACGAATCTGCTCTGTGTTGTAACCGGACAGCTGGCCAGAAAGCCGCAGCGAGCCTTCAAAAGCCTCTGCGAGTTGGGACAGCACAATCTGCAATTCATCCCATGTCTTGACCCACTTGATACGATTGGAGGGCAGGCATATTCTCTAACGCCGGAACTTTATGGTCGTTTTCTGTGCGGCGTCTTTGATAATTGGTATCAGCAGCTGCAACGAGGCAATTATATCAGCGTTCGCAATTTTGAGGACTATCTGCGTATCCTGCTGGGAATGCCGCCTACCTCCTGCGCTTCCTCCGGTTCCTGTGGACATTATCTTACCGTAGAAGGTGACGGAAGCCTTTATCCCTGTGACTTTTATGTTCTGGATGAGTGGAAGCTGGGAAATCTGAGCCACTGTACCGTTGAAGATGCGCTTGATTCTCCCACAAGCCAGACATTTCTGGCACAGGGCCGCAAACGCCCGGCGGAATGCGCAGCATGTGCTTATCAGCTGCTCTGCCGGGGCGGATGCAAGCGAGATTGGGATGCCTCTGGAAGCAACCGCTTTTGCGCAGCGTATAAGCAGTTCTTTGCCTATGTGCTTCCGCGCCTGCATACTGCTGCACATTTTCTGGCACAACAAAACCGGTAAAGAGATTCTCCCGGAGAGCAGTACTACCTCCGGGAGAATCTTTATTTTACCTTTTTGAGCTTCCGGATGGAATGGCCATCGTAGAGGATGGGCTTCATGACATAAGTGTAGTTCCGGTCATCGCATTCGCCGGTGGAAATCATCTCCATAAGCCGCAGCGCAAGCTGACGTCCCATCTCGAAGCCTTGCTCCACGGAGCAGGTAACATCCTCCTGCCGATAAGTTTCTTCGGAATAATCAAAACAGACCAGCGAATAATCTTCGGGTACAGTCTTCCCCATTTTCTGCAGGGTTTTCATGACCAGCCGATAGATGATGTAGTTGCAGCAGACGATAGCGGTGCATTTAGGGATGCTCTTCAGAAATCTTTCAATGGAACGGACATAGCTTTCGTTGTGGGCTTCGTCCGAAATACACCACTTGATGTAATCATCGTTCAGTTCCAAACCACGATTTCGCATCGCTTCCGCCATGCCTTGAAACTTTTCTACGCTCTGGTAGTTGTCGTACACGAAGATGCCTGCAATGTGGCTGTGTCCGGCATCCATCAGGCGTTCTATCAGCTGATGGGCACATTCGATATCATTGATCGTTACGCGGGGGCAGCGCAAGTTCCGATAGAAGTTGTTGTAGAATATCACCGGGATCTTACGTCGGTAAAGCTCCTTGTAGCAGTCAAGATTTGGGCTGAGGATGCTCGATTTGACACCATCCACGATGAAACCGTGAAAATTCTGATGTACCACAGTCTCCAGACAGCGGCGTTCGTTGCAGAATTTGTTATCGGTCAGAAATACATGGAGGTCAACCTGCTCCTGCGTCAGGACACTGCGAACCCCTTCGATTAATCCCGAATTTGCACTCGTATCCTGACCTTGCAAAACAAGGCCGATCTTATAAAGTGCATCCTCGGTGTTCAAATCGCGCGTCATCACCTTTTCCCGGTGGAAATAGGTGCCGCTCCCTTTGACTTTGTACACGATTCCTTCATTCACCAATCGGTCAATGGCAACTCGAATCGTTTCCCGGCTGACGCCCAGCTTTCGGCAGAGTGCATTTTCCGAGGGCAGTCGTTGATTTCCAGAAAACTTGTTTTCGTCGATATAAGCCAGAAGCCAACGATATACCTGAGCAGATTTTTTCTCAGCAGCCGAGAGCATGGGCAAACGCTCCTTTTCAGTCGGTGATGGTGGGGCGGGTGCCTTCTGCGTGCTGTATCCAGTTCAGCAAGCGCTCACGAAGCTCCGCTTTGACGTCGGCGTATGCAGGATCTGCGACAACATTGTTCAGCTGCCACGGGTCTTTCTGCATATCATAGAGGAAGTCGTCCGCATACACATCAGATGCCGCAGCCTCGCCGCCATTGACACCGGGGGCATAGACAGAGTACATATAATCTGCCGTGCGGATGCAGCGGCCGCAGCGGCTCTCCGAGATTTGGGCGTAGACCTCATTAGCTCTATTATGATTTTTCTTTTCCACAACGTCAAGCAGATTTTCGCCGATCATCTTGTCGCCGACATCCACGCCTGCCAAAGCCAACAGAGTCTTGGGGATGCTCTCGGTGCTGACCAGCTCGGTGACTTCCTTGCCGCCCTTGAACGGGCCGCCGCAGATGACCAGCGGCACATGCAGGCAGCCGTCGTGGCACGAGCGCTTATAGTCATCGTATCCGTTCAGATGGGCGTCGCGGTTGCGGGTCTTGAAGTGAGAGCCATGGTCGGAAGCATAGAGGATAACTGTATTATCATACAGGCCTTTTTCTTTCAGCTTTGACACCAGCTTACCAAGGTTTTCATCAAGGCTGGCACACTGGCCCAGATAATCCGGGTACTCTTCCGCTGCGTTTCCACCCAGAGCCTTCAGATCTTCCGGCAGAACAAAATCTGCGAATCGCTGCTTCGAGCCGTTGGGGCCTTCGTAGTGGTTGTGGTCATTCTGATGGTGCGGCTCAATTTGGGATACGGTCATGAAGAAGGGCTTTTCGCCGGTGTACTGGTCGAGGTAGTCCAGCGCGAACTGGTTGATGCAGTCAGCACGGTAGCCCTTAAAATCGATGCGGTTGTTGTTCTCGTCGAACACATAGCCGTCGTAGCCGTGGGAGGTAAATTCCAGCACATCGGCTGCACGCCAGTAGCCGGTGTAGCCGCCGCGCAACTCCAACGGAACGGCTGTAATGGTATGGTCAATGGTCGGCTTCTTTTCCAGCTCGCCATCCGAGGCCAGATGCCACTTGCCGACATAGGCAGTTTCGTAGCCGGCATCTTTTTCCATATACTCGCCCAGAGTCTTGATATTCGAGGGCAGCATCAGGTTATTGCGGAAACAGCCTGTCTCAGTGGGGTATTTTCCGGTCTGGAACAGGGCGCGGCAAGGGCCGCACACCGGCTGGGGAGAGAAAGCATTGTCAAATTTTACGCCCTCCTCTGCCAGCTTGTCCAGATTGGGTGTGACGTTGAGCGGCTGGCCGAAGCAGCCGCAGGTATCCCAGCGCTGCTGGTCACTGAAGTAGAAAATAATGTTATATGCCACGGTCTTTACCTCCTTTTACTGTTCCACTTTCGCGTTCTTCGTTTCCTTCATCTTGCCGCGCAGGATGCCGATGATAACCACCACGATTAGCGCGATAAAAATCCAGCAATACACACTGCTGAAGAAGATTTTGGGACTTCCATCCGAGATGAGCAGGGCGCGGCGGAAGTTCGTCTCGGTCATATTGCCCAGCACCATGCCCAGCAGCACAGGGACAGCGGGCAGCTCCAGCTTGCGCATGAACCACGCCATCACGCCGAACACCAGCGCAACGCTCAAATCAAAATAGCTGCTGTTCACCGAGTAAGCACCGGCGAAACAGAAAATCACGATGATGGGGGTCAAGATCTGCTGAGGGATGGAGACGACCTTTGCAAACAGGCTAGTCAGGTATTTGCCCTGCAGGAACATGAAGATGTTCACGAGGATAAGGCCCAGCATGATGGCATACATGATAGCGCCGTCGGTGGTGAACAGCGAGAGACCGGGGTTCAGGCCATTTATCATCAGGGCCGACAACATGATGGCCACGCAGCCGTCGCCGGGGATGCCCAGCGTCAGCAAGGGAATCAGGGTCGCGCCACAGACGGCATTGTTGGCAGACTCAGCAGCCGCAACGCCCTCCACAGAACCGTGGCCGAATTCCTCGGGATGCTTGGACAGGTTCTTCGCAGTATTGTAGGAGAACCACGAGGCCTCCGACGCACCCGTGCCAGGTACGATACCAACACAGGAACCGATGATAGAACCCATCAGCACTGGTCGGAACATCCGCTTGTATTCATCTTTTGTGATTTTGCCGTCATCATTGCCGATTTTTCCGGCGTGAAGGTTCAACTCATTCCGCTTCAGCTCTGCCTTGCCAATGATTTCCACCAGTGCGAACAAACCGATGAGGGTAACGGCAAGGTCAAGACCCAGATACAGACGGGGAATACCAAATGTAAAGCGGTCATAGCTGGTCATGGGGTCTGCGCCCACACAGGAAATAAGCAAACCAAGGCAGGCGGCGATGATGCCCTTGACAAGGCTCTTACCAGAAACGCCTGCAATAATCGTCATGCCGAACAGGCAGACCATAAAGTACTCCGCCGTGCCGAGCTGTGCCGAAATTTTTGCGACCTGAGGGCCGAGGAAGAGCAGCACCAACGCAGAGAAGATACCGCCAAAGGTAGATGCATAAAGTGCAATTTTCAACGCCGCCTTAGTGCGGCCCATTTTGGACAGCGGATAGCCGTCCAGCATAGTAGCCGCCGCGTGGGGCGTACCCGGCGTGTTGATAAGGATAGCCGATACCGAGCCACCATAGCCACCTGCGCAGTAAATGCCCAACAGGAACATCATGCCGGGAATCGCACGCATGGTATAAGTGACAGGCAGGAATAGGATGATGCAGAGGATAACACTTAATCCCGGGATGGCCGCGAACACGCAGCCAATAAAGACGCCGAGGTTTATCCAGATGATATTTTCGAGGGTGAAAAGCAGCCCGGAGGCCGGGCCGATAAAGTCAAACAAACCCATATTCTGCCTCCTCAGAAACTAACATTCAGCACAAAGTGGAATACGACCCAAATCAACACAGCCATTGAAACTGTGATGGCATAGTAAAGGGGTTTCTTGCAGCGGAAAAAGACCAGAAATGCCAGTGCGCAGAATACAGCGCCCACAACAAACAGATCCGTGACCTCTGCCAGCAGATAAGTGACCACCAGAATGAGGACGATGACGAGTGCTTTTGTTTCCACCAAAAGATTCAGCGTTTTAGTTTTGGTCGGGCGGTGCATCACCATGTTGTATGCCTCGCGGCCCACCAGAAGGGCGCTCATGGCCAGCATGAGCCAAATCAGCATCGTCGGGAAAGCGCGGCCATTCACAACGTCTTTTTCCGAGATCTGCACCTGCTGCGGCATGATGAGCAGCAGCACGATGCCAATGACCAGAAACAGAATGCCGCAAATCAGGTCTACCGGGTACTCGATGTTCTTCTGTTCGAGCTTTGCGCCCCATTCATCCAGTTTTGCTTCGGCACGTTCTATCAGATTTTTCACTTGTTTCAACTCCTTTTGAAAACATAAAAGCAGGGAGAAGGGGATGTCCCCGTTCCCCCTGCTTCAGCTTTTTGTCGCTATGAGGGCTTTTTATCAGCCTGCCACGATGTCCTTATACTGCTCGACGATGCTCTTGACGTTCTCAATATGAGCTTTGACGTCATCTTCGCTCATCGTATCAACTTCCAGCAGCATGGTATCGTTCAGCCACTCGACCATCTCATCATCGGCGAGGATCTTATCATACAGCTCTTTCAGCTCGGCAACCTTTGCGGCGTCAGTACCTTTGCGAGCCATGACGAAGCAGCGGTTGCGGAAGTAGGGGTAGCCCTTGGAGCCAACGCCCTCAACGCCTGCGAAGGGGCCGTTTTCGATAGCCTTGTCATCGAATGCGCAAACCACATCAACGCCGCCCTGCTGGTAGGTCTCAAGAATCTGAGACTGGTGAGAGACCGCGAAGTTCGTTTCACCCTTAGCTACAGCCTGTGCAGCCTCCGCAGCGGACTGGTACGGAGTCAGTTTCAGCTGGTCTCCGGCACCCATAGAGCCGAACAGAGCCGCTGCCAGGAAAGCCTCGGAGCCGGTAGCGCCGTTAACGGCCACGGATACGGGGTTGCCTGCCTTGACATAGGCCTCCAGATCGTCCAGGTTCTTGAGGTTCAGTGAAGAATCAGCGGACAGGACGAAGACGGAGGAGTACAAGTTCTCCACGAACTCGAAATCGTCGTAGCTGAACTGCAGCTTGGCCGGATCCAGAGTCTCGGTAATGGCGAACAGACCCTCACCGGCGAAGACCAGTTCCTTATCATTTGCCTTAGTACTGGACACCCAAGTGTTGACAGTAGCAGCATCGCCCTTGACGGCTTCAGCAACCAGTGTGATTTTATTATCAGAATAATCAGGGGACTTGGCAGCAGCCTTTTGGCTGACCATCGCTGCTACACCAGACGGTGCCCACGGGCAGGTAACTTTCCAGCTCTCCTGTTTGCTTCCGCAGCCGGTAAGCATCGACAAAGCAAGGACACCGGCGGTGACCAACGCCGCAATACGCTTTTTCATCATTTTACTCTCCTTTTTTGTTTTGCCTTTTCGTGTGGTAGCAAGCACTTCACCGTGCTTTTGTTACCAACAAGATAACATTTCAAGCAATTTCAAGTCAACAAATTTTTTTATTTTATAAAAAAAGTTGTCTGGTAAAAGAGCTAAATGACCACATCTGTATTTTGCTGTAGAAAACTTATTGTGCATATTGCACATCCGCTTGAATCATCTTTGTGCAGCTTAAATTCTTTCATGATGTAAAGTGTATCATATTCATAATAGAAGTCTTACTATTGTCTCCATTCATAAATAATTTCTTCGGAATCATCTTGACGTACCCTACGAACCATGATATTCTCTATCACAAATCCCACTGAACTTGTAGATTGATTGCAAATCTTCTGCAAAAGTGGTTGGTTATCACCGTGAGACCCACCACTTCAGTGAGGGAAAGTCCGCAAAAGAATTTACCGCCCCGCAACACACCCGATTCATTTTGCCGCTGTTTCACCCGACAAAATCCATCGCTATGCTGCATGGGCGGTATTTTTCTTTTACGGGAAACGCACCTTGAAAATCTCATGAGCCGACCGGACGTGATACCGACTTTCCGTCAACGCCGCTGCACAAACAGGGGCAGGAACTTCGTTCGGAGCAAACGGTGACCCCATTACATGAGCAGCACCACCTCTACTTATTTTTGCGTCTTAACAATTCGGAAACATTTGTTGAAAATGCGTTTTGAGCGCAGCGGTAGAGGGCAAGAACCGTCCCGTGGCCACAAATTTTCAATTCTTGAAAATTTTTTGTCCATCCGGGACTTCACTTCTGCAATGCGTCCGCATTTCCGAAGTGATCTTGTTGGGGCGTGCCTGCCCCAAACCCTGCTTAGAACGGACGAGGAGGAATTGTGTCAATTTGACGCAATTCCTCCAACTTATAGAGAGAAACAGAGTGTTCCCGACGGGGAACGCCCTATTGTACATATCGCTATTGTCTGTGGTCTTTGGCAGGGTGCGTCCTATTCAGGGACGCACCCTGTTTTTATTTTGAGCCTTCACCGACTTTTTGAGATTCCGCCCTCTGCTTCCCGAATCAGAATCGTCAGCCGCTTCTGAACGCTATCATCTGCTGTGACGGTCAGATGAATTTTGCCCGCTGCTTCTCCTGCACGGACCACCGCCATGCAGCAGCCGCAGCATGGCAGGGGAGCCCAGCAGGCCGATGAGCAACAGCACCACACCGGCAACGGCGCTGATAATGGCCGCCGAGTGGACGGTCTTTTCCACGTCCTTGGGGTGGCGCGCACCGTAAAAACGCGCCACCAGCAGGTTGGAAAGCGCCAGCGGCAGACTGACCAGAAAGATCTGCTTGGCCAGAGGGCCTTCCGTCAGCGTATTCGTTTGAGAACTCATACTCTTTTTCCCTTTATCCTATATATCCCTAAACCGTGCCCGCGCACACCGGGGCACAGCCTCTTTTATAAGGCACTACGCTACTTTTGCAAGATGGAAACGGCAAAATGGCGCAAAAAAAACACGGCACCCGGCGGGGCGTCGTGTTTTTTGCGGAAAATATCTCAGCCCAGGTCCTCACCGTTGGTGGCAATGACCTGCTTGTACCAGTCAAAACTCTTTTTCTTATAGCGGTTCCCGGTGCCGGAGCCGTCGTCGTTGCGGTCCACGTAGATAAAGCCGTACCGCTTGCGTAGTTCGCCGGTGGTAAAGGACACCACGTCGATGCAGCCCCACGGGGTGTAGCCCAGCAGGTCCACGCCGTCCAACTCCACGGCCTTTTTCATCTCCTCGATGTGGGCGCGCAGGTAGTCGATGCGGTAGCTGTCGTCACAGGTGTGGTCGGGCTGGAGTTTGTCGATGGCGCCGAAGCCGTTCTCCACGATAAACAGCGGCTTCTCGTACCGCTCGTACAGGGTGGCCAGTGCGTAGCGCAGGCCCACCGGGTCGATCTGCCAGCCCCAGTCGCTGGCCTTGACGTAGGGGTTCGGCACGGTGTGGGCATTGCCGCCGCTGATGCCGTCGCTCTCCACGGCCACGTCCGAACGCACCGCGTTGCTCATGTAGTAGCTGAAGCCCAGATAGTCCACAGCACCCTCGGCCAGAATGGCCTCGTCGCCCGGCTCCATCACCGGGGCAGTGCCCTCGCGCTCCCATTCCTTCTTAGCGTAGGCGGGGTAGTGACCGCGGCAGTGCACATCCGCAAAGTAGTAGCGCTCGTGCATGGATTCCAGCGCCAGCATCACGTCGTCCGGGTTGCAGGAGTAGGGATAGTACGGCACAAAGGAGCACATGCAACCGATCTGGAAGTCCGGGTTGATGGCATGGCCCTTTTTGACCACGAGGGCCGAGGCCACCAGTTCGTGGTGTACCACCTGATACAGGGCCTTCTTCTTGTTCTCGAACTGGGAGAACCGCACGCCGGAGTTGGTCCAGCCAAAGATGTCGTTGGTGGTGTTGCTCTGGTTGTTGATCTCGTTGAAGGTCATCCAGTACCTGACCTTGTGTTTGTAGCGCTCCATCACAGTGACGGCGTAGTGCACGAAGAAGTCGATGCACTTGCGGTTGTACCAGCCGCCGTACTCCTTGGCAAGGGCGTAGGGCATCTCAAAATGGCTCAGGGTGATCACCGGCTGGATGCCGTACTTGAGCAGTTCGTCAAACAGATCGTCGTAGAACTGCAGACCGGCCTCGTTGGGCTGCTGCTCGTCCCCGCGGGGGAAGATGCGGCTCCACGAGATGGAGGTGCGGAAACACTTGAAGCCCAGTTCGGCAAACAGCTTCACATCTTCCTTGTAGGTGTGGTAGAAGTCGATGCCCTCGTGGTTGGGGTAAAATTCGCCGGGCACAATGCCATCGGTGATGCGGCGGGCCACACCGTTGGCACCGCCGGTCATCACGTCGCTGACGGACGGGCCGCGGCCATCGGCGTTCCAGCCGCCTTCCAGCTGATGGGCAGCAACGGCACCGCCCCACAAAAAGTTTTCAGGAAGCATATTCTTTCTCCTTGGTCAAATGTATATCAGTTTTTCTGGGATTCTTTTTCGTCGCAGCCCACCACCTGCACCAGAACAATGGTGATGATAATGGTGGCCAGCACGCCGATCATCATGCCGGTAAAGGAAGAGGGATTGGCGTCGCTCATGGCGTTGACGGTGGTCAACAGGCCGGGCAGACCAGCGTATACATAGTACTTGGTGTTGAAGAAGCTGATGATCAGCGCACCGATGGCACCGCCGATGCAGCCGCAGACGAAGGGCTTCTTCAGGCGTAGGGTCACGCCGTAGATGGCGGGCTCGGTGATGCCGAAGATGCCGGTCAGGCCAGCGGACAGGGAAACGTTCTTGATGTCGGCCTTTTTGGTCTTGAGGAACACGCCGAAGCAGGCAGCAGCCTGTGCGATGACGGCGCAGGTCTGGAATGCCTGAAAGGAATCGCAGCCGTAGTTGGCAAAGTTGGCAAGGCACATGGGAGTGACGCCCCAGTGCACGCCGAAGATGACGAACACCTGCCAGATGCCGCCCACCAGAATGGCGGCCAGTGCGGGAACGTTGTTGGCAAGGAAGTTGTAGGCAGCAGCAATGGCGTTTGCCAGCACATTGGACACCGGGCCGATGACCAGAATAGTCAGGGGAACCATAACAATGGTGCAGATAAAGGGCACAGCCAGCGCCTTGATGATGTCGGGCAGATGCTCGTCCAGCCAGTGCTCCAGCCAGCTGAGCACCAGCACCAGGAACAGCGGCGGCAGCACGGTGGAGGTGTAGGTGGTCTGGCTCATGGGGAAGGCCAGGAACTTGATGACCTCACCGTCTGCGATGCGGGCAGCGATGGAAGCCCAGTCCGGGTTGACCAGCGCCATGCAGCACCACATGGCAATGAAGGTGTTACACTTGAAGTGCTTGGAAGCAGTGACGGCGATCATGACCGGCAGGAAGGTGAAGGGCGTCCAGCTGATGAAGCTGAGCACGGAATACGTACCGGTGGCCGCAAAAGCGGGGAAGAAGTGGGTAATGATGATCAGTGCGCCTTGCACCAGACCGGCTGCGGCCAGAATGTACACAAAGGGTGCGAACACGGCGGACATGGTGGCGATGATGCGGCTGCCGAGGCCCTGCTTGACTTCCGGCGCGGCAGCGGTGCTGTTGTCCAGATCCAGCAGCTGGGCCAGTGCTTCGTACACGTCCTTGGCATGGGTGCCGATGACCACCTGATACTGGCCGCCGCTTTCCATCACCTTGATGACGGCGGGCATCTCGGAGATCTGTTTGGTCACTTCGTCCGAGGGTGTTTCCCTCAGCACCAGACGCAGGCGGGTGGCACAGTGGGTCGCGCTGAGGATATTGTCCTTGCCGACGGCGGCACAGATGTCGGCGGCAAGCTTTGTGTAATCGCGGATTTTGTTTGCCATGATGTTCTCTCCTTTTCATCAGATCACGGGTTTGCCTTGTGTCCTCATTATACAGAGGAAAAACCGCATTGTCAGCTGATTTGATGCGCCAAAAAACAAAAATGTGCAGAAAAAACAGCTTGTTTTTTCTGCACATGGATACAAACATCTGTACAAATTGACGGAGCGTTTCTGCGGTCACTCCAGCAGGCGGTTGTACACCCGGCGGGCCAGTGCTTCCAGCAGGTAAAGTGCAGGCATCTGACTGGTCAGGTCGTAGCTTTCGGTGGTCACGCGGTGCACGGAACTGTAGTACGGCAGGGTGATGTCGGAAAGCTTTGCCGCAGAACTCTGGTCGGAACAGGTAATGGCGATCAGTCCGGCGTTTTTCTCCTTCAGCTGCCGGGCCAGATGCAGCACCTGCTTCGTTTCGCCGGATACCGAAAGAATGACGGCTGCGATGGTGGTGTTGGGCGTGACGGTGATGGGATAGAACGGGTCGGTCACGCCCAGCGCGAATTTGCCCAGATTGGACAGATACCGTGCACCATACTCGGCTATGCTGCCGGAATTGCCGATGCCCACCAGAAACACCCGCTCTGCCCGTGCGATCATACCGGCGGCTTCGTCCAGCGCTGCATCGTATTCCGGCGTGCCGACTTTCCACAGAAAGTTCTGCAACTCGCCCAGCGTGTCCGGCAGACGGGATCCCTGCGCGGAACCGGCCTGCTCCTTCAGCTTCCATTTGAATTGCGCATAACCGTCACAGCCCACCTTTTTGCAGAAGTGCAGCACTGTGGTGGTGGAAACGTGCGCTTCCGCTGCCAACTCCCGGATGCGCATGAAGGGCACCGTGTTCGGATGCTCGATGATGTACTGGTAGACCAGCAGTTCCAACTCGTTCAGATTTTTGATCTGCTGCGGGGTGAATAGTTCCATGAAAAGGCTCCCTCCTTGTCCCGATATCTGTCCTTATTATAGCAAAAGGAAGAACGGAAAAACAGGGCGAACATTTCCGTTTGCATTTTTAGCGCGGCTGTGCTATACCGTTTTATACTGACAGCATCAGTATGTGCGATCGTAGCTCAGCTGGATAGAGCCTTCATTCTGCTTTCCGAAGAAAACAAAAAATCCGAACCCTTCTCCTATCGAGAAAAGGTTCGGATTTTCATTGTTTGGTGCGATGGAAGGGACTCGAACCCCCGGCCTACTGATTCGTAGCGCACGCCGGTCGATTCCCTCAATTTTTGGAAGTTACGTTTTAACGTTATTTATCAGCGAAGCATCGCAGATTTTGAACTTCGAGTTTCTGCACCCTTTGTCCGATTTTGCAACGATTTGCACCCTTTGCACGTTTTGAAACCGTGCAAAAACCGTGCAGAAACCGTGCACTTACTTTCAGACAAATGAAAAATCGACTTATCCGACAACGACTTGACGGCATTGGTTCGAGTGACCGCACACCAAAAATCAAGTCTTGGAGGATACTATTATGACAAAATTGCTTTCCTGCCGCTACAACATGGACACCAACCGGGTGGAAGCCCAGTTCGAAGATGGCACCACCCTTGCCATTGACTGCATCGCTGTGGAGGACGAGTACGGCCATACCCCAGCGCAACGGGCGGAGCTGGACTGGCTGCTCTATAACAAGCCTTTGGAGTATGCGCAGATGGTACTGAGAGGGGAGATGGAGCACTACCTGTCGCTGGGATGTGACCACGGCAGGCTGGAAGATTGAGCCACAGAAAACGCGCGTTAAAACCGCTAATCGCGCGGCACGCGTTTTTATTGTTGACTTTCTTTCAGTCCGCATTGCACGGCGTGCATTCTAGCATACGATTCCTCTTCCGCAAAATTCAATCGTATTACAGTTTATTTTTGCAGTTTTTCGCTTTCACATCGCATCTTTCTACGTATGAAGAATGCACGCCCGTGCGATTTTTGTTCGCGGTTTATTCGCGCTTTGTTCGCGCGATTGCGCGTTTTCAGCGCAAATTCAGCGTAAACCATACCAAGTCAGCGTATTTTCAGCGTAAATCCTGAAATGTCAGCGTAAAACGCTCCTTTAGTGTAAGACTCAGCGCAAATCTTACCGACAATGCCCGTCTATCTATCCAGAAAACCTCGTGGGCAAGCATCTTGCGTTTTCTTTCGATTCATTTTCTGATTCTCAAGAATTTTTATTATCAGTTGATCTTTCTGTGCTTTCGGGTGTATAATCAAGACACATCGATTCCTTACTCACTTTGTAACCGCTACACAGGAGGTTCAACATGAATTCTGAAATGCTTGGCCTTAGCTATCTTCAAATTGCCTTAGGCAAGACTGACCATTTAGTCGCCCATATCAATTCCAATGATAAGGAACCCTCTTGGGATGGCGATGTTGAAGTATACCGAAAAGCTGGTCACGTCCACGCTAAGGCCGATTTAATTCTAAAAGTCCCTGTCCAGGTCAAAGGGCACTGTAAACCAAATTTGAAAAAGAAGAGCATTAAATACTCTATCCAATACGCCGACTTGAAGAACTATCTTGCTACAGGCGGAACCATATTTTTTGTTATTTATATCAACGATTCTGGCGATAAGGCAGCTATATATTATGCAGACTTGCTTCCATACGACCTAAAGAAACATCTAAAGGCATATGACGGAGATCCTTATAAGTATAAGAGCATTGAACTGAAAGCATTTCCCAAAAAGAAAAACGACATCGCAGATGTTTTCCTCAACTTCACGCATCATATGAATATGCAGCGTGCGTCCATTAACAGCACCCCTGTTACTTTAGAGTCGTTGTACACATCTGATCCTGCACAATTTTCCAATATAGAACTTACTATGGGCTATTCTACTACATCACGAAATTATCAATTTCCCTTCGACTATTTTTTCGACCACGAAACATATCTTTATGTTAAGCAGCCACACAATGTGACCTTGCCCATTGCTCATCTAAAAAATGTCGAGACTGTGAACTATACAGTAAATGCCCCAATTAGTGTAAAGTCAGTAGTATTCTACGACCACTATACTGTTTCCCGCACGAAAAATTTGTCAACCATAAATTTTGGTGCGGATATTCATCAAGCTCTACAAGTTGGCACTCAAGCCAAACCCGATTTTCATTTTTCTCTGTCGGGTTCACTTTCCGAACGCATCCGAGATGCTCGATTCATTATTGCTGTACTAAACGCTCAGCAATACGAAATAAATGGTGGTGTACTAAATTTTAGTGGCGCATCTTCCAACAGTTCCGGTTTCATTGACGTTTCTTCCATCCAAAAACAACTCGACTTCTTGGTCGGTATGCAGGACACTCTAAACCTTCTCCATGTGAAAAAGGATTTAGACCCCTCGCTTATCAATGAAGCCGGGCAAAATTGTCTTAACATCTTAAAAATCGCACTTCTGGACAAAAAATCAGTCAAATTAGTTCCTTCTGACTCTATTTTTAGACCCTGCCATGTTGCCAATCTAAATCTTCTTTTATGCACACTTCCCATTGAGGGAACCGATAATTTCTATGACGTTTATGACTTCAATCAAGCTCCTATAACTTTTACGACAGAGGATTCTTCCGGCAATGAAAATCCATCTTCTTATTATGTCCAATTAAATCGTAACCTCATGGTGTGGTGTGATAATATTGACTACGACATCATGCTCGACACACTTAAGGGAATCCCTTTCTCCGAAGAATATTCGCAGTCTCTCAACACTCTCATTCTTGAAATGCTTCATGCATATGATTGTAGCAATTCTACGAGAGAAGACATTCTCTCAGCAGTTATAGAACTTACTGACTGGGTGCGAAAAAATGACACTTTCTCTCTGCCCTCTGTCACAACCATCAATCATTATCAGGCTATCAAACGGTCACGCAAATTAACGGTTTCCGAACAAGCCGACTTATACCAACTCACCGAATCTCCTCAAGAAGATGAACAAATATATGTGGGTGCTTACTTATTATTGGATTCACCTGTTGCAGCTACTGTACACTTTTCAAAACTTTCTCTTGAAGAACAATCCACTTTTTTAGGATTTCCAATTAGTCACTTTATGCCAAACAACCATTGATTCACAAGTCCAGCCATTCTTCCCTTCGGCTTTCAACCAGTTCCCGAATCGAACTGATGCATTCCTCCGTATCTTTCAACACTTCCTTCTCCCAAAAGTGGATAACATACCAGTCCTTCGCCCTTAAATCCTTGTCGTCCCGGATATCCCGTGCGATATTCTCCTCGATTTTGGCTATCCAGTACTCCCGGTTACGTTTCAGCTTCGGCTTGCGTTCTTCCCAGTTCTGCCCATGCCAAAACTCACCATCCACGAAGATAGCGATATTATATCTCAGGACGGCAATGTCGGGAGAGCCGGGGAGACGCTTATCGTTCAACCTATACCGAAAACCCAGATGCCACAGACGCTTCGCCAAAAGGACTTCCGCCTTGCCTTGCTTCAGGTGGACACGAGACATCCGTTTGGATGTTTCCGGGGTCGTATCATATGATTTTGGATGTTTCATTTGGTTTTATCACTGTATCTGAGGTGTCACATCCTCATAAACGATCCTATTATCAACGCAGATGTACCGCAAAAGCTTCAGCCGATTCCATTGTTTATTGCGGACCGGGTGACTTCCAAGCGTATAGTACCGTCGTACAACTTCCCGATAGTACTCGTTCAGATCATCCTCATAATCTGCTGCGATGATACAGGCTTCTATCATTTCATAGTCACCATACGCATACTCTGCACACACCCAATCAACGTATTTCAAGACTTGGTCTATCGTCGACTTTTCTGCCTTATCTTTCTTCAGTTCAATGGTCAAATATTGGCACGGGATTCTTGTCCCCTCCAAATATCTCGCAGCAAAAACATCAATCTTATCCATATAATTGATAGGCTTGAACGGGGATGCTACCACTTGATGGGACACATAATCCCATCTGCCAAGATTCGGGATTCCCTCATTACATAAGTCATAAACGACCGATACCTCTAGGGCCATTTCATGTTTCACCCTATCTGCTCTTACACAGTTGCGAAGCAAACTCTCCGGTTTGATCAAATATCGGTTCAACTCATGTGCGCCTATCAGGTCATGCATCTCATCATTTCTTTCCCAAACATGCTGACCTGTTCGCATTTCTTGCTGATGCCGAAGCAATAATATCTCTTTCAGGGACTCGTTTTCTTCATCGCCCAATTTTATAAATGAGACATTCCAAAAGGCACGAAGCATCTTGAACGTGTTCGGTTTATAGACCAACACCTCATCGGTGTCGATTCCTTCCTCAAAAAAGTACGGCGACGCCTTAAAAGTGCACAACCATCGGTACCAGATACTTTCCTCACCAGAATCGACCAACAGGTCATCCCTCACATCTGCGTAATCGACCGCTGCACAAGTTGATGAACCCGGAAAATTTGAATACTTGCAATCTGGGCCGACTGCGACCAATTCTCCGATACCATAGATTTTACGCTCACTAAAAAAGTAAACATTGTCTCCCGGTTTCATGGACACATAATCCGCCAGCGTTGCCTCAAACGGTCTTGAAGCCAAACTGTTCAAGCGAGTCGCATAAACCCCTCGTTCTGCACAGATCTTTATTATCTCGGTATCTCCGCCGATAGCAAATACATATCCTGCCATTTTATACTTCCTTTATCTGCTCCGCAACATACGAATTGTTCAGCCAGAAGCACTGCTTCGTCATAGAACCACCCGTAGGTAGGGGCGCGGTATCCGTACTATCCCGCCCATGGGGGCGGACGTGAGCCACACGGCTTTCCGATGCCTTAGGCAAGTTATTGCGGTTCCGCCCGCTGGCATCTTTCCAGATGTGAACACCCTCCCGTAGGGTATCGACCGTACGCTGCCACACATGATGCACCTCTTCCAGATCCTCTGCCGGGATATTCCAGAATTTCACCCTCTGGAAGTAGCACTCGCCGTCCTTCGACTTTTGGAAGATGATGAACAGGAATTTGGTCGGTGCAAGAAGGTCATAGAGCGCAGACTCTTCCCACGTTTCGTTCATCATCGCACAGAAATCCATCCTCGGGAAGGACACATTCTGTTCGATACTTCCATCTACCTCCACAGTGATGGCTTTCGGTTGGATGCCTGCCTTTTGGAATTCCTCTGTGTTCGACAGATGCCCTTTCACGCCAAGCATCGCTGCCACTAAAAGCTCGTTGAGGTTCTTGGCATTCGTTTCTACGCCCAGCCGTGCCTTAAGTTCCGTCCTGCTCATCCCCACATAAGGCCGGACTTTTGCGCTGAACCAGTCCTCAAAGCTGGTCGTTCTTAACGCTGCCGGGTCTTTGATGATCTTCTCGCAGGGTTCGTCCCCGAAGATGTACCGCCGCAAGATCTGCGTCATGTAGCTGGACTTCAGCGAGTACGCCCGCTTCATGGCCGGGATAGGACTGAACGGCTGCGACCGGGTATCCTGCGAGTTGCGGCCTTTCGGACACGCTGCCAGATACATGGTATCACCCTCACTGATCAGGTGTGCCTGTCCTGCCTTGATCTTGTCCATCAGGATCTTCCAGTCATTGCGGATGACCTCCAGATCCTCGTCCGGGAACTGGAACAGCACTGCCTTGTCGATCGTAAAGTCGACCTTGGGCACCCCATCCCGGTGCTCATAGGACATCAGCAGCATACAAGCACACTTCACCCAGAATGCACTGGTCTCGAAGGTCTTGTAGTATTCTTCATCATAGTTCAGCATATCGCAGACCAACCGTTCCTTGGCCTGAATGCCACGAGGGGTCTGCCGATAGGGTGTCACCTTCAATTCAACGCCCGCCTCCTCAAAATCGGGAGCCGGGTTGCTATTGGGCTTATACCCAAACCAGCTTTCCTCCACAACGGTACCGATGGCACCTTTGCCTGTTGCGATGCGCCCAGTCTTGTCGATCTCGCCCAGCGTTTTGCCGACTGCTTCCTGCCCACGAGCGAGAACTTCCGCCTTCGTTTTGTACTTCCGCTGCTCCATGACTTACCCTCCAATTTTAGGGGTTGATCCCTCGGTAGGTTTTTGCTATAATAATGGTGAGAAAACGGTCAAAATCACAAAAAGTGGTTGATCTTTTTCTCAAAAAAGTGTATACTTAGATTTAAGTATATCACAGAATGGGGTGTTATGAAAGTGTCAGCAAATAGCGATATTCGTGTTGTGGAGCTATTTGCCGGCGTCGGCGGTTTCCGCGTTGGATTAGAGCGTTGTTCCGAAAGATTTAAGACGATTTGGGCAAACCAATGGGAACCCGGCCAAGCTGGTCAATGGGCTTATAAGTGCTACGACAAAAATTTTGGCGAGGATTCCCACTGTGTGAATGCAGATATCGCCACCGTGATCGATCAAGTGCCGCCGCACGACCTTCTGGTGGGTGGCTTTCCCTGTCAGGACTACTCTGTTGCCAGCACCGGTGCTAAGGGCATCGAGGGCAAGAAGGGCGTCCTCTGGTGGTCCATCTATCAGATCATCCAGAAGAACCATCCCAACTACGTTCTGCTGGAGAATGTAGACCGCCTGCTTAAATCACCCGCATCCCAGCGTGGCCGTGATTTCGGCATCATCCTGAAGTGCCTGCAGGAAGAAGGCTATGGCATCGAATGGCGTGTGATCAATGCCGCAGACTATGGCTGCGTCCAGCGCAGACGGCGTACCTTCATCTTTGCATTCAAGAACACCACCAAGCAGTATGAGCGTATGACCTCGTGTTTCTCTGCGGACACAAAGGACGGTCGTGTCTGGCTGATGCAGGAGGGCTTCTTTGCCCATGCATTCCCGGTGCATTCTGAGGTCGCAGACCCTAAGAAAGTGACCACCGTCGATTTCAATGAATATACCGACACCGTTGACGTAACGAACCGTTTCAGAGCCGCTTTCTACAACAGCGGTGTGCTGTGCAACGGTAAGATCTTCTCTCTGGAAGCCGTCCCGAACGGTAAGGAACCGATGCTGCTCGGCGATATCATTGTCAACGGCGATATCGACAAAAGCTTCTTCATCGAGGATGAGGATCTGGAAAAGTGGAAGTACATGAAGGGTGCCAAGACCATCGAGCGCACTTCCAAGACCGGCTACTCCTACACCTTTTCCGAAGGTCCCATTGCGTTCCCAGACCCTCTCGACCGTCCCGGTCGTACGATGCTCACCAGTGAGGGTACCAAGAACCGCAGCTCCCATGCGATCACCGACCCTAAAACAGGGAAGTTGCGTATCCTGCTGCCGGAGGAGTGCGAACGCATGAACGGTTTCCCGACGGGCTGGACCGACACTGGGATGCCGAAGCGTCAGCGTTACTTCATCATGGGCAATGCCCTTGTCGTTCCGCTCATCACCCAAATGGGCAAGCAATTACTGGATATCTTATAACAAAAAACCAAGGCTGCTTAGTCGGCCTTGGTTTTTATGCTTTTTCGCCACGATCAAGAGGTGCCCTATCATGGAGAATATCCGTGTTGTTGAGCTTTTCGCCGGGGTCGGCGGCTTTCGCCTTGGGCTGGAGCAGGCTTCCTCCTGCTTTCAAACTGTCTGGGCGAATCAGTGGGAACCATCCATGCGTTCCCAATTTGCTTTCGAGTGCTACGAACGGCATTTCGGGCATCGCCCAGAACACGTTTGTCAGAACATCGTGACCGCCAAAGAAAACATCCCTCCACACGACCTTTTGGTCGGTGGCTTTCCCTGTCAGGATTACTCCATCGCCAAAAGGGGCGCACGAGGGATAGAAGGGAAGAAGGGCGTTCTTTGGTGGGAGATCAACGCTATCCTACGGGCACACAAGCCTCGCTATGTCCTTTTGGAAAACGTAGACCGGCTCATCAAGTCTCCAGCATGGCAAAAGGGGCGTGATTTTTCCATCATCCTACGGTGCTTCTATGAAGCAGGCTATGCCGTTGAATGGCGGGTGATAAATGCCGCCGACTATGGCGAAGCACAGCGCAGGCGGCGCACCTTTCTCTTTGCCTTCCGAAACGACACCGCCCTGTTCCGAAAAGCAGCGGACCTCATCTGTGTAGAGGGTCTGAAGGGTGCCCACCAGTTGCTCCTGCAGGACGGCTTCTTTGCCCCCATCTTTCCCTTGTATGGTTTTGAACGGAAATACAGCGAGGGATGGCTCGATGAGTTTCGTTACCTCGACTTGAAGGATCTGTCTGCCGCACAATCCTGCCACTTTTACGCCTCCGGGCTCATGGTCAACGGCCGCTTCTATTCCGTCGAGAGCCTTCCCCTTCAATTCCCATATAAGCCGCTCTGCTCCGTGCTGGAGACCGCCCCACTTGCAGAGCGATATTTCCTTTCTGCTGCCGACATCAATCACTGGCGGTATCTCAAGGGCGCAAAGCAGGAGACCCGCCACCGCAGGAACGGTTCTACTTATTTCTTTTCGGAAGGCTCTATGGCATTCCCCGATTGTTCCGACCTTCCTGCCCGCACGATGCTCACCAGCGAAGGCTCCGTTTCCCGCAGCACCCATGTAGTCGCAGACCCACAGACCCAACGTCTGCGTACGCTAACGCCCATCGAATGCGAACGGCTCAACGGCTTCCCGGATGATTGGACAGCCGGGATGCCGGAACGACTGCGCTATTTCACCATGGGGAATGCGCTTGTCGTTCCGCTGGTCAAGGCCATGGGCAAGCGGATCAGCGCACTGGCCGAGGACGAGCAGCGCAGTTGATGGGCGTTTCTCTTGGGTTTCCAAAGGGGCCGCAGCACCCCTTTGGCACACGACTTTGCCTGCAAAGTCTAGTGTGTTACACCTTGGTTCCGGCTGATGCGGAAAAGGGGCTGCGAAAGGCTCCGGCAAGCACCTGTTCTGTGGCAGAAGGATGCGCGGATGGGCGTGGCAGTTGACGGTCTCTGCCCACCCAGCGCAGGCTTTCAGAGGAACCAATGGTGTACGTTCTCCCGTCCTGCCGCAGCAGCGTTTTTCCCCTATAAGCCGCAAGGTAAATAATCAACGTCTGTGCTTTCCCCGGTTGCCTGCAAGTGTTCCCGGTTTCAGCATTGCCGTTTTATAAAGAATCTTCTTTATCAGCTTTCTTTCATCCTCTGTCAGCTTATCGTAGTTGATGCCGATTGCCTTCAATGCCGTTCGGATCTTCTTTTCATCCGCAGACCCTTCATGTTTCTGTGCATCCTCCAGTTCCTTCATCAGGTTATCGATCATTGAACCATCCGAAGTGGTCTTGTCCTTGCGGTGTTCCGTCTTGATGTTCTTCAGGATGGCCACCAACTCATCGTACAAGACCCGGCCAAAGTACTCATCTTCATCGATCTGCCCCAGCTTCAAGGTGCTCATGTACAAATCGTTTTCATCTGCTGCATACTTCTTTTTCAGCATTTGCCGGGTCGCTTCCAGACCAGCATTGAGGTTTTGAATGTTTGCGCTGACATATCCGTCCACATAGATTTCCAGATCGGTCATGAACCTCTGAAAATTCTCATGCACGATCAGCTCACACAGCAGCCGATGATTGAATTTTCCATTCCTTAATACGTCCACTGCGCCATCGCTCAGATGCAAGTCCGAAAGGACTGCATCTGGGCGTTTTTTGTTTTCCGTCACCCCCAGCAGGTAGTCCGTGGTCACGCCATAGAACTCAGCCAGCGTTGTCACCGCATAAATGCTGAGGTCGGTCACATCGTCGCTCTCATACTTCGACAGTGCCGATTTGGACAGACCCGTCTGCTCTGCCAGCGTTTCCAGCTTCAGATTCCGCTCCACACGCAGGTCTTTGAGCCGTTCTCCCAGTGTCAGCTTGATGTTCATGGTCGCACCTCCGATGTTTTTTGCACAGTATACCACTTCCGGCGGTTCCTGTCCATAAGCGTGGAATTTTGCTGATTCTGCACCTGTTTTCCGACATTATGGATATACGGCACAGCGGCCATTGCGGTGCTATCCTATAGACAAAAAGAAAACATATAACTCCCCAGCAGCGAACATATTAAGGGCTTCCCGCGAAAGCCCTCTGAAATATCTTTCATACCAGAACCTTGAGAACAGAATGACCGTCCGAACTGCCCAGACCGCCAAGACCTCCCATCGGGGGAGCGAGCGCCCTGCATGGGGCCGACACAGAGTCCAAAAAGATTTCCTGTCGGGAGGCAGCAAGGGAGACCGGCTTCACCGAAGTTCCCATTTTGGGAACACCGGTGACTTTGAACGTGGCAGGGATCAAATTGATCCGTGCCAGAGCTTTTGAGCAAAGGAGAAATTTTGAGTTTATATCAAAAGATCAAGTCCGCCATCACCGTTCGGCAGGTGGGAGAGATGTACGGCATGGAGCCCGACCGCCATGGCATGGTGTGCTGTCCGTTCCACTCCGACAACCACCCCAGTATGATGCTGAACGAATCCTACTATTACTGTTTCGCTTGCGGGGCCAATGGAGATGCCATAGACCTCACCGCCAAGCTGTTTGACCTGAATCCCCGGCAAGCCGCCGAGAAGCTGATACACGACTTCGGGCTTGACCCGGATAAGCCGCCCGCCAATGCCATCGCCCTGCCGCTGCCCAAGCGTGACCTGACGGACAAGCAGTGGGCAGACATCGCCTACTGCCTGCGGGTGCTGACCGATTATCTCGACCTGATGCACGACTGGCAGGAGCGCTACAAGCCCGCCACCCCGGAAGAACCGCATGACCCACGGTTTGAAGAAGCCCTCCACATGACCGAGACCATCGAGCACCTGACGGACTGCGTTGCATTTGGGACGCCCCAGCAGAAGGCCGCTGCCGCCTCACAGCTGCTGTCCGGGTCGTACCTGCTGATGCTGGAAGAGCGCATCGACCGCCTTGCTCTGGCGAAGTGCGCCTGATAATTTATTCACCCGAAGTGGTGGGTCTCACCGTGAGACCCACCACTTCACTTTTCTAAAGGAGAACTACCCTATGAAGAAAAACATTTCCCGCAACCCCTTATGGCCGGACTGGTACAACGGCAAGAAAATTGACGAAGTCCAGTTTGGCCGTGCCTTTCTGGAACAGTGGCCGCTGAAATGCGTCAACGGAACGCTGTACACGCTGGACGGCCCGGTGGAGGACGAGAGCGAAATCAAGCAGCGCATCTTGGAGAATATCGAGGAATATGTCACCTCCGGCCTGTCCAAAAAGGTCACCAACATTCTGGAGACCATCAAGCTGCTGGCCTTTTCCGACCCGTTCCCCATCGAGCAGGACTGCATCCACCTCCAGAACGGCGTGTTCCATCTGCCGGACGGCTCTTTTCAGGAGAGCCGCCTGTTCTGCCAGAACCGCCTGCCTGTGAGGTATGACCCCAAAGCCGCCAGCCCTGACCGCTGGCTGACCTTTCTACACGAGCTGCTGGACGATGCTGACATCCCCACCTTGCAGGAATATCTGGGCTACTGCCTCATCCCCAGCACCAAGGGGCAGAAGATGATGCTCATTGTCGGCAAGGGCGGCGAGGGCAAGTCCCGCATCGGGCTGGTGCTGAAACGGCTCATGGGAGATGCCGCCAGCAACGGCAGCGTCCAGAAAGTGGAGAACAACCGTTTTGCCCGCGCCGATCTGGAACGCCGCCTGCTGATGATCGACGATGATATGGATATGAACGCCTTGCCCAAAACGAATTATATTAAGACCATCGTGACCGCCGAGGCCAAGCTGGACTTGGAGCGCAAAGGTGTCCAGAGCTACCAGCGCGACATCTACGCCCGATTCCTCTGTTTCGGCAACGGTGCACTGACCTCGCTGTACGACCATTCGGACGGTTTTTTTCGCCGCCAACTCATCCTGACCACCAAGGACAAGCCCGCCGACCGCACGGACGACCCTTTCCTTGTGGAGAAGATGTGCGCCGAGTTGGAGGGCATCCTGCTCTGGTGTCTGGAAGGGCTGCATCGGCTGGTGCAGAACAACTTCCGCTTCACGGTCAGCGAACGAGCCGCTGCCAACGTGGACACCATCAAGCGCAGCAGCAACAATGTCATCGACTTTATGGAGTCCGAGGGCTACTTCCGTTTCAAGGCGGACTACTCCATCAGCTCCAAGGAGTTCTACGACATTTATAAGCAGTGGTGCGAGGACAACGCCTGCCACAGCGTATCAGCCATCCGTTTCAGCGCAGAACTGCGCCAGAATGACCGCCGCTACAACCTTGAAGCCACCAACAACATCTACCTGCCCGGTGGCCGCAGGGTGCGGGGTTTTGTAGGCATCGAACCGCTTGTCCACCCCTGCCCGTAAAAAGTGCATTTTTTCACGGAAGAAGTTCGTACAACCTGTACGGTCTGTACTTGTACGCACCTGTACGGCAAATTGAAGTAAATTTGAACGTGTTATCGTTTGTATTTTAGGTTTCCGTACACCGTACAGACCGTACGGGTTATTTGAAGTCCGTACAGATTTTTTGTACACCCCAAGAAGGAGCGTGATCTATGAAAGCCCAATACGGCATTTTAAGATTCAAAAAGTACAAGGGGCCTGCTATCAGCCCCATCGAAGCCCACAACGAGCGCACCAAGGAGCAGTACGCCAGCAACCCGGATATCGACACGGACCGGAGCCGCTACAACCTCCATCTGGTGCAGCCGCAGGGCAGGTACCGGGAAGAAGCCGACCGCATGATAGCCGCCGCCCACTGCCGTGTCCGCAAGGACAGCGTGCGGGTGGTGGAGGCGCTTGTCACTGCCAGCCCGGAGTTTTTCAAGGACAAGACCAACCGGGAGATCAGGGCGTACTTTGCGTACGCCCTGAAATTTTTGGAGGGCAGACAGTGCCCGGATACCTTTCTCTCTGCTGTTGTCCACATGGACGAGAAAACACCCCACCTGCATCTCTGCTTTGTGCCACTGACCGCAGACGGACGGCTGAGTGCCAAGGACATCATCGGCAACCGCAAGAACCTTGTGAAGTGGCAGGACGAGTTCTGGCAGCACATGGTCAAGCAGTACCCGGAGCTGGAACGGGGTGAAAGTGCCAGCCAGACCGGGCGGGAGCACATCCCGCCCCGCATCTTCAAGGAGATGACCCAGCTGACCAAGCAGAAGGAGCAACTGGATGCCCTGCTGGTGGGCATCACCCCCTTCAACGGCAAGAGCCGTGCAGCGGAGATCAGCAAGGTGTTGGACAGCTATATCCCAAACGTGGCACGGATGAAGGACCAGTTGCGGAAGTACAACGTAGCCTTCACCAAGACCGCCGCCGAGAACAGACAACTGAAAAAGAAAAACAAGACGCTCTCTGCCTCGCTGGACAAAGCGAAGGAAGGGAGCGTCTTGAAGCGTCTGGAGGATGCCAAGCTGCGGCAGGACTATGAAGCCGCCCTGAAAACGCTGGACAGCATCCCGTCGGAGGTCATTCGATTTTATGAGAACCGCAGCACGCAGGAGCCTGCGATGCGCCATGATAAGTAAGGAGCAATGCCTATGTGTAATAAAATGTACGAGAATGTGAAATCTTTGGATTATACGAAAAAGTTCTTGCAGTCGGACTCTGATCCGGCTACAATGGAGGTGGTCACTCGAACCAATGCCGTCAAGTCTCCGACCAACAGCCCTGAGACCACAAAGCTGGTGTACACGGTGAAGGAAGTCGCGCAGATGCTGGCCATCAGCCAGCGTGCCGCCTACAACCTGTGCAACAGCACCACCGAGTTCCGTGTCCTGCGGGCAGGCGGAAGCATCCGCATCCCGAAGGACAGCTTCGATGCGTGGCTCTACCGGGCAGCTTGATAAGGAGGCAAATCTATGGCATATATCACGAAACGCGGCAGCTCTTACAGCGTCCGCTACACCTATCAGGACGAGCACGGCAAGAGCTGCGACAAATGGGAAAGCTTTCCCACCAAAGAGGAGGCGGTCAAACGTCAGAAGCAGATTGAGCACGAGCTGGCGACCGGCAATTTCCTGATTCCGTCCACGGTGACGGTGGCAGAGTTCCTGATGGACTGGCTGCCCAAGCAGTGCAGCAAGCACAAGTGGGCACCCAAGACCTACCAGTCCAATCTGGCCCTCATCCAGAACCTCATCATCCCCTATATCGGGGAGATGCAGATGCAGAAGCTGCGTCCCTACCACATCGAAGCCCTGTACGACACCTTGAGTAAGACCCCTTGCGGACAGTATGTGGGCGGCAAGCGGCGAGACCTCTCGCCCAAGCAGCAGAAGCGCACCCTCTCCGGCACTACCCTCCATGAGGTCCACCAACTGCTGCACAATTCCTTTCTGCTGGCGGTGGAATGGGGCATCCTCATCAAAAGCCCTGTCCCGGTGGAAGCGCCCAAAAAGACCACCCAAGAGCGCAGCATCTGGGAGGTGGAGGAGATGCGGGCAGCGCTGGACAGCATGGAGGACCCCATCCTCCATCTGGCGGTACACCTGACGCTGGTGGGTGCGCTGCGGGAAGGGGAGGTGGCAGGTCTGACCCCGGAGGACATCGACTTTGATGCCGCCAACGGCATGGGCACCTTCACCGTCAACCGTTCCATGCAGCGGGTGCAGAAGGACACGCTGGCACAGGTGGACAAGGGCTGCATCCTCCGCATCTTCCCGGACAAGCTGGAGGGCAGCAAGACCTCTCTTATCCTGAAGGACACCAAGACCGAAGCCTCCTGCCGCACCATCTTTATGACCGCCGCCCTGCGGGAGGAGCTGAAGCAGTGGCTGGAACGACTGAAGCGGGAAAAAGCCCTCGACCCGGAGCGATACCGCAACAGTGGGATGCTCCTGCGGCTCCCGAATGGTCTGGCGGTGGAGCCGGTGCTCATCCGCAAAAAGTTCCTGAAATGGCAGGACGCACACCCGGAGTTCCCCCGCATCGTGTTCCACGGTCTGCGGCATTCCAGTGCCACCTACCAGTTGATGATCTCCGGCGGCGACATCAAGGCAGTGCAGGGGACCACTGGTCACGCCAGTGCGGATATGCTGGTGAACACCTACGCCCATATCCAACAGTCCTCCCGTGTGGAGCTGGGCAAGAAGTTTGAAAGCGGCTTCTATGCCAAGCCCGACACTCCCAGCCCGCGGGCTGTACCCGCCGCAGGCGAACCCACCATCTCCATGACGGCTCTTTTGGAATTGCTCAAGGATGCCGACCCGGAAATGAAGGCAAAGCTCCGCCTAGCTCTGCTCAGCTGATGCAAAAAAGGGCACTGATTGCAATGCAATACAGCGCCCTACATAATCGGACATGGATAACACCGACCGTGCAAAAACCGTGCAGAAGCCGTGCACTCATGGCTTACAAAACAAAAAAGCCATGAAATCTTTCGATTTCACGGCATTTTCTGGTGCGATGGAAGGGACTCGAACCCCCGGCCTACTGATTCGTAGTCAGTCACTCTATCCAGCTGAGCTACCAACGCATACGTTCCGTTCGGAACATGATGTATTTTATCACTCAGACTGGGTTTTGTCAACCGTTTTTTGCAAATATTTTTATCTTTTTCAAAAAGCAGCATTTTTTATGATTTTTCTTGTATCGTTTTTGTCGTTCTTGTGCTATAATAGCTTTACTATATGTTTTTAATCTGTGTCCGTGCAGGGGTACAGGAGCTTTGCGGGCAGCACCGCGTGGAGGCTGCGCCGCCGGGTTTTCTCTGCAGCGAGACACCACGGAGGGTAGATCCTATGAAACTGGTAAGCGTGGAAACTCCCGAAAAGAGTGTCTGCAAAATGACCTTCAGCGCCAGCCCCGAAGAGCTGGAAGCTGCATCCAACGCCGTTTACGAACGCACCCGCGCCTCCTATACGATCCGCGGCTTCAAGAAGGGCGAAGCGGACCGCGCACAGATCGAGGCTGACCGCGGCGAGCACACCTTCTGGTACGATGCCATCAACGATCTGATGGACAAGGACGTGCCCGCGCTGTATGATGCCGCCATGGCAGAGCACGGCTTTGTGGCTGTTGACAATCCTGTGTACGATCTTGTGAGCGTGAAAAAGGACGAGGGCTTTGTGGCCACTGCCACTGTTGCCCTGCAGCCTGAGCTGAACCTGACCAAGACCACCGGCTTTACCGCCGAGTGCGTCACCCCGGAAGTGACCGACAAGGAGATCGACAATGTGCTGGAGCGCCGCCGCGCTGCTGCCGCTGAGCTGGTGCCGCACAAGGGTCCGGCCGTAAAGGGCAACATCGTACATATCGATTACGAAGGTCTGCTGGAGGGCAAGCCCTTCCAGGGCGGCACCGCAAAGAACCAGGCCGTCCAGTTGGGCAGCGGCCGCATGATCCCCGGCTTTGAAGAGGGCATTCTGGGCCACAAGGCAGGCGAGGAATTCGAGATCTTCGTCACCTTCCCGAACCGTTACCACGCAAAGGATCTGGCCGGTAAACCCGTCGTGTTCAAGGTCAAGCTGATCGACGTATGTGTGCGCCAGATCCCTGCTCTGAACAGCGACTTTGCCAAGAAGGTTGCCAATCTGGACACCATGGACGAGCTGCGTGCACAGGTCAAGCAGCAGCTGCACGACGGAAAGCATGCCGGTGCGCTGAACCGTGCCAAGGATCAGATCCTGACCCAGCTGGCCGATGCTTCTGAGGGCGAACTGCCCAGCGTGCTGGTGGAGACCACCTACCAGCAGCAGATGGAGCAGATCCAGCAGCAGCTGCAGATGCAGCGCCTGAGCCTGGATCGCTACCTGAGCCAGATCCACGAGACCCGCGAGAGCTTTACCGCCAAGGTGCGCTCTTCTGCCGAGAAGACTGCCCGTGTGCACATGGCTCTGCTGCAGATCGCGCAGCAGGAAAATCTGGTGCCCACCGAGGAAGATATCGATAAGGCTCTGGCCGCTCGTGCAGAGCGCGCCAAAAAGACGCTGGAAGAGATCAAGGAAAAATCCGATATTCCCGCCATGCGCCGCAACGAGGGCATCCGCAAGGCTGCCGACTGGGTGATCGAGCACTCCACCATTGAAGAAAAGTAAGTTCTGATACAGAGAAAGCCCGTGCAGTTTCCGGCTGCACGGGCTTTCTTTTTTCATTTGAAGGGCAGGGGATATCAGCTCAGAAGGTTGAAGCCCATAATGACCACGCCCAGCACCACCAGCACAATACCGGTGGCACGGTTCAGGGTCTTGGGGTCTGCCTTATTGGCAAACACAGCGGCAATGCGCGCCCACAGCAGGGTGAACGCCACGCACAGCGCCCAGACGAACCAATTGGGCGCACCGCCGATCATGAAGTGGGAGACAGCACCGGTCAGAGCGGTGAAGGCCATAATGAACACGCTGGTGCCCACGGCGGTCTTCAGCTCGTAGCCCAGCACACTGGTGAGGATGAGCAGCATCATCATGCCGCCGCCTGCGCCGATGAAGCCGCAGATGAAGCCGATGAGCACACCGCACACGATGGACTGGATGGCACGCTTTTTGGCGCTGACACCCTGCATAGCTTCCTTGGTCGTCATGACCGGGCGCACAATGAACTTGATGCCCAGCAGGAAGGTCATGAACACCGAGAAGCCGCCCATGGTGGCCGAGGGCACTCTGCTGGCCACCCAGCTGCCCACCACCGTGAACACCAGCACACTGGCCATCATGATCAGGCCGTTTTTGATATCCAGGTTCTTGTTTTTGTGGTAGGTATAGGCCGAAACGGCGCTGGCCAGCACATCCGAAGAAAGGGCGATGCCCACCGCCATATAGGGGTCCATGTGCAGGAAGGTGATGAGCATGGGGCTGATGACCGCCGCCGCACTCATACCGGCAAAGCCGGTGCCAAGGCCGGCCCCCATGCCGGCAAAAAAGGTGACAAGAACCGTAAACAACACGTTCATTTTATGCGTTCTCCTTTATAATTTCGTCCAGATTTTTCCCGATCAGCTCCATGGTCCGGAAAAAGACCTCCTGATCGGCCGGCTCCACATGATCCAGCAGGCGCTTGAAAAAGGCATTCTGCACCACACGCCCCTTGCGGATGATCGGGTCTGCCTTGCCGGTGCAGAGCAGCTTTGTTTTGCGGCGGTCGCTGGCCACAGCGTACCGTTCCAGATACCCTTCCTGCACCAGCTTATCCACATTCATGGAGACGAGGTTTGCCTTGATATGCCGCACCTCCACGATATCGCGGGCGGTTTTGTAATCCGGGTTGTTGGCAAGAAACAGCAGGATGTCCAGCGCCGTCTGCGACAGGCCAAGCTCCTGACACAGCGGTTTGCAGACGGCATTGTACGCCTGTGCGGTCTTGATGGAAAATTCGATATTCGGGTTCACAGCAGGTCTGTCCTTTCATCTTTGAATGATTCATTTTTGAAGTATTATAGTGCAGAAGAGGGGAGATGTCAAGAGAAAAAGAGGTCCTGAAAAGCCCACAGGCTTTTCAGGACCTCAAAACAAAACGAATATTTCAGAACAGCGCCACAGCCGCCAGACGCACCAGTAAAGCACACAGCCATGCCACGGTGCACTGGTTCACCACCATGATGACCGCCCACTTGTTGCCCAGCTCCCGCTTGACCGATGCCACTGCCGCGATGCAGGGGGTGTACAGCAGGCAGAACACCAGCAGGGGAGCCGCCTGCGCCGGGGTGAGGGCCGCCGACAGCGCAACTTCGGAGCCAAAGAGGATGAGTAGCGAGGACACCACGCTCTCCTTTGCCATGAAGCCGGTGATGAGGGCGGTGGAGATGCGCCAGTCCGCAAAGCCCAAAGGCCCGAACAGCGGGGCGATGTCGCCCGCAATGCGGGCAAGGATGCTGGCCTGCGGGTCGGCGGTCAACCGCAGCTGCAGGTCAAAGTTCTGCAAAAACCAGATGACGATGGTGGCCGCAAAGATCACCGTGAAGGCCTTCTGCAAAAAGTCCCGGGCCTTTTCCCACAGCAGCTGTGCCACGTTTTTCAGGCCGGGCAGGCGGTAGTTGGGCAGCTCCATGACAAAGGGCACCGCCTCGCCCTTGAACACCGTGCTCTTGAGCAGCAGTGCCGCCAGCACGCCCACCACGATGCCGGTAAAGTACAGCAGCACCATCACAAGGCCCGCATACTGCGGGAAGAACGCCGCCGCAAACAGGCTGTAGATGGGCAGCTTTGCCGAACAGCTCATGAACGGGGTGAGCAGGATGGTCATTTTGCGGTCGCGCTCCGAGGGCAGGGTGCGGCTTGCCATGACACCGGGCACGGTGCAGCCAAAGCCGATGAGCATGGGCACGATGCTGCGGCCCGAAAGGCCGATGCGGCGCAGCAGCTTATCCATCACAAAAGCCACGCGGGCCATGTAACCGGTATCCTCCAGCATGGAGAGGAAGAAGAACAGCACCACGATGATGGGCAGAAAGCTCAGCACGCTGCCCACGCCGGTAAAGACGCCGTCGATGAGCAGAGAGTGCACCGCCGCATTGACGTTCCAGTTGGTAAGCGCCGTGTCCACGATGCCGGTCAAGGCATCGATGCCCGTTTCCATCAGGTTCTGAAAGAACAGGCCGATGACGTTGAAGGTGAGGAAGAACACCAGACCCATGATGGCGATAAAGGCCGGGATGGCGGTGTATTTGCCGGTGAGGAATTTGTCGATGCGGTTGGAGCGCAGCTGCTCTTTGCTTTAGTGGGGCTTGACCACCGTCTTGGCCACCAGCTCCTGAATAAAGGAGAACCGCATATCCGCAATGGCGGCGGCGCGGTCCAGCCCGCGCTCCTGCTCCATCTGCACGATGATATGCTCGATCATCTCTTTTTCGTTCTGATCCAGCTTCAGGGCTTCCTCGATGCGCTGGTCGCCCTCCACCAGCTTGGTGGCGGCAAACCGCACCGGAATGCCCGCCGCCTTAGCGTGGTCCTCGATCAGGTGGATGATGCCGTGGATGCAGCGGTGCACCGCGCCGCCGTGGTCGTCCTCACTGCAGAAATCCATGCGGCCGGGCCGCTCCTGATACTTTGCCACATGAAGGGCGTGGTCTACCAGCTCATCCACGCCCTCATTCTTGGCTGCGGAGATGGGAATGACCGGGATGCCCAGCATGGCCTCCATCTTATTGATGCGCACCGTGCCGCCGTTGCCGCGCACCTCGTCCATCATGTTCAGCGCCAGCACCATGGGGGTGTCCAGCTCCATGAGCTGCATGGTCAGGTAGAGGTTGCGCTCGATGTTGGTGGCATCCACGATGTTGATGATGCCGGTGGGCTTTTCGCCGATGATGAATTGGCGGGTGACGATCTCCTCGCTGGAATAGGGGGACATGGAGTAGATGCCCGGCAGGTCGGTGACCTCGGTCTCCGGGTGGCCCTTGATGGCACCGCTCTTGCGGTCCACCGTCACGCCCGGGAAATTGCCCACATGCTGGTTGGAACCGGTGAGCTGGTTGAACAGGGTGGTCTTACCGCAGTTCTGGTTGCCAGCCAGCGCAAAGGTGAGGGTCCTGTCCTCGGGCAGGGGATTCTCCCCCTTTTTAATGTGGTATTTTCCGCCCTCGCCAAGGCCGGGGTGATCCACCATTTTATCATCTGCCGGAGCCGCCGACATTGCCGGGGCCTTTTCGGTGGGGGTGATGCCGATCTGCGCGGCATCGTCCAGCCGGAGGGTCAGCTCATAGCCATGGATGCGCAGCTCCATGGGGTCGCCCATGGGTGCCAGCTTGACCAGCGTGACCTCTACCCCCGGGATCAGGCCCATATCCAGAAAATGCTGGCGCAGTGCGCCGCTGCCGCCGACGGTATCCACAACAGCGCTTTTTCCGATCTGCAATTCTTTTAATGTCATAAGATCGACCTTCTCATTTTATCCACTGTCAACGTGTGTTAGTTTGTGTTAACAATAGTAATATAGGCTAACTTTGCGCGGTTGTCAATAGATAATATGGGGGAGATGCCTGCAAATCGAACCCTCTCAGACTCACTTTGTTCGCCAGCTCCCCCGAAGGGGGAGCTTTATTTGTGCTGACCGGAAGAAGCCAAGAAGCTCCCCCCCTCGGGGGAGCTGGCATCGCGCAGCGATGACTGAGAGGGTTCGGCTTTTGGCATGGCGGCACAGTTTCCGGTTGAATTGCGAAGTGCACGGTTTCACCAGAGGCTCCCTCTCCGAGAGAGCCGGCAAAGTCGTCAGGTTTTGGCCGAGGGAGCTCACGCAAAAAAGCCGTGCCCCCTCTTTTCAGAGAATGCACGGCTTTGAAAGTTTATGCGTTTACTTCACAGTGTGGTAGCCATCGGGGTTGTTCTTCTGCCAGTTCCAGCTGTCGGCACACATTTCCTCGATGCCGTATTCCGCCACCCAGCCAAGCTCGTTCTTTGCCTTGGTGGGGTCTGCATAGCACTCGGCAATGTCGCCGGGGCGGCGCGGGTCGATCACATAGGGGATCTCCTTACCGCAGGCCTTGGAGAATGCGTGGATCACATCCAGCACGCTGTAGCCCTTGCCAGTGCCCAGATTGCAGATGAACAGGCCGCAGTTCGTTTCCAGCTTCTTGATGGCGCACACATGGCCGCGGGCCAGATCCACCACGTGGATGTAGTCGCGCACGCCGGTGCCGTCCGGGGTGGGATAGTCGTTGCCAAAGACATGCACCTTTTCCAGCTTGCCAACGGCCACCTTGGCGATGTAGGGCATGAGGTTATTGGGGATGCCGTTGGGGTCCTCGCCGATGAGGCCGGACTTGTGCGCACCAATGGGGTTGAAGTAGCGCAGCAGGGCCACGTTCAGGCTGGGGTCTGCCTTGCACACATCCTGCAGGATGCGCTCGGTGAACACCTTGGTCGTGCCGTAGGGGTTGGTGGTGGCACCGGTGGGGAAGTCCTCGGTGATGGGCACGCTGGCGGGGTCGCCATAGACGGTTGCGGAAGAGCTGAACACGAAGTTGTGGCAGTTGTGATGGCGCATCACGTCCAGAATGACCAGCGTGCAGTTGAGGTTGTTGTAATAGTATTCAATGGGCTTGGAAACACTCTCGCCCACGGCCTTGTAGGCTGCAAACTGGATCACAGCAGTAATGTCCGGGCACTCAGAGAAGATGTGCTCCACATCCTCGTGCTTGGTCATATCTGCCTTGTAAAAGCGGAAGTCCTTGCCGGTGATCTGCTTGATGCGGTCCAGCACCACCGGAGATGCATTATAATAGTTATCTGCCACAACAACGTCGTAGCCAGCGTTCAGCAGTTCGATGCAGGTGTGGCTGCCGATATAACCGGCGCCGCCGGAAACCAAAATTGCCATAGCCTAGTACCTCTCTCACTCATTTACATTACAGTTGATGCCGGCATTCCCCGGCCTTGCCTAAAGAATACCGCTTTTATGGCTCAGAATCAAGGGATGCGTCTTCTATTTAGATGAATTTTTGTTGCATCTTTGTTTTTGAGATTTTGATTTAAAAACGTTTTTTGGCATTTTGTCATGGATAAAAGGCACGGTTTGTGCAAAACATAGAAATGGTGTCAGCATCCTCGCCCTCTCAGGCGCTGACGCGCCAGCTCTCCCAAAGGGAGAGCCCTTGGCAAAACCGGGAACTTTGCGTGGACTGCCAAAGGCTCCCACTTTGAGGAAAGACTTCCCCCGGCCGGGGGAAGATGTCACCGCAGGTGACAAAAAGGGGAATCTGGCATCGCGTAGCGATGCCTGAGAGGGCGAGCCCGCTATAAGCAATTCCACTTACGCAAAAAACGTCTGCCGGAGCAGACGTTTTTGTGTGGTGCATCATTTTTTACAATTTTCCGCACTGCTTGCCGGTGAAAAAGCGCAGGGTGGTGGTGGCGCGGAACACCTTGCCTGCCCGCAGCACCGTGGTGGGGAACTCCGGGTGGGAAGGGCTGCAGGGGTAATGCTGGGTCTCCAGCGCAAAGCCGCCGTACTTCTGCATGGGCACGCCGCCCTTGCCGGGGGTGGGGCAGTCCTGCAAAAAGTTTCCGGTGTACAACTGGATGCCCGGCTGGGTGGTGTACAGCTTCATGCTGATGCCGGTCTTTTCACTGGTGACCCATGCGCAGATGCTCTGGCTGGAGCCGCGGGCGCGGTCGATCACAAAGCAGTGGTCGTAGCCACCGCCCACCATGGTGGTCTGGGCAAAGCCGGTATCGATATCCCGGCCAATGAGCTTTCCCTCGGTAAAATCCATGGGGGTGTTTGCCACCGGCAGAATGGCACCGGTGGGGCAGGTCTGATTGTTGCCTTCCAGATAGTTGGAGGCATAGATGCGCAGCTTCTGGCCCAGAATATCGCCCTCACCGTTCAGGTTGAAGTAGCTGTGGTTCGTGAGGTTCACGATGGTATCCGCATCCGAAGAGACGCGGTAATCCATGCGGAAGGTATTGTCCTCGGTGAGGGTATAGCGCACCGCCAACTTCAGGTTGCCGGGAAAGCCGTCCTCGCCGTCCGGGCTCTCGGCCTCCATCAGCAGGGTATCGCCAAAGGCCTTCACCCGGTACAGCTTACGGGAGAAGCAGCCGTGCAGGTGGTTGGGACCGTTGTTTGCTTCCAGCTGGTAGGTCTTGCCGCCCACGCTGAAGGTGGCATTCTCGATGCGGTTTGCATAGCGGCCCACGAACGCGCCGCAGCAGGTGCTGCCGGAGGACGTGAAGTCATCCTCATAATCTGCCATGGTGTCGTGGCCCAGCACGACATCCACCGGGCCGTTCTTGGCCGGAACGATGATGTTTTTAATGATGCATCCGTAGTCCAGAACGCTCACCGTCAGGCCGCCGGGGTTGGAAAGGATGTACTCTGTAACATTTGCGCCCTGTTTGGTCACACCGAAGGGCTTGGAGCGGATCTGTGCCATTGGGCATTCGCCTCCTCAGATTTTACTCGGACATACAGTCAGGCAGACTTCCACTGTATTCTATCTTATTTATGATTATATCACAGTTTTATATCTTTGTGGGGAACGGATTTTAGAATTTGCATCCAATTTTTCCAGCTATTTTTTGTTGAAATTATTCAGTTGGCGGGGTATGCAGCCAGAAAGATGTGCTTCCCGCGCAGAGCGTTTTCGCGTGGATCAAGTTTCATGCCTTTTGTAAAAAGCATTACCGCCGGGTACGTTCTCTTTTGCGTGCCAAAAGAGAACCAGAAAAGCACCCGCTACTTTCGAGGCGCGGGAGGCACGAACTAGGGGCTGCTCGCCCCTAGTAACCCCAAAGCAGAAAGGCTCCATACAAAAAATCCAAGTCGCTCCGCTAGAGGATTTTTTGTGTTGCGCCGATTTTGAGTCGCTGCGCGACGGCGGTACGCCGACAGCAGCAGATGCCGCTTCCCGTTACGACCTTTCCCGTGAAAACGCAATGCCGGGCGGTCCGCAGACCGCCCGGCATTGCTCTATTATAAATAATTCTTCCGCTGATGATACGCAAAGCAAAGCGGCGCGCATTCTAAATCGTCATGCTGTCGTCAGGCTTCCGGCTGTGCCGTGCCCGCAGACTTCTGCGCCGCAATGAACTCGGCTGCATCGTCCGGGATGTCGTCCAGATCATCGTCACTGCCAACATCCACGTTGAGCGGCGGCTTCTTGAACAGGATATCGTACAGCACCGGAACGATATACAGGGTCATCAGGGTGGCGTAGCTCAGGCCGCAGATGATGACGATGGCCATGCCGCTCATCAGCTGGCTTGCCATATCGCCGCTGAACACCAGCTGCAGCATAGCCAGCACGGTGGTCAGGGTGGTCATGAGGATGGGGCGCATACGGGTCTTGCCGGTAGCCACCAGCGCAGCGCGGCGCTCCATGCCGCCAATGCGCAGCTGGTTTGCATAGTCCACGAACACGATGCCGTTGTTGACAACAGTGCCCATCAGCACGATGAAGCCCATCAGGGAAATCATGGTGAGCTGCTGGCCGGTGATCAGCAGGCCCAGCAGGCCGCCGGTAAAGGCCAGCGGCACCGTGAACAGCACGATGAAGGGGGACAGCAGGCTCTGGAACTGTGCCACCATGACCAGATATACAAAGGGCAGGGCCAGAGCCATCCACTGCACCATTTCGTTCACCATGTAGTCGGTGCCCTCGGTCTCGCCGCCCAGCGTGGTGCTGCAGCCCTCCGGCATCTCACCGCTGGCTGCGTACTCATCCAGCTTCTTCTGCAGCACGCGGGACTGCACCATGGTGTTGTAGCCCTTCAGCGTATCTGCCGTAACGGTGACAAACTCGGTCTGGTTCTCGCTGGTAATGGCATCCGGTGCGGTGCCGGTGGTCCAGCTGGCGATATCGTTCAGGGTGCAGGTACCATTGGTCACTGTGCCATCTGCCGACATTTCGGTGGTCTCAAAGGTAAGCTCCATCATGTTTTCCTTGGTGACGGGGTCCAGATTGTCCGTGATCTGGACATCCATGGTGGTGCCGTTCACCGTGACGGGGGTCTGGGCGGTGGCGGTGGTGGTGAGCTTTGCCGCGATCTGCTGGTACACCTGCGCAACGGTCAGGCCGTAGGCGCGCACCTTGTCGCGGTCCACCTTCAGGATAATGGTGGCATCGCCGCTGCCAAGGCCGTTGTCCGCATTGGCAAAGCCCTCGGTATCGTTGACGATCTCCATTACCTTCTCGGAAACGGTGGTCAGCGTTTCCGGATCCTTGCCGTAGACCTTGACCGACAGGCCGGTGGCCAGCTGGCTGGTCAGATCATCGGTCATGCCGTACAGCTTGACCTCAGCGGTGCAATTCTCGATCTGGGACACTGCATCCTCCATGGCCTGCCGGGTCTTTTCCACCTCACGGGAGGAAAGGCTCTTGCTCATCATAACATTGATCTTGTATCTGCCGTAGGCATTGGCGGAGTTCAGGATATCGGTAATGGCGGTGGGCAAGCCCAGCTGGCTGATATCCAGACCGGCCATGCTGGTGTCGGTGGTGATGCCCACCTCTTCCACGTTTTCTACATTCAGGGCCGCCTCTGCCACCTGGCCCGCAATGGCATAGGATTCCTCCTTGGTCAGGCCGTCGGCGGTGGACAGGGTGATCTGCGCCTCGTTGCTGGTGATACTGGGCAGCAGCTCCACGCCCATGTTCAGCACCTGCCAGCCGCTGAACACCAGCAGCACCACCGCCGCGATCAGGGGCAGGGCACGGTGCTGCAGGCACCATTCCAGACTATGGGCATACTTTTCCTGCACCTTTTCAAACCAGGTAAGGCGCTTGGGTTCAGCTTTTTTCAGCACAGTAGAGGATGCCGCCGGGACCACCGTGAGCGCCACGATGAGGGAGGCCATCAGGCAGTAACCGATGCACAGGGACATGGGCATCATCAGGCTGCGCACAATGCTGGCCGAGAACACCACCGGCAGGAACACGCACACCGAGGTAAGGGTGGAGGCCACCACCGACATGCCCACCTGTTTTGTGCCCTGCACGGCAGCGCGGGCCGCAGGCACGCCGCGGCTGCGCAGACGGTAGACGTTCTCAATGACGACCACCGAGTTATCCACCAGCATACCAATGCCGAGGGAAAGGCCGGCCAGGGTCATCACGTTCAGGTCCAGCCCGGTAAAGTACATGAGCACCACCGCGAACAGAACGGACAGCGGGATGCTGATGCCGACCACGAGGGTGGGCTTGATATCCTTCAGGAAGATGGCCAGCACGATGATGGCCAGTGCAGCGCCCACCACCATGCTGGTGAGGATGCTCTGGATGACGATGGTGATGTAGTTGCCCTGATTGGACAGCACCACCATGTGCAGGCCGTCGTATTGTTTTTCCAGCTCTTTAAATGCGGTCAGGCAGTTGTCGGAGACCTCGCCTGCACTGGAAGTCGCATTCTTATAGATTTTGAGGATGGATGCCTTTTCGCCGTTCAGGCGGGTGTAGCTGTCGGCGGAGTTATCAATGACCTCCACATCCGCCACATCAGAAAGGCGCACGTCGCCGTAGCCCTCCACATGCAGCAGCAGGGCACCGCTGATATCCTTCACACTGTTGTACTCTTCGCCGACTTTCAGCAGCCAGGACTCGCCGTCCTTATCCTGCACGTAACCGGCCGGCATGGAGAAGTTCTGGGCATAGATGAGCTGCGCCAGCGTTTCAATGTCCAGCTGCTTTGTCACATCGGCCTGTGCCAGAGCGTTGGTCTTGGCCGTCTCGTACTCTGCCTTGGCAGCCTCCAGCTGCTTTTCGTACTCGTTCAGCATTTCACGCGCTTCGGTGAACTGCATATAGGCGTTGAGCTGCTGCTGGGAGAAGCTGCCCAGCGCACCGGAGAACTCGCTCATCAGCTGCGGCACATTGTCCATGGCCTTGATGGTGCTTTCCAGCGCGTTGTAGATCACATTCAGGCTTTCCTGCAGCTGCATCTCATTGGCAAGATCTTCCGCCGTGCTGCCCTCGGAGCCGGTCTCGGTATTCACGCGCTCCTGCAGCTTCTGCAGGGCGGTAGTGAGCTTATCGGTAATGGTGCGCAGCTCAGCCACAATATCGATCAGAGAGTCGATATCCCGCATACCGGTCTCGTTGAACTTGTCCATGACCTTCTGCAGACCGTCGCGCACCTCGATCAGGGCCTGCTGGATCTCAGGCTCCTTGACCACAGCGATCAGGTCGTTCACGCTCTCCAGAAGAGCCTGCGCCTGCGCGCGCACCGTTTCCACTGCGGCGCCCACCTCGGTGCTCATCTGGCTCATGACCGAGTTGGACACCGTATTGCCAAAGTTTTTCAGCTGCTTTTCGTATTCCTTGCGTCCGGCGGTGATCTGTGCCTCGGCGCTTTCCAGCTGGGAGCGGGCTTCAGCCAGCTGGGTATCGATCAGTTCCAGCAGCTTTGCGTTGATCTCGTCGATCTTATCCTGATTGAGCTGCACCTGCACCAGCTTTTCCACCAGACCGCTGGACGAAACGCTGGACACACCGCCCTTGCGCTGCACTTCCGGCACAAGGGTGTTCTGGATAAACTCAGAAAGCTCGTACTGGTCGGCACCTTCGCGGCTGACAGCCACCGTCATGAAAGCGTTCATGTTCAGGCTGTACTCAATGATGGAGGGGGTCAGGCAGGTGCTGGGCAGGTCGCTTTTGGCCTGATCCAGCTTGTTGGACACCTTGACCAGCGCGCTGTTCATATCCGTATCCTCGGTAAACTCCATCAGCAGCAGGCTGTAGTTTTCTGCCGATGTTGCGGTGATCTTGGACACGCCCGGCACTGTGAGCGAGTTCTGCAGCACATCCGAGACCTCGCTCTCCACGCGCTCCGGGCTTGCACCAGGATACACGGTGACCACCATCAGATACGGTGTGTTCACGTTGGGCAGCAGGTTCGTATCCATCTTTGTGACCGCCACAAAGCCCAGGATCAGGATCATGACCACTGCAACCAGCACCGTAAACGGCTTTTTGACACTGAATTTTTCCATTTTCTCCTACCGTTTCTCTGCCTTGCCGCAAAGCAGGACAGCTGCTTTCCCTGCGGGAAAGGCTACACTTCAACATTTTTATTATACACGCAAGCCCCCGCCTTGCAAGAGCGGGGTGGGATTCTTTTGCGATTCTTTGGATACTTTCGCAAGATTTTAACATTTGCCGTTCCGTTTTTCCATTTTCCGGCTGCGGGTGCGACCAAATTCGGTCAGTCTTCCTTTATGGATACGCGGCAGCAGGGCAGATTGTTGCACCTTTTTAAAATTTTTCTGCCAAAGCGCCAGAGCCGCTTTTTGTTTTTTGCGTGGAAATGTGCATTTGAATATGTTATACTAGAGTACAGAATGGATCAGCAGGCTCTTTTTCGGGCCTTATCCTATAGATTCGACCAATAAAAACGAGGAACACTATGAAAAAAGTCATCTCCGTCCGTTTCAAAGAGAACGGCAAAAGCTATTATTTTGATCCCGCCGGGGCCGACATCAAAACCGGCGAATATGTGATCGTGGAGACCGCCCGCGGCATTGAGTGCGGCGAGGTGGTGCAGGGCGTGAGGGAGATCGCCGATGCGGCAGTGCCCAAGGCCCTCAAGCCCATTACCCGCATGGCCGACAGCGTGGATATCCGCCGGATGCGCCAGAACCGTGAGGACGAAAAGCGCGCCTACCGCACCTGTCAGGAGTGCATTTCCCGCCATGGCCTGGAAATGAAGCTTGTGGAGGCCGAGTATACCCTAGACCGCTCCAAGATCATGTTCTACTTTACCGCCGATGGCCGCGTGGACTTCCGCGAGCTGGTCAAGGATCTGGCCGGTATCTTCCACACCCGCATCGAGCTGCGCCAGATCGGCGTGCGGGACGAGAGCAAGATGATCGGCGGCCTTGGCATCTGCGGCCAGCCCTTCTGCTGCAGCCGCTTTTTAAAGGACTTCCAGCCCGTCTCCATCAAGATGGCCAAGGAGCAGGGCCTTTCGCTGAACCCCACCAAGATCAGCGGTGCCTGCGGCCGGCTGATGTGCTGCCTTGCCTACGAGGAAAACGCCTACGAGTACCTGAACAGCATCATGCCCATGGTGGGCAGCACCGTGCGCACGCCGGACGGTCTTGGCACCGTGCTGGAGGTGAACCCGGTTTCCGGCTACCTGCGGGTGCGCTGCGGCACCGAGAGCCTTTCGCCCCGTTACTATAAGGTGGGTGTGTGCGAATATATCAGCGGCGGCAAGCGTGCGCCCCGCCGCCCGGACCCGGACGACGATTACTCCGGCGTGCGCAACCCGGCCCCGGTGGTGGCTTCCTCCGACGATGGCGAAAAGCGCTGCGCGGGCGGCTGCTGCGCCCGGAAGCGCGCTGCCGAAAAGGAGTGAGGGACGCGCCGGAGGTTCTGAGGGGTTAGTCTGCTAAAACTAACTGTTCTTCGTGATTTTTGCCAAAAAACTCCTGCAAATTTGGCCATAAGTTAGCCTGTGCTTTTGTGCAACCCAACAAAAAACAGACTTTTGTGTTTTTCGGGTCACGGTTAGTCTTGCCTTTTCTCACCTGCTTTGTTAAAATGCAGGCAAGGATATGATTTCCGGAGAGACATGCACAGCCGTGCCATACATGACTCTTCATACAATACTTCGGGCACGGAGATAAAAAGGAGAGTTTATTATGGCACACAAGGTTTCTGACGCATGTGTTGGCTGCGGCGCTTGCGAGGGCGCTTGCCCGGTTGGCGCTATCACCGTTGATGGTGTTGCTTCTGTGAATGCAGACGCTTGCATCGACTGCGGCGCTTGCGAGGGTGCTTGCCCCACCGGTGCTATCACTGCTGAATAATTTTAGCAGCTGCACAAAAAACGCATCAAAAGCAGCAGGCCTGTCCAAAGCAGGTCTGCTGCTTTTTTGTTTTGCAGTAATTCGCACAAATTCCCCGAGCAATTCCACGCATTTTTTTGAGAGGGTACGGCACACTTATCTATGGAACATTCTACCGAAGTCTTGTATAATAGAACTATGGTTTATTGCTCGCCGGAGCATCGTTTTGGCTCCGACGCGCTGCTGCTGGCCCGTTTCTGTGAGCCAAAGCGCGCCCAGAAGGCCGCAGACCTGTGCTCCGGCTGCGGCATCGTGGCGCTGGAATGGCACGACCGCGGCCACCGCGGCCCCTGCATGGGGCTGGAGCTGCAGCCCGAGGGCAGCGCTCTGCTTTCCGCTGCGGTGCAGGAGCAGGACATCGGGCACATTGAGCCTGTCTGTGCCGACCTGCGCGCTTTCCGGCAGGGCGAGGGCAGTTTTGACGTGTGTGCGTGCAATCCGCCCTATTTCACGGATGGGCCCCAAAGCCAAAACGCAGCCCACGCCCTTGCCCGGCACGAGAACACCTGCACATTGGACGATGTGTGCCAGTGTGCGTTCCGCCTTTTGAGGGACGGCGGGCGCTTTGCGCTGTGCCACCGGCCGGAACGACTGGCGGAGGTGCTGGCGGTGCTGCGGGCCAACCGGCTGGAGCCGAAGCGGCTGGCCTTTGTAAAGAACAAGGCGGACGGCGCGCCATGGCTCTTCCTTGTGGAAGCGCAGAAGAACCGCAAGACCGGCCTGCGGGTGGAGCCGGATGTGTTGATCAGCGCCGGTGCGGCGTTATATGGGAGGTAAACTATGGCAGGAACTCTTTATATCGTGGCAACGCCCATCGGCAATCTGGACGATATGCCGCCGCGCGTAGCAGCCACCTTTGGCGCGGCAGACTTTATTGCCGCCGAGGACACCCGTGTGACCATGAAGCTGCTGAACTTTCTGGGCCTGAAAAAGCCCATGGTCAGCTACTATGAGCACGCCCTGCAGAAGGGTGAGGGCATCCTGCGCCGCATTGAAGCAGGCGAGAGCTGTGCCCTGTGCAGTGATGCGGGCATGCCCTGCGTCTCCGACCCGGGCGAGGTGATCGTGCGGGACGCACTGGCCCGGGGCATCAAGGTAGTGCCAGTACCGGCGGCTTCCGCCTGCGTCACAGCGCTGGCCGTGTCCGGGCAGGACACCTCCCGCTGGGTGTTCGAGGGCTTTCTGCCCGTGAACCGCAAGCAGAAAAAAGAGCGGCTGGCTGAGCTTTTGCAGGAAAAGCGCACCACCATCTTTTACGAAGCGCCCCACAAGCTGCGCACCACGCTGGACGATCTGGCCAATGCCTTTGGCGCAGACCGCAGCATCACCCTGTGCCGGGAGCTGACAAAGCTGCACGAGGATATCTGGAAGACTACCCTCGGCGAGGCGGTGGAGCACTACAAGACCAACGAGCCGCGCGGCGAATATGTGCTGGTGATGGCCGGTGCGCCGGAGACCGCCGACCCGGAGCAGGAGCTGACGCTGGAGCAGGCAGCGCAGCGAGCGCTGGAGCTGACCGGGCAGGGCTTTGGCCCCACCGCCGCAGCCAAGGCGGCGGCACAGGGCACACCTTATTCTAAAAGCGAAGTGTACAAGCAGCTGCTGGTATTGCAACAGGGCCAGCAGGCTGGTGAATGACAGCATCTCAGGTAAATGGTAATAGAGGAGGACCCCTTTTGTGACAAAGCTTCTGGTTTTGAGCGACAGCCACGGCGGACGTGCCGCCATTGAGCGCGTGCTGATGAAAGAGAGCAAAAGCATCGATGCCCTGATCTTTCTGGGCGACGGCCTGCGGGATCTGGAACTGGCTCTGACGCTGTGCCCCAAGCTGCGGGCCTACTCGGTGGCGGGCAACTGCGATTACGGCGCACTGGAACCCACCGATGGCCTTGCCGCCTTTGACGGCGTGGTGATCTTTTACACTCACGGTCATATGTACGGTGTGAAATACGATCTGGATACGCTGGCAGATGCCGCATCTGCCCGGGGTGCCGAGGTGGCGCTGTTCGGTCACACCCACATCCCCCATGCAGAGACCCGCAGCAAGGTGTTCCTGTTCAACCCCGGCTCCTGCGGCCGGTGTTACACCGGGCCGGACACCTACGGCATCCTGACGCTGGACGAAGGCAAAGTGACCGCCTATGAACATAAAGAGGTACCCAAACAATGAGCATCAATGAGGTGCGCTATCTGCCGGAATGCGGCAGCACCAACGCTTACGTGAAGGAACATTTTGAAGAGTTTGGCCCGGTGGGTGCGGTGTATACCGAGAACCAGACCGCAGGCCGGGGCCGTCTGGGCCGCAGCTGGGTGAACGCCGAGGGCAAGGCCCTGTATTATACAGCAGCCATCCGGGAACCGCTGGCCCAGCCTGCCACCCTGCCGCTGCTGGCAAGCCTTGCCGTGCGCACCCAGCTCAAGCTGCGCTACGGCGTGGACTGCCAGATCAAGTGGCCCAACGACCTTTTGCTCAACGGCAAAAAGATCGTGGGCATCCTGTGCGAGAGCGTGAGCTACGGCTACCAGCAGCAGGGCCGGGGCATTTTGTGCGGCATCGGCATCAATCTGGCCCAGCCGCAGAGCTACTTTGATGCCGCCGGTCTGCCCAATGGCACCTCGCTGGCGCTGCAGGGCGCAAAGGTGGATCTTTCCACCGACCCCGCATGGCTGGCCGAGGGCCTGACCGACTTTGGCTTTGACCGCAACATGTATGTGTTTGCCCGCGATGGCTTTGCCCCCTTCCGGGAGGAATACAAAGCCGCCTGCGTCAATCTGGGCCGCCGGGTCACCTTCGACCTGCCGGACGGCGGGCAGGGTGCAGGCGAAGCCGTCGATGTGGACGAAGAGGGCCGTCTGGTGGTGCGCACCGACAGCGGCGAAGTGCACGTTTTTACCGGCGAAGTATCGGTGCACGGCATCTACGGTGCCGTCTGAGTTTTATAAAGTTGTATGCTCCATGCGGACAGTTTTAAGTCTGCATGGAGTTTTTTTGCACATTTTTGCTTGATTTTTCCGCAAAACGCTTGAATAAACGAATTTTTTGTAAATTTCTTGTGTACATTTCCAGTTGCCAATTCAGTTATACTTTAGTATAATAGAGTACGTGCCAGCGCGTCCTTTTGGATGGGATGCGCGTGTTTAGGAAATCGGAAAACGGACAGCACAAGCGCCCTGCCCCCAAAAGCAAGGCGCTTGTGCTGTCGCAAGGAGTGCAAGCATGAGTGCAAGCATGAAAGATCAAGAATCCTTCAAGCCGTATATTCCTGCGGAAAAGATCACCGCAGAAATGACGGCGACCTCTGTGATCATGGGCATCATCCTGTCTGTGGTCTTCGGCGCTGCAAATGCCTATCTGGGTCTGCGCGTCGGCATGACTGTTTCTGCCTCCATCCCGGCAGCAGTCATTTCTATGGGCGTGATCCGCGTCCTGCTCAAGAAGAACTCCATTCTGGAGAGCAACATGGTGCAGACCATCGGTTCCGCAGGCGAGAGCCTGGCCGCCGGTGCCATCTTCACCATGCCCGCACTGTTCCTGTGGGCAAAAGAGGGCCTGTGCGACAAGCCCAGCATCCTGGAGATCACCCTGATCGCCCTGTGCGGCGGCATTCTGGGCGTTCTGTTCATGGTGCCCCTGCGCAACGCCCTGATCGTCAAGGAGCACGCCACCCTGCTGTACCCGGAAGGCACCGCCTGTGCAGACGTTCTGCTGGCCGGTGAAGAGGGCGGTGCAAACGCCTCCACCGTGTTCTCCGGCATGGGTCTGGCAGCCATCTTCAAGTTCATCGTCGATGGCCTGAAGATGATCCCCGCCGACATTGCCGTGGCCTTCAGCTCCTTCAAGGGTGCTCTGGGCATGGAAGTGTACCCCGCTCTGCTGGGCGTGGGCTACATCGTCGGCCCCAAGACCGCTTCCTACATGTTCACCGGTTCTCTGGTGGGCTGGATGGTCATTATCCCGCTGATCTGCCTGTTCGGCGCAAACATCTCCCTGTACCCGGCAGCAGCCGGCACCACCATTGCTGATCTGTATGCAGCAGGCGGTGCAGACGCCATCTGGTCCAACTACGTCAAGTATATCGGCGCAGGTGCCATTGCTACCGGCGGTATCATCTCGCTGATCAAGAGCCTGCCTCTGATCGCATCCACCTTCCGTGATGCCATGAAGAGCATGAAGGGCGGCAGTGCTTCCGGCACCTCCCGTACCGAGAAGGACCTGCCCATGCCCTTTATTCTGGGCGGCATCCTGCTCATCATCCTCATCATCTGGCTGGCTCCGGCCATCCCCGTCAGCCCGCTGGGTGCTCTGCTGATCGTCATCTTCGGCTTCTTCTTCTCCACCGTCTCTGCACGTATGGTCGGCATGATCGGCAGTTCCAACAACCCGGTCTCCGGCATGACCATTGCCACCCTGCTGATCGCTACCATGATCCTGAAGGCCACCGGCAACGTTGGCATCGAGGGCATGATCGGCTCCATGGCCATCGCCTCTGTCATCTGCATCTGCGCTGCCATTGCTGCGGATACCTCTCAGGACCTGAAGACCGGCTACCTGCTGGGTGCGACCCCGGTCAAGCAGCAGATCGGTGAGCTGATCGGCGTTATTGCCGCCGGTCTGGCCATCGGTGGTGTGCTGTACCTGCTGGACAGCGCATGGGGCTACGGCGGTGCCGAGGTCCCCGCACCGCAGGCTACCCTGATGAAGATGATCGTCGAGGGCATCATGGGCGGCAACCTGCCCTGGAACCTGGTGTTCACCGGTGTGTTCCTTGCCATTGCTCTGGAGGTCCTGCGCATCCCCGTGATGCCGTTCGCCATCGGCCTGTATCTGCCCATCTACCTGAACACCTCCATCATGATCGGCGGTGTTGTGCGCTGGTTCATGGACAGCCGCAAGAATGTTGACGCGAAGCTCAAGGAAGAGCAGACCACCCGCGGCACCCTGTTCTGTGCCGGTATGATCGCAGGCGAGGGCCTTGTGGGCATCCTGCTGGCTGTGTTTGCCGTGTTCGGCATCAGCACTGCCCTGAGCATTGATCTGGGCAACATTGGCGGCGTGGTCCTGATGATCGTGATGATCGCATGCCTGCTGGCCTTCTCCATGAAGAAAAAGAAGAACTGATGAGTAAGAAAAAGCAGTCCATCAACTATCTGGACCTCATTCCGCAGCGGGCGGAAACCCTGCGCTGGCACACAGACGAAGCCACCGGCCTTATCACCCTTGAGGTGGAGAACACCGGTGTGTTCAATACGATCGCGCAAAAAGTGTTCCATAAACCGCGCACCACACAGGTGCATCTGGACGAGACCGGCAGCTATCTCTGGCCGCTGATTGACGGCCAGAAGACCGTTGCACAGCTTGCTGACTGCATGAAGCAGCAGTTCGGCGAAAAGGCCGAACCCCTGTACCCGCGCATCATCAAGTATTTCCAGATCGTGGAATCTTACCACTTTATCAAGTTCCTCAACCAATAAGCGCAAAAGAAGCGGCGCTCAGAGCCTGTTGCAAGGCACTGAGCGCCGCTTTTCTTATTTTTTTCTGCTCCAACCTGCCGCATCTGCGGCCACGGCATTTTATCTTCTGCGCCTTCTCTTTTTGAGGTTCAGCGAGCCGCCGCCCGCGGCAAGAGTGACCGCCGTTAATGCAGCGAGGATGAACAGCAGTGCGCACAGCAGAAGCGCTGTGGCCTTCATGTCGGTGCGGAAATCGGAGACATACTCCTTGTGGGTCACAAGGTCCACCGTGCCCACTTCATCGCCGTCCAGATACACGGTGGCCGAGCCGATCACACTGCCGCTCTTGACGGTGGCCGCAATGCTCTCCGGCAGGTCGAAGGAGTAGGTGACGATATCGTCTGCGTGGCCATAGCCGCTGACCGGTGCGGCAGCATACAGCTCCACTGCCGATTCGGTGCGGCACTTGGTCAGGTCTACGGTGGTCAGCACGGTCTGGGTATCCACCAGCGGACGGTCGGCAAAGCTGGCAAAGGCCCAGTCGAACAGATCATCGCACTCGGCAAAGAGGTGGTCCGGCGTATCGCAGCCAAGGATCACCAGCCCGTAGGTGTGGCCGTCCTTTTCCGCAAAGGCCACGATGCAGCGGCCTGCCAGCGTGGTAAAGCCGCCCTTGACCCACCGGACATACTCCCGGTAGTTGGCGCTCTCGCTGTTCATCAGGCTGTTGGAGCTGCTGATGGTGTGCTCAGCCTTGCGGAGGTTCGTGGCCGGCAGGACATAGCTGGCGGTGCCCGCCACCTGTGCAAAGGTCTGGTTTGCCGCACAGGCGGCGGCGATCTTTGCCAGATCCTGCGCGGTGGACACGTTGCCGTAGTCAAACAGGCCGTGGGCACAGGTAAAGTTCGTGCCGGTGCAGCCCAGTTCCTGGGCACGGGCGTTCATCTGCTTGACGAAATCCAGCACGCTGCCGCCCACATCGTAGGCAATGACACTGGCGGCGTCGTTGGCGCTGACGATGAGCATGGCGTTCAGCAGGTCGATGCGGCGCACCGTCTCGCCGATGCGCAGGCCCATAGTGGTGCCGTTGGCGTTCTGGATGTCCCGGAACTCCTGGGTCAGGGCGGTGGGCACGGTCACTTCACCGTTCAGATCCTTGCCGCTTTCCAGCAGCAGCAGGGCCGTCATGAGCTTGGTCAGGCTGGCTACATACTGCTGCTGGTCAGCGTTCTGGTTCAGGATGGTCTTGCCGGTGTCGGCGTTGAACAGGTACACCGCCTCGGTCTCGCTGGCGGTCTGGATGGGCATGGGATATACCGCAAGGCCCGGCAGTGCAGCAGCAGCGGCCAGTGCCAGCGTGAGCACCAGCGCCGTCATGCGGCGGAAGATGGTGTTTTTGAACATGAGCGTGCCCCCTTGTATCTGCTTGCCGACGCACGGCAAAAATTTTTGTTTTGAAACAGCTCCTACTTGCCGGAAAGGCTCTGGCTTGCTATACTACTTTAAAGAATACCATAAACCAGCCAAAAGAGAAAGAGAGAAAGGCGGTTTTTAACAATGTTTCTGTCATTTTGTGGAAAAGTCCCCCGCGACGAGGGGGCTGCGTTCGTTGCGCCCAACGCCACCGTGCAAGGCGATGTGATCCTGAAAGCCGGTTCCACGGTGTGGTACGGGGCCGTGCTGCGCGGCGACGACGGCACTTTGACCATTGGCGAAAACTCCAACGTGCAGGATAACGCCGTGCTGCACTGTGATGTGGGCGGTGCTGTAATGCTGGGCAAAAGCGTCACCGTGGGCCACAGTGCGCTTGTGCACGGGTGCACGGTAGGGGATGGCAGCCTCATCGGAATGCACGCCACCCTGCTCAACCACTGTGTCGTGGGCAAAAACTGCATCATCGGCGCGGGTGCGCTGGTGCCGGAGGGCATGGTGATCCCGGATAACTCGGTGGCTGTGGGCGTGCCCGCAAGGGTCATCAAGCAGGTGAGCGCGGCCCAGATCGAGGCCAACCTGCACAACGCCGCCCACTACGTGGAGCACGGCAAGCTTCACGCTGCCGAGCTTGCCAAGGGCTGACCCTGTGCCGATTTTACAGTTTTTTGCCACATTTTTTCGTCTTTCCGCCAAAAAGCCGACATTTTAATTGACACCTGCGGTCTTGTCTGCTATAGTGAAATTGGCAGTTTATGTCATTCTGGAATACCAGAATTTTTGTACACCGCGCTGTTTGGTTTTTATCATTGGGGGAATTTTGTAAAAAGTTCATTGCGGGATGTTTTTTCACAGAAATGTAATGACTTTTCACTTAAAATCGGGTATACTATACCTTGCGGGGAGGCGGGGCCGCAACCGTCTTTCCGCACATGATTCCTCCTCACACCAAAGCAATACCCCAAACAGAAACTCCCTCCGGTGTACCGCAAGCGCCGGAGGGAGTTTCTGTTTGCATCAGCTTTTGTATTTTGTGATTTCCTGCAATCAAAGGAGAGATTTTTATGTCTGAACTGATCACCCGCCGTACCTTTTTAAAGACCACCGGTGCTGCTGCACTGGTCGCTGCCGCCGGCAGTATGCTGGTTGGCTGCGGCGAAGGTTATGGTGCAACCCCCGGCAACCCGACCCTGCCCACCATTGACACCGGTACTTTTGCTACATTGGGCAGCACCTATGTGGATATGGGGCCGCTGACTGGCACTTGGGTCTCCCGTACTACTTACGAATCGGACGGATGGCGGCATAATTATCTTTACACCGGTCTTTCTATTGATAACTCCTATAACACAGATTCTTCCGTTACGATTTCTACCAGTAATTTTACCTGCAAACATAATGGTACTACCGAATCTGGTCTGAAAGTGTGCAGTCTGGGCAATTTTGGCCTGAACAGCGCCGGAACCGGTTTCAAGTATGTTTCTTCCGTAACCGTTGCCAAAGGTGATCGTAAAACTTTTCCTATCTATATTGACCTTGGCCCGGTGAATACGACTTCCCTCAATGTCAGAGGCGTTTTTACGGTTGAGCTGAAACTGGGCGGAAAACGGCCACCTTTAAATATCAGCCCATCTACGATGACCCCACTATTGAATAAAAATCATGATGCTAAAAACCGGAAGGGCACAATGCTCTTCCGGTTTTTCTTTTTGCATTACAGCGCGCGGAACTTTGCCGCAAACACGCTGAGCACGATTTTAGGGTTCACCTGCGCGCCAAGGCGCTGGATGGCGGCTTCGGCCAGCCGCAGGGCACGCTGGGCGGCAATGCCCTGCACCGGTGCGTGGGGGCTTTGCCGCAGGCCCGCTGCCGCCACCGCACGGAAGTCTGTCAGCAGGGCGGCGGCGCCGGCCTTGTCCTTTTCGTAGGCGGCCAGCAGGCAGGCTGCGGCATAGCTGTCACGGTCGGCAGCGGCCTTTGCCAGCTGCAGGGCCTTTTCCACCTGCGCGGTGCGGGCTTCGTCCTGTGCGGCGGCAAGCACCGTGCCAATGTGACCATCGAACAGTTCGCTGTACAGCGCGGCCGTCTTTTTGTCCACCCCCTGTGCGGCGCAGTAGTGGGCGCACTGCTCCGGCGAGACAGGAGCCACTGCAAAGCTGACGCAGCGGCTGCGGATGGTGGGCAGCACGCCTGCCAGCGAATCCGCCGTAAGCAGGAACAGCACCCCCTCCGGCGGCTCTTCCATCACCTTCAGCAAGGCATTGGCAGATTCCTCGTTCATCTTTTCCACATGGTAGAGCAGCACGGCACGGCCCTCGGCCGAAAGGCTGGTGTTGAAGATCTCGCTGCGCATAGCCTTGACCTGACTGACCAGATATTTGCCGCCTGCGCCCATACCGGAAACGCTGATTGCTTCACGCACGATGCCGGTCTCCACATGGCCGCTGTCGCGGTCGCCAGGCTTACCCACAGCACGGCAGCATTCGCCCCGCAGAAGGGCCTCAGCGGGCGCTCCGCCTGCAGGGTAAAGATAATCTGCCGCAATGCAGCGGGCCGCAAAACCGGCTCCAAGGCCCTCTTCACCCACCAGCAGCACGCTGTGGGTCAGGCGGCGGGCTGCCAGCATCAGCTGCACGCTGCTTTTCAGTTCTGCATTGCCCTCCATGCGGTCCAGCATCATGGTGTTTCTCCTTACCTTCTGTTTCTCCGCTTCCACTGCTCACGGCGTACCCATGCGCGGACGGAACGATAGGCCATCGGGCCAAAGAACAGCCAGACGTTCGCCATGCTGAGCAGCAGGCTCAGCTTTTGCGGCAGCGGCGCGCCCAGAAAGCTGAGCACCCACAGTGCTGCCGCAAAAAAGCCAAAGTATTTTACCCGGATGGGGATGACAAAGAACAGCAGCACCTGCACCTCCGGGTACAGCATGGCAAAGGCCAGCAGCAGCGAAAGGGACAGGCAGTAGGTGCTGCCGGTCACGCCGGTGAGCAGACAGGCCAGCACAGTGCCCAGCATCCCGGAGAGCAGATACACCGTATAGCGGAAATCGCCCCACTCCTGTTCCAGCGCCGTGCCGATGAACCATGTGAAATAGATGCCCAGCACCGCGCTGAGGATGCTGCCGCCGTAAGAGGGGATGAACGCAAAGGTGATAATGCGCCAGATCTGGCCGCGCAGCAGAAAATAGCGGCTGAGTGCCAGCCAGACACTGACGGTCTGGTTGACAAACAGCTCGATGGCCAGCACAAGGATCTGCCCGCCCACCAGAATGTTGGTCAGATTCGGGATGCCGAAGCGGCCGTATTTGCGCTCCAGCTGGTTGAGCCAATTGTTCATATAGGGTGCCTCCAACGCATTGTATTCCGATATCGGTGAGTTTTGCCGCATTTTTCTGCTGTTATTGTACCATGATTGGCCGGGGCATTCAAGGCAATGCCACAGTGTGGAAAACTGCCGCATCTTCCGCCCAAAAATACAGCTGTCAAGCGGATCTTGCGGCACAAAAGCACAACCGGAAAGTGTATGGAGTTTCCTGTCTGGAATGAACTTTTCACTTTTTCCACCGGGTTTTCCACCGTTTTTGTGAAGAAAAGGGCGAGTTTTCCATGAAGTTTTCCACTTTTTCCACTGGGTTTTCCACAACAAAAGGGCATCAGCCCTATACACACCGTAATTCAGGCCGCAGCTTTCTGGTAAGTTTTGGGCAAAAATGCGGGCATTCTGCCTTTTATAAAAAAGAAAGTCGAAGGATTTTCTTTGCATTCTACAAACCGTTCCTGAGCGGCGATTTATTTTTCTCCAATCTGGAATGAACCGGTCACAAGTTTTCAACACCGGGCCGCTGCCGTTTTTCCGTGTGGAAAAGGCGGGGAAACATGCAGTTTTCCACACCGGAAAAAGCTGCTGCTCGCGGGCGCGCCGGGAGCAAACTCCCCCAGTCTCGCTGCGCTCGACAGCCCCCTCTGGGATGGGGCCTTTGGCAGTACGGAAAAGTTTCCGGCTAAAGTGCAGAGCTTGCGGCGCGCCAGAGGCTCCCTCTTTGAGAGAGCTGGCAAAACCGTCAGGTTTTGACTGAGGGAGTTGGCATCGCGCAGCGACGACTGAGAGGGTTCGTCCTATAAAAATGCCGGGCAGTCACTTCAAGACCGTCCGGCATTGCTTTATTATTTACATCATATTGTGGAACACCAGCTGTGCGATCTGGAAATACAGGATCAGGCTGCAGGCATCCACGATGGTGGTGATGAAGGGGGTAGCCATGATGGCCGGGTCGGCACCCAGCTTCTTGGCTGCCAGCGGCAGCATACCGCCCACCAGCTTTGCCAGAATGACGCTGAAGAACAGCGAAACGCTGACCACGATGGCATAGCCCATCACGTTAGCATACTGGCCGGGGAACAGGAAGGTGTACATCAGGTAGATGCGCAGGCCGTTCACGATGCCCAGCACCGCACCCACGATGGCAGACACCCGCAGCTCCTTGCCCAGCACCCGCACAAAGTCGGCGGGCTCCACCTCGCCCAGAGCCAGACCACGCACCATCAGGGTGCTGATCTGGTTGCCGCAGTTGCCGGCGGTATCCATCAGCATGGGCATGAAGGAGACCAGCAGCGGCAGGCTGACAAAGGCCTCCTCATAGTGGGTGGTGACCATGCCGGTAAAGGTGGCGGACAGCATCAGGATCAACAGCCATGGAATGCGCTGCTTTGCGTGGGTCCAGACGCTGGTGCCGAAGTAGGTGGTGGCATCGTCGTCCGGCAGAATAGCAGCCATCTTCTGCATATCCTCGGTGCTCTCGTCGGTCAGAACGTCGATTGCATCGTCGATGGTGATGATACCCACGAACATGCCCTCGTTGTCCAGAACAGGCATGGCGGTAAAGTCGTAGCGCTGCATCTCACGGGCCACGTACTCCTGATCGTCGGTCACTTTCACAGTGACCACGTTATCATCCATGATCTCGTTGATGGGAGTATGCGGCTCTGACAGCAGCAGGCTGCGGGCAGAAACAACGCCCTTCAGGCGGTTGCGCTCCACCACGTAGCAGGTGTACACGGTCTCTGCGTTTTCGCCCTGCTTGCGGATGGCTTCAAAAGCCTGCGCCACGGTCATATCCTCGCGCAGACGGACATATTCGGGGGTCATCAGGCTGCCGGCAGAGCTTTCGGGGTAGTTCAGCAGCTTGTTCAGGCTCTCACGGGTCTGCTTGGAGGATTTCTCCAGCACCCGCTTCACCACGCCTGCGGGCATATCCTCCAGCAGATCGGCGGCATCGTCCAGACTCATCTCTTCAATAGCGCCCACAAGCTCCACATCTGAGAAGGCGTTCACCAGATCGTCGCGGGCTTCGTCGGACATATAGGCAAAGGCCTCGGTGGCCACTTCCTTTTTGAGCAGGCGGAACACCACAAGGCGGTTGTTTTCGTCCAGCTCTTCCAGCAGCTCGGCAAGGTCGGCAGGCTGCTCTTCCTCGGTCACTTCGCGCAGCTTGACGTACTGCTTCTTGATGAGCAGCTTGAGCAGGCGGCTCTTGGTGAGCATCTCAGGGTTGGCCCTGACCTCTTCGTCGTTGGCTTCCTCTTTTTCGGCCTCGCGCATGTCCTGCTTGAGGTCTTCAGTAGCTTCCTCGTTCAGATCTTCAGCCAGCTTCTGGCGGACCTCGGCGGGGATATCAGCAGGCAGCTCCTGCACCGGCAGCGCCTGTTCCGCAGCATCAGCCGTCAGCTTCTTTTCTTCCATATCCATTGGGCGTACCTCCTCAGTTTTTACGGAACAGGAGCAGCTCCTGTATCCGGAGGACGCAGCAGATCGGGAAACAAAAAACGCGCCGCCTTGCCTGCCGGAATGCCGCAAACGCTGCATTCTGCGCACACAAAGCCGCGCCTTCCTCTGCTCTGTTTTGCGGAAAGATGCACCGTTGAAGCGGTGCTTTTCCGCAAGGCTCAGCGAAGGAGGCGAACGGTTGGGGAAAACGCAGTTGTTTTTGTTTTCTGATCCACCGCGCCGGTGGTTCTACTTCGACTATGATCCGGGTCCATTTTCCTGCGTTCACCTCCAAGTTTTCATATTCATTTTTATTATAGCGCCGCAAAAAAACGGGGTCAACCCTAAACCACCGATTTACCAGAATTTTGCAAAACAAAACACCCTCTTCCGTGTTGCGGCACACGAAAAAGGGTGTTTTGTTTGGATATTGCCTTGGTGTGAGGAGGAATCATGTTACTTGGGTAAGCGGTTGCGGCCCCGCTTCCCATGGCAAAAGTATAACAGCTTTCACAATTGAATTCGTTAAGAAGCTATGAAGAAACTGTAAAAAGGGAATGGTATCTTTTGGAAGATTTTGTGATAACATTTTTTGATTGACCTTCGTTTTTTCACATGCTAAAATGGAACTGTAAAAGCGGCTGTTGTGATGCCAGATCACAGCAGCCGCTTCTCTTTTACACAAAAAATACGCCCCGGTCACCTTGCGGTGAACGGGGCGCTAAAACGAAGTTCGTTTTTTACTGCGGCAAGATCCCTGCAAAGCAGGTCTTATGCAGCAGGCGGAGCAAGGTATCTGCAAGCAGACCTTATGCTCCTGACACACGCGGGGTGTGCTTTCAAGGACCCTCGCGGGCGCTTTGGTATCTCATATCCCGCTGCGGTGCTTCGCACGGAACAAAACACCGCCCGGGAAGTGAAATCAGATAGAACTCGTATGGCGAATGCTGTACTTCAGCACATCACCTGCATGGATGGATGCGTTTCTCCGCTTCGTACCGCTGCATTGCGCAGTAACCGCCGGTACGGGGCAGCCGCCCTCTTGCATTGTGGGGCTAAGGTGCCGCAAATATCTGCATCCAAAGCGCAGAAGAATGCTTACTTGTACAGGTCGACCAGACGGGTCAGGTGCTCGTAGCGGTCGTTAGCAACCTGCTGGTTGCGTGCGAACAGCTCCTTAGCACGGTCGGGGAATGCACGAGTCAGGCGGCTGTAACGGGTCTCGTTAGACAGCAGTGCCTGATACTTCTCGTTATCCACAGCCTTGGAGGTCAGGGTGAACGGATTCTTGCCCTGAGCCTTGTTTGCCGGGTTGAAGGTGAACAGGTTCCAGTAACCGGCCTCAACTGCCTTCTTCATCTCGTTCTGGCAGTTGGTCATGCCGCCCTTGACACCGTGCAGCTCGCAGGGAGCGTAGCCGATGATCAGAGACGGGCCGGGGTAAGCCTCAGCCTCAGCGATGGCCTTGACAGCCTGAGCCGGGTTAGCACCCAGTGCGATCTGAGCAACATAGATGTAACCGTAGGTCATAGCGATCTCGGACAGGCTCTTCTTGCTGATTTCCTTACCAGCAGCAGCGAACTGGCAGACTTCACCAATGTTGGAAGCCTTGGATGCCTGTCCACCGGTGTTGGAGTACATCTCAGTATCGAAGACCATCACGTTGACATCCTCGCCGGAAGCCAGAACGTGGTCCAGACCACCGAAGCCGATGTCGTATGCCCAGCCGTCGCCGCCGAAGATCCAGACGGACTTCTTGGCGATGAACTGCTTGCTCTTCAGGATCTCTGCAGACTTCTCGCAGCCGGCAGCAGCAGCCTTCTCCAGCTCAGCGATCAGGGCCTTTGCGGGCTCGTCGTTGGCCTTGGTGTTGTTCTTGGTCTCCAGGAACTTCTCAAAGGCAGCCTTCAGCTCAGCAGAAGCCTTGTCGGAACCAGCAACCTCTGCGATCTCCTTGATCAGGTTCTCGCGGACGGTCTTCTGGCCGATGTACAGGCCCAGACCATGCTCTGCGTTATCCTCGAACAGGGAGTTGCACCATGCAGGACCATGGCCGCTGTCCTTGTTGACGGTGTACGGAGAGATGGAAGCGGTGCCGCCCCAGATGGAGGAGCAGCCGGTAGCGTTGGAGATGTACATCTTCTCGCCGAACAGCTGAGTGATCAGGCGAGCGTAAGAAGTCTCGGCACAGCCTGCGCAGGAGCCAGAGAACTCCAGCAGCGGCTGGTTGAACTGAGAACCGATGACGGTATCGTCAGCAAACTTGGAAGGCTTCTTGGAGATGTTGGCCACGCAGTAGTCGAACACTGCCTGCTGATCGGCCTGGCTGTCCTGCGGCACCATGGTGATAGCCTTGGTGGGGCAGACGGTGACGCACTCGCCGCAGCCCATGCAGTCCAGAGGAGACACAGCCATAACAAACTTGTACTCGTTTGCGGGCTTGTTGTCGCGGCTCTTGGTCTGTGCAGGAGCAGCTGCCAGCTCGTCGGCGGTCAGCTGGAAGGGACGGATGGTAGCATGAGAGCAGACGAATGCACACTGGTTACAGCCAACGCACTTTGCAGCATCCCACTCGGGGACGTTGACAGCGGTGCCGCGCTTCTCGTATGCAGAAGCGCCCTGCTCCCACTCGCCGTTTGCATTTGCCACGAAGGAAGAGACAGGCAGGCTGTCGCCGTCCATACGGGCAATGGGCTCCATGACATCGCGGATCTGCTTGACCAGCTCCGGACGGCCGGTGAGAGCCTTGGGTGCGGGATCAGCCTCGGGGTTGGACCAGGATGCGGGCACGTCCACCTTGTGGATGGCGTCAACGCCTGCATCGATAGCCTTCCAGTTCATCTCAACGACGTCCTGGCCCTTCTTGCCGTAGCTCTTCTGAGCTGCCTGCTTCATGAAGTTGACGGCATCCTCGATGGGCATGACGTCAGCCAGCTTGAAGAATGCAGACTGCAGGATGGTGTTGGTGCGCTTGCCCATGCCGATCTCGATAGCCTTATCGATAGCATTGATGGTATACAGCTGGATGTTGTTGTCAGCGATATACTTCTTTGCCTCGGCGTTCAGGTGCTGGCCCAGCTCCTCATCGGACCACTGGCAGTTGATCATGAACACGCCGCCGGGCTTGACATCCTGGACCATCTTCATGCCCATGTGGATGTAAGCGGGGTTGTGGCAGGCCACGAAATCAGCCTGGTTGATGTAGTAGGGGCTGCGGATGGGCTTGTCGCCGAAACGCAGATGGCTGATGGTCACGCCGCCGGTCTTCTTGGAGTCATACTGGAAGTATGCCTGAACATACTTGTCGGTATGGTCGCCGATGATCTTGACGGAGTTCTTGTTAGCACCGACAGTACCGTCGCCGCCCAGACCCCAGAACTTGCACTCCTTGGTGCCAGCAGCTGCGGTGATGGGAGCGGGCTTGACTTCCGGCAGAGACAGGAAGGTGACGTCATCGGTGATACCCAGAGTGAAGCGCTCCTTGGGCTGATCCTTCTCCAGCTCCTTGAACAGAGCAAAGATGGAGGACGGCGGGGTATCCTTGCTGCCCAGACCGTAACGGCCGCCGGTCAGAACGACATCGTTCAGGCCAGCCTCACGCAGGGTAGCGGCAACATCCAGGTACAGGGGCTCGCCCAGAGAGCCGGGCTCCTTGGTGCGGTCCAGCACAGCCACCTTCTTGGCGGTCTTGGGCAGGACCTTCAGCAGGGAAGCGGAGACCCAGGGACGGTACAGGCGGACCTTGACGATACCGACCTTCTCGCCCTTGGCGTTCAGGTAGTCGATGACCTCATCAGCAACGTCGCAGATGGAGCCCATAGCCACGATCACACGGTCAGCATCGGGTGCGCCGTAGTAGTTGAACAGATCGTAGTTGGTGCCCAGCTTTGCGTTGATCTTGGCCATGTACTTCTCAACAACAGCAGGCAGAGCGTTGTAAACGCTGTTGCATGCCTCACGATGCTGGAAGAACACGTCGCCGTTCTCGTGGGAGCCGCGCATCTTGGGGTGCTCGGGATTCAGAGCCTTCTTACGGAACTCCTCCACAGCCTCCATGTTGCACATTTCCTTCAGATCGGCGTAATCCCACTTCTCGATCTTCTGGTACTCATGAGAAGTACGGAAGCCATCGAAGAAGTTCAGGAAGGGAACCTTGCCCTCGATGGCGCACAGATGTGCGACAGGGGACAGATCCATGACTTCCTGCACGCTGCTCTCGACCAGCATTGCAAAGCCGGTCTGACGGCATGCCATAACGTCGCTGTGATCACCAAAGATGTTCAGGGACTGAGTAGCAACGGTACGTGCAGAAACATCGAACACGCAGGGCAGCTGCTCAGCAGCGATCTTGTACATGTTGGGGATCATCAGCAGCAGGCCCTGAGAAGCGGTGAAGGTGGTGGTAACAGCACCTGCACCCAGAGAGCCGTGCACAGCGCCAGCAGCGCCGGCCTCAGATTCCATCTCGACGACCTTGACCTGATTGCCGAAGATGTTCTTCTGGCCAGCTGCGGACCACTGGTCCACAGAGTCAGCCATCGGAGAAGACGGGGTAATGGGGTAGATGGCAGCCACGTCCGTGTAGGCATACGCTACATGGGCGGCAGCGGTATTGCCATCCATAGTTTGCTTTGCTCTAGGCATTTTTCTTCCTCCATTATTCAGAATTTGGTACCTTTTGCGCGGGGCAATATGCCCCACATGGGACCGGAGAACCCCATAAAGGCACTATTGCTTGTATACTATAATAGCAAATTCCGCCCATAAAGTAAACGCAAACCGCTCAACAAACGCACCAAAAATAAAGAAATTTTTTTAGCGCTTTTGTACGTCTTTAGTTCGTTAAAGTGAGCAATGGCGCGGATTTTCCGGTTTTGGCCTGCCTGCTTTGCCAGATCCTGTAATTTTTTTGCAAAAAGGGGAGGGAGCCCTCTCAGTCACGGCTTGCGCCGTGCCAGCTCCCCCAAAGGGGGAGCTTTATTTGTGCTGACCAGAAGATACAAAAAGCTCCCCCTTTCGGGGGAGCTGGCGAACGCAGTGAGCCTGAGAGGGTTCGTTTCCCGCAGCGGCCCTGCAAATGCTGCTTTCCGTTACGACCCCTCCTGTGAAAAGGCAATTCTGGAAAATCCGCGTTTGTGTAGCAATGAAAGCCCCAGTGGGGCTTTCAAGCGGCAGAGCGGTCTGCGTTAGCAGATGGAGGGGCTTTGCCCCGACAAGCTCCGCAGATTTTCCAGAATTGCGAAATTATAAATATTCTTTCCGCTGATTATGCGCAAAGCAAACGCGGCGCGCATTTCAAATCGTCCCATCCTCTTATATTTATCATCTCTTTATTGACAACAAACCTCATTTTGCCGTAAACTGAAGCCATAGAAAACCGGTGCTGTGCCGGGCAAAGAGGGTAATAAAATGGAGAAGACCGTGCATTACGAAAAAACACTCACCAGTGAGGTGCTCTTCGAGGGCCGGGTGATCACCCTGACAAAAGACACTGCTCTGCTGGAAAACGGCAAGACCGCCGAACGCGAAGTGGTGCATCACCACGGCGGTGCGTGCATTCTGCCCTATTTTGAGGACGGCACCATCTGCATGGTGCGCCAGTTCCGCTACGCCATGCAGCAGGAGCTGTGGGAGCTGCCTGCCGGCAAGCTGGAAAAGGGTGAGGACCCCTTTGAAGCCGCCAAGAGGGAGCTGGGCGAGGAGTGCGGCCTGACCGCGGACAATTATATCTCTCTGGGCCAGTTTTTCCCCACCGTGGGCTATGACACCGAAGTGATCTATACATGGGTCGCCACCGGCCTGCACAAGACCCAGATGCATCTGGATGCCGATGAATTCCTGACCCCCGACCGTGTGCCGCTGGATAAAGCTTATGAGATGGTCATGAGCGGCGAGATCCGGGACGGCAAGACCATTGCCGGTATCCTGAAGCTCAAGGCCCTGATCGCCGAGGGCAGGCTGTGAATATCCTGTACGAAGATGCCGCCCTTGTGGTGCTGGACAAGCCCGCCGGACTTTCCAGCGAAGAGGGCGTGCCCGCAGCCCTGCGGCAGCTGTGGGGCCAGCCGGATGCCTTTGTAGGCGTGGTGCACCGGTTGGACACGGGTGTGTCCGGCCTGATGGTGTTTGCCAGAACGCCCGGGGCTGCGGCCGCACTCAGCCGTCAGATCACCCAGAGCCAGAACGCCTACGCTGTGCAGGATGGCAGGGCCGAAGGGAAGCCGGAAGTGCCGCAGTTCATCAAGCAGTACCGTGCCGTCATTGCAGGCGGGCCGGACGAAGCACTGTCCGCCGAAGGCACCCTGCGGGACTGGCTGTTCAAGGACAGCCGCCGGGGCCGGGTGTTCCCGGTCAGCCGCCCCCGCAAGGGCGTACGGGAAGCCGTGCTGGAATACCGCATCGTGAAAACGGCAGGAGAGATGAGCCTTGCTGAGATCACGCTGCACACCGGCCGCACCCATCAGATCCGGGTGCAGTTTGCATCCCGGAAGCATCCGCTGGCCGGAGACGGCAAATACGGAAGCCGCGTAAAAGGCAGCATTGCCCTGCAGAGCTGTGGCCTGCAGTTTTTGCACCCGGAGACCGGAAAGCCCATGGCATTCACGCTGCCGCTGCCGGAGGGTGCGTTCTGGAAACCGTTTGAAGAATAATGCATTTCCATTAGGTGAGAGGTATGGAACAATACAAAACTGATGCTGAGATCTATGCTGTGCTGGAGCGGGAAATCATTGACCTGACCATCCGCCCCGGCTCTTCGCTGAGCGAAAATCCGCTCTGTGCCCGCTTTGGCGCACCGCGCACCCTGATCCGGGTGGTGCTGCAGAAGCTGCAGGAAAACGGGCTGGTAAAGATCGTGCCTTACAAGGGCACCACCGTTACCCGGCTGAACCGCCGCATCGTGGACGAGCTGATCTACGAGCGCACCGCCGTGGAAGCCCGCGTATTGCGGGATTTTTCGCCCCGGTGCACCCCGGAGCAGCGGGCGTTGATCCGCAGGCGGGTGGAAGCCTACGAGGCCCTTGCGGCCATGGAGAGCCCGGATTACAACAAGCTGTACGAGGCCGACCGTGCCCTGCACGGGACATGGTTTGCGGCCATGGATAAAATGTACCTGTGGAGCACCCTGCAGAACGCCCACGCCGACTACAGCCGCTTCCGGATGCTGGACACCATGACCACCGGCGGTCTTGCCGAGGTGATCGCAGACCACCGCAACCTGATGAACGCCATCGAGCGGTGCGACCTTGCCGCCTTTGAGCCGTTGGTGGAACGGCACCTGTACGGCGGCATCCGGCGGCTTGGCTCCAAGCTGACCGAGGAATATGCCGATTATTTTGAGCCGGAAAAGTAATTGTTCTATGTGGAACATTTTATAAAACGAAAGGGCACAGCGCATTGCAGCGCCGTGCCCTTTTGCTTTATGCTGTCTGAATTTCAGAACACCCCGGAAATAAAAATTTCCAGACCTATGCCAATGAGGATGATGCCGCCCAGAATGGATGCCTTGCCGGAGAGCTTGGTGCCAAACTTTTTGCCGATGCGCAGGCCCGCCATGCAGATAAAGAAGGTGACCACCGCAATGATGAGCGATGCCGCAAGTGCCATCAGCCAGCCGTATTCCGAAATGGTGAAGCCCACCGAAAGCGCATCAATGCTGGTAGCCACGCCCTGCATGAGCAGTGCACCCGCACTCAGCTCTGCGGCCTCTTCGGCCTCTTCGCCCTTGATGCCATCCACCAGCATCTTGCCGCCGATGTAGCCCAGCAGTGCCAGTGCGATCCACGGGATGAACTTTTCAAACGAAGAGAACAGCTCCACAATGGTGTGCACGCACACCCAGCCCGTCATGGGCATCACGGCCTGAAAAAGGGCAAAGGTGCCCGCGATCCTGCACATGGTTCCCCTGCTCATGCGGGGGTCGTGCAGGCCGTTTGCCATAGACACCGAGAACGCATCCATTGCAAGGCCCACGCCCAGCAGGGCACTGTTGAGGAAAAATACAAAGCTCCATTCCATATTGTCTGCCTCCTGAATCTGACCAGAATATCGGGCAATACAAAACCCGGTCCCGGGCGCACATGTACGTCCGGGACCGGGTGATTTTTTTGAAACCAACTCCATGTGCACGGGCGCTGTTCTATGCGCCAAAAACACATGAGTCTCGCAAATGAAAGCAAGCCAGACCGGAACCAACGGTCATCATGTTGACTTGCTGCGCCCTGCAAAAGCGCCTGCTACTCCCCCACGGGTATTTGTGATTGTTTTGCCATTGTAGCATATCTTTGCAGGGAAGTCCAGACAAACCTGCGCGGTTACACGGTATTTTTCCATCGGCGGGCAAAATACCAGTCCTGTGAAATAATAAAACACAGGGTGTTGCCCAGTGCTCTCAGGGTAACAGCATGTTCCTGACGCAAGGCCCGGCGGGCGCAGCGCTCGTACTCCCGCGCCTGCTGCATCCGGGCACTCCGGCGCTCTTCGGCGGTCAGGTGCATTCCCACATCGATCAGGGAGTGCAGCAGTGCCCAGTACAGCTCACACAGCGAACCCGTGATGCCATGGCGGCGGACGCACTCGAACACGGTATAGTTTGCTTCCACACGGTCGAGATTGCGCAGGGTGACTTTGCTGTTGACGATGCTGCCCGCCACCTTGCGGTAAAGGTACAGCGCATCCGGGATATTCGCGATTCTGTCCGCTTTTTCGTAGGCGTAGGCGATCAGCAGGGTGTCCTCGTTCAGCTTTCCCTCTGCAAAGCGCAGCTGCGCAAAAATGCTGCGGTGGTACAGCTTGTTCCACACCACCATGTAGGGCAGAAGGGTGCTGTGCTCCAACGCCTGCTCCGGGGTCAGCACCTCCCGCCGTACATGCAGATACTGCTCCCGGATGGGGGTCAGGGCTTCGTCCACCTGCCGGTAATTGCACACGGCCATCTGTGCACCGGCCTCCTGCGCCGCATGGTAAAGCTTTGCGCAGAAGTCCGGCATGATGGTGTCGTCTGAATCCACAAAGGCGATCCATTCGCCCTCTGCCGCGTCCAGCCCGGCATTGCGTGCCCCGCTCAGGCCACGATTCTTCTGGTGGATGACCCGGATGCGGCTGTCCTTTGCCGCTGCGGCATCGCACAAAGCAGGGCAGCTGTCCGGAGAGCCATCGTCCACCAGGATCAGCTCAAAATCCGTGAAGGTCTGGGCAAGGATGGAAGAGATGCAGGCGCTCAGAAAACGCTCTGTCTTATATACCGGCACGATGATGCTGATCTCCGGCTGTTTTTTATGTTGTTCCTGCACAATAAACTCCTCATTGCTTCAGGTCGTTTTCTGCCGTCTTTCCGCCCTTTTGCGGCATAGATCCAGATAACTGCAGGCCGATGCAGCGCAGACCACTGCCGCCCACAAATTTTTTAGTGTTACGCCGCGGGCTTGCATCAGCCGATGGCGGGCTGTACGCTCATACGCAAAGGCTTCCTTCATCCGGGGGCTTTTGCGCTCTTCCGGTGTCAGGTGCAGCCAGATGTCCCACACGGCAGTCAAAATCGGGCGATAGGCTGCACACAAAGCATCCCGGATGCCGTTTTGGTACAGCACATCAAACAGGCGGTACCATGCTTCCACCCAGTCCAGTGTTTTCAAGGTAGTCTTGCGGTGCATGGCACTGCCGGTAACGATGCGGTAATTGTATAAAAAATCCCATACACCGCAGGCAGAAGCCGCTCTTGCGTAAATGACCGGCATGAGACAGGTATCTTCAAACGCCTTGTTTTCTGGATAGCGCAGATTTTCCAGCAGTTTTCGGCGATAAAGCTTATTCCACGGAACCTGAAAATCCGACACCACCATCCGGCGCAGAACTTCCTCCTGCGGCAAAAACTCATTCAAAAGGCGATGTTCTCCGCCTGCAAGCGTTTTGCCCGTTTCATCAATGCACTGACTGCTGCAGATTGCAAAATCTGCACCCGTTTCCAGCGCTGCCTTATGCATTTTTTCCAGATATTCTGGTGCTGCTGTATCATCCGAATCCACAAATGCGATCCAATTTCCCTGTGCTGCATCCAGACCCGCATTGCGGGCTGTGCTTACACCGCCATTTTGCTTATGGATCACCCGCACGCGGCTGTCCCTTTTTGCTGCTGCATCGCACAGGGCAGGACAGTTGTCCGGTGAGCCATCGTCCACAAGGATCAGTTCAAAATCTGTAAAGGTCTGAGCGAGGATGGAATCAATGCACTCATTCAGATATTTTTCCACCTGATACACTGGCACGATGATGCTGATTTCCGGTCTTCCACTTTCTGTTCTTTCACTCACAGTATTTTCCTTCCGCTGTCATGCCCCATATTTATACGCAAAGAACCATTTTGGATTCAGAACACACAGAGCAGTTTCCAGTTGATTACGCAGCGTAAAACCGCCTGCGCGGCTCAACTCGTCCTTTGCTTTTGCCACACAGGCGGCAGCCTGCTGCACCTGTTCGCTTTTGCGTTCTTCCTGTGACAGTTTTCTCTTGAGTTTACGGAAGATGCGCTTTGTAACTGTATACTGCAGGCAGGCTTCATCATATTTTCGGTATTTCATTGTATACTGAAACAGCGCATAGTTTGCATGGACTTCTTCCAGATTTTTCAGGGTTACAGCCGCGTGCATAATGCTTCCCGAACGCAGCCGATATTGATAAAGAGGCTCCGCCACACAAGCTGCTTTGTTTACCCATTCCAAAATTTCCGGTGCAGTGAATGCATCTTCATAATTTTTTCCTTCTGGAAAACGAATTTTCTCAAATACTTCGCGACGGCACAGTCGTGTCATTACCATATAGAACGGTGACAGCTGGATACGGTGAACGATTTCTTCTCTTGAGAGAACTTCGTCTTTTAAACAATGTTCCTGATAACTGTCCAGTGCTTTATTTTCTTTCATGCGCAGAATATTGCACACAGCCATTTCCGCCCCAGCCTGCACTGCAGCATGAAGCATTTTTTCACAGAAGGTAGGGTCGATCATATCATCTGAATCCACAAAGCCAAGCCAATTTCCCCGTGCAACATTAATTCCGGCATTTCTTGCCCCGCTCAGCCCCTTATTCTGCTGGTGGATCACCCGCACGCGGCTGTCTTTTTCTGCCGCAGCATCGCACAGGGCAGGGCAGTTATCCGGGGAGCCATCGTCCACCAGGATCAGCTCAAAATCCGTAAAGGTCTGTGCCAGAATGGAATCAATGCATTCGTTCAGGTATTTTTCCACCTTATACACCGGCACGATGATGCTGATCTCCGGGGATTTTTTTTGCTCTGTCATGTTCCTTAAACCACTTTCTGTGTTTATTTTTATTCCTCACACGCTATTTCTATTATACATGGTTTGGATGGATTTGAAAAGAAGCCGCCGTACAGAAATCTCTGCGCGGCGGCTTCTTTCAAATCTTATTGTGTTTTCAAGGTTTACTCTTCGCCCTTATCGTCTGCTTCCGGGGCTTCTGCAGCGGCGGCGGCATCTGCAGCTTCCATGGCGGCAAGCTGCTCTGCGGTGGGTTCGGCATCGGCATCGGAGGTGTCGATCTGCTCGGTCTGGGCCTCGTCGTCGTGGTCGGTGCGGGCAAGTACCATCACCTTGTCGTTCTCACCCAAGCGCATCACCCGCACGCCGGAGCCGTAGCGGCTCTGCAGCGGGATCTCGTTGGCGTGCAGACGGATGATGATGCCCTCCTGACTGCTCAGCAGCACATCATCCACGTCGTCCACGATCTTGACCGCAGCCACCTTATCCTTGGCGGCATCGTAGTTGCGGATGCCCTTGCCGCCGCGTGCGGTGATGCGGTAGGTGTCGATGTCCGACCGGCGGCCCTTGCCGTTCTCGGTGACGGTGAGCACCGTGCCGCCCTCGCGGCAGATGCACACGCCCACAACTTCATCGCCCTCGGCCAGACGGATGGCGCGCACGCCGTGGCCGCTGCGGCCCATGGGACGTGCATCGGCTTCGTTGAAGCGGATGGCCTGACCGTTGCGGGTGGCAACGATGAGCATATCGTGGCCGGAGGTCAGGCGAGTCCATGCCAGAGCGTCGCCCTCGTTCAGGGCAATGCCGATCAGGCCGGACTTACGGATGTTAGCATACTGTTCCAGCGGGGTGCGCTTGATGAGGCCCTGCTTCGTGACCATGGTCACAAAGCCGCCCTCGGTGTCGGCTTCCTTCGACTGGCAGATCATGTTGGTGACCTTTTCGCCCTCGGCCAGTTGCAGCAGGTTGACGATGTTGCTGCCCTTGCTGGTGCGGCTGCCCTCGGCAATGGTGTAGCCCTTGATGCGGAACAGACGGCCCCGGTCGGTGACAAAGAGCACATAGTCGTGGGTGGAGCCTACGAACATTTCCTGCACGATGTCCTCTTCCTTGCGGGTCATGCCGGAGATGCCGCGTCCGCCGCGGCGCTGTGCCTGATAGGTGGCCTTGAGCTGGCGCTTGATATAGCCGGCCTCGGTCAGGGTGTAGACACACTGCTCCTCGGCGATCAGATCCTCGATATCCACCTCACCGGTCACGGACTGGATCTCGGTGCGGCGCTCGTCGCCGAAGCGCTTCTTCATTTCCAGCAGCTCTTCCTTGACGATGGCAAGCACACGGGCGTCATCGGCCAGAATGGCCTCCCAGTTCTCGATCTTGGCCTGCAGGCCGGTAAGCTCTTCCTCAATCTTCAGGATCTCAAGGCCTGCCAGACGGCCCAGCTGCAGCTTGACGATGGCATCTGCCTGCGGGTCGTCAAAGCCGAACTGCTCCATGATGGCAGCCTTGGCCTCTGCCATGCCGCCCTTGCAGGCGCGGATGGTGGCGATCAGCTCGTCCACGATATCGGTGGCCTTCTTCAGGCCCTCCAGAATGTGGGCGCGCTCCTTGGCCTTTTTCAGGTCGTACTGGGTGCGGCGGCGCACCACCTCGTCCTGAAATTCAACGTACTTCTGAAGCATCTGCTTCAGGGTGAGGACTTTCGGCACCTTGTGGTCGATGGCCAGCATGATAACGCCCACGGTATCCTGCAGCTGGGTGTACTGGTACAGCTGGTTCAGGATGACCTGTGCATTGGCGTCCTTGCGGATGTCCACCACGATGCGCATGCCCTTGCGGTTGGTCTCATCGTTCAGGCCGGTGATGCCCTCGATGCGCTTCTCCTTGACAAGGTCGGCCATGTTCTCGATGAGGCGGGCCTTGTTGACCATATACGGGATCTCCGTAATGATGATCTGGGTACGGCCGTTCTTGGTCTCCTCGATGGTGGCGCGGCCCCGCAGGGTGATCTTGCCCCGGCCGGTGGCGTAGGCGGCGCGGATGCCGCTGCGGCCCATGATGATGCCGGCAGTGGGGAAGTCCGGGCCCTTGATGTATTCCATCAGGCCGGGCAGGTCGATGTCCGGATCGTCGATATAGGCGATGCAGCCGTCAATGACCTCGCTCAGGTTGTGGGGCGGGATGTTGGTGGCCATGCCGACCGCAATGCCCTGACTGCCGTTGACCAGCAGGTTGGGGAAGCGGCAGGGCAGCACGCTGGGTTCCTTCTTGGTCTCGTCAAAGTTGGGGTCCCAGTCGATGGTGTCCTTCTCGATATCGGTCAGCATCTCCACCGCCATGCGGCTCATGCGGGCCTCGGTGTAACGGTAGGCAGCCGGGGGGTCGCCATCCACAGAACCAAAGTTACCCTGACCATCCACCAGCGGATAGCGCAGAGAGAAGTCCTGTGCCAGACGGACCATGGCATCGTAGACCGATGCGTCGCCGTGGGGATGGTAGGAGCCCAGCACCGCACCAACGGTGTCGGCGGATTTGCGGTAGGGATGGCTGGGGTCGTTGCCGCGCTCGTGCATGGTGTACAGAATGCGGCGGTGAACAGGCTTCAAACCGTCGCGCACATCGGGCAGGGCGCGGGACACGATGACCGACATGGAGTAGTCCAGGAATGCGGTCTCGATCTCCTTTTTCACATCGCGGATGATCTTTTTGGTTCCGCTGCCCGGTATCATCACATAATCTTCTTCCATTGTTTCCTCCAATTACACGTCCAGCTTTGCGTACTGGGCGTTGGTCTCGATAAAGCGGCGGCGCGGCTCCACCTGATCGCCCATCAGGATGGTAAAGGCTTCATCGGCCTTCTCGGCATCGTCAATGGTGATCTGCACGATCACGCGGTTATCGGGGTTCATAGTGGTCTCCCACAGCTGTTCGGGGTTCATCTCACCAAGGCCCTTATAGCGGTTCACCTTTGCGCCGGGCATTTCCTGCGAAAGCACAGCCATTTCGGCATCGTTGTAGGCGTACTTGATGGTGTTGCCCTTCTGCACCTTGAACAGAGGCGGCTGGGCCACATACACATGGCCCTGCTCAATGAGCGGGCGCATATAGCGGAAGAAGAAGGTGAGCATCAGGGTGCAGATGTGGGAGCCATCCACATCGGCATCGGCCATGATGAACACTTTATCGTAGCGCAGCTTGGAGATATCGAACTCGTCACCAATGCCACAGCCCAATGCCAGCACAACGGGCATCAGCTTGTCGTTGCCGTAAATTTTATCGGCGCGGGCCTTTTCCACGTTCAGCATCTTGCCCCACAGCGGCAGGATGGCCTGAATGGCAGAATCACGGCCCATCTTGGCGGAACCGCCTGCAGAATCGCCCTCGACGATGAAGATTTCGGTGCGGCTGGGGTCTTTTTCGCGGCAGTCTGCCAGCTTGCCGGGCATCCGGCTGGTCTCCAATGCGCTCTTGCGGCGCACCAGTTCGCGGGCCTTTTTGGCAGCGGCGCGGGCGCGGGCGGCCTGGGTGGCCTTTTCAAAGATGGCCTTTGCCACGCCGGGGTTCTCCTCAAAGAATTCCATCAGCTTGGAGTAGACCATGTTGGAAACAAGGGTGCGGATCTCGGTATTACCCAGCTTTGCCTTGGTCTGGCCCTCAAACTCCGCCTCCTGCAGCTTGACAGAGATCACGCAGATCAGGCCCTCGCGCACGTCCGCACCGGACAGGTTCTCGTCCTTATCCTTCAGCAGGCCGTGGCTGCGGCCGTAATCATTGAACACGCGGGTCAGGCTGTTCTTGAAGCCCTCCTCGTGGGTGCCGCCGTCCGGGGTGTTGACGTTGTTGGCAAAGCTCAGCAGCAGCTCGTTGTAGCTGGAATTATACTGCAGTGCGATCTCTGCCATGCCGCGGTCGGTCTGGCCCTTGAGGTAGATCACATTGGGGTGCAGCACGTCCAGCTTGCGCTTCTCGCCCAGATAGGTGACGAAGCTCTTGATGCCGCCCTCGTAGCACATGACCTCGGTGCGGTAGCAGGGTTCACCCTCCTTGCCGTCCTCCAGTACGGGAGTGTACATCTCACGCTCGTCGGTCAGAGTGATCTTGACACCGGCGTTCAGGAAGCTTTCTTCCCGCAGGCGCTTTTCCAGCGTGTCGAAGTCGTACACGGTGGTATCCCGGAACATCTCCGGGTCCGGCTTGAAGGTGACCCGGGTGCCGGTAACGCCGTCGGCTACGGTGCCGATGCACTTGAGCGGGCCGTCCGGGTCGCCGCGGCGGAAGGTCTGCTCGTACTCGTGGCCGTCGCGGCGCACGTTGACGGTGAGCCACTCGGAGCAGGCGTTGACCACCGAAGCGCCCACGCCGTGCAGGCCGCCGGCCACCTTGTAGCCGGAGTTCTCGCCGCCGAACTTGCCGCCGGCGTGCAGGATGGTGTAAACGACGGTGACGGCGGGCAGGCCGGGGTCGGCCTGAATGTCCACAGGGATGCCGCGGCCGTTATCCGTGACCTGAATGATGTTGTCTTTCAGGATCTTGACCTCGATGTGGTCGCAGTAGCCGGCCAGTGCTTCATCGATGGCGTTGTCCACGATCTCGTAGACCAGATGATGCAGGCCGCGCTCGCCGGTGGAGCCGATATACATGCCCGGGCGCTTGCGCACCGCCTCCAGACCCTTCAGGACCTGGATCTCGCTGGCATTATACTCATGGTCGGTAGCGGTTTCGGCATTTGTGCTGGTAATGATTTCTTCTGCCATTTCCTTTCTCCCTTTTGTTCAATGTTTGCATTTTTGTTCGATCTATCGTAAAAGCAGAGCATATTCTCCGCCTGTTGGCTGGTTTACTCGATCATTTTTTCGGCTCTGCGCCGCATGGCAGCAGGCGACAGCTCCGAAAGATACACCGTGTCCACCACGGCCCCGTCTGCCAGAACATAGCTCTGGGGCAGCTCGTCCGAAAGGCTCACCACCGCGCCGTTCTTCTGAGCGTAGTTCAGAAACTCCCGGCCCCGGGGAGTGATGGTGGTGGTTTCCAGATTGAAGATGCCGATAATGTCCCGGTCATTCAGCACGTAGTCACGGCCCAGATGAATATACATACAGTATTTTCCTCATTCTGGCAGTTCATGCATAAAACGCCGTTTATTCACCGGCAGCTGCATGTACTTTTGCATCATTTCTTCATGCTTTGCTCAGCACACCGCCGTTCATGCGGTACACTTCGCCGTCCGTTTTCAGGAACGCGGTATCATCGCAGCTGGTCACGAATGTCTGCTTTTCCTTCATGCGGGTGAGCAGATACTGCTTGCGGCCCTCGTCCAGCTCGCTGAGCACATCGTCCAGCAGGAGCACCGGGTGCTCTCCGGTGATCCGGGCAGCGGCAGCCGCTTCGGCCATTTTCAGACTCAGCACCACGCTACGCTGCTGTCCCTGACTTGCAAACACCTTTGCGGGCTGGTCGTCCAGCAGCAGCTCAACGTCCTCGCGGTGGATGCCGCACAGGCTCTGCCCGGCGCGCAGCTCTTCGTTCTGGCGCTGCTTCAAAAGTGCGGAAAGCCCGCCCGGCTCAAACTGGGCGGCATACCGCATCGCCATGCGCTCTGCCCCGTGGGAAAGCTCGGCATAGTTGGCGCAGGCCAGCGGTGTGAGCAGGGCCAGATATTCCCGCCGCCGCTTCTGGATGGCCTCGCCCTGCGCTGCAAGCTCCACGTTCAGCACTTCCAGCAGGGCGCATTTTTCTGCCCACGGGCGCTCCGTGCCGCCTGCGGAATGACGCAGAAGCGCGTTTTTCTGCTGCAATGCCCGCACATAGCGACGATAGGTGGCAAGGTAGCCGGGGTACAGCTGGCACAGCGCCGCATCCAGAAACCGCCGCCGTCCTTCCGGTGCACCTTTTACAAGGCTCAGGTGCCCGGGGTCGAACACCACAGCCGGAAAGCTGCCCGCAAGGCCCGCCGCCCGCTTGGGCGGAGAGCCGTTGACCGATGCATACCGGCCGGGGCGCTGTGCATCCGGCGTGCCCACCGTAATGCGCACATTTGCCGGTTCGTCCGGTTCCTGATCCTCCTGCCGGGTGCGCTGGGTGACGGCCTCCAGTACCGCGAATGTTTCTCCACGGCGCACAAGCTCGGCATCCTTGCCGCCCCGGAAGCTTTTGCCGCCGGTCAGCAGCCAGATGGCCTCCAGCAGGTTCGTTTTGCCCTGACCGTTGTTGCCGCAGATCACGGTCAGCTCCCGGCCAGGTTCCAGCTGCGCTGCCGCAATATTGCGGTAATTCGCAACTTCCAGTGAAAGCAGACGCATTACTGGCCCTGACCCACTTCCACGGTCTGGCCGTCCAGCTCGATCACATCACCGGCACGGCACTTCTTGCCGCGCATGGTGCACACCTCGCCGTTCACCTTCACGGCACCGCCCTGCACCAGCTCCTTGGCTTCGCCGCCGGTCTCGCACAGGCCTGCATATTTCAGCAGGGCATCCAGCTTGATAAATTCCGTATGGATGAGAATTTTCTGCATAATTTCGCCCTCTTAATCGTTCTTGAAGCGCACCGGCAGCACCAGATACAAAAAGTCGTTGCCCTCGGCAGGCAGCACCTTGACCGGGCTCAGAGGGCCGCTGATCTCCATGCGGACCTTCTCGGTGCGGGCGTTGCGCAGCGCATCCAGCAGATAACGGTTGTTGAAGCCGATCTCCACTTCGTCGCCCTCGCAGTCGGCGTTGAACTCGTCCACCACGCGGCCAAGGTTGGTCTGGCAGCGCACCACGACTCTACCCTCTGTAAAGGAGATGCGGAGAGGATTTTTTAAACGCTCTGTAATAATCAGCGAAGCACGCTCGATGGTCTCGATGAATTCCTTGGTGTCGATGGTCACGCGGGTGCGGCTGTCGGCGGGGATCACGTTGCGGTAGTTGAGGAACTCGCCCTCGATCAGACGGCTCATGATGGTGTAGCCGCCGGCCATAAAGACCACATAGCGGCGGTTGGCGCTGATGTGCACCGGCTCTTCGTCGTCGTTGGGCAGCAGGTGAGCGACCTCGGTCATGGTCTTGCTGGGCACGATGATGCGGATATCCTTTACCGCTGTCACCGGGCGTTCCACGATGGCCAGACGGTAGCCGTCCAGTGCCACCACAGTCAGCTTGTCGGGCAGGATCTCGAACAGCTCACCGGTGTGAGCGGGCTTTTTCTCGTCCTGACTGACAGCATATAACGTACGATCGATCATATCTTTCAGTACGCCGGTCTTGATGGTCAGGGTCTCTTCCGCTCCGGTATTGGGCAGCTCCGGGAAATCGTTGGCCGGCATGGACTGGATTTCGAACTGGACTACGCCGCTCTGGATGGTGGTCTTGCCGTTCTCGGCAGAGAGGATGCTGACCTGACCGGCGGGCATCCGGCTGATCATGCTGCTGAGCAGCTTTGCATTCAGCACCACCTCGCCGGCTTCCTTGACATTGGCTTCGATGGTGGTTACGATGCCCATTTCCAGATCGTAGCCGGTGAGGTTGAGCTGGAAGCCTTCGGCTTTCAGCAGGATACCTTCCAGCACGGGGATGGCAGAACGCATGGTGACGGCTTTGGACACACCATCGATGGCTGCGCTCAGCAGAACTTTATCACATACGATGTTCAAACTGAATTCTCTCCTTTTTTTTTCGTTTCTGATGTTGCTTTGTGTTTGAAAACAGTTTCAGAACCGGTCTATCTTATTGAACTTGTTGTAGTAACCGTAGTAGGGGGTGGGGAACTTGTGGAAAACCCCGAAAAGCCTTGTCGGAATGCGGGGGTTTTGGTTTCCACGGGGTTGTGAATGTGTTGTGAATGGATCGTGGAAAGGTTGGGATAGGTCTTTCTTTCCACAGACCATGTGGAGAACGGAGGTTGAATGTTGAAAACTCTGTGGAAAGTGTGGAAAGGTTTGCGTTTTTACCACAAGATATAGGTTCTTTTTCCCCGTTTTGTTCCGTTTTCTCCCCATATTTTGGGGTTTCACCCATAAATGAGTACGACTTTTGCACGATTTCTGCGGTCAGGCCTTCACGTTCTTGATGATGTCGCTCACGGTCTCGCGCAGGTGTTGGTCGTTCTTCATGTCCCGCTCCATGGTCTTGAGGGAGTAGACGATGGTGGAGTGGTCACGGCCGGAGAATTCACGGCCGATCTCTTCCATGCTCATGCCGGTGACCTCGCGCAGGATGTAGATGGCCACACGGCGGGCAGAGGCAACGTTGGCGTTGCGCTTGGTGCCGCGGATGTCGGCAGGGGAGACGTTGAAGGTGCGGGACACCTCGCCGATGATCTTCTCGATGGTCACGGGCACCGGCTGGGTCTCGTTGAGGATGTCCTTGATGGCATTCTGGGCCACACTGATGACCGGCTGGATGCCCTCCAGCATGTAGTAGGCGTTCAGTTTTTTTACAGCGCCTTCCAGCTGGCGGATGTTGTTCTTCAGGTGGTTGGCAATGAACTCGGCCACATCCTCGGGCAGGTCCAGATGCAAAAGCTCTGCCTTGCGCTTGACGATGGCCACGCGGGTCTCAAAATCCGGCGGCTGCACATCGGCGGTCAGGCCCCACTCAAAGCGGGTGCGCAGACGCTCTTCCAGACTTTTGATCTCCTTGGCCGGGCGGTCGGAGGCAATGACGATCTGCTTGTGGGCATCGTGCAGGGAGTTGAAGGTGTGGAAGAACTCCTCCTGCGTGGACTCCTTGCCGGCGATGAACTGGATATCGTCCACCAGCAGCAGGTCTGCCACGCGGTACTTCATGCGGAAATCCTCGGTGCTGCCGGCGCGGATGGCGGCGATCAGCTCATTGGTGAACTGCTCGCAGGTAACGTACATGATGACGAAATCGGGGTGGGTGCGCTTGATCTCGGTCTGGATGGCCGTGAGCAGATGGGTCTTGCCAAGGCCGGAGCCGCCGTAGATGAACAGCGGGTTGTATGCGCCGGAGGGATTGGCCGCAACCGCCTGTGCAGCAGCAAACGCAAACTGGTTGGAAGGGCCTTTGATGAAGTTTTCAAATGTGAACTCGTAGTTGCCCTGCGGGGAGGCGGGGTTCGCCTCGTACTGCTGGGCCAGCACCACCTCGTGCGGCGGCGTGCTGGGCACCACCAGCGTGATGTCCACGTCGAAGCCCAGCACGGTCTTGAAGGCTTCCTTGAGCAGGCCAAGGTAGCGGTCCGTCACGATCTTGCAGATGAAGTCGTTGCGCACCGAAAGGGTGATGTGGCTGGAATCCTCAAAGCTGATCGGCTCCAGTCCGTCGATATAGAGATTATAGGTCGGCTCGGCCATCTGCGTTTTGCAGTACGCCTGGGCGGCCTCTAAAACGTCCTTAAAAGAATCCATAAAACATCCACTCCGTTAAAGTTTTCAACAATACTGCTGATACTAGGTTAGTATACCACAAAAAACGCTGTGCGTCCATATTTCTATAATGTAATTTATAATACATAAAAAAAGCCCCTGCACGGCCGTTGTGGCATGGGCAAAACAGGGCCACAATATCTTGTGGCGAAAGAGTTTTCCACGGCAGAATGGTGAAAAAGTTGAAAATCTTTTCACAAAAAAGTTTGAAGGAAAGCGAAAAAAATGCTTGACAGAACGCCATACTATGCGATATACTGTTGAATTGCAAGCCTGTCCCCAATCTGGGACCACATCAGACCCCATACCGGGGATAAGTTTTTACGGAGGATACAACCATGAAGAGAACTTTTCAGCCCAAGAAGCGTCAGCGCAAGGAAGTTCATGGCTTTCTGACCCGCATGAGCACCAAGAACGGCCGTAAGGTCATCAATGCTCGCCGTGCAAAGGGCCGCAAGAGCCTGACTGTCTGATCCGGCCTTTTATGACGGGATCCGGCGCAGAAATGAATATGCGCACAAAAGACCGCTGATATTGGATTAGCGGTCTTATTTTTTTTTGAAAATTGAAAGAATTTTCGTAAAAATGCCCGCATGGGCTTTCAAAGTCGAAAAATTTTTGATATACTGGCTGAAGAATGCACCCTTCGGGGCGTGTTCTCAGCCACAGAAAGGAGGCGCGGAATCATGCGCTATCGTCCCATCCGCCGCAACAGCGAGTTTGGCAGAGTGTATGCCCGCGGCAAATCCTATGTGAACCCCGGTCTTGTGATGTATGTGCTCAAGACCCGCAGCAAAAAGACCCGTGTGGGTCTGACCGCCACCAAAAAGATCGGCCACGCCGTGCAGCGCAACCGTGCCCGCCGCGTGATGAAGGCGGCCATCGACGAGCATCTGGACTACAACATCGGCGGCTATGATCTGATCTTTGTAGCCCGCGGTATGACCCCGCGGCTGAAGAGCTGGCAGCTGAGCAGCGTTGTGGCAAAGCTGTTTGCACAGGCCGGTCTGCCGGATAAGGCCAAACGGCCGGATGCGCCGCCCCCTGCCACCGTGCCCCCGGCACGCAGGGCACAGGCGGAAAAGCCGGACGCATGAACCGCCTGCAGTACATCTGCCGCCGCGCGCTGTGCGTGCCCATCCGGGCCTACCAGTACACTCTCAGCCCATGGATCGGCCGCAGCTGCCGTTTTACGCCCAGCTGCAGCAACTACACCATGCAGGCCATCATGACCCATGGGTGCGTAAAGGGCATCCTGCTGGGGGCATGGCGCATCGCCCGGTGCAATCCCTTCGGCAAATGGGGCTTTGACCCGGTGCCGGAGCCGGGCCGCTGGCAGAACCCTGCCCGCCGGCTGCAGCCCGCAAAGCTGTTTTCCACACGGCACAAGCAAAAGGTGGAAAAGTAAATATGCTTCTTGTGACGCGGTGCACTGTGGGCAGCGTGTCCTACGATAAAAATAACAAGTCCCGTGCCACAGACGGGGCAGAATGGACAAAGGTATGAACTTCTTTTACATCCTGAGCGGTCCTCTCGGCTATGTCATGGAGTGGATCTACAAGCTGCTCCCGAGCTACGGCTGGGACATCATCATCTTCACGCTGCTCATCAACATCGTCAAGATCCCTCTGCAGCTGAGCCAGCAGAAGAGCATGGCTAAAATGTCGGCCTTCCAGCCCATGATGATGGAGATCCAGACCAAGTACAAGGACAAGCCCGAAAAGCAGCAGGAAGAAATGCTCAAGCTGCAGCAGGACTACGGCTATAGCCCCACCGCAGGCTGCGTGCCCATGCTGTTGAACTTCCTTGTCATGTTCGGCGTTATCGGTGTCGTGTACAATCCGCTGGAGCGCATCTTCCACATCAGTGCTGCGGCTCTGACCGCCGCCGGTGAGGCCCTGACCGCCTCCGGCGTCGCCTTTACCGCCATCACCCGCGATACCAACATCATCGCACAGGTGATTGCTGGCAACGGCGGTGTGCTGGGCTGCTTCAGCGCCGAGCAGATCGCTACCATTACCGAGTTCAGCCAGCACATGAACTTCCTCGGCATCGACCTGACCCGCATCCCCAAGCTGGGCCTTTCTCTGGACATCGTGCTGCCGCTGCTGTCGGTCATCACCATGCTCCTGTCCACCCATATCAGCATGAAGGCCAGCGGCCAGCAGATGCAGGGCAGCATGAAGCTGACCATGTATATGATGCCGCTGATGTACCTGTTCTTCTGCTTCACCTATCCTCTGGCATTCTCTCTGTACTACGTCATTTCCAACATCGTGATGACCGTGCAGACTCAGGTCATGCGCAAGGTGTACGACCCCGATAAGATGCGCAAGGAGATCGAAGCGCAGATCGCAGAAAAGAAAAAGCAGGAAAAACGCGGTGTGAAGAACACTACCGTCAAGGTCACCGATCCCAAGACCGGCAAGACCACGGAAAAGAACATTTCTGCCAGCGAGATGAACAAGCGCCGTCTGGAGTATGCCCGCCAGCTGGACGAGGAGCGCTACAAGGACGAGCGTACCGTGCCGCTGAGCGAGCTGAACAAGCAGGATAAAGAATAAGAGGAGGATGAACGGTTATGATCCGTAAGCAGGAAGCGACCGGCAAAACGGTCGATGAAGCCCGCGCAAAAGCCTGCGCTCTGCTGGGCGTGCAGGCCGATGATCTGAATGTCAGCTGCGAAGTGCTGGAAATGCCCCAGAAGACTGGTTTTCTGGGACTGAAGCTCACCCCCGCTAAGGTGTGCGTGAGCGTGGAGGAGCCGGATGCTCCGGCTGCAGCACCCGCTGAGCCTGTTGTTGAGAAAAAGACTCCCGTGCAGGAGGCTGTCAAGGCCGCTCCCGTGGCAGAGGAGCCTGCTGCTGCGGCAGCACAGCCGGAAGCAAAGGCCGAAGAGCCTGCTGCCCCCGCTGCAGAAGCTGCTGCAGAGCAGCCCGCTGCCGAGGAAGAGGAGCCGGAAGTCCCCATCGTGATCGAAGAGAACGCTAAGATCAAGGCTGCTGTGGACTACCTGCGTGAGGTCATTGCCCTGATGGGCGTGGAGAATGTCACCTTCAGCGCTGTGCAGAAGGGCGAAGCTACCATCATCCGTCTGGACGGTGAAAAGCTGGGTGCCCTCATCGGCCGCCGCGGCGAGACCATGGAGAGCCTTTCCTATCTGGCAAGCCTTGTGGCAAACCGTCTGGAGGGCGATTACATCAAGCTGGGTCTGGATGTGGCCGGCTACCGCGATAAGCGCGAGAGCGACCTGACCGCACTGGCACAGCGCATTGGTGCCAAGGTGCGCAAGACCGGCCGCAGCTTTGCCATGGAACCCATGAACCCCTACGAGCGCCGTATCATCCACTCTGCCATCAGCAAGATGGAGGGCGTGCGCAGCGAGAGCAAGGGCGAAGGCCGTGACCGCCGTGTGGTCATCTACTCCACCGCACCCGATGCACAGACCGAGAACACCTATGGCGAACGCCGTCCCCGCGGCGGACGCGGCAATGGCCGTCGTCCCGGCGGCAGCCGCAATGGCGGCTATCGCGGCGGGAACCGTTCTGAGCATGGCGACCACAATGGAAACCGCGGCGGCTACCGTGGCAGCCGCAATGGTGCACCCCGCGGCCCGCGGCCTTCCGGCGTGCCGGAGCGCACCTATGCACCCCGTGATGCCGAGAATGCAGCACCGGTAGCACCCAAGCGCACCGAGCGCGTGGATGATTTTGCCGATTTCAGCTTTGGCAAGATCGAGCTGTAATAGCGAAAATATTTTTGAAGCAATAGGACCGGGCAGCCCGCAGGCTGTCCGGTCCTGTGTTTTTGAAGAGAAAAATCAAGAAAAATGATTTTTTCAGCGTCCTCGCCCTCTCAGTCTCGCATTGCTCGACCGCTTATTTCCGCTTTTTGGCTTTGCCATTTTCCCCCAACCGGAGGAAATCTGTCAAAGGCAGAACCCTTGGCAAAACTGGGAGCTTTGCCGTACTGCCAAAGCCTCTCACTTTGGGAGAGGTGGCATTGCGGAGCAATGACGGAGAGGGCAAGGCCGCTGACAATCAAATTTTACCCCGATCTGACACAGAGCTGGTTTCAGCCACGGTCCCATACTGCTATACTGAGCCTGTCAAAAGTCATTCTTCTCAAAATTTGGAGAAACTGCCTGTTTTTTGCCGAAATCTTTCTCTTAAATGGCAATTGTAAAACAATTGGTCAAGGCTTTATACTGTAGTCAAGAGCGTTCTGTTCGTGAAGAACAGACAGAATGATGAAAAGAGAGGTATTCAACTATGGCTCAGAACAAGATCTCCCGCCGCAGCTTCCTGCGTGGTGCAGGGGCATCCGCAACCATCGCAGCCGCCAGCTGCATGGCACCCTCTGCAGCCGCCTGTGACATCAAGTCTCTGTGGAGCATGGATCTGCAGATCCTTGCTACCAGCGATACCCACGGCAAATTCGACCCCTGGGACTACGCTGCCAACAAGGCAGATGCTTCCGGCAGTGTGGCCCAGCAGGCGACTGCCATCAAGCAGTGCCGCACCCGGAACACGCTGGTGGTGGATGCAGGCGATACCATTCAGGCCAACTCCGCAGAGCTGTTCCTGAACGATGACCTGCATCCCATGATCGCTGCCATGAATGCCATCGGCTATGATATCTGGACCACCGGCAACCATGAGTACAACTACGGCATGGATGTGCTGAAAAAGGTCATGGGACAGCAGAAGGCCAAGGTGCTCACCGGCAACGTTTACGCACCGGACGGCACCCCGCTGGCCGACGGCTACACCATCATCAAGAAGGGCACCGTCAAGATCGGTGTCATTGGCATGGTCACCCCCAACATCATCCGCTGGGATGCCAAGAATCTGGAGGGCTGGAAGGTCACCAACCCTGTGGACGAGAGCCGCAAGATCATTGATAAGATCAAGGATCAGGTGGATGTTCTGATCGGCGTCATGCACATGGATACCGAGAACGAGTACGGTGTCTATGGCTCCGGCGTCACCGATCTGGCCAATGCCTGCCCCGAGTTCGACGTCATCGTGGGCGGCCACGGCCACAGGAGCATCCCCAACATGATGATCAACAACGTGCTGGTGGTGGAGAACAAGAACGCCGGTGCCACCCTGTCCGAGATCCACGTCTATCTGGAGCGCCAGCTGGACGGTAAGTGGAAGGTCGTGAACCGCACCTCTGAAAACCTGCAGATCAAGGAGTACGAGCCCGATCCGGAGCTGACCGCTTTGCTGGCTCCCTACGACACCCGCGCCAAGGAAGACGCTGTTACCCCCATTGGCGAGCTGAAGGGCGGCGATCTGGCCCCCGAAAACGAGATCGACTGCCTGCCGCAGGCCATGGTGCAGGACACCGCGCTGCTGGACTTCATCAACGAAGTGCAGATGTACTACACCGGTGCGCAGGTCTCCGCAACGGCCCTGACCTCCATGACCTCCCAGATGCGCGCAGGCACCATCCGCAAGTGCGATATGGCCAGCATCTACACCTACCAGAACACCCTGTACAAGCTGCAGATGACCGGCGAGCAGCTGCGCCGCTTCATGGAGTGGTCTGCTGCCTTCTTCAAGACATGGAAGCCGGATGAAGTGACCATCGCTTTTGACCCCTCGGTGCGCTACTACCTGTATGATGCTTTTGAGGGTGTCAACTACGAGCTGGACGTCTCCAAGGAGCCGGGCCACCGCATCAAGAACCTCAAGTGGCCGAACGGCAAGGCCGTGAAGGACACCGACACCTTTGTGGTGGCAGTGAACAACTACCGCGCCACCACCCAGCTGCTGACGGCTGCGGACATCTTCCTGCCGGGCGAAGAGCTGCCCAAGCTGTTGGAGATCGATGTGCGCGGCGACGTGGGCGGCATCCGCGAGCTGCTGGGCGAGTACATCCGCACCGTGAAGGGCGGCACCATTGAGCCGCACGTGAACAACAACTGGAAGATCGTGGGCAACAACTGGAAGGCTGCCGATCACCAGAAGGCTGTGCAGCTGCTGCGCGAGGGCAAGCTGGCCCTGAATGAGAATGCCGATGCACGCACGCTGCCTGGCAAGGCCATCACCACGGCGGATATCGCCAAGTTCTAAAAAACAGTTTCCTGTAAAAAGGGGCTTTCCGTGTTGGGACGGAAAGCCCCTTTTTTGTGCGAGAAACGGGCGGATTTTCAACCGTTTCCCGGGAATTGGTTGAAAAAACAGTACCATTCCGCAGCATTTCGTGGTACAATGAAACTGTATTGGTCTCGCTGCTGTGGGCAGATGGGAGCAAGCGGCCAGACCGGGCGCGGAAAGGAAGCCAGAAAAAACCATGCAGGAAACGACCATTGCAGCCATTGCAACAGCGCCGGGCGCAGGCGGCATTGCCGTCGTGCGGCTCTCCGGTGCGGAGAGCTATCCCATAGCAGCCCGGGTGTTCCGCCCGGCCAACGCCGCAAAAAAGGTGGAGGATGCCAAAGGCTACACCGCCATGTACGGCACATTCCGGGAAGGGGACGAAGCCTTTGATGAGGGCGTGGCCCTGTTTTTCCGCGCGCCCCACAGCTATACCGGCGAGGACGTGGTGGAGCTTTCCTGCCATGGCGGCAGCGCCGTGGCCCGCCGTCTGGTGGAAGCCTGTCTTGCTGCCGGTGCTCAGCCTGCCGCGCCCGGCGAGTACACCCGCCGCGCGTTCCTGAACGGCAAGCTGGGTCTGACGCAGGCCGAAGCGGTGATGGATCTGATCTCGGCGGATGGCCGTCAGGGTGCCGCGCTGGCCAATGCCGCGCTGGGCGGTGCGCTGGCAAAGAAGATCAGTGCCCAGAAGGAAGCGCTTACCGCCATTCAGGCTCACCTTGCCGCATGGGTGGATTTTCCCGAAGAGGATGTGCCGGAGCTGGACGGTGACCATCTCCACTGCGTACTGAGTGGGGTAAAGGCAGAGCTGGACGAGTTGATCCATAATTATCAGGCGGATACCGTCCTGCGCGAAGGTGTGGACTGCGCCATTGTGGGCAGACCAAATGCGGGCAAATCCACACTGCTCAACCTGCTGGCCGGGTTCGACAGGGCCATCGTCACGCCGGTGGCTGGCACCACCCGTGACGTGGTGGAGCAGGCGGTACAGCTGGGGGATATCCAGCTGAATCTGTTCGATACCGCCGGTCTGCGCGAGACCGAAGATGCCATTGAAGCCGAGGGCATCCGCCGCAGCTGGAAAAAGCTGGAGGAGGCAGGCCTGATTTTGGCTGTGTTCGATGGCTCTGAGCCGCCCACGCGGGAAGATCTGGAGCTTGCACAGCGTTGCACAGGCCGTCCAGCCATTGCACTTATCAACAAAGAGGATAAACCAAGGCAATTTGACGCAGAGTTGATAGCACCCTGCTTTGCCATGGTGCTGCCGGTGTGCTGTCAGGAGGAGGAGAGCCGCAAGGTGATCTCCGCTGCGGTGGCCCGCCTGCTGGGTACCAGCCAGATCGACCCCCATGCCGCCAGTCTGTCCGGCCAGCGTCAGCTTTCCGCCGCACTGCGTGCGCGGGACGCTGTGGCCGGTGCACTGGATGCTGCCGCAGGCGGCTTTGGGCTGGATGCCGTTTCCGTCTGTGTGGACGACGCACTGGCCGCCCTGTGCGACCTGACCGGTGAGAACGCCTCGGAAGCTGTGATCGAACAGGTGTTTGAACGTTTCTGCGTGGGAAAGTAAGAGCCGGGGATGTTCTCTTTTGACACCAAAAGAGAACCAGAAAAGTGCCAGCGATTTCGACGCGCTGGAGCCACGAAAAAGGGGCTGCTCGCCCCTTTTAACCCCAAAGCAGAGGGCTGCACCGGAAAAAACTGAAGATTCACGCCTGTTCGGCGTGAAGATCTTTTAACCGTTTTTTTCGGCTCCGCCGATTTGCAGCCCCTCAGTCGCTGCGCGACAGCTCCCCCCGGGGGAGCAAGCGCAGCAGCTGCCGTTTCCCGTTATGGCCCCTCCCGTGAAAAGGCAAATCTGGAAAATCCGCAGATTTTCCAGATTTGCGAAATTAAAAATAATTTTTCCGCTGAATATGCCCAGAGTGAAACGGAGGGCATTTTAAATCATTTGTTAGAGGAAACCCGAAAGTATATGAACCACTTAGGAGATTATGACGTTATCGTCATCGGTGCCGGTCATGCCGGCATCGAGGCAGCTCACGCCGCCGCAACGCTGGGCGCGAGAACGGCCGTGTTTACCATGAGTCTGGATGCCATTGGCAACATGCCCTGCAACCCCAGCATTGGCGGCACGGCAAAAGGTACGCTGGTACGTGAATTGGATGCACTGGGCGGCGTGATGGGCCTTGCTGCGGATGCCACCTATCTGCAGAGCCGGATGCTCAACAAGGGCAAAGGCCCGGCGGTGCACGCCCTGCGTGTGCAGACCGACCGCAAGCGCTACCATGAATATATGAAGCATGCATTGGAACTCACGCCCGGCCTTGCCATCCATCAGGCTGAGGTTGTGAGCATCGAGACCGAGAACGGCCGTGTGAAGGGCGTTGTGACCCAGCTGAACGGCGAATACAGCGCCAAGTGCGTGGTCATTGCCACCGGCACGAACCTTGGCGGCAAAATTTTTGTGGGCGATGCATGGTACGCCTCCGGCCCGGACGGGATGCACGCCGCTAACGCCCTGACCGACAGCCTGAAGGCTGCCGGGCTGCCGCTGCGCCGGTTCAAGACCGGCACCCCTGCCCGGGTGCACCGCCGCAGCATCGATTTTTCCAAGCTGGAATGCCAGCCCGGCGACCCGGACAATGAGCTGCAGCCCTTCAGCTTTATGACCGATGCACCCATGCACAACAAGGTGGAGTGCTGGATCGCCTACACCAACCCCGAGACCCACAGGATCATTCTGGATAACATCCGGCGCAGCCCGCTCTATGGCGGCATGATCGAGGGTGTTGGCCCGCGCTACTGCCCCTCCATTGAGGATAAGGTGGTGCGCTTTGCGGGCAAGGACCGCCACCCCATTTTTGTGGAACCCTGCGGCGAGAACACCGAAGAGATGTATCTGCAGGGAGCCTCCAGCAGCCTGCCGGAGGATGTGCAGAACGCCTTCTACCGCAGTATCAAAGGGTTTGAGAACATCGAGATCATGCGCCCGGCCTACGCCATCGAGTACGACTGCGTGGACCCCACCAGTCTGGAAGCCACGCTGGAAAGCAAGGTGGTGCGGGGACTGTACGGCGCGGGTCAGTTCAACGGCACCTCCGGCTACGAGGAAGCCGCCGCACAGGGCTTGCTGGCAGGTTTGAACGCCGCCCGCAATGCGCTGGGCAAAGAGCAGCTCATTCTGCCGCGCCACACCAGCTATCTGGGCACACTGGTGGATGATCTGGTCACCAAAGGGGTCATGGACCCCTACCGCATGATGACCAGCCGCAGCGAGTACCGCCTGACCCTGCGTCAGGACAACGCTGACCAGCGGCTGACCCCCATTGGCAGGGAATACGGCCTTGTGCAGGATGACCGCTGGGCCAAGTACCAGCACACCCAGAGCATTCTGGAAGCAGAGCGCCGCCGCTTGCATGAGACGCATCTGCGCACCGCAGACCTGCGTGCCGCCATGGAAGCGGCCGGTCTTGCCCCTGCTGCCGAGGGCGGCATTGCGGAAGAGCTGCTGCGCCGCCCGGAGATCAGCTATCCGCTGCTGGCCGGTGTCATCGGCTGGGGCGAGCAGATCACCCCCATGCTGGCCGAACGGCTGGAGACCGAGATCAAGTATGCGGGCTACATTGCCCGGCAGGACCGGATGATCCGGGACGTGGCCCGGCACGAAAAGACCCTGATCCCAGATGATTTTGAATATTCCGACCTGACCGGCCTGACACTGGAAGCCCGCGAAAAGCTGGCCCGCATCCGGCCGAAGAACCTCGGTCAGGCGGGGCGCATCCCGGGCGTATCGCCCTCCGATGTGGCGCAGCTGAGCATTGCACTGGCAGCGAGGAAGTAAGTCTGCTTCCCGCACAGAGAGTATTCGTGTGGGGCGGGCTTCATGCCTTTTGCAAAATGCATCGCCGCCGGGGATGTTCTCTTTTGCGTGCCAAAAGAGAACCAGAAAAGCACCCGCTACTTTCGAGGCGCGGGAGGCACGAATTAAGGGCTACTCGCCCTTAATAATCCCAAAGAAGATGGGCTCCATACAAAAAATCCAAGTCGCTTCGCTAGAGGATTTTTTGTGTTCCGCCGATTTTGAGTTTTTATCCTCATCTTCCATCTGGTGTCATCCAGTGATATCCAGTGATATCTGGTTCCCACTTCACAAAGGCAAAATTCACGCCTCAATGAACAATAATTTGAAATATCCACGATTTTTCGATGCGTTTTCCCTCTACTCTGTTTTTTCGATTTGGATCGCCCAAATGGAAATTGGAGGGATGTTCAGGAGGGATGCAGAGCCTGTCATTCAGGACTGTGCACACAGGCTTTTTTCTTTTTTTGGAAAATATTTCAAACCCGTGCAATTCCGGGGAGAGGCTCATTCGTATCCAGAATGAAGCGACAAAACCGGGTGCACACCCCGGCAGCGACACACAATAAGAAGAGGGGATATATTATTATGAAAAAGACGGTTTCTGTTTGCATGACGGCTGTGATGGCTCTTTCCCTGCTGGCAGGCGGCGCGGTACAGGCATACGCACTTTCGGCAGAGACGGTGGAACCAGTTTCTGCTGTGGCTGAGGAAAACTGTATTTCCAGCAGCTGGAAGCGTGCTTCCGACCCGGCACTGACCGAGAAAGTCCGCAAAGTGTTCGACAAGGCCTTTGAAGGTCTGGAGGGCGTTTCCTACACGCCCGTGGCCCTGCTGGCAAGCCGCACCACCGGCTCCGGTATCCAGTACCGCATTCTGTGCAAGGCGACTGTCGTCGTACCGGGCGCACAGGAAGAGTATGTTGTGGTCACGCTGCAGCGCGGCTGGCTGGGCAAGGCAGAAATTCTGGACATTGGCGACCCGCTGTGCCTGACAAATCTGGACTATGAGGAAGGCGCTGTGGGCACCTGTCAGGAAGCGGAGTCACCCGCCATGACGGATGAAGCCACGGCGGCGTTCAACAAGGCCACAGAGGGCTTTGTGGGCGTGGACTATGTGCCGGTGGCGCTGTTGAGCACCCAGACCGTGGCAGGCACGAACTACCGCATCCTGTGCGAAGCAACCACGGTTTATCCGGGTGCTGAGATGCACTATGCCGTTGTGAACGTGTATGAAAGTCTGGAAGGCAATGCCAACATCATCAGCGCGACCGATAGATATGTGAGCTGAGTGAGAGTTTTTGATTCAGAAGACCCTCCGCTGCACCTTGGGTATATTCAGCGGAAACATTTATTTTGATATTGCAAACAAGCCAGACCGGCGGGTCTGGCTTGCTTGCTGTTCCACGGAGTGGGCGTGGAGGAAAAGTGCTCCGCAGCATAACCTCAAAGCTGTGAGCCTTTTTATTTGACTCGTCCCTTTTCTGTTATCACTCTGCCTGTATCTCTTCCACCAGCGGCAGATAGTCGGCACAGTATTTTCGGTATAGCGGCTGCACCAGCTGCCGGAAGTTCTGCATTTCTTCTTCGGGCAGCGGCAGTTCCTGGCACCCGCCAGCCAATGCCGCTTTTCGGGCAGCTGTTTCCTCCTGCGCCCAGAGCTGGCGCTCGTATTGCGCCGATGCCCGGGCGCACGCTTGCAGGATCTGCCGGTATTCCTCCGACAGTGCATCCCATGTGCGGCCGGAAGCCAGCTGCACCTCCGGTACGCGGCTGTGCTCATCGGCCATGTAGTACCGCGCCACCTTATAGTGCTCCATGGAATAGTAGGCCGGCCAGTTGTTTTCGGCGGCATCGATCTGCCCGGTCTCAAGCGCCGAGTAGATGTCGCTGTACGCCGTGGTCTCCGGCACTGCACCCAGCAGGCGGATCATGTCGATCACGATCTGCGAATCCTGCACGCGGATGGTCTTGCCCTGCAGATCGCTTAGGCTGCGCACCGGCTGACGGGCATAGAACGAGCGGGCACCCGCGTCGTACCAGCTCAGGCCCACGCGCCCCTGCGCGGTAAAGTCCTGCAAAAACTCAGCCCCGATGTTGCCGTCCAGCACGCGCCACATGTGGTCGGCATCCCGGTAGAGATACGGCAGCAGCAGCACGTTGAGCCGGGGCAGATCGTCCGTGGCAACCGAGAGCGACACACGGGCAAAATCTACGCCGCCAATGGCAAGCTGTTCCCACACCTGCTGTTCCGAGCCGTACTCGCCGTTCGCCTTGACCTGAATGACCACCTTGCCCCCAGTCTGCTGCTGCACAAGGTCTGCAAAATACTGCGCGCCCTGCGTAGTGGGGTACCCGGCGGGCTGGTTGTCGGCATAGGTCAGCACATAGTCCGGTGTGGTCTGTGGCTTTGCGCCGCAGCCTGCCAGCTGCAAGGCTGCAAAGCCCAGCCCGGCTAAAAAAGTCCGTCTGCGCATGGTGCCCTCCCTCCCTTTGCAGATAGTATAGCGCACAAGGTTGCCTTTGTGCAAGAGACAGAAAAAGGCGGTGCCCGCCGCAAAGCAGGTACCGCCTTTTTTAGGAGAAGAAGGAGATGTCTCAGTTACATCAGGCCCATTGCCTGCGGCAGTGCGGTAGACACTGCCGGGATAAAGGTGACCAGCAGCAGGCCGCCGATGATGGCCACATAGTACATAAGCATGTACGGCATGACCTTGGAAAGCGAGGTGCGGCCCACCTTGATGCCCACGAACAGTGCGTTGCCCACAGGCGGGGTGATGTTGCCGATGCACAGGTTATACACGAGGATCAGGCCGAACTGGATGGTGCTCATGCCAAAGCTCTGGCAGATGGGCAGAAACAGCGGGGTGAAGATGAGGATGGCCGGGGTCACGTCCATGAAGGTGCCGGACACCAGCAGGATCACGTTCATGATGAGCAGGATGATGTACTTGTTGCTGGTCAGGCTCAGCAGGGCTGCTGCCACAGCATCCGGGATCTGCAAAAAGGCCATGACCCAGCCCAGAATGTTGGAAACACCCACAAGAAACACCACCATGCCGGACATCTTGGCAGAGTCCACGAGGATCTTCCACAGGCTTTTCAGGTTGATGGAGCGGTAGCAGAAGGCAAGGATCAGCGCATAGACAACGGCAATGGCAGAGCCTTCGGTGGCAGAGAACACACCGCCGATGATGCCGCCGATGACCACGATGATCAGGGACAGGGAAGGCAGAGCGCGCAGGGTGCAGATGCCGAGATTTTTCCAGTCAAACTTACCGGGGGTGCCTTTATAGCCCAGCTTGACCGCCAGCAGCACGCCCACCACGCAGCAGCACAGCGCCCAGATGATGCCGGGAATGTAACCGGCCATGAACAGCGCAGCCACAGAGGTGCCGCCGGATGCCAGCGAGTAGGTGATCAAGGCGTTGGACGGCGGGATCAGCAAACCGGAGCAGGAGGAAGCAGCGTTGGTGGCAGCGGTCACGGCGGGGTCGTAGCCCTGCTCCTCGGCACCGTCGCGGATCATGGAGCCAACGGCAGCAGCCGCAGCGGAAGCAGAGCCGGAGATGGCGCCGAACAGGGCGTTGGTGCCGATGTTGGTCACCAGCAGTGCGCCGGGCATCTTGCCCAGAATGGCCATGACGAAATCCACCAGACGCTTGGCGATGCCGCCCTGATTCATGATGTTGCCGGCCAGAATAAAGAACGGGATGGCGGTCAGGCTGAACTTGCTCATGCCCACAAAGGTGCGCTGGGCAGCGGTCAGCACGGCCACATTCAGGTCAATGGAAGAAAGGATGGCAGTCAGGGAAGAGACTGCAATGGCGTACGAGATGGGCACGCCGAGGAACAGCAGCACCAGCAGCACTGCCAGAATTACGAGTAACGCTTGAATTGCCACAGCTTAGTCCTCCTTATTTTCCTTGTCAGCATCGGCAGCCATTTCGGCTTCCACTTTTGCAAAGTCTGCATCCTCCGGGGTATCCAGACAGATGGAGCCGTTTGCAATGCCGATAATGTTCAGCACGGAATACACCAGAATGATCACGCCGCAGATGGGCATGACCCAGTAGAACACGCCCACGGCTACGCCCAGCGAGGAGGTCTGCTGTCCCATAGCCAGCTGGGACACCTGAAAACCGCCGAACACCAGAATGGTCGCAGAGAAGATGAAGGCGATGACCTCAGCAAAGATGTGGAACGCCTTGCGCATGGTGGGGTTGAACCGGTCCACCAGCACGGGAATGTTCATGTGGCCGCGCTCGCCGGAGACGATGGTGGCCCCCAGCATGGTGCTCCAGCCGAACAGATAACCCACCAGTTCCTCCGACCATGTGGAGGGAGAGTTGAAGATATAACGTACGATGACCTGATAGGTGGTCAGCACCACCATGACCGTCATGCTCAGACCTGCCAGCAGGTTGAGCACCTTGTTCAGGGTATTTCTCAGTTTTTCCATGATGCTCCTCCTCAGTCCGCAGTGTGGGCAGCGTTGTGCTGCTGGATCAGGTCATAAATGGGCTGCAGTTCCGGGTTTGCTGCCAGCACGGAATCGTGCAGGGGGGCCATAGCCTCCTGAAACGGTGCAGTGTCCGGGTAAATAAAGTTGACGTGCTGCTCGTTCTCGGCCTTATCTTTCGCCTCAGCCACAGCATCCTCCCAAGCGTCCTGCTCGGTGCGCTTCACAATCTGGAAGCCTTCTTCAAAGATCGCGCGCTCCTCGTCGCTGAGTTCGTTCAGGAAAGCGTAGTTTGCCACCAGCAGATCCGGCACCATCTGGTGCATATCGTAGGAGTAATACTTGCAGATATCGCCGTGACCGTTATCGGTCAGAGCCAGCTCGTTGTTTTCGGCACCGTCCAGAATACCGGCCTGCAAGGCGGTGTACACATCGCCGAAGCCCATGGGCGTAGCGGTGCCGCCCAGCAGACGCATCATTTCCACGTTGGTGGGCGACTGCTGCACGCGGATCTTCAGACCCTTCAGGTCGGAGGGCTGGTTGATGGGGGTCTTGATGGTGTAGAAGTTGCGGGTGCCGGCATCCAGCCATGCCACCGTTTCCAGACCGGCCTTGGAAGTGGTCTTGAAAATGGGGTCCGTCACCTCGGGGTCGTCCATCGCCTCATGGTAGGCTTCTACGCTGGAGAACAGGTAAGGCAGGTTGAAGATCTGGTATTTGGCACTGAAGGTCTCCATGATGGCAGTGGACGCCACCACAAAGTCGATGGCACCGGTCTGGGTCAGCTGCACCATTTCGGTCTGGGAGCCCAGCAGCTCGCTGGGGTACACCTCCACGCGGTACTTATCGCCCAGCTTCTCGTTGATGTAGTTGGCAAAGGCTTCCAGTCCAAGATGATCCGGGTGGGTCTGGGACTGCACATGGCCGATGCGCACGATCTTGCGGTCGTCACCGGAGCCGGCACCGCAGCCGGTAAGCATCATGCTGCTGGTCAGTGCCGCTGCGCCCATCAGCGACAGAAACGTTCTTCTCTTCATGAATGGCATCCTCTCTTTTCACGTTTTTTCTATGATTATATTTTAACAACTCGTTCATTTTTGCGAAACCGGATTATTTTGTGAAACGCAGTACGATTTTGTCTTTGTTGTATCCAAGTACAATTTTTGTGTTTTTTGGACGAAAAAAACTGGCAAAAACAAAAAAGCACCCGTTCCTCTCCTGTTCACAGGCAGGAAAGAACGAGCGCTTCTTTTGGATCCGATTTATCCTTGTGCCGCTTTTTCCGCTGCGGCTACGCGGTATTCCGAAGGGGTCTGGCCGGTCAGGCGCTTGAACACCCTTGTAAAATAGTTGGCGTCGCTGTAACCCACAGCAGCGCCGATATCCTTCAGGCTCAGGCGCGGGTCCAAAATCAGCTGGCGCGCCTTGTTCACCCGGTATTCGTTCAGGTAGGCCGAAAAGTTTACCTTAAAGCACTGCTTGAACAACTTGCAGAAGTAGGCGTCCGAGTAGCGCAGCGCAGCGGCGGCATCCTGCATGGAGATATCCTCCCTATAATGAGCGTCGATGAAGCGGCTGATCTCGGCACGGATGATGGCGGTGCGCATATCCTCGTCCTCTTCCCGGCGGAGGGGCTCTGCAGGCGCAGGGGGCTGTGCCGGGTGGGCAGGCAGCGGCACCGACACCTGCCGGATGGCATCCTCCACCGCGAATACCAGTTCCTGCTCGTTGTAAGGCTTGAGCAGATAGTCCATCGCCCGCACAGAGATCGCCTGCCGTGCGTAGTCGAACTTATCAAAGCCGGTCAGGAACAGGATGGCGCAATTTTTGTCTGTTTCACGGATCTTGCGCGCCACCTCCAGCCCGGTGAGACCCGGCATTTCAATGTCCAGCACAGCCACCTGCGGCGCTTCGCGGGCAAAAATTTCCAGAGCCTCTCTGCCGTTTTTGGCTTCATACAGGCTTATCAGATCTCCCAGATACTTCTGCAAGGTCCGGCACAGCACTTTGCGCTCGATCAATTCATCCTCTGCCACCAGCAATTTGCACTTCACGAGAGCGTCTCCTCCTTTTCTTCCGGCTGCTGCGTCTGCGGGAGCTCAAACCGCACCACAGTACCGCAGTCTGCGCGGCTGTATACCTGCATTTTACCGCCCGGATACAGCATCCCGATGCGGCGGGAAATATTGCCAAGGCCAATGCTGCGGCCGGTCTGCTCGCTCTGGGCAATTTTTGCCTGCACGGCGTCCAGTTCCTCTGCGGTCATCCCATTGCCGTTGTCTGCAACCGTGAGCACCAGCACCTTGTCCTGCATCCATGCCCGCAGCAGGATGCGTCCGCCTTCCTCGCAGGACTTGAGCCCATGCGAGTAAGCGTTCTCCACCACCGGCTGCAGCATAAAGGACGGCACCAAAACCGCCGCAGGCTGCACCCGGATGCTTTTTTCAACGGTAATGCGTCCGTCGAACCGCATTTGCTGCAAATAAATGTAGTCCTCCAGCCCGTCCAGTTCCTCCTCCAGCGTGATCTGCTGACGCTTGGTGCGCAGGTTGTGCCGGAACAAACTGCCCAGATGCACGATCATCTGGTCGGTGGTGGCAGCATCCTCCAGCCGTGCCATACAGGAGATCATGTTCAGGGTGTTGAACAGAAAATGCGGATTCACCTGACTTTTGAGCACCTCCAGCCGGGTGTGCTCCAGATCTTTTTCCAATGCAAGGTTCCGCACCTCTTCCCGGTGCAAGGCCTGCTGCGTGGTCAGTTGCTGCGCCATGGCGTGCTTCATCTGGTTGAAGGTTCCCGTCAGCCGCCCCACCTCGTCGCTGCTTTTCACCGGTAGGTCCGGTCTGGAAAAATCGCCCTCGGCAATGCTGCGGGAAGCCTGCGCCAGCCGCAGCAGCGGACGCACCACCGCGCGGCTCAGCACCCGGATGAGCAGCAGCATCAGCGCGGCTGCCGTCAGAAACAGCCCCAGATACAGCCACGGCAGATGCCGGATGTGAGCCGCCGTGCTGCTGTAAAGGGCGTTTTCCTGTTCCAGCGTGGCCTGTGTCAGACGTAGCGCATACTCGGCAAGGTAGTCCTGCAGTGCCATCACATGGTACATCTGTTCAATATAGGTATCTGCCGAGGGGGAAAGTTGCAAAAAGGCATCCCGCTCCTGCCGATAGCCCGCATACCCTTGCAAAAGATTCCATGTGCGGGCATAGCGCTCCTCGCCGATGCGGGCATAATCGAAGGGCAGGGCTGCAAGGCTCTGCTCGGAAGCGGTGCAGGCGGCGGTATAGGCCTGTTCGGTTTCAGAAGTAGGCTGGCGCACATAGCGTGCAAAGGCCTGTGTTTCGTCCTTGAGGGCGTTTTGCACCGTGTAGCAGACGGCGTTGTCGGCCAGCAGCATATCAAAGGAGCGTACCGTCCACTGACCTGCCATGGTAGCAATGCCAGTAGAAAGCATGGTGACCAGCAAAATTGCGGCAAGCCATGCCGTGACCTTGCGGCGCAGGGAGATACCGCCCTGCGCGGTTTTGTTCCGTGCCATACGCTTTCCCTCCTGTCCTTGCAGCACCCGGCCTTTTTTATAAGTATAATAATCTCCCGGGGAAAGTGCAACTGCAAAAAAGCACCGGCTTTCGTAAGGGAGCCGGTGCTTGCAGGCAATGTGCCAGGCTGTCAGCGGGTCAACAACTGAAAATGATTCCGCATCTTCCCAGAAAACACCAAAGTATAAGAAACTGAGCAGAAAAAGAAAAGCAGCCCAAAATCTTTCGATTTCGAGCTGCTTGCTATGCCGGTGGTGGGGGTCTCCCGCGCACTGAGCAACAGCCCGCAGGGCTGATTGCTCCCCTGCTGTGCAGGGTCGTGCTGTTCGACCCGCTCACACGCCGCAGATAAAAAGGAAGCCCCCCAGACAAGCTGGAGGGCTTCCTTTTTATGCCGGTGGTGGGGGTCGAACCCACACGTGTTATTAGCACAAGGGATTTTGAGTCGTTTGCGTCTGCCATTCCGCCACATCGGCTTATATTCAATTTTGGGACATTAGTACCGGTTTCTGAAGATTGGAGGGATGTTCAGGAGGGATGTAAGAAATCCTGCTTCGGCAAACCTTCAAAATTCAACGAACACTCGTGGATTTCTCGCACAGACACGGAAAATCACGAAGCGGATTTCGAGTCGCTTGCGCGACGCGCCGTGCGGATAAGCTTGTGCATTTTCTGCTGCGTGAATGCTCCCGCAGGGAGTCAGCGGCAGTAGATGCCGTTTACCATTACGACCTTCCGTGTGAAAAAGCAAATCAGGAAAATCCGCAGATTTTCCTGATTTGCAAATATAAAAATAATTTTTCCGATGAATTTGCCCAGAGCAACGCGGAGGGCATTTGAAATCGTTAAACATAGAAAGAAGCTGCAACCAATGGAAGAACTGAAGCTTTACGAGGGCCGTCCTGCCGACTGCACCGGGCGGCTGGAAAAAGAGATCCGTACCTATGACCTGCTGGACAAGCTGGGCATCCAATTCTGGCGCACCGACCACGGCTGGATGAAGGCTGACACCATGGAGGACTGCCATGTGATCGATGCCTGCCTGAATGCCACCGTCTGCAAGAACCTGTTCCTGTGCAACCGGCAGAAGACGAACTTTTATCTGCTCATGATGCCCGGGGACAAGCCCTTCAAAACCAAAGAGCTTTCCCACCAGCTGGGCATTGCCCGCCTGAGCTTTGCCTCGCCCGAGGATATGGAGCAGTATCTGGACTGCACGCCCGGTTCCTCCTCCATCATGGGGCTTGCCAACGACACCGAAAACAAGGTGCAGCTGCTGATGGATGAGGACATAAAGGCAGGGGAGTACCTCGGCTGCCACCCCTGCATCAACACCTCCTCGCTCAAGCTGCGAACGGCAGATGTGCTGGAAACTTTCCTGCCTGCCGTGCACCACGAGCCGATCTTTGTTCACTTGACCGGCGAATAACAGAAAGGAAAACCTGCGTATGATCGATAAACCGCGCCTTGAAGCAAAATGTTCCACATGGAACATCACTCTCACCGGCACCCAGCTGGACCAGCTGGATGCCTTTGCCGAAATTCTGGTGGACTACAACCAGAAGGTCAACCTGACCGCTATCACCGACCCCGAGGGGATCGAGGATAAGCACTTCCTCGACAGCCTGCTGTTTGCCAGCCAGCCGGAAGTGGCGGGCCGCATGGTGGATGTGGGCGCAGGCGCAGGCTTCCCGGGCATCGTGACCAAAATCTACAAGCCGGAACTGGAGTTGACCCTGATGGAGCCCACCGGCAAGCGGGTGGAGTTTTTGAAGTACGCCTGTGCCCAGCTGGGTTTGACCGGCGTGGAGTTTGCAAAGGAGCGCGCCGAGGAAGCCGCCCGCAAGGCGTGGCGTGAACAGTTTGATCTGGCATCTGCCCGGGCTGTGGCTGCGCTGCCCATGCTGGCCGAATACTGCCTGCCGCTGGTAAAGGTAGGGGGAAACTTCCTTGCCATGAAGGGCTCTTCCGGTGAGGAAGAACTGGCCGCAGCGCGCGGTGCCATCAAAAAGCTGGGCGGCGAGTACAAAGAGACCCGCACTCTGCACCTTCCGGGCGGCGACACCCGCACCCTGATCCTGTGCAAAAAGATTTCGCAGACTCCGACAGCCTACCCCAGAAACGGCGGAAAAATTGCGAAAAGCCCGTTGAAATAACGAAATATCGATAGAATTTTGTAAAACCCTGCCGAACGAAACTTCTGGCAGGGCTTTTATTTGTGTGATACACTGTGCCTGAAGCCTGAGTTTTCCACGCTTTCCCGGGAAAATGTGAAAAACAAAACCCATCCACCACGCGAAAGGAGCCGTGTATCCATGTTTGAACGCAAAAAGCAGGCGGGCAAAATTTATTTCCTGCCCATCGATCAGATCAGGCCGTCGCCGTTTCAGGCACGGCGGGAGTTCAGCGAGCAGGAGCTGGCTGCGCTGGCCCAGAGCATCCGTGAAAATGGTCTGCTGCAGCCCATCTCGGTGCGAAAAGTGTCGGATGGCGGCTACGAGCTGGTAGCCGGGGAGCGGCGGCTCCGTGCCTGCCGCCTTGCTAAAATGAACAACATCCCTGCCATCCTCTGTGATTACGACGATGAGCGCACCGCCGCGCTGGGCCTGCTGGAAAACATCCAGCGCGCAGACCTGAACCCCTTTGAGCAGGCGCAGGGCTTAAAGGATGTGATGGTGCTGTGGGACTGCACCCAGGCCGAAGCCGCCAAGCGACTGGGCATGGCGCAGCCCACCCTTGCCAACAAGCTGCGGCTTTTGCAGCTGAACGCCGACCAGCGGCAGTTCGTGCTGGACAACAGCCTCACGGAGCGCCATGCCCGGGCGGTGCTGCGTCTGCCGGAGAACCGCCGCAGTGAAGCGTTGATCAACATTGCCAAGCGCCGCATGAACGCCCGCCAGACCGACCTCTACATTGAACAGCTGCTCAACACCCCTGCAAAAGGCAGGCACCGCATCTCGATGGTCAAGGATGTGCGTATTTTTGTGAACACCATCGACCATGCCATCCGCTTGATGACCGATAATGGTGTGCCCGCCACTGCCCACCGGGAGGAGAAGGACGGGTATATCGAATATACGGTGCGCATCCCAACCACCGCCGCCGAACGGTAAAATTGTTCCATGTGGAACAGGGGACGAACTCCCTCAGTCAAAACCTGACGGTTTTTCCAGCTCCCTCGGAGAGGGAGCCTCTGGCGTGCCGGAAACTTTGCAATTTATCCGGCAGCTTTCCCACCATGTCAAGGGCCCCATCTCCGAGGGGGCTGGCATCGAGCAAAGCGAGATGACTGGGGGAGTTTCTCACGGCGTGAACCCTCTCCGTCACCTGCGGTGACACCTCTCCCAAAGGGAGAGGCTCTGGCGAAACCGCAAGCTTTGCGGTTTGCCCGGAAACTTTGCCGTTATGCCAAGGGCTCTCCCTTTGGGAGAGCTGGCAAGCCCGACAGGGCTTGACTGAGAGGGCTAGCCAGCTTCCCGGCGCGCATTCCAAATCGTTGATTCGGCTCCCAAAACCGTGCAGTTTTTGATTTTCCCACCTCTAAAAGTTAAAAATCCAGCGGAAAAACGCTTCAGATGGTTCAAAAACCGATTTGGATGTGCTATACTAGGTGTTAAGGTGCCTGTATGGACGGGAAACCGGCGGGCATGACTGCGAATGTTCCACATGGAACAATTAAATTTTCCCGGAAGGAAGAATTGTGCGTGGCAAAAATTGTAGCAATTGCGAACCAGAAGGGCGGCGTTGGCAAAACCACCACCGCCGTCAACCTGTCGTCCTGCGTTGCGGCGCTGGGCAAGCGGGTGCTCATCGTAGACCTTGATCCGCAGGGCAATACCACCACCGGCTACGGCATCCCGAAGCGCAGCGTGGAAAAGGGAACCTACGAGATCCTGATCGGTGAGGCGCGGGCATCCGAGGCCATCCGTAAGACCGAGTACCGCACCGATGTCATCGGCTCCAACACCCGTCTGGCCGGTGCCAGTCTGGAAATGATCGACCTGCCCGCTCGTGAGAGCCGCCTGCGCAAGGCGCTGGCCGAGGTGCAGAAGGACTATGACTTCATCTTTATCGATTGTCCGCCCAGTCTGGACCTGCTCACCCTGAACGGCCTGAGTGCCTGCGACAGCGTTCTCATTCCGGTGCAGTGCGAGTATTACGCGCTGGAGGGTCTTTCGGAGCTGATCAGCACCTTAAAGACCATTCGCAAAAAGTACAATCCGTATCTGGATATCGAGGGCGTGGTGTTCACCATGTTCTCGCTGCGGTATAACCTGACCGTGCAGGTGGTGGAGCAGGTGCAGAAGTATTTCGGCTCCAAGGTGTACAAGACCACCATCCCGCGCTCCATCCGTATTTCGGAGGCACCCAGCTACGGCCAGCCCATCAATTTCTATGAACCCAAGGGCAAGGGCAGCGAAGCGTACATGGATCTGGCAATCGAATTTGTCAAGAACAACCGCCCGCACGAGCCCAAAAAGGCCCGCAGAAAAAGTGCACCCGTCGCAGAGCAGACGAAAAATGCTCTGGAAGATTAAACCTCAGGGGGAACATGAATGGCAAGAGGAAAAGGAGGGCTTGGCCGCGGGCTGGACAGTCTGTTTGAAGATGCCGCCCCGGTTTTTGAGTCCGGTGCAAAGGTAGACACCTTGCCCCTACGTGAGATCGAACCGGACCCGGAACAGCCGCGCAAGACCTTTGACGAACAGGCGCTGGGCGAGCTGGCGGCCAGCATTGCAGAGCATGGTCTGCTGCAGCCCATCGCGGTGCGTCCGCGCCCGCGCGGCGGCTACAGCATCGTGGCGGGTGAGCGCCGCTGGCGTGCCTGCCGCATGGCAGGGCTGAACGATGTGCCGGTGGTCATCAAGGAAGTCAGCGACGAGCAGGCCATGGAGCTGGCTCTGGTGGAAAATCTGCAGCGCGAGGATCTGGACCCGGTGGAAGAAGCAACCGGCATCCGGGAGCTGATGACCCGCTGCGGCCTGACGCAGGAGCAGGCGGCACAGAAGCTGGGCAAGAGCCGCAGCGCACTGGCCAACAGCCTGCGCCTGCTGAACCTGCCGGAAAACGTGCTGGAACTGCTGAAAAGCGGCTTTATCAATATCGGCCACGCAAAGGTGATCCTGAGCCTGCCCACACCGGAGTTGCAGGAGCAGGCGGCGCAGATCATTGCGGACAACCAGCTGAACGTGCGTCAGGCCGAGGCGCTGTGCAAAAAGCTGGCAAAGCCCGCAAAGGAGCCCAGAGAACCTCAGCCGCGGGGCACCCTGCCGGTGGAGGTGGAAGAAAGCCTCAAGCAGGTGCTGGGCAGCGAGGTGAACGTGGCCTACCACGACGGCAAGGGCAGGCTGACCGTGCATTTCTATTCAGACGAGCAGCTGCGGGCCTTTGCCAACCTGCTGGGACAGTACCAGAACGAAGAATAAAGCGATCCAAGGCGGGCGACCGTCTTTGAACGGCACAGGGGAGGGGATCTTCTGTGCGAACCGAAATAGAGCAAGGAGAGTCAATCATGCTTGATATCAAATTTGTCCGTGAAAACCCGGACGCTGTCAAGGAAAACATCAAGAAGAAGTTCCAGGACGCAAAGCTGCCGCTGGTGGATGAGGTCATCGAGAAGGATGCCAAGTACCGCGCATGCCTGAAGGAAGTGGAAGCCCTCAAGGCTGCCCGCAACAAGCTGAGCAAGGCCAACGGTCCCCTGTTCGGCCAGCTGAAGAAGTGCACCGATGAGGCACAGAAGGCTGAGCTGCAGGCTCAGATCGATGCCAACAATGCCGCCGTCAAGGCCGACGCCGACAAGATGGCTGAGCTGGAAAAGGAAGAAGAGACCCTGTCCGCACGCATTCAGGAGATCATGTACACCATCCCGCAGATGATCGATCCCAGCGTGCCCATCGGCCCGGATGATACCTATAACGTGGAAGCACAGCGCTTTGGTGAGCCTGTGGTGCCCGATTTCCCCATTCCGTACCACACCGAGATCATGGAGAGCTTCGACGGCATCGATATGGACGCTGCAGGCCGCGTGGCCGGCAACGGTTTCTACTATCTGCTGGGCAACATCGCCCGCCTGCACGAGGCTGTGCTGGCCTATGCCCGCGACTTTATGATCAACAAGGGCTTCACCTATGTGATCCCTCCCTTCATGATGCACGGCAACGTGGTGCAGGGTGTCATGTCCTTCCCGGAAATGGATGCCATGATGTATAAGATCGAGGGTGAGGACCTGTACCTGATCGGTACCAGCGAGCACACCATGATCGGCCGCTTCATCGACCAGACTCTGGACGAGGCCACTCTGCCCCTGACCCTGACCTCCTACAGCCCCTGCTTCCGCAAGGAAAAGGGCGCTCACGGCATCGAGGAGCGCGGCATTTACCGCATCCATCAGTTCGAGAAGCAGGAAATGATCGTGGTCTGCCGCCCCGACGAGAGCGCTGACTGGTACGAGAAGCTGTGGAAGAACTCTGTGGAGCTGTTCCGCAGCATGGAGATCCCGGTGCGTCAGCTGAACTGCTGCTCCGGCGACCTGGCCGACCTGAAGGTGAAGAGCTGCGATATCGAAGCATGGAGCCCCCGCCAGCAGAAGTACTTCGAGGTCTGCTCCTGCTCCAATCTGGGCGATGCACAGGCACGCCGCCTGCACATCCGCGTGAAGGGCAAGGACGGCAAGACCTATCTGGCCCACACCCTGAACAACACCTGCGTGGCACCTCCGCGTATGCTGATCGCCTTCCTGGAGAACCATCTGCAGGCCGACGGCACCGTGACCATCCCCGAAGTGCTGCAGCCGTATATGGGCGGCCTGAAGGTTATGGTTCCCACCCACAAGAAGGGCTGAAGAATTGACCGGCTTTTCCACAAGGCTCGGATAAATGGTTGAAAAATCCCGCTTTCTATTCAATGGAAAGCGGGATTTTTGCGTATCTTCGTTTGTATTTTGGACGACACGAAAAAATATGATTTTTTTAAAAATATGTGTTGACAAAAGGGGTATCTGTGGGTATAATAATAGAGCACTGTTCAAGTGCACAAACAATATGTGGCGGTATAGCTCAGTTGGCTAGAGCATTCGGTTCATACCCGAAGTGTCACCGGTTCAAATCCAGTTACCGCTACCACTTTTACAGAGTTTCGCTAAGGTTAGGGGGACGGTCGTCTGCAGTAGTGGACGATGGAAGTCGGAGGTTTTAGCGAAGCTCTGTATTTCTAAGGCCCGTTGGTCAAGCGGTTAAGACACGGCCCTTTCACGGCTGTAACATGGGTTCGATTCCCGTACGGGTCATAAAAACGCCTTTGCGCATTGCGCAAGGGCGTTTTTAATTTGACCCGTACGGGAATCGAACAGCACGGCCCTGCGCAGCAGGGTAAGCAATCAGCCCAGTGGGCTGTTGCTTAGTGCGCGGGTCCCAACGACTAGGAACGTCTAATGTGGTAGCTGTTTCATGCAACCCGTACGAGGAATCGAAGGAACACGGCCGCCCGCAGGCGGCAAAAAAGAGCCCAGTGGGCTCTTTTTTAATGCTTCGGGTTGCGGCTCCCAGCATCCGCGCGTGCCTTGGGCGGCACGTGCGTCTTGCTGGCCGCTGCCCCAACAACTCCTCCCTGCATCGGCCACTGGCCGCGGTCGTCGTTGTTGCAAGTCCCATCCTGTAGGAATGTCTAATGTGGTTGCTGCCGCTGCATTCGCTCGGGGGATTTTTAATTTGACCCGTACGGGAATTGCAGCTGAGCTGACCGCCGCCAGCGAGCAAAGACTTCCCCCGGTCGGGGGAAGATGTCGCATAGCGACAAAAAGGGGAGTACAGGGAAGCAAAGCTGGGGCCGTGGTCAGCGGGATGCGAACGCCGTTCCAAGGCGTGAAGCATACGCTGGGAACCACAACCCGGGACAGGGCGGCGGTGCGCCTTCATCTTGAATACCACATGCCATTTTATGGATAAAAAGCCCGGCAGAGGAACACGTTCAGGTGTTCTTCTGCCGGGTTTTTCTGCATTTTCCGTAAATTTCCGGCCTGAAATAGTAACAAAATTATGTCAATAAGACATCAATCCTCCATTTTTAACTGCGAAAATTGACTTGCATACCAAAAAATCCGGGATATTCTGGCACTTTCCATATAAATTTATGACAAAGTTTGGTAGAAATAATATCTTGTATACAGGCTGCACTTACGTTACAATACAGATGATATACCAATTGTACGAGCAGAAGGGAGGAAATGGAGTCCACAAGGGCAATTTTCAATCACGAGTACAGGCCGGTGGCGGATGCAGCGTGCAGTTTTTGCATCATCTGTTCCCATCGCCTGATGCTTAGAACGGGAGGATGTCAATGGAAGTCTTTTTGCAAGCACTGGTAAACGGGATCCTGCTGGGCGGTTTCTACTCCCTGATGGGTATGGGCCAGAACATCATTTTCGGTGTTATGAACATCGTCAACTTCTGCCACGGCGAAATGTTGATGGTGGGCATGTACATCACCTATGTTCTGTATACCTACTTTGGGGTGGACCCCTATGTAGCCCTTCCCATCGTTGCAGTGCTCATGTTCGGTCTGGGTGCGCTGATCCAGTCCACTCTGATCACCCCTTCGCTCAAGACCAAGAGCTTTACGAACCTGCTGTTCCTCACCGTCGGTCTGGGCCTGCTGCTCACCAACGGCGCTCTGGTCATCTTTGGTTCCACCTATTATAAGATCATTACCCCTTATTCGCAGACCTACATCCCGCTTGGCCCGGTCACCATTGCGCTGCCGCGTCTGGTCAGCTTCCTGATCCTGATCGTGGTCGCCATTGCACTGTTTGCCTTCCTCAAGTATTCCACCACCGGCAAGCAGATCCGCGCCGTATCCCAGAACCCCATTGGTGCTGAGGTCGTGGGCATCAACGTCAAGAAAATTTACATCCTGACCTATGGTCTGGGCGTTGCTCTGGCCGGTATCGCCGGCTCTCTGCTGACCCAGTTCTACACCATCTATCCCACCGCAGGCGCAAGCTTCGGCTTCCGCGCACTGATCGTCGTGGTCGTGGGCGGTCTGGGCTCCATCCCCGGCGCATTCTTCGCCGGTATTTTCCTGGGCCTGCTGGAGCAGATGAGTGCATTGTTCATCAGCCCGTCCTACAGTGATATGATCGTGTTCGTCACCTTCATCATCATTCTGGTCGTGCGTCAGGTCATGATTCTGAGGAGGCGATAAGATGGATACCAGAAAAGCAGTTAAAACCTATCACCGCAATCTGGCGATCGTTCTGGCTATCATCATCGCCATCTTCGCAGCGATCCCGCTGGTCGTGGATAAACCTTACATCATCAACATTTTCGTTCTCACCTTCTATATGTCCACCCTGTCCATGGCATGGAACATTCTGGGCGGCATCACCGGCCAGAACTCGCTGGGTCTGGCCGCTTACATGGGTCTGGGTGCCTATGTGTGCTGTCTGGTGGTCACAAAGACGGGCATGAACCCATGGGTGGCCGCTGTGCTGGATATGCTCGTTGTGGGCGTTGTGGCCGGTGTCATCTTCTTCCCCAGCCTGATCCTGCGCGGCCCCTACTTCACGCTGGTGTCCATCGCATTTGCCGAGTCCATCCGTCAGTTCATCATCAACTCGGAGTTCTTCGGCCGTGCATCCGGTGTGGGCCTGCCCTTCGGCAAGGACTCCTTTGCGCAGTTCCGCTTTACCAGCAAGGTGCCGTACTACTACATTGGCTTCGTCATGATGGTGGGCGTTTACCTCATCATGAAGAAGATCGGCCGCTCCAAGCTGGGCTTTGCGCTGCGCACCATCCGCGAGGATGAGGACGCAGCCGCCGCCATCGGCATCAACCCCACCAAGTACAAGGTCATTGCCGTTGTCATTTCGGCTATCATTGCCGGTCTGGTCGGCTTCTTCTACGTCAGCTACATCCGCTACATCGACCCCGATATTATGATCCAGTCCAAGTCCACTGAGATCGTGCTGCCGGCAGTCGTGGGCGGCGCTGCCTACATCGAAGGCCCGCTGATCGGCGGCCTCATCATGATCCCGCTGAGCGAACTGCTGCGTGCAAACTTTGCCGCCATCCTGCCCGGCATCAACATGCTGATGTATGCCATCGTGCTGATCGTGGTCATCCGCTTCCGTCCGTCCGGTATTCTGGGCTGGTACATGAACTCGAAGGTCAAGACCTTCATCGATGAAAAGATCCTCAAAAAGCCGTCTCTGGACGTGCTGGAAGAGTATGAGCTGATGGCAGACAAGGGAGGGAAGTAATCATGGCAGAAAAGCCTATTATTGAAGTCCAGGGCCTGACCAAGCGGTTCAAGGGTCTGACCGCCGTGCATGATGTTTCTTTCTCGGTGGAGAAAGGCTCCATCACCGGCATGATCGGCCCCAACGGTGCTGGTAAATCCACCACCTTCAACATGATCTGCGGCTACTACCCGCCCACCGAAGGCAAGATCTTCTACAATGGTGAGGACATCACCAACAAAAAGGCGTATGAGTACACCAACATGAAGATCGCCCGCACCTTCCAGATCATGAAGCCTCTGAAGAACCTGAGCGTTCTGGATAACGTCACCGCCGCCGCCTACTTCGGCCACGCCGGTGCAAAGAGCGAAAAAGAGGCCAAGGAGCGCGCCATGGAGGTGCTGCACTTCACCGGCCTGTACGAAAAGCGTCATGTGATCTCCAAGGACATGGGCACGCCGGACCAGAAGCGTCTGGAGATGGCCCGCGCTCTGGCCACCAAGCCCGAAGTGCTGTTTCTGGACGAGAACATGGCAGGCTTGAACCCGGCTGAGACCGAAGAGGCCATCCAGCTGATCCGCAAGATCAACGAGTCCGGTGTCACCATCCTGCTCATCGAGCACATCATGAAGGCGGTCGTGAGCCTGTGCGAGAAGGTCATCGTCCTTCACCACGGCGAAAAGATCGCTGAGGGCACGCCCGAGCAGGTCATGAACGATCCTTACGTCATGGAGGTGTACCTGGGCACCAAAAAGGAGGGCGCAAGTGCTTAAAGTTGAAGGTCTGAACGCCGGTTACGGCTCTGTGAACATCCTGTGGGACATCGGCTTTGAGGTGAAGGATGGCGAGATCGTTGCCATCCTTGGCTCCAACGGTGCCGGTAAGACCACCATGGTGCGCACCATCACAGGCATGGTCAAGGCCAGCTCCGGCAAGGTGGAGTTCAACGGGGAGGACCTCTCCGGCAAAAGCTCCCGCGTTATTCTGGACAGCGGCATCGTGCAGGTGCCGGAAGGCCGTCAGCTCTTTACCGAGATGACCGTGCTGGAAAATCTGGAACTGGGTGCATTCAATAAGGAGACCAAGGCACATTTTGCAGAAAATCTGGAAAAGTGCTATAACTGGTTCCCCAAACTGCGCGAGCGCGCAAAGCAGGCTGCCGGCACCCTGTCCGGCGGCGAGCAGCAGATGGTGGCCGTGGCCCGTGCGCTGATCGGTATGCCCAAGCTGCTGATCCTGGACGAGCCCAGTCTGGGCCTTGCCCCCAACATCGTGGACGACATTCTGGAAGTGGCCAAGACCATGGTGAAGAATGACGGCATCTCGGTGCTGCTGGTGGAGCAGGATATCACCAAAGCCCTTGCAGCGGCTGACCGCGGCTATGTTATTGAGAATGGCCGCGTGGCGCTGGAAGGCACCGCCGCCGAGCTTTCGGCAAACGAGCACGTCAAGAAGGCGTACCTCGGCATCTGATTTTGGAAACTGGATGTCCGGCGGGCACTACTTCACACGGTGCGGCGGGGCATCTCGGATTAACAAGCTGTTTTCACAAACAGAATTGGAGGACAATTATGAAAAAGATCTCTCGCAGAAGCTTCCTGAAGGCATCCGCTGTTCTGGGCAGCGCAGCTGCACTGACCGCCTGCGGCGGCTCTTCCGCTTCCACCAGCACTGCAGCATCTACCAGCACCGCAGCATCCGGCAGCACTGCAGCAGCCAGCGGTGATACCATCAAGATCGGCACCATCTACGCAATGTCCGGCGGCAACGCAGCCATCGGCGAGAACATCCTGCGCGGCATCGACTTCGCAGTGGATGAGATCAACAAGGCAGGCGGCGTGAACGGTCAGATGCTGGAAGTTGTCCGCGGTGATCACGCAGGCGACGCAGCCACCGGTAAGTCTGAGGCAGAGCGCCTGATCACTCAGGAAGGTGTCAACGTCATTATGGGCTGCCACATGTCCGTTGTTACCGAGGTCGTGGCTCAGGTCTGCCAGCAGTACGGCATTCCTATGATCACCGCTATCTCCACGCTGGACCGTCTGACCGACGAGGACCACAAGGACTACGATTACTTCTTCCGTCTGTGCCCGCTGAACTCTGTCTACGTGGAAGATATGCTGAAGTATCTGCAGGACTCCAAGGAGCAGACCGGCAACGAGATCAAGAAGGTCGCCATCTTCACCGATAAGGCTGCCATCGGTCAGGAGCTGATCCGCTGCGTCAACCTGTTCGCACCCGACTACGGTCTGGATGTTGTGGCCGAAGTGGACTACAGCTCCAACGCGACCGATCTGTCCTCTCAGGTGCTGGCTCTGAAGCAGGCTGATCCCGATGCCATCCTGTGCGACTCTTACATCGGCGACGCTACTCTGTTCGTCCAGACCCTGAAGGAGCAGAACTACAAGCCCAAGATGATCGTTGCCAAGGCAAACGGCTTCACCGATCCTTCCTTCATCCCGAACCTGGGCGCATCCGCAAACGGCGTGGCTTCTGTTGTCGAGTTCAACCCCGACCTGACCAACGGCGTGGAGATCAACGAGGACTTCAAGAAGGTCTACAACGTCAACATGAACGGTCACTCTGCTGAGTCCTACACCGTTGTGTGGCTGTTCAAGACCGCCATCGAGAAGGCTGGCTCCACCGACGGTGCCGCCGTCCGCGACGCTCTGGCAGAGCTGTCCATCGACGGTGCATTCGAGGGCGGCCGCAAGATCGTTCTGCCCTACTCCAAGATCGAGTTCGCTCCCGAGTACGAGATCGGCGGCGCAAAGCACTACCGTGACAACACCTACGCTTCTGTTGCTATCGCACAGGTGCAGGATCAGGAGTGGAAGACCGTCTGGCCCTTCGAGTTCGCTTCCTCCAAGATCCAGGAAGTCACTCTGGGCTGATAAAATTACCCCGAAGAACACAAAAGGCGAGCCGCCCATTGGGCGGCTCGCCTTTTTGCGTGTTGCTTCCCGTGCAGAGCGTATTCGAGTAGGGGATAGGCTGTGTGGCTTTTATGAAGTCGTTCTCCGCCGGGTATGTTCTCTTTTGCGTGCCAAAAGAGAACCAGAAAAGCACCCGCTACTTTCGAAGCGCGGGAGGCACGAATTAAGGGCTACTCGCCCTTAATAATCCCAAAGCAGTAGGCTCCACCCCAAAAAGTTGGAGATTCCCGCCTGTTCGGCGTGAAGATCTCTTAACCGCTTTTTGAGGTTCCGCCAATCAGAAGTCGCTGCGCGACGGCCGCAGGCCGACAGCAGCAGATGCCGCTTCCCGCCACGACCCTACCCCGTGAAAAAGCAGCTCAGAAAAATCCGCAGATTTTTCTGAGCTGCAAATAAAAATAAATTTTCCGCTAAACATGCCCAGAGTAAAACGGAGGGCATTCTAAATCGTCAACCCTTCTGGATATAGGTAAAAATATCCTCCGGCACCGCTGCCAGTGCATCCGCACCGGCAGCGGTCAGTTCTGCGCGGCCCCGGAAGCCCCACAGCGCGCCCATGGCGGGCAGTCCGGCATTGTGTCCGGTGAGGATGTCCACATCGCTGTCGCCCACAAAAAGGGTGGCAGAGCGGTCTGCACCGATCTCGTCCATCAGCGCATACAGCCCGGCGGGGTCCGGTTTGGTGGGCACGCCGGGCCTGCTGCCGCGCACAGCGTCAAAGCGGCCTGTGCCGAAATAGTGGGCGATGATCTTGCCGCAGAGCGGGTCGGCCTTGTTGGAGAACACTGCGCACTGAACACCCTGTGCCCGCAGCTCGTCCAGCAGCTCCGGGATGCCGGGATAGGGAGCCGTCTTGTCCTCCTTGTGGGCGTCGTACCGGGCAGTGAATTCAGCCAGTGTGGCCGCCAGCTGCTCCGGCGTGCGGGCATTTTCCGGCGAGAAGCGCTCCACCAGCTTCGGGATGCCGTTGCCCACCATGTGCTTGAACTGTTCCACCGTAAAGGTGGGCCAGCCATGCTGTGCACACACCCAGTTGCCTGCATCGGCAAGGTCGTCGATGGTGTTCAGAAGGGTGCCGTCCAGATCGAATAATACAGTTTTTATCACAGAAAAAGACTCCTTACAGTTTCAGAAAAGCAAAAAAGGCAGTTCGCTGCACTTTACGCTGCGCACCTTGCACTTCACCCCGCCCGGAAAGGTGAGGGTGAGATTGGTGCGCCCCACCGCCGCGGCCCATGGCGACTGCATGGCCGTCAGGGCCGGAACAGGGCAGAGCACGCAGATGTCGTGCAGATGGAAGCCGTGCTGCCAGCGCAGGGTCAGGCGGCCGTTTTGCAGCCAGATGCCCTCTTTGCGCCAGCCGTTGTACGCACCCACCAGCAGGGCCGCAAACACAGCGGCGACCACCAGCAGCGGCACCGTGAGGGCGGGCAGGGTGTAGCGGGATACCGCTGTCAGCAGCAGGCACAGCCCGCAGGGGATGCCGGCAGGCAGAAAAAACGCCGGGATGCTGCGGCCTGCGGTGTCCACCGGGGCTTTTGGCGGCAGGGCAAAGCCGGGCAGCAGCTCCTGTAGAAAAGGGCCGTCCTCTCGCCAGACCAGCAACGGGATCTCCGGCTGGCAGCTGCCTGCTGTAACGAACACCGGGCAGCAGCCCAGCGCCCATGTGGCAGGCGAGCAGCGCAGGTCCGCATAGCTCAGATGTTCCAGCGCAAGGCGCATCTCATACCGGCGCACAAAGCCGCCCCTGCTGCCAAGGTGACTCTCGGTGCGCCACACGGTGTAATGGGCCGCATGGGCCGCACTGCGCACAAGGCTTGCGCAGAACAGCACACCGCCCAGCACCAGCAGCCATGCTGTGCCCATGGGCAGCCAGCGCGCCGCCCACGCCGCAATGCGGTTCAGGTGGGCAAAGGCCGCCGTCTGGGCATCCGGCGCATAGGGCCTGCTCTGTTTGATGGCCAGCGCCAGCAAAGCAAGGGTGGAAAGGCCGTTGGCACCCAGCACCGCAAAGGCCAGCTTTTCGCCGCCGCGCGGGGTGTGGGCCACAGCATCCCGGCGCGGCATCATGCGGTCAGCTAAAAACTGCGCGTTCTGCGCGCTCAAAAGCAGGGTCAGGGTGCGCTTCTGCCCGGCAGGGTACAGCACCACCCGGCTGGCACCGGCCAGCCGGTAGAGCAGGGGCCGCTCGATGGTGAGCGCTGCCAGCTGGCTGGCTTTCAGGCAGCGGTCCAGCCGCACGCCCAGCCGCCAGCGCACCCGCAGGGTTCCCTGTGCATCCACCCGCCAGCGGCCTGCGTGCAGCACGGCGGCGCTCACAGCGGCAAGCACTGTCAGCAGCGCCGCGCCCTGCACCAGAGCCGTGCGCAGCGCCGCCCAGTTGCGGGCAAACAGCACCTGCAAAAGCGGCAGCAGGTAGAGCAGGATGGTCTTGCGCAGAAAATGCAGCACCGCAAACGGGTGGAAGCCGCGTTCGGTCATGGCATTTCCTCCATCAGCACAGCGGCAAGAGCCTGCGCCTGCAGGGCATCCACGCCCGGCAGGAACAGCTGTACGCCCGGGCCGTGCACCACCAGCACGCTGCACCCGGCCAGCCACAGAAGCGGCGTGCGCAGGGTCCACACGCCAGTCACGGCCCGGCGGGGAAGCTGCCGTGTGATGGGAACGGCGATACCGGCCCGCACGGCAGTGTTCCGGGCGGTGAGCACTGCGGTAAAGCTGCAGGCTCTTGCCCACGCGGCGAACACAAGGCACGCCCACAGGGCACAGAAAATACACCCGGCAAACAGGCTCTGCCAGAACACAAAAGGCGCGCAGAACACGCCGGGAACAGCGGCCCAGACGCACAGCACGGCCCGGCCCTTGGGCGGGATGATCAGCGCCGTGCGCAGCAGGTCACGTTCGGTCATTTGCCGGAAAGGCCCCAGGCATCCATCAGCAGGTGCAGGGTGTCATCCTGCGTCAGGCAGAGGATGCGGTCCCACGGCAGTAAGGTGGTGTTGCCGTGGGGGATGATGAACTCCGCATCGCGGGTGATGCACACCAGAATGACGTCGCCCGGCATGGGAATGTCCTTGACCGCCTGCCCTGCAAACTTGAAGTTCTCCGGCAGCAAAATTTCGTTCAGGCTGGCAGTGCCGCCGCCCAGCGAGAGCAGCTGGCGGATGGTATCCGTCTCGATCTCGCGCTCAAGAATGTGGCTCAGGTTGTCGGTGCCGCACACTACGGTGTCCACACCTAAGGTGTGCAGCAGCTCGCGATTCTTGGGGTTGGAGGCCCGGGCCACAGTGCGGTTCACGCCAAATTCCCGCTTTGCGATCTGGCAGGCAACAAGGTTGTTCTCGTCCGCACCGGTCACGGCCACAAAGGCATCGCAGCTGGCAACGTCGGCCGTGCGCATGGTGTCAAAGCTGATGGCATCGCCGCAGATCACCGGGATATCCAGCGAATCGGCCAGCGAACGGCACAGCATTTCCTGCGGTTCAATGATGGTCACTTTGTGGCGGTGGGCCAGCAGGCTCTGGGCCAGATACATACCAACCTTGCCGCCGCCTGCGATACAAACTTTCATATGCTTCCCTCACTTTTTACTTTGCCAGTGCGCGGAACACCGATTGCTCGGTGAGCACCGTGGGGCAGATGGTGTCGATCTCATAAGCCTTGTGGTACAGCACCTGCAGGTGCGGGTCGGATACGCGGCAGATCACCTTCTCACGGCGGAAGATGCTTTTTGCGATCTGTGCCGCCATCAGGTTTACCGAGTCGTCCTCGCTCACAGCGGCCACGGCATCGCAGCTGTCAATGCCGCCCTGCCGCAGGGTATCCGGGTCGGTGGGGTCGCCCACCAGAGCCGTGCCGCCAAAGCTGTAGTCGTCAAAGGCATCCAGACGCTTGAGCTGTTCGGGATCCTTTTCGATCAGCGAGATATCATGGCCGATGCGTTCCAGATCGCGGATGAGGGAAGCGCCCACCTGGTCGCAGCCGATCACCAGAATATTCATATGGATTCACCTCGTTGTAGAATGGTTCAACAAAAATACCAAGGGTGTTTAAACTCTGTTTTGATTTGCGGATAAAATAGAAGGAAAAGGGTCTTTGCATCAGTATAACACATTTCCCAGCGCAGTAACAGCCTGCAGGGCAAAAGTGGCGGCGGGCGTAAAAATTTTCGCATTCTGCGTGCGTGCAGAGACATAGTATGGTATACTGGAAGAAAATAAGCTGCTGTGCCTTTGTGCACAAGGAGGGGTACTTACGTTTTTTGAGATCATCAAAGCCATCCTGATGGGCATTGTGGAGGGCATTACCGAGTGGCTTCCCATTTCGTCCACCGGTCATATGATCCTGCTGGAACAGATCATCAAATTCAACGCAAGCGAAGAGTTCATGTCCATGTTCCGTGTGGTCATCCAGCTGGGTGCCATCATGGCCGTGGTGGTGCTGTTCTGGGGCAAGCTGTGGCCCTTTGGCATGAAGCAGGGCAGAGTCATTTCCAAGCCCAGCGTGTGGAACCTGTGGTTCAAGGTGGTAGCGGCTACGATCCCGGTGCTCATCATCAGCCCGCTGGACGACTGGATGGAAGCTCACTTCTACAATTACATCACGGTTGCCGCGATGCTCATTCTGTACGGCGCGCTGTTCTTTGTTGTGGAGAACCGCCGCGCCGCGCCGCACGTGAGCCGGCTGGAGCAGATCACCTACCGCGATGCCATCATCATTGGCCTGTGGCAGTGTCTGGCCATCATTCCGGGCACCTCCCGCTCCGGTGCCACCATTGTGGGCGGCCTGCTGCTGGGCCTGTCCCGCGCCTGTGTGGCAGAGTTCACCTTCTATCTGGCCATTCCGGTCATGGCGGGCGCATCCCTGCTCAAGGTGGTCAAGTTCGTTGTCGGCGGTTCTGTGATGACCGGCACCGAGGTGGCTGTGCTGGCAGTGGGCTGTGTGGTGGCCTTTGGCATGAGCCTTGCCGCCATCCGCTTCCTGATGGATTACGTCAAGCGCCACGATTTCAAGTTCTTTGGTGCCTACCGCATCGTGCTGGGCATCATCGTGCTGGCAGTGGCGGCTGCGACGGCAATCTTCTGATTTGGAATGCTTCCCGCACAGAGCGCATTCGTGTGGGGCGGGCTTCATGCCTTTTGCAAGATGCATCGCCGCCGGGGATGTTCTCTTTTGCGTGCCAAAAGAGAACCAGAAAAGCACCCGCTACTTTCGAGGCGCGGGAGGCACGAACTAGGGGCTGCTCGCCCCTAGTGACCCCAAAGCTGTTGGGCTCCATACAAAAAATCCAAGCCGCTCCGCTAAAGGATTTTTTGTGTTCCGCCGATTTTGAGTCGCTTGCGCGACGAGCCGTGCGGATAAGCTTGTGCATTTTCTGCTACGCGAACGCTTCCGCAGGGAGCCGGCGCTGCAAGATGCCGCTGCCCGCCACGATTCTTTCCCGTGAAAAAAGAAAGCCGGAAATCCGCAGATTTCCGGCTTTCTTTCGTTAGGAAATGATAGTTCCGCTAAATATGGCCAGAGCATCAGAGGAGGCCATTTTGATCGTGGGACGCAGAGGGCGCACCTGCCGACCTACGCCGCACTTTTTCTTTGCAAAAAGATGTGCTATACTACAAAATAAGAGAGTATGCGGCAGCGTGCCGCGCAAACAAAATGGAGGAAACTGCTATGGAAGCATCCAAGGTCTATTATACAGATTTCCGCTGTCCCGTGGGCACCAGCCTGCTGGACAAGCTGCGCCGCGTGTGTATTGCTGCCGGGATCAAGGATATTGATATGGATGGCAAATTCGTTGCCATCAAGATGCATTTCGGTGAGCTGGGCAATCTGGCATTCCTGCGCCCCAACTACGCCAAGGTGGTGGCCGATCTGTGCAAGGAGCAGGGCGGTCTGCCGTTTCTGACCGACTGCAACACCCTGTATCCGGGCAGCCGCAAGAACGCACTGGAGCACCTCACCTGCGCCCAGCTGAACGGTTTCTGGCCCATGACCACCGGCTGTCAGGTCATCATTGCGGACGGCCTGCGCGGCACCGATGAAGCAGAGGTGCCGGTGCCGAACGGCGAATACTGCAAGACGGCAAAGATCGGCCGCGCCATCATGGATGCAGATATCTTTATCAGCCTGACCCATTTCAAGGGCCACGAATCCACCGGCTTCGGCGGTACTCTCAAGAACATCGGCATGGGCTGCGGCTCCCGCGCGGGCAAGATGATACAGCACGCCGCCGGACATCCGGAGGTGCAGCAGAGCCTGTGCCGCGGCTGCCACCGCTGCGCCAAGGAGTGCGGCTCCGATGCCATTACCTACGATGCAAACAACAAGGCCGTCATTGACCAGACCAAGTGCAAGGGCTGCGGCCGCTGCATCGGTGCCTGCAACTTTGACGCTATCTATTCCCAGTGCGACAGCGCCAATGAGATGCTGGACCGCAAGATGGCCGAGTATGCGGCTGCCGTGTGCGCCGGCCGTCCCTGCTTCCATATTTCTCTGGTGCAGGACATCAGCCCCAACTGCGACTGCCACTGCGAGAACGATGCTCCCATCCTGCCGGATATCGGCATCTTTGCGTCCTTTGACCCGGTGGCGCTGGATCAGGCCTGCGCGGACGCCTGCCTGAATGCACAGCCGCTGCCGAACAGCCAGCTGGGCCAGAACCTTGCAAAGCCCGGCTGGAACTGCCACCACGACAACTTCAAGGATTCCAACCCCAATATCGAGTGGAAGGCCACGCTGGAGCAGGCCGAAAAGATCGGCATGGGCACCCGCCAGTATGTGCTGAAGAAGGTATAAAAATCAGAAACAGAAGGAATGCTGCACATGGTCAGCATCCTCGCCCTCTCCGTCACCTACGGTGCCACCTCTCCCAAAGGGAGAGGCCTTGGCAAAGAAATGGACTTTGCGTGGACTGCCAAGGGCTCCCACTTTGGGGGAGCTGGCGAACGAATGTGAGCCTGAGAGGGCGAGCCCGCTAAAGAAAAAAGCATCTGCAACAAAATCGCTGATTCTGAAATTCAGAAGCGATGGCTGCAGATGCTTTTTTGTTTTATTAAGCCTCGCCGTTTGTCTCCGGCACGCAGTCGTCCAGCACGGTCTGCAGGGCCTGCCAGTTCTTCAGGGTGCAGCCGGGCAGGGTGTCCGGGTCAAGGCCGGCATCCTCAATGCGGCCAGCCATGCTGTCCTTGTCGCTCAAAAGGCTCAGCGCGTCCGGCTCGATCATCGTCCAGGCTTCGGCAAAGCTTTCCTGCTCATCAGCGTCCAGTGTGTCGTACCAGCTGTAGAAAGCTTCCTGCACGGCTTCCGGGGTGCGGGAGGCAAGGCGGGCGTTTTCTGCCCACTGCAGCAGGGATGCCGCTGCGATCACCGATTTGAGCGAGCAGCCGGAAACACCCGGCCCCCAGCCCAGACAAGGCTCAAAGGCGGCAGCGGTGCCGGTGATGGAGAAGATGGAGTTCTCGTCAAAATCGCCGGGGTTCAGGCCGGAGGTGTCGGCCCGGGTGGTGGAATCAGGCAGGTCTTCGCCGGAAGCAGCGGAGCTTGCAGAACTGCTGGCAGAGCTTGGCGCTTCGGAACTGCTGGCGGTTGAGCCGCCGCAGCCTGCCAGAATGCTGCAGGCCAGCGCTGCGCAGAGCAGCAGCGAGAGGATGCGGGTATATCTCAATTTCATAGTAGTGTCCTCCTTGAGCGGTGCCGCAGCCGGGCCGCAGCACTTCAAAACGATACACCTTAAGTATACGTTCTGCCGCGGCGGTTGTCAATCGGACAGCGCAGAACGAATTTCAAGCGGGAAATATGCACCCTGCACAAAGAAAAAACGCATTTTTGGGAACTTTGCATTCTTGACATTTTTTGCAAAAATCGGTTGACTACAAGTATAGTGTCTGCCCACGTCAGCCGGAAAGGAAGGAAACGCCCATGAAGCACCGCATCACAGCCGCATTGGAGCGGTTCTCCCGCGCAATGCTGGCACCGCTGAGCTATCTTTCGGCGGCGGGCCTGCTGCTGGTGGTGGGCGCATTGCTTACCAGTGCGCCGCTGGCCGGGGTGCTGCCCTTTTTGCGGTGGGAGCCGGTGCAGCTGGCGGGCAGGATCATTTACAAATGCCTCACGGCGGTCATTTCAAATCTGAGCGTGCTATTCTGCACCGGTCTTGCGGCGGCGCTGGCAAAGCGGGAAAAGCATCAGGCGGCGTTCATCGCCCTGATGAGCTATCTTGTCTACCTGACAGCGGGCAATGTAACGCTGACCGAGTTGGGCCTGCTGGCGCAGCCGGATGCGCTTACCGGCCTGTACAGCGCAGGCCAGACCATGGTGCTGGGCATCCAGACTGTGGACACCGGCGTGTTCGGCGGCATTCTGCTGGGCCTGCTCACCGCCTTTGTGTATGACCGCACCTGCGAAAAAGCCCACCGCGGCATTCTGGGCGGTGTGTTCTCCGGCGTGCGGTGGTCCTTTGCCTGCGTGGCGGCACTGGCGGCGGTGCTGGGCTGTGGGGCCTGCTTTGTCTGGCCGCCTATCCAGAAGGCCATTGCGGCCGTCACCGGCTTCATTGCCGCTTCCGGCAATATCGGGTTGTTTTTGTACGGCTTTCTGGAACGGCTGCTCATCCCTACAGGACTGCATCATCTGGTGTATATGCCGTTCCAGTTCTCGCAGCTGGGCGGTCAGCTTATGGTGGGCAGCGTCACCTATACCGGTGCCTATGTGGTCATGATGACCGAATATAACCTCGGCCTGCCGTTTTCGGATGGCATCGTGTGGATGTACACCGGCTTTACCAAGACCTTCGGCTACTTTGGCATTGCGGCGGCATTCATCTTCTGTGCCCGACGGGGCAGCCGCAAAAAGACTGCCCTTCAGCTGCTGCCGCTGGCCTTTACGGCATCGCTGGCTTCCATTACGGAGCCGCTGGATTTTCTGTTCTGCTTCTCGGCACCGGTTTTGTGGCTGGCGCACGCAGCCATCTCCGGCAGCTTCATCGTGCTGCTGCACCTGTGCGGAGTCACGGCGTTTACCTCGAACCTTCTGGGGTCGCTTGTGATGAACCTTTCCGCTGGTGCGGCCCGCACGAACTACCCGGTGCTGTATCTGCTGGGCCTTGCCCAGATCGCGGTGTATTTTGTGGTGTTCACTGTGCTCATCAAGGCGCTGGACCTGCCCACGCCGGGCCGCCGCCCGGAAGAGCCGTCCCGGCCGGAAAAGGCCCTGCCGCTGGACGAGCAGGGAGTAGAAAAGCTCATTGCAGCCTTTGGCGGGCGGGAGAACATCCGCACGGTGGATAACTGCTTTACCCGCCTGCGTGTCACGGTGAACGACCCGGACTTCGTCAAGGAGCAGGCCCTGAAAGCCCTGCCCTGCAGCGGTGTGGTGCAAAGCGGCTGCGATGTGCAGATCGTGTACGGCATCCGCGCGCCGGAGGTGCGGCAGGCGGTGGAGCGGCGGCTGAACAGGGTGGTCTGTTGACCTTTGGCGGACGGGCAACTATAATAGGGAAAAAGCGGCTTCCCGCGCAGAGCGAAAGGATTTTTTGTGTTCCACCGATTTATAGTCGCTGCGCGACGGCGATAAGCCGACAGCAGCAACATGCCGTTTCCCGTTACGACTTTTCCCGTGAAAAAGTAACTCCGAAACGACCGCAGTCGTTTCGGAGTTACAAATTTAAAAATAATATTTCCGCTGATATTGCCAAAGCGAACGCGTCGGCAATTTTAAATCGTCCGGCGGCTGAAAGGATACACATGCAAGAACAAGCAGTTTTTACGCAAAAAACAGAGCCTGTACCGCCAACCGGCCGCTTTGCCCCCAGCCCCAGCGGGCGGCTGCATCTTGGCAATCTGGCCTGCAGCCTGCTGGCGTGGCTCAGCGCAAAAAGTCAGGGCGGGCGCATCGTGCTGCGCATTGAGGATCTGGATGCCGAGCGCTGCCCGCGCATCTATGCTGACCTGCTGGAACAGGATCTGGACTGGCTGGGCCTTGCGTGGGACGAGGGCGGCAGCACCGGCGGGCCGAACGGCCCCTATTACCAGAGTGAGTGCGCGGAGATCTACACCGCAAGCTACAAAAAGCTGGAAGAGCGCGGCCTTGTGTACCCGTGTTTTTGCTCCCGCGCCCAGCTGCACGCGGCCAGCGCGCCCCATACCTCGGACGGCAACGTGGTCTATCCGGGCACCTGCCGCGGCCTGACCGCTGCCGAAATTGAGGAAAAACGCAAAAAGAAGGCCCCTGCCTACCGTCTGATGGTGCCGGACGAGGACATCACATTTGTGGATGGCTGCATGGGCCCGCACACCGAAAATCTTTTGCACGACTGCGGTGACTTCTACCTGCGCCGGGCAGATGGCGTGTTCGCCTATCAGTTGGCCGTGGTGGTGGACGATGCCCGCATGGGCGTTACCGAAGTGGTGCGCGGTTCAGACCTGCTTTCGTCCACGGCACGGCAGCTGTATTTGTACCGCCTGCTGGGCCTGCAGGCACCGGGGTTTGCCCACTGCCCGCTGCTGCTGGCCCCGGATGGGCGGCGGCTCTCCAAGCGCGACGGCGACCAGAGTCTGGAAAACCTGCGGGAAAAGTATATCGCGCAGGAGATCGTGGGCAAGCTTGCCTACGCCTACGGCCTGCAGCCGGAGCCTGCGCCCCGCACACCGGAAAGCCTGATTAAGGACTTTTCCTGGGCAAAGGTGCCAAAGCAGGATGTCTGCCTGCCGGAGGATCTGTTCTGAACAAAAAAAGAAATGCGCTGCCCCTGATGACAGCGCATTTCTTTTTTATAGAGATTCAGATGCGGCGCATCTGCGGCAGATCGTTGGTGTCCATCATACGGCTGAACGCGGTATCCAGTGCCAGCGCCAGCAAAGCGCCCAGCGCTGCATCGATGCAGCTGTGCTGCTTGAGCAGCATGGTGGAGCATACAATGGAGATGCACAGCACATCAGCGGCCGGGCGCATCCAGCGGAACCGGGGCTGCTCAAAGATGCGGCAGCGGTGATAGGCCAGCATCAGCGTGACCGAGTTGAACACATGGATGGACGGGCAGACATTGATGGGTGTGTCGGTGCTGTACAGGAACCGCACCGCACGGGCGAAGATGTCTGTGCCCGGCACATAGCAGGGGCGCAGATTCAGCCCGGTGGGCAGGATCACGTAGCAGGCCAGCGCAATGGTCATACCGCTGAACAGCGGCATACACAGCCGCCAGAAGTCCTCCCGGGGTGCCTTCCACAGAAGGAAGAACAGGGTGAACGGGATCCATAGAAACCATGCAAAATAGGGGATGACCGCATATTTGCAGAAGGGAATCAGATCGTCCAGCCGGCAGTGCACGAGGATGTGCGGCATATGGATCTGGGTGTTCAGGAAATTGAATGCGGAAAGATAAAGTATGAGATACAGCGCCATGAAGCAAAGCGGATGGCGCGAAAACCAACTGCGTTTCATTGAAAAAGCCTCCTTTTTGCAGAAGTGAAAGCTCTTAGCACTGTGAAATTATACGCCGGGAATGTGACAAAAACAAGAATGAAAGCAGACAACATTGCTGAAAAACAGATAAATTATTTGTGCGTATTGCGTAAAAAAGAGCCTGCCTTCGCGGCAGGCTCTTATAAAATGCAGAGGAAAGATTCAGATGACCTGCTGTTCCAGCCACTTGCCGCGCACGAAGCGTACAAAGAAGCACAGGGAGCGGAACGCCCAGTCCAGATACATGCCCATCCAGATGGCCAGCAGGCCGCCGCGGAAGGCCAGCACACACAGGTAGCAGAAGCCCACCCGGAAGGCCCACATGGACACGATGCTCACGGTCATGGTAAAGCGGGCATCGCCTGCCGCACGCAGGATGTTGGGCATGGTAAAGCTGGAAGGCCAGATGAACAGCGAAACAATGTTGAACCACACCATCACTTCCAGCGCCATGGCGTAGGCTTCCGGCGAGAGGCTGAACAGGCCCAGTGCAAATTTGTTGGCAAACAGGAAGGCCGAAAGGTTCATGAACCATGCGCCGCAGTAGGCAAACAGCATCAGGCGGCGGGAGTAATACACGGCCTGATCTTTTTCGCCTGCGCCAAGGCACTGGCCCACCACGGTCAGCGCAGCCATGCCCACGGCGTTGGCCGGGATGTTCAAAAAGGTGGTGGTGGTGTTTGCCACGGCGTTGGCCGCAATGGCGGCGGTGCCCAGAGTGGAGGTCAAGCTGGAAACGGACAGCTTGCCGATCTGGAACATGCCGTTTTCAATACCGGCAGGGATGCCCACCCGCAGGATCTGCTGGATGAGCCGTGCCTTCGGGGCAAGGGCCTGCAGGCCGTCCACCCGCAGCGGGCAGGCGGGCCGCTGCAGCAGGTACAGCACAGCCACGCAGGCAATGGCGCGGGACACAAGGCTGGCCAGTGCGGCACCCATCACGCCCATTTTGAAGCCGTAGATCAGAACGGCGTTGCCGCCAATGTTCACCACATTCATTACAAGGCTGGACATCATGCTGATCTTGCTGTTGCCCTGCGCCCGGAACAGGGCCGCACCGGCGTTGTACAGGCCGATGAACGGGTAGCTCAGGGCCGAGAGCAGGAAGTAGGTCTCGGCATAGCGCATCACGTCCACGTCGATGGAGCCGAAGATGCCGCGCAGGATGGCATGGCGGCCCGCCACCACAACGGCGGCCACCAGCAGGCTGAAGCTGGACAGGATGAACAGGATCTGCGCCGCTGCATTCTTGGCATCCTTTGGCTCCTGCCGGCCGATGTACTGGCTGGTGACCACCGCGCCGCCGGTGGCAAGGGCGCTCATGATCTGGATCATCAGGGTGTTGAAGCTGTCCACAAGGCTCACGCCGGAAACAGCGGCTTCCCCCACCGAGGAGACCATCAGCGTGTCGGCCAGACCGATGGTCACGCTGAGCGCCTGCTCTGCGATCAGCGGCAGCAGCAGGGCAATGAGCTGCTGCCGGGTGAACAGCGGCGGCTTATGGAACGCGGGCGTTTTGGTTGCTGTCATAGGTTCCTCCGTAACGGTGACAAGATACACTTGGATACATGACCTATATCATACAGCGGAACGCGCAGAATTACAAGAGAAAATCTTCTGTCAGGAAAATTCCTGACTGGGGGTCAGGCTGGTGCCGTAATATACGATATAATCATACGGGACGGTCGGCCCGAATACCGTCTTGTCTGGGTACTTCCTCAGCATGTCCGCTTTCAGGTCGGCCGGGGTCTCGGGCACACCGGCGCAGAGCGTATCGGAGCACACGGCATTCCAGAGGCCCGCAGAGAACGAGGCGCAGTTGTAAATGGCCGACCAGTGGTCTGCGTTGGCCAATGCCTGATTTACAGTGTCTAGCTGGCTCTGGTCCAGTGAGACCTGAATGCCGTAAAGATTCTGATAGTAAGAAGCGTTCAGGTAATACTTGTAGTAGCCCTCCAGATTGTACCAGATGCCGGAATGCTCACAGCGGTTGCCGCGGGTGCTTACGGTGATGGACGTATCCGGCGCAATGAGCAGTCCGCCCACATTGATATCCTGCTCCGAGACATTGGTGATGGTGAGGAAACTGTGTCCGCTGGTGTTGAGGGGAACATCGCCGTGGTCATCGGCGCGGGCAAAAAGCCGCAGTACTGCAACGGCTCCCTCGGCAGGGGCATCACCGTAGGCCTGCGCAGGGGACTTGTGGTCTGCCTGCGCAAAGTGGTACGGCCCGCCAAAGTTGGTGGTAAAGCCAACGACATTGCGCATCAGGTCGGCAGAACCGGTGACGTCTGTTACCACCTTATCCTCTTTTGCGGCGGGCTGTGCGGCCTTGGGTTCCTGTGCGTAGGCGGGCAGGGCGCACAGGCAGGCCAGCAGCACGCAGCAGGAGAGGATGCGGAAAAACTGTTTTTTCATAGATGACTCCATTTGTGTTTTTTTTTTCAGGTAAAGCTTACCGTTTTTTGCAGGGTCTGTCAAGGACTGCGGCAGGCGGAAAAGCCGCGCCGCAGCGTGTTTGTTCCACTTTACCCGTGCAGGCAATTGTGCTAAAATAAACCTGAGGTGCACTGCGCTTTGCAGGAGAGGGGAGTGCACTGTGGTAAATGAGATAAGAAATAAAAGGTAAATCAGAACCCAAAGGGGGAACAATATGCCAAAAGCAGCCCATAAGGTGGTCGTGATCGGCCACCGCAACCCGGATACCGATTCCATCTGCTCGGCCATTGCCTATGCAGAGTTGAAAAACAAGACCAGTGATCTGGTCTGTGAGCCCCGCCGTGCAGGCAAAATGAATCAGGAGACCGAGTTCGTGCTCAAAAAGTTCGGGGTAAAGCCCCCGCGCATGTGCACGGACGTGAACCCGAAGATCCGCGATGTGGACTACCGCGAGATGCCCGGCATCCCCGGCTCCACCAGCCTGCGCAAGGCGTGGGAGATCATGCGTGACAAGCAGATCGACACCCTGCCGGTCACCAGCCCGGACAACGAGCTGGAGGGCGTGATCACCGTGAAGGATATCGCCACCGCCAACATGGACGTGTTCGACACCGGCATCCTGGCCAAGAGCCAGACCACCTACCGCAATATTTTGGAAACGCTGGGCGGCACCATGGTGGTGGGCCGCGAGGACGACGTGTGCACCACCGGCCACATCCGCATCGGCACCGCCACGCCCGAAATGCTGGAAAATACCGTGGAAAAAGGCGACATCGTCATCCTGACCAACCGCTACGAAAGCCAGCTGTGCGCCATTGAAAAAGAAGCGTCGCTGCTCATCATCTGCAACGGCTCCAAGGTGGGCCGCACCATCCAGCGCATTGCCGAGGAAATGGGCGTGGCCATCATGTCGGCCCCGGTGGACACCTACGCCGCCGGTAAGCTGATCAGCCAGTGCGCTCCCATCTCCTACTATATGACCCGCAGCGACATCATGAAGTTCACCCTCGTCACCCCGGTGGCAGACGTCACCCGTGTGATGGCCAAGGTGCGCCACCGCTATTTCCCCATCCTGGACGAGGACGGCAAATACTGCGGCATGGTCAGCCGCCGCAACATCATCAATCTGCAAAAACGCCGCATCATTCTGGTGGACCACAACGAAGCAACGCAGGCCGTGGAGGGCTTCGATCAGGCCGAAATTCTGGAGATCATCGATCACCACCGCATCGGCAGTCTGGAGACCAGCGGCCCGGTGTACTTCCGCAACCAGCCGGTGGGCTGCACGGCCACCATCATCACCCAGATGTACGACGAGAACGGTATGGAGATCCCGCCGCAGATCGCAGGCCTTCTGCTGGCGGCCATCCTTTCGGATACGCTGGTGTTCCGCAGCCCCACCTGCACCCCGCTGGATGAGGCCCTTGCAAAGCGTCTGGCAAAAATTGCCGGTGTGGACATTGACGAGTTTGCCAGCGAGATGTTTGAAGCAGGCGAAAAGCTGGACGGCAAGACCGCCGAGGAGGTGTTCCTGCAGGACTTCAAGGTGTTCATGTGCGGCGATATCCGCTTTGGCGTGGCGCAGGGCAGCTACATGACCCGCAAGAACCTGCTTGCCGCCGAAGCGCTGCTGCAGCCCTATCTGGAAGAAGCCCGCAACAAGCAGAACGTGGAAGATATCTACATGCTGCTCACCGACGTGCCCAAGGAGGAGAGCGTGGTCATCAGCGATGGCCGCTATGCTTCCGAGGTGCTCTCGGACGGCTTTGAGACCCAGCCTGCCGAGGACGGCAGCTTTACCCTGCCCGGTGTGGTGAGCCGCAAAAAGCAGTTCATCCCGGCGCTGATGACCGCCTATCAGGAGCTGTAAGATGTTTGATTTTCTGCATAAAAAAGCACAGGATGCCACGCCGCCCGCCCTGCCGGAAGGCACTGTGCGCCGCCGCTACTCCATCGAAGGGCAGGTGCAGGGTGTGGGCTTCCGCTACCGCGCCCGCTATGCGGCCCAGACGCTGGAACTGACCGGCTGGGTGGAGAACGAGGACGACGGCAGCGTGACGCTGGAAGTGCAGGGCGACCCGGAAAAGTTCCTGCGGCTGTTCGCCATGATCCAGAAAAGCGATTATATCCAGATCACCGGCATCCGCCAGAAGGATCTGCCGCCCGACCCATGGGAGCGGGGCTTCTCGGTAAAAGGGTATTGATGCGAGACCCTCTCAGTCAAAGCCTGTCGGCTTTGCCAGCTCCCCCGATGGGGGAGCTTTTTGACATTTTTTGGCAAGCACTGCCTCTCGGGAAGAGGATCTTGAATGATCCCCGCTTATAAAGCTCGCCCTTCGGGAGAGCTGTCGAGCAAAGCGAGACTGAGAGGGTTCGTACAAACAAAAAAGCTGACGCGAAAGCGTCAGCTTTTTTGCTCTTTCTAAATTTATCAACCTGCTGTTTTTAGCGGGGAATTGTCTGTCCAGATGGTGCCGTCCAGCAGCCGGGTCACAGCCAGAGTGCCGTTTGCGGAAACACGGGCCGGGTCCAGCGCGTAGAAATCGCTTTCCTTCAGGTTCGCGGGGTCTGCATCCGGGCGGATGCCCACCACGCAGACCCAGTGGCCATAGGCGGCGCTGGTGGCGATGTGCGGGTAATTGACCTTGTTCCAGCCGGAACTGGTCAGGTGGTATTCATAGCTGGAGGTGCGGTTCGTGTGCCGTTTTACACCGCTCACCGCAGTGTTTTTCAGATGCACGATCACCGGCTTCCCGGCGGAAAGCTCGGTGTAAAGCTTCTGCAGGCACTCGGACAGGCTGCCGGAATAACCGTAGTAGCCGCCCGCAGACCAGACCGCACCGTTTGACCACATGCCGCTGCCGGAGGAAACTTTTCCATCCAGAATGGTGCGTGCATAGCGCAAGGCGTACCAGCTGCATTTGCCGGAGGTCTGGTTGCCGATGGAAAGGATCTGGCTGGTGCTGAAGTCCAGCATCCGGATGCCGTGCGTTTCCTGCAGGGCAGCTGCGTGTGCGTGGGGAACGGCCAGAGCCAGCACAAGGCACAGCGCCAGAACTGCCGCCGCCAGCCGCTGTGCCGCGCGGGCGGGACAGTGTTGCATATTGAGCCACATCCTTTGTTTTTTCTACGACCTTATTTTACCATGCAAAAATGGTAGAATTGTGTAAAATCGTAATTTTTTGAAAGAATTCTGAAGGATGGATCGGAACACAACATCTGTTCAAACCGGGAAGGACTGTGCCCCGGAAAAAAACAGCATGGAGCTTCCGGCCGGAAGAAGATTTTCCAGCACGGTAAAGAACCTTTGCGAAGTAAGGACAGTGTATCTCAATACTGCAACAAAAAAATCGCTGTTTCATTGATTTTGAACGAAAATGTTTCGGAAACTTTATGCATCTTCTCGATTGACAAAACCAACTGCTGTCGGATATAATCAGGCCAGAACGACACCCGTTCTGTAGTGCGAAAACACAGCACTGAAATGAGACAAATCAACAAAATCTTGAAATGACAGGAGGCGCTTTACAATGAAAAAGCTGAAGAAATTTGCTGCCTTGCTTCTGGTGGGTGTGATGGCTCTGGCCCTGCTGACGGCCTGCGGCGGTGGCGGCGGCTCCACAGATGAACAGAAAGAGGCGGCAATGCTGACGGCGCTCACGAGTAGTTCTCAGTGCAGCGAAACCGCTAAAACCAATGATCCGGAGCTTCGCAATACGCTGCTGACGGATCTGAATGCTCAGCTTAATACTGGCAGATTCAAGAGCGACGTTAAGGTGACGGGTATTAGCCCCCCAGACAAAAACATTACAATCAAGGTAATGACGGATTACCGGTACGGTGAGCGCTTGCAAGACTTGATTAAGATGATTACCAACTACATTGATAGAATGTATCCCGGTACGAATGTCGATGTAAATGCGAATGGTTGCTGGACCAAGGTTGCCGTTGTTGTTCAGAGCGATGAGAAGGGCACCTATTTGGCCGTGGCACTCCAGCTCAAGAACTTTGCATACCCCAAAAACTAAAACTCCTCACCTTTTTCCCCCGGAGCGTGGCCGCAAGGCCGCCCTTCGGGGCTTTTTTGCGTTTGAACCCTCTCAGTCACGCCTTACGGCGTGCCAGCTCCCCCAAAGGGGGGAGCTTTTAGGCATCTGACGGTTTGCAGCAAATAAGCTCCCCCTCTCGGGGGAGCTGGCATCGCGCAGCGATGACTGAGAGGGTTGCCTCCCTCGCTGAGGGAGGTGGCAAACCCGCAGGGTTTGACGGAAGGAGTTCGCCCTGCCCCGGGGCTTTTTTGTGTTTGGGGACAATTGCCAAAAAGAAGGGCGGAATTTGGGCGATCTGCCTGTTGACATGCGGGGGGGGGGGGGTATGGATAAAATAAATTCAGACGGGTAAAGCGATTTGGGGTCGCCCAAACCGTCAGAATTTGAAAACAGGAGGAACATTACAATGAAAATGTTCAAACGTTTCGCAGCCGCCCTTCTGGCCGGCGTGATGGTTCTGGCAATGCTCACCGCCTGCGGCGGTGGCGCTGGTTCTGGTGCATCCACGATTGGCGAGAAATTTGAAAACAAATACATCGCAGCGATTAACACTCTCCGTGGCGAGAATGCAGAAAAACTGGAAAATGATACCGACCTGCGTAACAAGGCTCTGGCTCAGTTGCAGAAAATCAAGGATGATGGCACGATTGCGGCTATTGATGCAAACACTTCTATTGTAACGCCCAATGCTGATGGAAAATCTGTAACAGCTGTAGTGATTAGCGTAGGAACGAAGGGCGAACCCGATAAGGGTGTGTGTCAGGCAAAAGAAATCACCGCCGAATCCTTGGATGAAATTACCACAGATAGTGCTGGTGCTGATGTTGTAGAAGCTCTGCGGGCACTTAAGAAAATCGGTATTGCCACTAAAGTAATCAATGGCAAAACCTACGCAGCAATAGCAATGGAAATTGTCCAGTCTGTGTCGTAAAGCTTAATTCGCAAAATTGAAGAATTGACTTGCCCCGAGGAGCACCCCGCTCCCCGGGGCTTTTTTGCGTTTAGGGCAAACTCCCCCAGTCGCCTGCGGCGACAGCCCCCTCAAAGAGGGAGCCTTTCGCATCGGCAAAGCTTCCGGCTCAGGTGCAAAGCTTCCGGTTTCGCCAGAGCCTCCCTCACTGAGGGAGGTGGCAAACCCGAAGGGTTTGACGGAAGGAGTCTGCCCCGCCCCTCCCGGCGGCAATTCTGAATGGTTTCTCTGTCAAACCGTGTCGTTTTGTGGTACAATAAAAACGTATTCTGATGTGAACAGGAAAGGACGTTTCCATGCAGCTGTTTGAACTGGTGTCCCCGCGGCTGTTCCGCCCGCTGGCGGGGCCGAACCGGGCTTTTTATGCAGAATTGCTGCTTCTGCTCTGGGAGGAGTGCCGCCACACGGCGGATTACAGCATTTCCCGTGCGGAGGCCGTCTGGCGTGCCGAGGATTACTTTGCCGCACTGGCAAAGCCCCTTGCGCTGGATGCCGACGGTGCGGGCGATGAAGAAGAGCAGCCCACCCGCGACCCTCACACGCTGGCCGTGGGCTTTCTGCTGCGGCTGCGCCGCACCGGCTGGCTGGAAGAGCAGCCCGGCAGCTACGAGGGAGAAGCGTCCCTTGCCTTTGTGCCGGAGGTAACGCCGCTGCTGGAAGCGCTGGAAGAAATATTGAACCCCCGCGTAGTTACCTATACCGGCAAGCTGTACAAGGCATGGCAGCTGCTGGGCAGCATCGGGCAGGAAAAAAGCCCCTATGAGAACGTTCTGCGGGAGGTGGACGCAGACCTTGACGCGCTGAACCGCTCTCTCCGGGCACTCAATGCCTCCATCGGCCACTATATCGACCGGCTCACCCGCAACCGCACCCCGCAGGAGGTGCTGGAACTGTTCGACCAGTACGAGGAAAAGGTGGTGGCGGCGGCCTACCACCGCTTCAAGACCAGCGACAACCTGTTCAACTACCGCGCCTATCTGGAAGAGGAGCTGGACGACTGCGAGGAGAACTACCTGCCGCAGCTGGCCTTTGATTATGCCCGGGTGGAGCGCTGTGCCCCGAACGAAGCGACACCTGCCGTGCGTGCACTCATCCAGAAGCAGCGGGACGCGCTGGAAGAGATGAGCCTGCTCATGCGCGAGATCGATGCAAGCCACATCCGCTACCGCAAGCGGGCTGTGCAGCGGGCACAGTTCCTGCTGCTGAGCGACCGTTCTTCGCAGGGCAGCGTCACCGCCCTGCTGCGCCGCTACGCCGAGGACATCCGCACCCCGGAGCAGCTGTTTGAGCCGGACGACGGCCCGGTGGCAAAGCGGCTGCATCTGTACCCGGCGGCAGTGTTCGGGGAAAAATTTCTGTACCCGCCCGCTGCCCAGCGCACCGCCGAGCCGCTGGCCCCGGTGCGCGCCGAAGTATTCGATCCGGAACAGCTCAAAAAAGAGCAGCAATTGCTGCTGGATTACGCCCGCCTTGCCGTTACCGAGGAGAACGTGGCCCTGCTGGCCCGACAGGCCCTTGCCGCCCGCCCGCAGGTGAACGCGGCACTTCTGGCAGACGAATACCCGAACGATTTTGCCCGCATCATCGGCCTGCACACCTACTCGCAGTCGCCGCACCGGGATTATGACATTCAGCTCACCGGCAATTGGGTGGAGCGCGGCGGTTTCCGCTTTGAGGACTTTGTCCTCACCCGCCGCAGGGAGGAAGAAAATGGCAACCATTAACATACTGGAAGAAACCGCGAATTACCTGCTGAACCACTGCTTCGTGCTGGGCAGCGTGGAGGATCAGCGGGCAAAATATCTTTATGTGCAGGACCATCTGGACGAGGTGCGCGCTGTGTTCGCCCCGCTGGGCTATTCTGTATTGCTGTACCCGGCACCCCTGCAGGCAGCGGCTTTGGTCAACGGCCACGAGGGCAGTCAGGCCCGGCTGCTGAAATACGAGAGCATCCTGCTTTTGGTATTGCGGCTTTTGTACCTGCAAAAGCGCGAGAGCCTTGCGGCCAATGCCGACGAGGTGCTGGTGACGGTGGAAGAGGTGCAGACCGAACTGCAGAAGATGAATCTGCCCCGCCGTCTGGACCAGAAAACGCTGGAAAACCTCATGCGCACCCTGCGCCGGTACAATCTGGCGCGGCCTGTGGGGCGGCTTTCCGGGCTGGACAGCCGCATTGAGGTATTTCCCACTGTGCTGCTGGCCCTGCCGGATGCCGACCTTGCGGACGCCGCCGCCGAGAGCGGGCGCACCCGCACAGAGCTTGGCCTTTATGAACGACCGGAAGAAGCAGGGGAGGGTGAAGAATGATCGAACTCAAACGGCTGAAGCTTATCAACTGGCACAACTTTGAAAATGTCACCTTCGACTGCGCACGGCTCACCTATATGATCGGCGTGAACGCCGTGGGCAAGACCACCATTCTGGATGCCATCCGCTACTGCCTGACCACCAACCGCAATTTCAATGCGCTGGGCAATAAAAAGAGCGGCCGCACCCTGCAGGGTTCGGTGCACGCAAAGCAGCGCGGCGAGAACGCCTACCGCCGCCCGGGCCATACTGTGGCCTACATCGGGGCGGAGTTCTGGGACAGCGTCAAGCGCACCCCCTTCGTCATCGCGGTGCGGGTGGAGTCCGAAGGCCCCATGCAGGAGCTGCACCCCGGCGATCAGACATGGTATCTTTCGGAGGACGGCTGCACGCTGGAACAGCTGCCCTTCATCGACCCCAAGACCGGTGCACCCAGCGCAAAGGAGGACTTCAAGCCCGCAACGGGCCGTCTCTCCTACACCCGCAGCCCCAGCGAAGCGCGGGACCGCATCTGCCGTGCGCTGGGCATCGGGCGCGCCTCCAGCCCCTTGGGCAAAAAGTTCAACGAGGTGTTCCAGATGGGCACCAGCATGGACGAGATCCCCAACTTCCGGGAGTTTTTGTACCAGTATATCCTGCCCCAGCCGGAGCTGGATCTGGACGCTTTGCAGGGCGACCGGCTGGAACTGGAAAATCTGCACGCCGTGCTGGCCGAAGCACAGACCCGCGCCAACGCGCTGGAAGAGATCGTGGATTTTGGCCGCGAAGCTGCCGAAAAGCAGACCCAGACCCTTGTGAACCGGGGCGCGGCGCTGCTGGCCCGCGCCGCTGCCGACGGCAGCGAACAGACCGTCTGGCAGGAGCATCTGGATGCGGGCCGCCGCCAGCTGGAACAGCTGAACGCCCGCTATGCCGAGGCCAAAAATGCCGAAGCGGAAGCCCGCCGGGCCTATCTTTCCGCCCACGGTGCCGCCAGCGCCAGCGGCGAGGGCCGGGCACTGGACACCCTGACCGAGGAGCTTTCCCGCCGCAAAACGGCGCTGGATACCGCCGCACGCAAAGCCGAAAAGGCAGAAAGTGCCCTTGCCCGCACCCAGAGCCTGCTGGCTGTGCTGCGCCGCAGCGGCTTTGCTGCCGGCATCAAGGCCGAAGAGCTGACGGCGGACACTCTGCCGCAGCTCACCGCATGGCTCTCCGCGCAGGAAAAACCGCTGGAGGAAGCCTATTTTGCTGCCCGCCAGAACACTGCTGCTTTGCAGAAGGAGCAGGCCGGCAAGCGCGCCGAGCTGGACGCCGTGTCCGGCGGCAAGTGGGTCTACCCCCACGGCGATGCCGCCACCCGGGTGCGGGATGCCGTGAATGCGGAACTCAAGAGCCGGGGCATGCAGCCGGATGCGAAAATTTTCTGTGAACTGTTGAACGTGGAGGACGAAAGCTGGCAGGACTGCGTGGAAGCCTGCCTTGGGGACCGCCGCTTTGACATCCTTGTGCCGCCCGCCCACTACGAAGCCGCCAAGAGCGCCTTTGTGGCTCTGAAGGACAAAGTCGGGCCCATCAGCCTGCTGGACCCCCCGGGCATCCGCAAGGCCAACCGCCGCGCCGACAAGTACGGCCCGGACAGCCTTGCCGCGCAGGTGAGCAGCGAAAACCCGCTGGCTGCACAGTATGCCCAGACCATTCTGGGCCGCATCGTCTGCTGCGACACCCCCGATACGCTGGAACAGCATCCCGACAGCGCCACCCGCGACCTTCTGCGCCACCACCCCTTCCGGCTGGAACGGCTGCGCACCCCGCAGCGGTATATCGGTCTGGACGCACGCCGCGCCCGCGCCGGGGCGCTGGCGGCCGAGCTGGAAGCTCTGGGGGAAAGCGCCCGTGCTGCCGCCCAGACAGAACAGAACCTGAAAGCCGCCTATAACCAGTACCAGACCCTGCTGCGGGGCACGGCACTGGACGAGCTGGCTGCGCTGTGGGATGCCCGCGCCGCACTGACTGCCGCACAGAATGCTGTGACCGAACAGGAAGCAAAGCTCACCGAGTGCCGCGAGAACCCGCTGCTGCAGCAGCTTTACAAGGAGGAAGAAGCCCGCGAAGCCGCGTGGGAGACTGCCCGCGCCGCCGTGGAGCAGGCGGGCGGTGACATCCGCGTGTGCCAAAAGCAGATCGCCTCCTGCGAAGCAGAGCAGAAAAAGGCAGGGGAAACGGCCCGGCAGAGCGCCGATGCTGCCCGGAGCTTCTTTGCGGCGCATCCGCTGGTGGAGCCGCTGGCCCGCACCCGGATGCTGGCGCTGGCCCCGGCAGATAAGCCCCGCGCCGCCGCACAGGCTGCGGAAAAGGCGCAGGCCAAGCTGGACGATGCGCTGGCCGTCTATCTGACCGGCACGCTGGAACCGGCCCAGAAAGCCTACAACGAGCACTATGTGTGCGATTATCCGCTGGGCCTTGCGGGGTTGGACCAGTACCGCGCCCAGCACGAGAGCCTTGTGCGCATCGATCTGGAACGCTACGCCGCCCGTCTGGAACAGGCCCAGCGGGACTGCAAGGACCGCTTCCGCAAGGATATCCTGTTCCGCATGAAGGACGATATCTTCAACGCACGGCGGCAGTTCCGGGAGCTGAACAAGGTGATGGAGCAGTTGACCTACGGCGAGGAGGTCTACCGCTTTGAGCTGGAGCCCAGCCGTGACCCGCAGCTGGCGGCCTTCTATCAGGTCATCGTGGACAAGGGCAACCAGCAGATGACCGAGGGCGACTCGCTGGACAACCTTGCCGCCACCGCCGACCCTGCTTATGAGCGTCAGGTGGACGAGCTGATGGAAAAGATCATGGCGGATGTGGACGAGAACACCCGCGCCCGGCAGGAGGGCCGCACCGGCGGCGTGACCCTCTCGGACTATGTGGACTACCGCACCTATCTGGACTATGACATCAAGGTGACGAACCGGGTCACCGGCCAGCAGGCGTATCTGTCCCGCGTCAGCCGCGACTCCTCCGGCGGCGAGAATCAGGCCCCCTTCTATGTGGCCATCTGCGCGTCTCTGCTGCAAATTTATGAGAAGAGCGAGAACAGCATCCGTCTTGTGCTGCTGGACGAAGCCTTCAGCAAGATGACCAGCGACCGCATCCGCCCCATGATGGAGCTGTTCCGCCGCCTGCAGCTGCAGGTGCTGCTCATCTCCACCGTGGAAAAGAGTACCGCCATCCAGCCCTACTGCGACATCACCTACTCCATCGTCCGCCACGGCGACACCAACGCCATAGCGCCCTTTGTCCGCCTTGCGGCGGAATGATGTGCGCATTGTATGCGCAATGATGTCTGCCTGCGGGGCATGATAGAATGTGCGATAGCACACATCATTTTGCGCAGCAACCTCATTTCTGCGCAGCAGAACATCATAAAAAAAGAAGCACGCATCTGCGTGCTTCTTTTTTATTGCTACCGCAGTGGAAGCACATCTTCATCTTCGTTGATCTCTTCCATCATCCCGTCCGCAAAGTACCAGCCTCTGCCGTACAGCGCCTCGCTGCCGTCGGCGCACAGGATATACGAGCCGTCCGGCAAAGCGAGAAAATGCCGCTTTTTGCTGTCGGCAAGGGCGATATCCTCCACCTTCTGTCCGTCCAGCACATGATCCCGGATGAACTGGTAGTGGGGCAGGATGCGGGTCTCGGTCAGGCCAAGGCCGTTCATCCAGCGGGAGTAGTGCGGGTCGGCGGCTTCGCCCGGTTCCTCGGGCGCGGCGTACACGATGTGGGCGGCGTTCATGCTGCCGGCACTCACGCCCAGCACGATGCCGTGGTAGTTGTGGAACAGCCCCGGCAGGCCCAGCTGAGCAAAAAAGTGGTTCTGGGTGGGCACGTGCCCGCCGCACAGCATCACAAAGCCGCTTTGGGGCAGAAGAGAACCGATCTCCTCGGCATTGCGGGCATCGCAGGGGATGAGCGCCGTCAGGGGCAGGTGGGCGTTCGCAAAGCTCTGGGCAAACACCCGGCACATCTCGTCGTTCTGCTCGTAGGCATAGGGGTCTGCCGCAATGGCAAGGCCCAGCACGGCGTGATCCGGCCAGACGGCCCGCAGGTTCGCCACAAAGTGGTTGCGCGTGTCCAGCACCGGAATATCCGGCCCCGGCTCAAAGGGGCAGCCGCTGGGGCTGCTGGTCAAAAACAATGTCATAATGATTCCTCATAAAAAGTGAATAAAGGCTGTGTCCATTTTAACACGATTTTGCTGCCAGCGGCAGAGCCAGAATCACCAAAAAAATCCCCCGCTTTTCGCCGTTTCGCAGAAAGCAGGGGATCTTATCATGCCTTGCGGTAATGGAATACCTTGTCCTTGGTGAGGAGCATGGCAGCGCTCACGGCCAGAGCCGCCAGCTCGGCGGCGGTGACGGCCAGCCAGATGCCGTCGATGCCCAGCAGCAGCGGCAGCAGGAGAATGGCGATCACCTGAAACGCCAGCGTGCGCAAAAAGGAGATCAGCGCGCTGGTCACGCCGTCGCCCAGCGCCGTGAAGAAGGAGGACGCGTACACGTTGAAGCCCATGATGAGGAAGCTCAGCGCATACAGCCGGAAGGCCCGGCTGGTCAGGGCCAGCAATTCCGCATCGTAGCCCACGAAAATGCGCGCCACACAGGGGATGATGAACATGGAAGCCAGCGTCAGGGTCACGGCCACCACGGCGATGAGCCGCAGGCTCTTGCGGTAGAGGTTGTGCACCTCGGCGTGGTTGCGGGCACCGTAGTGGAAGCTGACGATGGGTGCACTGCCCACGGCATAGCCCACGAACACCGCCACGAACAGGAAGGCCGCGTACATGATGACACCGTAGGCGGCCACGCCGTTCTCACCGGCCAGACGCAGCAGCTGGTAGTTGTACAGGATATTGACCAGCGACATGGAAAGGTTGGTCATCAGCTCGGAAGAGCCGTTGATGCAGGCATCCCGCAGGACTTTGCTGTAAAAACTGGTCTTGCACAGGTGCAGGCGGCTGGAGTTGCTGCGGTCGATGAAGTAGAACACCGGCAGTACGCCGCCCACCAGCTGGCTGATAAAGGTGGCAATGGCCGCGCCTTCCACGCCCCAGCCCCAGATACCCACCATCAGCACATCCAGCACCATGTTGGTGCAGCCCGCGCCCACGGTGAACCAGAAGCCGAGGTGCGGCTTTTCGGCGGTGACGAAAAAGCTCTGGAACATATTCTGCAGCGCAAAGGTGGGCAGGGACACCATCAGGATGCGTCCATAGCGCACCGCATAGTCCAAAAGCTCTCCCTTTGCGCCCAGCAGCACGGCAATGGGCCGCAGGAACACAATGCCCAGCACCGCCAGCACACTGACCGAGATCAGAGCCGCCAGCAGGAACAGGGTGAAATAGCGGTCGGCCTTTTTCTGGTCGCCCTCGCCCAGCGTGATGCCCACGATGGCGCTGCCGCCGGTGCCCAGCATAAAGCCGATGGTGCCCAGCAGCATGGGCAGCGGCATGATGAGGTTGACCGCCGCAAAGGCCGTCTTGCCCACAAAGTTGGAGACACACAGGCCGTCCACGATGCCGTAGATGGAGGTGAACAGCATGGTGCCGATGCAGGGCAGTACGAACCGCAAAAGGCGGGAATAGGTGAAATGGTCGGAAAGCTGGATCCGCTGCTTGGACATGGCGTCCTCCTTTCTGCACAAGGTGCAAAAAACGGGCCGGATAAATGTCCGTGAGTGCACGCCCGGCCTCGATCTGCTTCGTCACTACGGCAACGAAACCTCCGGCGGGGCGCTGTCTGCACGGCATCTTATCCGGCCCGTTTCAAATTACGTTGAAAACGGTCCTCCGATGAACCAAAAAAGAGTATATCAGAATTTATTTTTGTTGTCAAGGCAGAAAAATCAAAAAATCGGCATTCGAGGGTCAAAATTCATAAACTGTCTCTTTCCAACGTTTATCAAACCTGTTAAACTGATAAAAGTTTTTTTATGGATCCGGAAAGGAGAACTCCTGTTTTGATGAAACGTTTTTATACCGCCATCGTGCGCCGCCGCAGGCTGGTGCTGGCGGTGTTTGCACTGGCGGCTGTGCTGAGCGTGTTCGCTGTGCGTCAGGTAAAGGTGGATTACGATATCAACGACTATCTGCCGCCGGAATCCCCCTCCACCACCGCCATCGAGGTGATGAACGGTGCTTTCACCGGCGGCATCCCCAACATGCGGGTCATGGTGCGGGATGTCACGGTGCCGCAGGCGCTGGAGTACAAGGAAAAACTTGCCGCCATCGACGGAGTGTCCTCCGTTGCATGGCTGGACGACAGTCTGGATGTGACGGTGCCTTTGCAGATGCAGGACACCGCCACGGTGGAGAGCTATTATAAGGATGGCTGCGCCCTGTTCACCGTGACGGTGGAGGACGAGAAGCGTCTGGAAGCCGTGGCTGCCGTGCGGGAGCTGATCGGGGAGGGCAACGCGCTGGAGGGCGCGGCGGTCTCCACTGCCGTTGCCACCAACTCCACCGTGACCGAGGTGGCAAAGATCGCCGCCATCGCGGTGGTGTATGTGCTGTTCATCCTGATCCTGACCACCGATTCCTGGGCGGAGCCGCTGCTGGTGCTGACGGGCCTTGGCGCGGCCATCCTGCTCAACAACGGCACGAACCTCATCTTCGGCACCATCTCGTTTGTGACGAATGCGGCGGGCAGCATCCTGCAGCTGGCGGTGTCGCTGGACTACTCGGTGTTCCTGATCCACCGCTTTGCGGAGTGCCGGGCTGAAAACCCGGATGCCAGCCCGGAGGAGTGCATGGTGGATGCCCTGTGCAGATCCACCGGCTCCATCCTGTCCAGCGGCCTGACCACCGTCATCGGCTTTCTGGCACTGGTGCTCATGCAGTTCCAGATCGGCCCGGATCTGGGCCTTGCGCTGGCAAAGGGCGTGGTGCTGAGCCTTGTCACCGTGTTCACCTTTATGCCCGCGCTCACGCTGGCAGCGTATCAGTGGATGGATAAGACCCACCACAGGCCCCTGCTGCCCAGCTTTGACAAGTTTGGCCGCTTTGTGGCCCGCATCATGCTGCCCATGGCGCTGGTGCTGGTCATTCTGATGGTGCCCAGCTATCTGGCCTCCAACTCGAACCAGTATTACTACGGTGCCGCCCACATGTTTGGCGAGAACACCCGTCTGGGTGCGGACACCGCCGCCATTGAAGAGACCTTTGGCCGCAGCGACACCTACGTTGTACTGGTGCCGGAGGGCGACACCGCCACGCAGCAAAAGCTTTCGGATGCATTGCACGCCATCCCGGAGGTGACCGGCATCCTTTCCTATGTGGACAACGCAGGCGCGTCCATTCCGCCGGAGTTCGTGCCCGGGGATACGCTGGGGCTGTTGGTCTCCGGCGGCTACACCCGCATGGTGCTTACGGTGGATGCCGACACCGAGGGCGATGGGGCCTTTGCGCTGGTGGAGCGGGTGCGCGCCACGGTGCAGCAATATTACCCGGACAATTATTATCTGGCCGGTCAGGGCGTGAGCACCTATGACCTGATGGACACCATCACGGCTGACATGGTCAAGGTGAACCTGCTGGCCATCGGCGCGGTGTTCCTGATCCTGCTCCTCATGAAGCGCCAGCTGCTTTTGCCCATCATTCTGGTGCTCAGCATCGAGACCGCCATCTGGATCAATCTGGCCATCCCGTACTTCCGGGGCCAGTACGTGTTCTACATTGCCTATCTCATCATCAGCTCGGTGCAGCTGGGCGCTACGGTGGATTACGCCATCCTCTTCTCCGACCGCTATCAGGAGTTCCGCGAGACGCTGGGCCGCAAAGAAGCCGTTGCGGCCACGGTGTCCGCTGTGACCACCTCGGTCAGCACCACTGGCAGCGCTATGGCGGTGGTGGGCTTCCTGATGGGAGCCATTTCCACAAACCAGCTGCTGGGCCAGCTGGGCAATTTTCTGGGCGTGGGCAGTCTGGTGTCACTGGCCATCGTGCTTTCGGCACTGCCGGGCTTTTTGTATCTGGCCGACCCGCTCATTATAAAAAAGAAAAAACAGCCGAAGGAGGCTTGACCGAGATGAAACATCGATTTGTGCGCCGGGTGTCGGCGCTGGCGCTGGCAGGCTGCCTGCTGGCGGGCAGCAGTCTGCCGGCCTTTGCAGCAGCCTCCGCTGCCAAGGAAGAGGTCATTTATGCAAATCTTACGGCCTCCGGTGCTGTGACCGGCGTGTACGCCGTGAACAGCTTTTCCGTGCAGGCGGGGGACACCGTTGCGGACCACGGCAGCTACACTGCCGTGCGCAACATGACTACGAGCGATGCCGTGGAGCAGAGCGGCGATACGGTCACAGTGCATGTGACGGAGGACGGCAAGCTCTATTATGAGGGCACCATGGACGCCGCCACGGCCCTGCCATGGGTGGTAAAGCTGACCTATACGCTGGACGGGGCAGAAATCAGCCCCGACGAGCTGGGCGGCAAAAGCGGTGCGCTTTCCATCCGGCTGCAGGTGAGCCGCAACCCGGACTGCACCGGCAGCTTTTTTGACGACTACGCGCTGCAGGTGACCATGAGTCTGGACACCGGCCTTGCCCGGAACATCAGCGCGCCGGGCGCTACGGTGGCGAATGTGGGCAGCAAAAAGCAGCTTTCCTACATCCTGCTGCCGGGCGCGGACAGCGAGGTGACCGTCACCGCCGATGTGACGGACTTTGCCATGGACGCCGTATCCCTGAACGGCGTGCGGCTGAACCTGAACCTCGACCTCGGGGATATGGACCTGACCGGGATGCTGGAACAGCTGCAGAGCGGCTCTGTTCAGCTGGACGATGGTGCCAACGCGCTGGCAGACGGCATTGCGCAGGTGCAGGCGGGCATCGACACTCTGAACGGCAATTCCGGTGCCTTGACCGGCGGCTCAGCCCGGGTGCGTGCCGCCCTCACCCAGATGCAGACCGCGCTGAACGGCATCTCTGCCTCCACCGACGAGCTGAACACCCTGCTGGATGCCTCTACCCAGATCCGGGACGGCATTGCCCGGCTGGATGAGGGCGCGGCACAGCTGGAACAGCAGGTGAGCTTTGAAGCCTACAAGGCCATCCTGAAAGAGAACGGCCTTGACCTTGACGTGGTAAAGGATGGCAATGCCAAGGCCATCCAGCAGCTGCAGGGCATGGTATGGATGATGCCGCAGCTCAAGGATGTGATCCTGCTTTTGCAGGGGTCTACGGCCAACATCGATGCCATGCAGACCTATCTCGACACCGTGAACGGCGGAATTGCCCAGCTGCACGAGGGCAGCAGCACCCTGAACGGCAGCTACGGCGAGTTTGATGCCGGGGTGCGTCAGCTGGCCGGTGTGCTTACTGGGATGCTGGGCAATCTCTCGGTGCTCACCGACGGTGTGAACCAGCTTGCCGCCCAGTATGTCCAACTGGACGACGGCCTGAACGCCTACACCGACGGTGTAGCCCAGCTGAAGGCGGGCGTTGCGCAGCTGGCGGAGGGTGCATCGCAGCTGACCGGCGGCACCGGCGAGCTGCGCAGCAGCGTTTCCGGCATCGACATGGGTGCCCAGCTGGACAGCCTGCTGAACAGTCTTTCCGGCGGCGGGGAGGTGCAGAGCTTCACCTCGGCAGAGAACACCGAGGTGGGCGCGGTGCAGTTTGCGCTGCAGACCACTGCCATCACGGCTCCGGCCCCGGCTGCCCAGCCGGAACCGGCGGCTGTGACCCTGACCTTCTGGCAGAAGCTGCTCAAGCTGTTTGGACTGTATAAAGGCTGATTTTTATGATACGGGGAATGCTTCCCGCACAGAGAGTGGTCGCGTGTTTAAAGTTTGATGCCTTTTGCAAAATGCATCGCCGCCGGGTATGTTCTCTTTTGCGTGCCAAAAGAGAACCAGAAAAGCACCCGCTACTTTCGAGGCGCGGGAGGCACGAACTAGGGGCTACACGCCCCTAGTAACCCCAAAGAAGATGGGCTCCATACCAAAAATCCAAGTCGCTTCGCTAAAGGATTTTTTGTGTTACGCCGATTTCAAGGCCCCTCAGCCGCTGCTGCGGCAGCTCCCCGCAGGGGAGCGGGCGCGCTCGTAAGCTTTGTACTCGAGCCAGTAACTTTGCCGCTATGCCAAGGCCTCTCCCTTTGGGAGAGGTGGCAGTGAGTGTAACGAACTGACGGAGAAGGCTAGCCTGCTTTCTCCCGCGCTGCCGTTTGCCGTCCAGTCCTCTCCCGTGAAAAGCGAAAGCCGGAAAATCCGCAGATTTTCCGGCTTTCTTTCTATAATAATCGTTCCGCTAAAGATGCCCAGAGCGAAGCGGAGGGCATTTTAAATCGTCTGCTTCCCGCTGATATCACTCAAAATGATATTCCACCAGTTCGCAGTTTTTGATGCCCGCAGCTGCGTATTCCTCATTGGTCATATCGTAGAAATAGGACTGCACCACCCGGGCGATGCCGTTGTGGGCTACCAGCAGATAGGTCTTGCCGGTGTCGGCCTTCAGCTCGTCCAGCAGATTATAGATGCGCTGGGCCAGCTGCATCATGCTCTCGCCGCCGTCGTAGCGGTCGGCGAAGTGGGTTTTGGAAACGCGGAACTCGCCGCCGTTGCGGGGCGTGCCCTCGTATTTGCCAAAACACTGCTCCCGCAGGCGCGGCTCACACCGGGCGGGCAGGCCGGTGGCCTTGGCAATGGCCATGGCGGTGTCGGCGGCGCGGGACAGGGGAGAGTACAGGATCTCATCGATGTGCACCCCGCTGGCTTTGACGGCTTCGCCCAGCTTCCGGGCCTGCTGGCGGCCCCGCTCGGTGAGGGGGCTGTCGGTCATGCCGCAGATCTTGTTTTCAACGTTCCAGACGGTCTCTCCGTGGCGGGTGAAATAAAGCGTATGCATGGGTAGCTCCTTACTGGTCGTATCCCGCCTCGATCTCGCGGATGCGGGTGTAGAAAAAGTCGTTGGCAGGGGTGGGCATCCCGTACTTCTTGGCCCGCTGGCGCACCACACCGGCAAACTCCTCCACCTCGGTGGGGCGCTTTGCCAGCACATCCTGCCGCATGCTGGGCATGCCCTCGGGGTTAAAGGTGGGCATCATGGCATCGATGAACTGCACATCGTTGTCCGGCGGCAGGGGCACGCCCTCAAGGTTCGCCAGCCGGATGACCTCCTGCATGGCCGCGCGCATCATGTCCTGTGCTTCGCCGGGCTGGCGCAGGCCGCCGTAGGGCTGATCAAAGGCGGCTGCGGCCTGATTCAGGCCGTCATTCACCATCAGCTTGTTCCACTGCTTGTAAAGGATATCCCCACAGGGCTCGTTGGCAATGCCGCACTCGTCCAGATAGTCAGCCACGGCCTGCACACGGTCGGTCATCTCGCCGCTGCGCTCACCGAACTGGATCTTGCCCGCCTGATTGAACACCAGCGTGCGCCCGGTGCGGGTGGCATCCATGCCGATGGCAACGCTCCACAGGGTGTGGCCGGGATAGGCTGCATCAATGTGCTCCTCGCTGGTGATGCCGTTCAGCACGCTGAGGATCACGGTGTCCGGGCCAATGAACTTTGCAATGTCCTGAATGGCCTGTTCCAGCACCGTAGCCTTGACGGCCACCAGAAGCAGGTCTACCGGTTTGCCCTCGGCAGGGGTGACGTAACGGAAGCTGCACGCTTCGCCGTTGCAGACGACCGGTTCGGCAGAGTAGCGGGCAATGCGGTCCTCATCGGCAATGACCTGCACGCCGGGCATTTTGCGGCCGAACAGGATGCCCAGTGCGCCCAGACCGATCAGGGCAGAGGTTTTGATCTTTTTCATGTGTTCCTCCTGTGTTTATGCCTTTTTCAGCGTTCCGTCTGCGGTCAGGACGACCATGCTGCCCTCGTCGATGCCAAGGCGGGTGAGCTCTTTGTCCGGGTAGGGCAGGGTGCGCCGCTCCCCGGCGGGATCGGCCAGCGTGACATCGCACAGCACCGGCTGACCGGCGGGCAGCTCCTCGCAGCCATACATCTGCTCTTCAATGCGCAGAACGCGGTAGGTAGTCTCCATAGCAGCTAAACTCCTTTTTGTAAATACAGCATTTTTATTATAAAGCTCTGCGAGGGGCGCGTCAACCGCATTTGGCTTGACAGCCGGCCGCCCGGCTTGATAAAATAGGAATGATTTTTGGAACAGGGGGCAGTCACATGAATATTACGGAACTGCGTTATCTGGTGGCCATCCGCAAGTGGGGCTCGGTGAGCGCGGCGGCAAAGCAGCTGTATGCGGCCCAGCCCAATGTGAGCAAGGCGCTCAAGAATCTGGAAGAGGAATATGGCATCCGCATCTTTGAGCGCTCGTCCACCGGCATGATCCCCACCGAACAGGGACGGCATTTTATCCGGCAGGCAGAGCGGGTGCTGGATGAGGTGGACCGGCTGGATCTGGATGCCCGCAGCCGGCAGAGCAGCTGTGCGGAGCTGCGGGTGGTGCTGCCCCACGCCACCTACGCTTCCTACGCGACGGTGGATTTTTTGCAGCAGATGGCAGACAGCCAGCAGCTGCGGGTGCATATCCGGGAATCCGGCTCCATGGAAGCGCTGGACCATGTACTGCGGCGGGGCTATCATCTGGCCCTGCTGCGCTACGCGGAGGAGGATGAAGATTATTACCACCGCTACTGCGACCGTCACGGCCTGCACCGGGAGCCGGTGATGGAGTTTGAATACCGGCTGCTGACCAACCGCGAAGGCCCGCTGGCAAAGTGCGAAGTGACCGACATCACCCAGCTGAACAGCTATATGGAAGTCCTGCACGGTGATTTCCAGCTGCCCGGCGGTGAGGACAGCGGCCTGCGCTGGCATACGAACCCCAACCGCCGCATCCATGTGTATGAGCGGTGCAGCCAGTTTTCCATCCTACAGAACCTGCCCAATGCCTATATGTGGGCTTCGCCCATGCCAAAGCGGGCGCTGGAACAATACCATCTGGTGCTCAGGAAATGCCCGGCCCAGCGCCAGCGCATGAAGGATGTTCTGGTCTATCCGGAAAGGGGGACCCTGCGCCCGGAAGAGCAGACCTTTGTGCAGCTGCTGCACAAGCAGGCGGCGCTGACCGTGAAATGACCGCCGAAACCGGTTAAGAACTGGCAAAACATCGGAATGCGGAAAAACCGGAAAGCAAAGGAATTTGGCCGACAGCCGCAGCGCTTTATGCGCTGCGGCTGTCTTTTTGCTGATAAATCGAGCGAAAAAGAGACGAAACATCGGCTAAAAAACTTTGCGGCTATATGGTCTTTGATATGCCCCCATACCAGAAGCATATTATCATTTTTATGAAAAATATGTTAACATAGACCCAGAAAGCTGGCCGGGATGAATGGAAAATATGGAAAATGCTTCCATAATTCCGGCACAAAGAAAAAGGAGGTTTCTGGTATGATCAGTTTCTTACTCTGTCTGGCGATCCTGATCGTGGGCTACTTTGTCTATGGTAAGATTGTGGACAACACCTTCGGCCCGGACGACCGCGAAACGCCTGCTGTGCGCATCAATGACGGTGTGGACTACGTTGTGATGCCCCAGTGGAAGCTGTTCCTCGTTCAGCTGCTGAACATCGCCGGCCTTGGCCCCATCTTTGGTGCCATGCAGGGCGCATTGTGGGGGCCTGTGGTGTTCCTGTGGATCACCTTCGGCACCATCTTTGCAGGCGGCGTGCACGACTACTTCTCCGGCATGATGAGCGAGCGCAACGACGGCGCTTCCATCGCCGAGATCACCGGCAAGTACTTAGGCCCTGTGATGCAGAACGTCATGCGTGTGTTCTCGGTGGTGCTGCTCATCATGGTGGGTACTGTGTTCGCGGTGGGTCCCGCAGGCCTGATCGTGGAGCTGTGCAGTCAGAGCGGCGCTTCCGGCGTGCTCACCTCGCTGCTGTTCTGGCTCATCATTATTCTGGTGTACTACTTTATTGCAACCTTTATCTCCATTGATGCCGTCATTGGCAAGATCTACCCCATCTTTGGCATCTGCCTGATCATCATGGCCATCGGTGTCATCTTCGGCATCTTCACCAATCCCGCCTACACCATCCCGGAGATCTGGGATCACTTTGGCAGCATGCATCCGTCGGGCACTCCCATCTGGAGCTTCATGTTCATCACGGTGGCCTGCGGTGCAATCTCCGGCTTCCACTCCACCCAGTCGCCCCTGATGGCTCGCTGCATGAAGAGTGAAAAGCAGGGCCACTTCGTGTTCTACGGCGCAATGGTCTGCGAGGGCGTCATCGCTCTGATCTGGGCCGCTGCTGGCTGCAGCCTGTACGAGGTGACCGGCGGCCTGAACACCGGTCTGGCCGAAGCACTGGCCATGGGCCAGTCCAAGGCTATTTATGATGTCTGCTCCAAGACCATGGGCGGCGTTGGCATTGCTCTGGCAATGATCGGCGTTGTCATCTGCCCCATCACCTCCGGCGATACCGCGTTCCGTTCCGCTCGTCTGACTCTGGCCGACTGGTTCAAGATCGATCAGGACAGCTACGCAAACCGCCTGAAGCTCTGTGTTCCTGTGCTGGGCGTTGGTGCTTTCCTGGGCATCGGCAACGCACTGGGCTTCATCAACTACACCGTGATCTGGCGCTACTTCAGCTGGACCAACCAGACGCTGGCCATGATCGTTCTGTGGGCTGCATCCATGTACCTGTTCAAGGAGAAGAAGAACTACTGGATCACCGCTGTGCCCGCTACCTTCATGAGCGCGGTCTCTTCCACCTACTTCATTCTGGCTCCCGAATGCCTGGGCGGCCTGCTGAACGCCAAGACCGCAGAAGGCGCAACCATCTACAACACCGCCGTTGCATACCCCATCGGCATCATCTTTGCCATTGCAATGCTGGCAGTCTTCCTCCACGCAACGAAGAAGGCAGCCCAGAAGGCATGACACGATATATACAAAGATATATACAAATGATCTGCTGAATAAGGCACCCTCCGCTGAAATGGCTCGGCGGAGGGTGCCTTGTATTTTGCGGCGTTTCAGGCAAAGAAATCACGATTTGCGGAGAAAATTGAAAACGATTGAGCAACTTGCACAAAAGCAGGCCAGAAAGTTTGGCAGCAGCGGCTTTGACCGGTTCCGGGAAAGGTCTTTGCCGGGGAATTAAGAAAATTTGTCGTGAACGCGATAAAAATTCTTTGCGGGTATTCCGCGGAAGCATCTTGCCATATACTTTTTGATATGGGAACCATACCAGAAAAATATTAACTGCTTTATGAAAAAAGTGTTAACATGAAGCCAGAGATTGGTCAGAGCCGCAGCTGGGCACGCAAAATGCTGGCTGTGGTTTGAATCAAAAAGGAGGTTTCTGGTATGATTAGTTTCTTACTCTGTCTGGCGCTCTTGATCATCGGCTACTTTGTCTATGGCAAGATCGTTGACAACACGTTCGGACCGGACGACCGCGAAACTCCTGCTGTGCGCATCAACGACGGCGTTGACTACGTTGTGATGCCCCAGTGGAAGCTGTTCCTCGTCCAGCTGCTGAACATTGCAGGTCTGGGCCCCATCTTTGGTGCACTGCAGGGTGCTCTGTGGGGTCCCGTGGTGTTCCTGTGGATCACCTTCGGCACCATCTTTGCAGGTGGTGTGCATGACTACTTCTCCGGTATGATGAGTGAGCGCAACGATGGCGCATCCATCGCTGAGGTCACCGGCAGATACCTCGGACCTGTCATGCAGAACATCATGCGTGTGTTCTCTGTTGTGCTGCTGATCATGGTTGGTACCGTGTTCGCAGTGGGCCCCGCAGGCCTGATCGTTACCCTGTGCAAGAACAGCGGCATGTCCGGTCTGCTGACCACCACCCTGTTCTGGCTGATCATCATTCTGGTGTACTACTTCATCGCAACCTTTATTTCCATTGATGCCATCATCGGTAAGATCTACCCCGTGTTCGGCATCTGCCTGATCATCATGGCTGTGGGCGTTATCTTCGGCATCTTTACCAACCCCGCCTACACCATCCCCGAGATCTGGGCAAACTTCGGCAACATGCATCCGTCGGGCACTCCCATTTGGAGCTTCATGTTCATCACCGTTGCCTGCGGCGCTATCTCCGGCTTCCACTCCACCCAGTCGCCTCTGATGGCTCGCTGCATGAAGAGTGAGAAGCAGGGCCACTTCGTGTTCTACGGCGCAATGGTCTGCGAGGGCGTCATCGCTCTGATCTGGGCCGCTGCCGGCTGCGCACTGTACACCATCACCGACGGCAAGATGGCTGGTCTGGCCGAGGCTCTGGCTGCTGGTCAGTCTGCTGCCATCTACGACGTGTGTGCAAAGACCATGGGCGGCGTTGGCATTGCTCTGGCAATGATCGGCGTTGTCATCTGCCCCGTCACCTCCGGCGATACCGCGTTCCGTTCCGCTCGTCTGACCCTGGCCGACTGGCTCAAGATCGATCAGGACAGCTACGCAAACCGCCTGAAGCTCTGCATTCCGGTTCTGGGCGTTGGCGCTTTCCTTGGCATCGGCAACGCACTGGGCTTCATCAACTACACCGTGATCTGGCGCTACTTCAGCTGGACCAACCAGACGCTGGCCATGATCGTTCTGTGGGCTGCATCCATGTACCTGTTCAAGGAGAAGAAGAACTACTGGATCACCGCTGTGCCCGCTACCTTCATGAGCGC